>FR887348.1:67010-98326 GCA_000436755.1 Clostridium sp. CAG:253 | reverse complement strand
GAAAGTTCAAGAAATCTCTCCACAAATTCCGATTGTTCTAAATCTTTTCCTCATCTTCTTATATTTCTCATTATTATCTTTTTGTGCCACTATCGCAATAATATTTAAGGTATTTGATATAAATGCCATTACGATTTACGATTAAATTCGTCTTTCATATTCCTCAATCAATAGTGGTTGAATAAGAGGATATGTCCATTCAGTTGGTAACTCATCAAATAAGACAACTTTTTCCATCTCACTATGTAACTCAGTTTCAAACTTTGTTATATCCGCAAAATATAGCATTCCATATGTTTCTTCTCCCGTAGCATTTACACGGTTCTTGCCAATAACTGAATAGACACATACATGTTCTATGGAAAAATCAATTGCTCCTGTTTCTTCTTGTAACTCTCTTCTGGCAGTCATATCTATTGACTCACCGTCTTCCCTATGACCTCCTGGCACTTCATATGTATCTCTTTCCTTATGTTTACAGAATACCCATTTACCATTTGCTTTAGAAATAATCACAGCAAACTTCAATAGATTATCATTAACCTTATCATAAAACTTTACTTCCATCTTTTATCTTCTCCTTAACACAATTGTCAAATTGGTATTTGTTTATCATAATATTCCTAATTTAATTTTATTATCTAGTTCCCATAATGCGGTCTTATTACTATCGTATCTAAGTCTTTTTATTGCAGTTTCATAATCAACCCAGTCATATTCTGTATGTTCATGAGACAAATTTAGAATTGTGTTATCTATCATAACAGCAAATGAATATTCTGGAATAACCAAACAATCTTTCCCCCATATTTGTCTCGCTTCTTTAAAGCAGTATGTTGGTATGCTACTTTGAGTATCGAGAGAAACATATTTACAATCCTTATCTATATTAGCCTCTTCATAGGCTTCTCGTTTTGCTGAAATTATTACAGTCTCATCTTCATTTTCCCCACCACCAGCTATAAATTGCCAAGCATCCATATCACTTCTTTTAAAAATACAATATTTTATATTTTCCTTTTCGACATGATACGGAATAACTAATACTTGATATTTTGCTCTTGCCATTTTGTAATCCTCCATAAACACCGATTTGTATTATTCCATATTCTTACTATATTCCTGTTCCAGTTCATCTGCCAAATATGCGTCACTCATGCAGTGCATATCCGATACCCCGTCCCGTATCAGCTGATAAACTTCGGAATGATAAAAGAAATCCAATGCCGCATCCAGTGAGAGTCCCTGCTGTTTGGCAAAGCACTCAATGACACGGCTATACTTTTTCTGAAGCAAAATCGGATTCGCTGTCATAGTGTTTCACTCCCTTCAAAATGCAACAAAGACAATGCTTTTTCTGTACGAAAACAAATTTGCAGATTCGGCTTTTCATAACGCAATCGATTGATTGCTTCTGCTTTATCAATAAGTCCGTCAAAAAACAGTTCTACGGTATTAAACACCTTATCATTAGCAACACCACCAAGTACAATGTCATAATCAGTCATATCTTTTCCACTGCGGCAATTCAGAATAAAATCAAGCCATTCCTCAGAATAGAAGTCAAATTTCAAAACTTTCAGTTCATCTTCTCGGCTCTCATCATATTCATATTTTGAAATAATGCCGTCTTTTCCTCGGCGTTTGAATTTACCACACCACTTTGCAGCCTGCTCGTACAAAGTTGTGACATAAAAGCCACGCCCAAAGTCTACGTTAGGGCGGGAATGAATCAAATCCGGCCGTGCAATCTCTAAAAAAGAACCATGATAGAGAATCATACTTCCACACCCCTTTCCTTTATCACATCAATGAGGTCATCTACGATATATTCTCGGCTCTGGGTATGCAGCACTTCATATTCAGGCACAATATAACCGTTCAGAATATCGCTCTTTTCGGTAAATGCCTGATAGACACGCTCTGCATTCACGCCCAGCTTTGCTGCAACATTTTCAATGCAAAATACGGCAAACTCAAGCTCATTGGAATTTTTAATCTTCTCATCTACTATCATACGCAAGCCCTCCTTTACTTTATTTTAGCCAAAACCTCTTTGAAAATTGCATAGTTTTTCTTCACGCCGTCATCCAAGTCGATACAAAATTGTGAATCATTAATGGCCATCATAGCATCATCAAAAACTAAGTCAATAATCCTTGCATTAAATCTGTGTGATAATAAATATCCAATAGGTGAGCAATAATAGCTACCAGTATCCAGTAAGTATCCGATAATCCTTTAATTGTATCCGGTAACCTACGTGCGCCTGCTCGTGTTTTATATTCACACAATTCCATTGTTTCTTGCGTTGAGATGCTTTCATGACTTTTTCTTCCCGATAATCTAAAAAGTAATTAGGAAAAACATCCGTTATGTGGTATGCTTCTCCAAAGAACAGAAGTCCGGCTGTCGTTGGATATAATGAACCTTTCTTATTCTTCGCCACAGCTCTCAATTTCATAAGAAATTCATCATTCTCCAGTGCATTCCAAGGATGTCCATTGTGAAGTTGCTCAAATATAATACGATAGGGCAACGCTTCCACACAATTCTCCTCATAAAATACTATTTTTCAGTTTCAAAAATTTCAATTTATATTATTATTTCAGAATTAAAATATTGTTCTGTAAACATTACTTTTTCCCATATTTGTTCTTTCGTAAACAACAAATTATGTGGTGCAACAACCCATTTTTCCTCTACATCGTCATTACGATGAATTATTGCAATAATTCTACCAACAAATTCCTTTACAGGTTTATCTACACCTATAATATATGCATCTTGTTCTTCTCCATCTGGAGCAATTATCCCTTCAATATATCCATAATTGATTGGATAATACATATCCTTGTGCTCAGGATGATAACTTCCAAGCGGTCTATCAACCACTACTTTTACAATATCGCCAATCATGATAATCTCCTCTATATTTCGAGTTATTTAACTTTTTCTTATCTTCATCTTCTTGCCCTTCGGCAAGAAGCATCCCTCGCTCATATAGCTCGGTCATTTGTGGTATGGTTCACCCGCATTTATCCTATACGCCCTATAAATCTGTTCCAACAGCACCACTCTCATAAGCTGATGTGGGAAAGTCATTTTTGAGAAACTTAACAGTTCATTTGAATTTTTAAGAATGTCTTTATCAATGCCTATCGAACCCCCGATTATAAAAATAATATGACTTACTCCGTTTATGCCGAGCTTGTCTATCTTATCTGCAAATTCCTCCGACGAATACTGTTTTCCGTTTATCGCAAGTGATATGACATAAGCCCCGTCTTTTATATATTTTGCCAGTCTATCGCCCTCTTTTGCTCTGATTAGGTCTTCCTCATGCTCACTGGCGTTGTCTGGTGTTTTTTCGTCTGCTACTTCTATTATCTCAAGTTTGCAATATCTGCTTAGTCTCTTTTTATACTCAGATATTGCCATGGTAAAATATTTTTCTTTTATCTTTCCTACTGTCAGTAGTGTTATTTTCATATATTTTTCTTTCCTCACTTCCGTAAATAAAAACAGCTTTCTTCTAATGCAAGGCTTATGCACAGTGCATGATTTATTCTTTCAAGTATTTCGTCATCCAAATGGCAGACTTTTTCACGCAGTCTCGATTTGTCTATAGTCCTAATCTGTTCAAGAAGTATAACTGAATCCTTTATAATATCATATCTGTTTACTTCAAGTGCAATATGTGTCGGTAATTTTGCTTTATTCATCCTTGATGTTATTGCTGCACATATTACAGTCGGGCTATGTTTATTTCCCATATCATTCTGAATTATAAGTACAGGGCGTATTCCCCCCTGTTCTGAACCCACAACCGGTCTTAAATCTGCAAAATATATATCTCCTCGCTTTATATTCAAAACTTCCACGCTCCTATCACAATAATCTGGAATTGGCCGAGCAAAAGCAAGGGTTGCTTCCCAACTGAAAGTCAGGAAGATGTACTCCTGCAATCGCTCATAAATTGGATCTGACCGAACGAAAGCAAGGAATGCTTCCCGACTGAAAGTCAAGAAGAAATACTCCTGCAATCACTCATAATCCGGAATTGCACTTTTATGTAATTCTTTATGCATCCTGTAATGTTATTTCTTTCCATCTTTATCGTTTTTATACATATGTGTCTCTCAAAAGCATGAATTTTTTTACTCCAGCCGGAGATTTTCAATTTTTAACATAATTTCTCTACTATGCCGAGGCTTTTATTATAATGTAATCGCAAAAACAGGCAAGTAATAAAGTACACTAATACTCTGGATAAAAGTCTTTTGTTGCAACTACCTTTCCGCCTTTATAATATACTCTCGGTATTCTTTTTCCTATATCACAGACAAATTCATAATTAAACGAATATGACATATCTGCCACTTCCTCTATTGATATATACTCATCGCCGCCTCTGCCAACCAGTGTAACTTCATCACCCTGCTTTATTTCAGGAAGTTCACTTATATCTACCATAAACTGATCCATGCATATTCTGCCGATTATAGGAAAACTTTTTCCCTTTATAAGCACTCTGCCTCTGTTTGACAATGCTCTTGAATATCCGTCTGCATATCCTACGGGAATTGTCGCAACTGTTGTTTGTTTTGTTGTAATATAGGTTCCGCCATAACCTATTTCAACCCCGGCTTCAAGTGTTTTTACAAATGAAACATAAGATTTTATTTCCATCGCAGGTGTAAGTTTAAGCTTTGTTTTATCTACCTCGTCAGAAGGATACATTCCATATACACATATTCCGTCTCTGACCATATCGAGGTTTACTTCCTGTTTTTCAATAATTCCTGCGCTGTTTGATACATGTTTTACAGGTATCTTAATGCCTACATCTTCTATTCTCTCCACAAAATCCATATATCTTTCAAACTGCTTCATGGCTTTTGTCTTGTCTTTTTCATCCATTGTTGCAAAATGCGTAAAGCAACCTTCGATTTCTATTCCTGGAAGTTCTGCGATTTTCTTAATCACTTCAAGGCTTTCATCATCCTGCTTAAAGCCTATTCTGCTCATTCCTGTATCAAGCTTTATATGAACCTTAGCTTTTTTTCCGATTTTTTCTGCCGCTTCTGACATTTTTTCTGCCATGTCATACTCAAATACCGCTGTCGCTATATCGTATTTTATCATTGCAGGATAAAGCGGTGCCGGCGTATATCCAAGTATAAGTATCGGCTTATTTATCCCTGACTGTCGTAACTCTATTCCCTCTTCAAGAATTGCCACGCCGTATGCATCTGCCACATCTTCAAGTGTATGTGCCACCATAACTGCGCCATGTCCGTATGCATCTGCCTTTATTATAGCCATCAATTTTGTGCCGGGCTTTGTTAATGCTTTTGCATTTGCTACATTTTCGTGTATTGCGTCAAGGTTTATCTCTGCCTTTACCCTATAATATTCCTTAATCTTGTCAGTACTCATTTCCATGAGCCTCCTTTTGTTCTGTTTTATTTTTAATTCTTATTCAGGCATAACCTGCGGTAACATATCTATAATGTCTGATGCTGTCATGCTGTATCTGCTTTTTGTCTCAGTATATCTTTCCGCTGTCAAGCCATGAATATACACTCCCAGTGCGGCTGCAAGTGACGGCTTCTTTTCTCTGTCCTGAGCTGCTATACCGGCTATAATTCCGCTTAATACATCTCCCGAACCACCTGTTGCAAGCGCATTGTTTCCTGACATGTTTATATACATTTTTCTTTCCTCAACATCCCTTCCCTCGCCGACAACTGTCCTTGCATCCTTTAAAACAACCGTACAATATGCCTGTGCTGCGACAAAATAAGACATGTCGTTTTTTATCTCGTCGGTTGTTTTATTTGCAAGCCTACTCATCTCTTTTATATGAGGTGTGAGTATAAAGTTCGTTCCAAGACTGTCAATACTACACTCTCCTTCTTTTATAAATTCGGCAAGCATGTTTATTCCGTCCGCATCTATGACAACTGTCTTGTCTGTCACTTTTAATATTCGTTTTACAAGAATTTTTGCTTTCATGCTTTTTCCAAGTCCCGGACCTATTACAATGACATCTGCCCAATTTATTGCTTCCTCGACTTCTTTTTTAGGTGTAAAATCTATACCATCTTCAAACTCTTCATCATAACTTCCGATTATCGCCTCAGGAAGTTTCCGATTATCGCCTCAGGAAGTTTCGTTTTCAATACCTGCAGGTTTTCCTTTGCGGTAAGTATTCTCACAAGACCACACCCGGCTCTGTATGCTGCCGCCGCACTAAAATAACATGCTCCGCACATTGTCTCGCATCCCGCTATTACAAGCACTTTTCCATAATTTCCCTTATTCGTCCTTACTTTTCTCTGCGGCATCATTTCGTTAATATCTTTTTGTTCAAATGTATATGCCTTTGGAGATACACTTTCAACAGCCTCCACTGGAAAGCCTATGTCTCTCACTTTTATTTCACCTGAAAATCCCGCCCCCGGAAACATTATCATTCCTCTTTTTAATGTCCCAAATGTAACTGTCATGTCTGATTTTACTGCAATGCCCAATATTCTTCCGCTTGAAGCATCAACTCCCGAAGAAATATCTACTGATACAATATATGATTTACTCTCATTTATTTTTTCAATAATTTCTTTATATCCGCCTGTTATTTCTCTTGACAGACCAATTCCAAAAATTGCATCTATTATAATATCATATTCCTTATCCTCTATATTCGTGACAAAAGATATTTCCAATTTTTTTGCTATCCCAAGTTGTTTTCTCATCTCGTCACTGGCATGCTCAATATTCCCAACAAGCTTTATATCAGTCTCTATTCCGTTATGCATAAGCATCCTTGCCACTGCCACTCCATCAGCGCCATTATTTCCCATACCGGCGACCACAAGTACCTTTATTTCATCGTTTCTTTTACTGATTGACTTTAACTTCCCAATAATTTTTTTTTGAATTTCATCAACAACACTTAATGCAGCTCTTTCCATCAAAACAAGTGATGGTATCCCTATTTCATTTATCGAAATATTGTCTATCTGCTTTGCTTCTTTTGCATCAGTTATATACTTCATTTTTACTCCCCCTCCGCAACTACAAAGGCTGTTGCAATTTTGTCAGTATCGCTTAATGATATATGTATTTTAACAATACCTCTGTCCTCTGCGAATTTCTTCGCACGGCCTAAAAGATTTACATACGGTTTTCCGCAATCGTCCCTGAGTATCTCTATGTCTCCTGGCATACAATTTAAAAAGCCGGTTCCAAAAGCTTTGACTACAGCTTCCTTTCCGGCAAAATTAGTGGCAGCACGATTTTTTCTTTTTTCAATTATTTTTCGTTCTGCCTCTGTATAATATTTATTAAAAAAACTATTCTTTTCACAATAACTGATAACTCTGTCTATCTCAATAACATCTGTTCCAATCCCAATAATCTCACTCATAATTTTTATTTTGAAATGTTTTCTTCAACATTTCCCTTCCATACATGATTATTTTTATCAAATATTTCCACTACTTTTGCACCAAGTAAATTGTGCATGTATTTATACAGCTCAGTATTTCGCATCTCTCTGTCCTGTTTTGCCAGAATCCTGTTTTTCAGTTCTTCTCTCGCTGCATTTATCCATGCATCAAGTTCTTCTATAACGATAGTATTCTCTGTGAGTTCTTTATAACAAACATCCATACAGGCAATAAGCAGTTCTTTATTTGCAGTCTGTATCTCTGCCGGAAGCCTGTGTTGCAAATCCTCTGCCTCAAAAGTTTTTTGGTTCAATTCATCAAGCATTTTCTGATTGGCTTCCTGCTTTTTAAGCTTCATTTTCGCTTCAGGTTCATATCCGTCGGTCATGTTATTGACTATATTGTCCATAATAACTTTTTTAGCTTTTTCATACTCTTTTAAATCATTTGTTGACTGCCCCTGCTGTTTTATCAAATCAAGCAGCTTTTGCTCCAGTTTCCTTATCTCATCAGTTTTTCTGTGATCTGGAAACAGTTCATGCCATTTTTGATCAAGCACCAATATCGGAATCTGTTTATTTTTAAGCGCATCCAAATAATAATATGTCATATCAGTACCCTGTTTTTTCTTCTTTCTTCCGAACATAAACTATTTTCCTCCCATCTTTTCCCAATCCACCAATAATCCTTTTGTCGCTGTTCACCCACACATTACGAACACAAATATTCCTTTCTAATTATATTCCGACACTTTACATAAGTCAATTGCATAGTTCCATGATTTTATGTATAATATCGTTGCAGTGTTACTGTTCACTCCCACAGTGCAGCAGAAAGCATTACAATAAAATTAAACTCATGGAGAAAGGACGAAAATTTGATGAATTTTAAAAACGCAAAAAAGAAACTTGAAAACTATGAACAGTTACATGTTCTTAAATATTATGATGAATTACCTGAGAATGAAAAAAAAGCATTATTACAGCAAATCGATGAAACAGATTTTTCTGTCACCGAAAAAATCATTAAAAAAGCAGGCAATGATAAAAGAGGTGTTATTACCCCTATAAAAGCTATGACTTTAGACGAAATCAACAATTCAAAAGAACACTTCAAATCACTTGGTCTTGAAGCCATCCGTGCCGGAAAAGTCGGTGCAGTTCTTTTAGCTGGAGGCATGGGAACACGTCTTGGTTCAGATAATCCTAAAGGAATGTATGACATAGGTATCACAAAACCTGTATACATCTTCCAGAGGATTATAAGAAATCTTCTTGACGTCGTTGACGAAGCTGGTGTATGGGTTCATCTTTTTGTCATGACAAGCGATAAAAACCACGAAGCAACAACAACATTTTTCAAAGAGCAAAACTACTTTACCTACAATCCTGAATATATTCACTTTTTCAAACAGGACATGGCTCCTGCTGCAACTTATGAAGGCAAAGTATACATGGAATCAAAAAGCAAAGTTGCAACATCACCTAACGGAAACGGCGGATGGTTCTCATCTATGCAAAATGCAGGCATTGTAGATATTATTCACAAAGTAAAAATCGAATGGCTCAATGTATTTGCAGTGGACAATGTTCTTCAAAGAATCGCCGACCCATGCTTTATAGGTGCAACAATAGACCAGAAATGTACTGTTGGTGCAAAAGTTGTAAGAAAAGCTGACCCTGATGAAAAAGTCGGCGTTATGTGTCTTGAAGATGGACGACCATCTATTGTTGAATACTACGAGCAGACAGAAGAGCTCAGAAACACAAAAGATGAAAATGGCGAACCTGCATACAACTTTGGAGTTATTCTCAATTATCTTTTCCATGAGCCTGAACTTGAGGATATATGCAACAATGAACTTCCACTTCACATTGTTGAAAAGAAAATTCCTTATATGGATGAAAACGGTGATTTTATCAAGCCTGAAACTCCAAACGGATACAAATTTGAAACACTTATCCTTGACATGATACACATGCTTGACACATGCCTCCCATTTGAGGTAGAAAGACGTAAAGAATTTGCACCTATTAAAAACAAAACCGGTGTGGACTCAATCGAAAGCGCAAGAGAACTTCTCAAAGAGAATGGTATAGAATTGTAAAATTATGGAACTATAGAGTTGTAAAACTGTCAAACTACAGAATTATAAAAATATATAAGTACAAAACTATAAAAACAACCTATGAATAATTGGCCTAGACTGATTTTTATTTAATACTATTTCCTAAAAAGAGATGATTTGAAGCTCTCAGCTTTTCAAATCATCTCTTTTTTTATTTCACCCTAATTATCTTCTTCAATAAAATGTGAGTTAAAAAACTCTTCCGTAAGCATCTCTATAAATGCAACATCTAAATCCGGATATTTTTTTATGAGAATAGAACGTATATGTGCTGTGATAATAAGGTCATTTTCTTCGTCTGACACTGTATCATCAAGCCACTTTTCTGCTCTGTCTTTAGTTATGTTTTCATCAAGCCATGCGTTTATCTTCTCTGTCATGATTTCTTCTTCAGGTATCTGAAGTTTAATCTTACCTGATTTTATAACTGAGACAAGTCCCATAATGATAAATCCGGCAAACATGGCAGCAAGTACACAAAAGATAAATATATTGTAGTCAATCGGAATAATATCCAATTTACAAAGTACAAGATAAACTGCACCTAATACACCAAAGACCACAAATGTATATCCGGAAAACTTAACGTCTTTATACTCGTCCTCTTTCTTTACATATGCCTTTGACGGTGTGTAGAGTATATCAGCCGTATCCTCTTCTATCTCATCATCAGTAATTACATTGTCATGCAAATCATCTTCTTCAACGAGTTTTTCATCAGCTTCACTTTCATCTTTTTCTATATCCCAGGCATCCGTTTTTTCATCGTCAAGAGACTTTTTTTCTTCCTCAATCTCTGCATTTTCCTCAGACGTTGAGATCTCAGCCGTTTCGTCAGAAATATCACTTTCATTCTCTAAATCATCTGAAATTTCTTCTTTTTCCAGCTTTCTTGCCTCTTCTTCCTTTTTCTCTTTTTCTTCCTCTAATGCAAGCTGATAGCCTTTAAAAAGCTTCTCAACCTGCTTTTCATATCTTGATGGCACCGTTACAATCGCAACACCATCTTTTATAACCTTTTTGGCATTTTCAATTTTTGAATACTCAAGATATTCAATAAAATTTTCAGCCATTTCCTCGTCTTTAAGATCACAGATTTCAATAACATCAAAATCATCTGCTGTACCTTCAACAAGTTCACTTCCACAATCTGCACATACTGTTATACCATCACGATATTCAGTTTTACACTTTGGACACCACATCGTTTTTCCTCCTAAATTTCACCTTGCAGCCCAGTATAAAGATTAACTTATTTTTCGTTGTACCGGATGCAATGTAGTCATTGGTACAATGTTATCACACTATGCAAAAAATAACAACTAAGTATATATCTTTATCACAGAATTATCACATTCTGATAAGCTCTATCAGCAATAACTCTACTCCTATCTGGTCATCTAAGACACCTGTCTTAAATTTCTGCTCTGTTTCAAGACTGTTGTCAAGTGCCTGTTTTAGCTGTTTTCCGGAAAAGCGTGACGATTGTCTCTGATAATTTCCTACAAAATACGGAGATATACCTATCTTGGATGCAACCTGGTTCTTTGGTGCATTTCCCATAGACCCGATTTGCAAAAGTATATTGAAATGTCTGATTAACATATACAGGATATACGACGGTGCTTCTTTTAACTCAATAAGTTCATTGTATAATTTCAATGCCTTATCTGTATCTCCCACTCCCACTGCATCTACCATCTGAAAAATATGATTTTGCAGATATGCCGGACAAACGGCATCAATGTCTGCTATCGTAATCTCTTCTCTTCCCGCTGTGTATGCGGCTATCTTTTCGATTTCATTTGACAGGTTATAGAGGTTGTTGTCAACCCTCTGAAGAAAATACTCCATCGTCTTTCTTGTAAAGACTTTTCCCGACTCTTTAAGCCTTTTCGCAGCCCAATTTAAAACTTCCTCAGAATCCTTTACTTTTATCTCTGCTGCAATACCGTTTTTGTTTATATACTTGTATAATTTGTTTCGCTTGTCTATCTCTTTTTCCACAAAAACAATAATCGTGCTGTCGGGCATATGCTCAAGATAGTCCGCAAAATCATTTGATGACTTAAACAATCCGCTGTCCTGAATGATAATAAGACGGTGCTCACTGAAAAACGGCAATGTATCTGCTATAGACTGCACTTCATTTAAATCTATCCCCTTATTCTCGAACTTCGAGAAATTCATATCGTCACTGTCTTCTAATATACAATATTTGAGATTTTCCCTGTAATATCTTTTCAGATATTCCTCATCACCATACAAAAGATATAAATTATGAAACTCTCTCTTTTTAATATCATCCCTGATACGATTCATATAACCTGCCACTCCTGTTTATTGTGCAAAAGATGCTACCGTATCTGCATGGTAACATCTTTTTTCATCAATGATATGTTCTGAATAAACCGACAACCTTGCCCAGTACTTCAACATCATTTACTATGATAGGGTCCATAGTATCATTTTCCGGCTGAAGTCTGAAATGACCGTCTTCCTTGTAGAATGTCTTTACTGTCGCTGCATCGTCTACAAGTGCAACAACAAGTTCTCCGTTTTCCGCTACATTCTGTTTATGTACCAATACCTTGTCACCGTCATATATGCCGACATTTATCATGCTTTCACCCTTGACACGAAGAATAAACGCTTCACCTTTTGGCATATCTCCCGGTAAAACAGGCATGTAACCCTCTACATTCTGCTCGGCAAAAATCGGCTCTCCCGCAGCAACAGAACCAATAATAGGTACATTTACCAACTCTCTCCTGACAAGGTTAAAATCATCATCTATAATTTCAATAGCTCTCGGCTTAGTAGGGTCTCTTCTGATAAATCCGTTTTTCTCAAGTGTCTCTAAATGTGAATGCACTGATGATGTAGACTTAAGATTTACTGCTTCACATATTTCACGTACAGCAGGCGGATATCCTTTATTTAAAATTTCAGATTTAATAAAGTCAAGTATTTCTTTCTGCTTTGCAGATATTCTTTCCTTTGCCATAATTCATCCTCCCGAATTTAATTTATTTAACTAATTTTAGCACATTTGTTCCACATTGTCAAACGTATGTTCAAGAGAATGTTCGACTATTTTTTATATTGCAAGTATGAGCAGTAACTATAAATTCTCTGGTTCTACTATCTTACCGTCTGACCATATTCTTTCTAAATCATAGAACAATCTGTCCTCTCTGTTAAAGACATGTACAACAACATCTCCAAAATCAAGCAGTACCCATGAGCTGTTTCTGTCACCTTCCATTCTTTTCATAACACATCCTGCTTTGTGGAGATTTTCTTCAACATTTTTTACAAGAGCCTGTATCTGTGTCGTGCTTGAACCGCTTGCGACCACAAAATAATCTGCCATAATGGAAATCTCTGATATATCAATAATTTTTATATCCTCACCTTTTTTCTCATCAAGTGCATTGTAAGCGATTTTTGCCATTTCCTTTTGTTTTGTCATTCTATTCCTCCTATAATTTAACTTTTAATGTCCAACTTTTTCATCATGGATTTTTTTGTAATATTTATACGCTTCAACTGAATGTTTATCTATCTCTTTTTGGCTTTGCTCTGCTTCCTTTTCGTCATTTAAATATGACAATGTATTTTTAAGTATAAGATAAACAGCCTCATCCAAATCTACAAAAGCCATGCTTCTTATCAATTTAAAATTTGAAAGCACTTTTCTTCCCGGCTCTATATAATCCGCAGTAAAAACTATCGCCTCAAGAACTGACATAGCCGGTTTTCCTGTCGTATGGTATCTTACAGCCGAACATATTTCTTCGTCCTCAATTCCATATTTTTCTTTTGATAAATACGCTCCGAGTTTTGCGTGCAGAAGATACCCGTTTCTAAGTTCCGTCTCTGAGCATTCTATTCCATACTTTGTACACTTTTCGATAAGTTCATCATCTGTCATATACTTTGCACAATCATGTAAAAGTCCTGCCATTGCCGCCCTGTCAACATTTAATCCGTATCTCATTGCCATTGCCGCTGCAGTATAGCTTACACCTATTGTATGGTCAAATCTTTTTACTGAAAGTTTTTTACTGAGTTTCTCTTTTATCTTATTATATTCATCTTTCATGTTTCTATTTACCTCATTTTATACAAATGATTGTCACAAATATAGTTCCACACTTCACCGTCAAGATATTTTTCCACATTCTCTCCGTTGGCGATGCTCTGCCTTATTTCACTTGAACTTATAGGCATCTGCTCCATCTCCACAAACCTTATATCCGCATATGGAAATTCCTGAATCAGTTCTCTCTTTTTTTCGCTTAACTCTGATTTGGTCGAACAGTCACGTCCTATAGCCAGTATGACAGCCCTTTTCATAATCTCGTCCGGTTTATACCACTCATCAAGATACAAAAGCGAATCCGCACCCATTATGAAAAAATATTTATCTTCCGGATTATCTTTTTGAAGCAGTCTGAGCGTATCGGCAGTATACGTTGTCCCCTGCCTTAATAATTCAAAATTGGAAAATTCCAATTCATCATACTCCGACAACGCAAGTTTAACCATATCGGCTCTTTCCTTATCAGAAAGTATATCCTTTTTTTCCTTGTGTGGAGGATTTTTAGATGGCATAAATAAAACTTTATCTAAGTTCTGCTGGTCAAGACATGCCTTTCCCATCTCCACATGTGCACGATGAATCGGATTGAATGTTCCACCCATAATACCGATTTTGCTCATATCAAACTGCCTCCGTACTTCAAAAAATATTACTTATTCTTTTTTGCCTGGCTTTTCTTTCTTAAACTGTCTGCTCTTGTCCACTCTGATTTTGTGCCACGCTTATTCTCTCTTGCTCTTTTCTTTGCTGCTTCTTTTTTCTTTTCAGCTCTCTTTTCCGCAAGACGGCGCTTTTCAAGTTTCTGCATATTCTGTTTGTACAGTATGATTTTCTTACCTATAACCTGCACAACTTCTGCTCCTGTTCTCTCAGCAATAAGATTTGCAAGTTCGTTTGTATCATCATCACAATTTTTAAGCACATTTATTTTTATAAGCTCTCTCGCTTTAAGTGCCGCTCTTATAGCTTCAATAGACTGCGGTGTAAGGCTTGATTTTCCTATCTGAAATATGCTGTCAAGCTTCATTGCCTGCGCTTTTAATTCTGTTCTCTGTTTACTTGTCATTATAATACTCCATTCTTCTGTCATCTCAAAACAGGTGACAGACTTATACTCTTCATAATTACACTGAAAACTATTATACACAAAATAACCGGATTTTGCTACACCTAAAAACAACGAATTATTTTCTCCGTGAATTTTTTAAGCAGTGTTTGAAGTTGCTTTTGTTGTAATATTATGTTAAATCACGAATAAATATTTAGTAATACATATAATTTCGATATAAAAGGATAACGGCATATGTTTAAGAAAAAATGTATTTCCATCTTTATTTCATTTTCTTTATTTGTTTCAATGGCTGTTTCCGTATCCGGTAATAACAGACAAATACTTCATTCTAATGAATATTACATAAAAGAAAATATTATATCTAAAGATAATGCCAATAACAATTCACTTAATATTTCCTCAAAGTCAGCAGTTCTTATTGAGAACAACAACGGACGTATATTATACAGCAAAAACAAAGACAAAGAAATGATTCCCGCGAGTATCACAAAAATAATGACTTTAAATCTTATTTTTGACGCCCTTGAATCAGGTAAAATAAAACTTGATGATGAGGTCAGCACAAGTGAGTATGCCGCATCTATGGGTGGCTCACAGGTCTTTCTTGAACCTGGTGAAATCCAGACTGTTGATACCATGATAAAATGTATATCCATATCAAGTGCAAACGATGCAGCAGTTTCCATGGCTGAATACATTGCCGGAAGTGAAACCGACTTTGTAAAAATGATGAATGAAAAGGCTCGTAAGCTTGGCATGAAACACAGTAATTTCAAAAATTGCAATGGTCTTGACGACTCCATAAAGTCAGGTCATTTTTCAAGTGCGTACGATGTTGCCCTCATGTCAAGGGAACTCATCACAAAACATCCTCAAATCTCTAAATATTCTACTGCTTGGATGGATACGATAACACATAAGACAAGAAAGGGCGAAAAAGAATTCGGACTTACCAATACAAATAAACTTATCAGGACATACAACGGTATCACAGGTCTTAAAACAGGTTCGACATCAAAAGCAAAATATTGTCTGAGTGCTACAGCTAAAAGAAACGGCATCAGTCTCACCGCGGTTGTGATGGCGGCACCCGACCCCAAAAAAAGATTCAGCGAAGCAGCCTCACTCTTAGACTACGGGTTTTCTCTTTGCAAAAACTATTCCGAAAAAACTTCTAAGATAATACCTGAGACATTAAAAATAACTGGTGGAAAAAAGAATGAAATAAAACTTAAAACTTTGGAAGATTTTAAATATATTCTTGTTAACAATGAAAGTTCGGATAAAATTTCAAGAAAAGTCTATCTGAAAAAGACCGTAAACGCACCTTTAAAAAATAATGAAAAAGTCGGAAAAATAGTTTATCTGCTCGATGATAAAAAGATAAAAGAAATCCCTATATATACTTCCGAAGCCATAGCCAAATCATCATTTTTCGATTATTTGCTTTTACTTATAAAAAAACTGGTGTAATGTATCAATGACTTTCAGTTAAATTAACACAAGATAAAGCAGGCTGTCCGTCATAAACGACGGATGCCTGCCATCAAAACATGTTTATTGTGCTTGCTTAATGTATCATTAAAACATATTTATTGCTCTGCTGTAAATGTACCATATTTAAATGCTTTTTTACCGTTGTAATCAAATATAAATTTATTTAATGCTTCGGCATTTGCACTGCTGTCTCTTGTAGAGTTTACTCCATCTGTCATGACTATTGAAGAACCGCAGCTGTACTCTCCGCTCGCTGAAGCTCTATAATATCCGTTTACAGGAATCTGAAGCTGATAAACTTTTGTAGTTCCCATCTTCACTACATCTGTGATATACTCAAGAATTTTATCATTGCTTAAGTCAGTTGTTACATATCCGTCAAGTACATTATTGGCAATCTCAAGCCATTTAGTTGCAGGCAGCGCCTTAACTTTGTCAAATACCGCAGTTATAACTGCTCTCTGTCTCCATGTACGTCCGTAATCGTCCGTAAGTCCTGTAACGGTAAATGTTCCACCTTTTCTTATACGGCAGTATCCAAGTGCCTGATTTCCGTTAAGAATCTGCTTTCCTACTTTTACATGTCTGTATTTCTTCTTAGAAATATAGTTTGTTGTATTCAAATAATTTGCTTCTGATTCAGTAAGTTCAACTTCAACTCCGCCAACCGAATTGACAATCTTCTCAAATGCCTCAAATCCAACTTCAACATATCCGTCAAGCTCAATGTTAAAGTTCTGTGCTATCGTTTTGTAGAGAAGTTCAATTCCGCCAAATGAATTTGGAGAATTTAATTTATTAGGGTCATGTCCAGGTATATCGACAACCATATCACGCATAAGCGTAGTAAGTTTGAGCATACCGTGTTTCATATCCATAGTTGCTATTATCATAGTGTCAGTAAGTCCGCTGGCATCATAACCCTTTTCTTTTCTGTAATCGTTTCCGACTACAAGAATATTTACAATATCATCATCAGAATTAACTTTAATTCCACTCAAATCAACATTCTTAAGTGCTGTATCATAGTCACGGTTTACATGATTTAATGTATTATTGAAAGTAACCTGTGCTTTTGCCACAAAAAAACCGGCAACGCCACTAATTATTATGAGAAGTGATAAAACAATCTTCTTCCACATATTTTCCTCCATTCTGCAAAATTACATACTAATGAATTTTTTATCAGTTACAAACAATCATTCTACACGAAAATCACATTTATTGCAATAAATATTTCAAAATGAATTATTTTCGCTTTGGCTTTTTAACGCAGAAATTGATATAAACTCTATTCATATTTATTTTTTGTCATCATATTTAAATTCACCGTTTCCGTTATATTTAAATATAAACTTTTTCAAGATATCTGCATTTGTACTCCAGTCGGTTTCACTTGCGTTTGTCGAAATCAGATATGCTCCGTCGGAACTTGTTGTGAAATAGCCCTCCATAGGTATCTGAAGCTGTTTTACGTCCGCTGTTCCAAGAAATACCGTATCTTTCATAAGTGATATAATTTCGTTATTGCCAAGATCTGTCTCAATATTGCTTAAAACCTTATTTCCGACATCAAGCCATTTTGAAAGCGGCTGTTTCTTCATTTTGGCAAATACGGCACTTATTACCGTTCTCTGTCTCCATGTACGTCCATAATCATCCGTGAGTCCGTTTGCCGTCACTACTGACTTGCCGATAACATCTCTTCCCTTTCTTATACGACAGTATCCGAGTGCCTGATACCCGTTTAATTTCTGCTTGCCGACTTTCAAACCTTTGCGGTACTTTTTCTTTCTTATGAAATTGGTCTGGCTTAAATAATCTACTTCCGTCTGCGTGAGTTCAACCTCTACGCCTCCTATTGCATTTATTGCCTGCGTAAATGCGTCAAATCCTACCATAACATATCCATCAAGTTTTATATTGAAGTTTTCTGCAATGGCTTTATATACCCCCTTTATTCCACCGTCATTAAAGCACTCGTTCAATTTTCTGTATTTTCCTGTCGACGACGAATACACTTTCATATCTCTAAGCAATGATGTAAGTTTCAAAGATTTATGTTTTTTGTCAAGCGTTCCTATCATCATGACATCAGGAAGTCCTTCCTCAACAAATCCGTTCCACTCTTTTCGATGGTCATTTCCTATAAACAAAAGGTTTACTATATCATTATCAGAATTAACCTTAATTCCGCTAAGGTCAACCTTTGACAGTGCCGAATCATAATTTCTTGTAACATGATTAAGCGACTGATTAAATGTATACTGCGCTTTTGCCACAAAAAAACCGGCTACCACGCTGATAATGATACATACACTTAACAATACTCTTTTTATTGTTCTCTTTCTGCGTTTCGCCTTACTTCTTTTGTTAAAGCTGTTTTTTCTGTCGTCACTTCGTTTCTCTTTCATATACACTCCCATATTTATTCACAGATTATGTAGTCTGCCTTAATTTGTCTTTATTTTCCTTAAACATTATATAGGACACATTGACATAATGCAATATTATCATAAATTTCTTAATAATATTGTAAAAAAGGGCAAAACCAGCACAACAATCATTTTTCTATAACGCAAAAAGCCGAGAAAGACTACATCTCTCTCAGCTTTTTAATGGCTTCAAAAATCCCTCCAACCTCATCATAAAGACCTCTTTTTACCGCTTCTTTGCCCACAAGTATCGTTCCGAGATCCCTTGTTAATATTCCGGGCGTGACCATCATATTTTCTATATCCTTTTTTTCAATGTCACTGTGCTTTGCTATAAAATTGGTAATTCTCTCCTGAATGAGCTGAAAATACTCATATGTCTGCGGTGCACCGAGCACCGTTCCGCTCATTCTCACAGGATGTATTACTACTGTTGCCGACGGTGCTATTATTGTGTGGTCTGCCGCAACCGAAAGCGGCACCCCTATCGAATGGCTGTCACCTATTATCAGTGAGACTGTCGGCTTTGTGAGAGACGCTATCATTTCTGCAAGTGCAAGACCGCATGAGACATCACCTCCAACAGTATTTACAAGAAATAATACACCGTCTATTTCCTCGTCACCCTCAATTGCAACAAGCAGTGGCAGGAGATGTTCATACTTAGTTGTTTTTATCTTATCTGATGCACTGTTGTGCCCCTCTATTTCACCTATAATAGATATAACAAAAAAATGTTTTCCGCTTTTCTCATCATCAATCTGCAGTGTTCCGTATTCTCTTATATTTTCCATTGTAAACCATTTATCCCTTCAATATATTTTCATTGTCTGATAAATATTGTCTCCCATATAAGTAAAAATATAAGTAAAAATATATTTTTTCATAAATCGAGAACCGGTCATAAGTTGCATCCCGTCAGGCATTATTATATACTGTAATCTATACGGTATACTTAATCTGACAATTTTAATTTTGCAATTTGCGGAAAGGTAAAATTTTAAAAATAATATGAATGTATTAAATTTCCAGATAACACAGCCTTTACAATTTAATTGGACAGGAAAATTTATTGCTCCTGACGAAAACTGGACTCACATAACAAGAGCGCTTATTGATTATGAATTTATTGTTATGACTGACGGCGAGTTGTACATCGCAGACGAAAAACAGCAATATGTAATAAAAAAAGGTGAATATCTTATAATGCCTCCGACAACAAAGCAATATGGATATAAACCCTCAAAGTGTACATTTTACTGGACACATTTTTCTTATCCAAATGAAATTATATCTCCTCTTTGTGCTATGAGCGAAAACGATATTTTAAATAATATACATAAATCTTCAAATATGATACTTCCTGTACACGAAACAATTCCGCGCATTGACAGAATCATAGTTTTGTTAAAACAGTTACAGGACAGCGACAGAAAGTACGGAAATAAGCTGCTTAATTCGCTGAACATAACGTCAGCACTGGCAGAACTGCACAGCCAGCTTTATCTCTCAAACGGAAGAGTTTCACTAAAAGGTGAACAGGTTCAGTTATACACGGATATTGTAGATTATATCTCCTGGCGCATACGTGAAAATTTCAAGGTCAGCGAAATTGCCGGGTATTTTGGCTACAACGAAAAATATATAACTACTTTCTTTAAAAAAGCGTCAGGTGTCTCCCTGAAAGCCTATATTTTAAACGAAAAAATGGATATTGCCAAAGCATTATTAAACGACACAAATAAACCGATTTCACAAATCGGTTATGAAATCGGTTTTTCTGACAATCATAATTTTTCGAGTGCATTTAAAAAAATCACAGGTCAAAGCCCATCTGACTATCGAAATACTTACGCACAACGAAAATTATTCCATGAATGATTACACATTCATGGAATAATTTTTTGCAATATTTTTACTGTTTTTTCAACAAATACAACAAAAATCAATTATTCATTACTGCTGTCATCCCTGTTTATAACAGATGCCGCCTGAACTTTAAGTTCATTTACGCCGGGCAGTGTTAAAACCATAGCTGATGATAACAACGCCGTCATGCTCTTTTTTCCATTTTTTTAATATCCTTCATAGTTTCATAGCCATATGTGTATATTTATGTATGTAAAAGTGCTTTACATGTAAAATTGCAAAAAAACAAGCCATAAGTAAATTATGGCTTATCTCCCTTCTGTCTTACATTTCATTCATGTATCTTCCAATTCTTTTTATAAGCAGTCCTCCTGCTATGCCTACTACTATTCCGGCTATCATACCCGATATTATAAGAGCCGGAAGATAATATATAAGCAGTTTTGTTTTGAGAACAAGCATTGCCACTATTATCTGACCTATGTTGTGGCTTACTCCTCCTGCAACACTCACCCCGTTTACCGAAAACAAATCCAATCTGCGCAAAACATACATAATCACAAAACTAAGCATACCACCTGCAAAACTGTACATAAGACTTGCAAAATTTCCAAATGTCAATCCTACAAGAATAATTCTGACAATAGCAATGCCAAATGCAGTTAAAGGACTGTATACATATAGCGAAAAGATAACAACTATATTTGAAAACCCTGGCTTTATTCCAGGTATTCCAATATTTATCGGCATCATTGATTCTATATAACTAAGGACAAATGCCAGTGCAATCATAAGACCTATTCCTGAAATTTTTTTTGTATTAACTTTCTTTTTTTCCATATATAAAACAAACTCTTTCCAAATTTTATCCTATTGTTTTATTTAACTTGCCATATTTGTTTTTTCACTGTCAAATACATAATTGACACACATATACTCAGGTGCATAGATAAGCAGGCACTTATCATCATTTGTATGATAAAATACTATTCTCATTTTATTACACTTATATGCCATAAACTCATCGCTGACTTTTACAGGTGAACCATACTCTCTGAGAAGTATATCTAAAACAACACCAACATTTTCTCTTTTTAAAACATATACGCCAAGATTTATAAATCCTTTAAAGAAATAATAATATATCTTTTCTACATGTTCATCATCGGATGACTGTGCAAATACAAGACTTTCTGTTTTATCTTCATAGGCAACAATAAGCGGTTTCTCAACAAGGAACTTCCTGTTGTTGAATGTTTCGCCCCAGTCATATCCCATAAATGAATCTTCACAGCAAAAATCAACTTTATCTTTATTTCTGCTCATAAGAACATAATTATCATCCATCTCAGCACTATATTTCTGATAAAAATCGACAGATATACTTACCGCTTTATCTACCAGACTGTCTATTCCTGACTTTTTCGTGCTCTTAATAGGCGGAATCCATGTATCCGGTGCCATATGTTCAATAAATACATCCGCTATATCGGAATCAAATTCTATACCTCTGCCATTGTAAATAATATTCATTGCCTTATCTATCTTCCAAGCATCTTTATACTGTCTTTTGCTTGTAAGTGCATCATAAACATCTGCAATTTTTATTATCTTAGCAATAAGATTTATCTCGTCACCTTCTATTCCGTCAGGATAGCCACGCCCGTCAATTCTCTCATGATGATGTCTTACACCCTCTACTATAGCCTCACTCATCCCGACTTCTTTAAGCATCTCAGCACCACGTACGGTATGGTTTTTCATCTGTTCAAAATCACTTTTTGTAAAGATACTCGGCTTGTTCAATACGTAGTCTGAGACACCTATCTTTCCAATATCATGCATAAGTGATGCAAATTCAAGTTCAAACATCTGATTTTTGTCAATCCCAAGCCATGTTCCGAGGTCTCTTGAAAGTTCAGCTACACGCTGTGAATGACCTGCCGTAACAGGATCTTTTGCATCTATCACAGAAATCATTAGAGAAAGCATTGAAAAATATACACGCTGATGCTCGTCTCTCTCATGTCTTGCCCTGAAATAAATATACATAGAGAACAACATAGTTGAAACATGTGAAGCTCTCTGTACACTCATTTTTTTGTCTATACCGATAACTGTATATACAAGTTCCTCCGAACTTTTGTCTATAATGGGCATAGGAATAAATGCCAGATACTCAAAATCCTTAAACAATTTTGTTCTTGTCTGCAATACTGTTGTTCTTGTCTGTTTGTCATTTCCAAACACCTGCGTTTCAACAAACTTCTTATTTCTATGACTTTCCGCTGCAATCTTCTTTAAAAGGCTTGAATCTTTTGTCAGTGCCGGATGAACAAGCTTTGCAGACAGTGACCTTTCAATCTGTTTCTTATTGTTTATAAGATAATTTGCATATGTAGTTTCCGACTCCATATTTACTATATTCTTCGCAAATTTAACGACAGCACCTATCGGGAGATTTCTGGTATTATAATTGTATATAATCTTCTTGATGACAGACAGCAATACATACGTAAAACCGGCAAATACAATAATCTCAATAATAGGAATATATAATATCCCCTTATAAATAAGCCACCACTGTATAAATGATATACTCATGCATCCTGCCAAAGCAAGAAATATACTTTTTTTTGTGTGCAGCTGAACTGCAACACAACCTGCAATGAAAACTATAACAGTTATCAATGTAGCTTTTACATTTAGAGGTAAAACCGGGATAACCCTTGTATCCACTCCCGCAATTATAACTTTCTGGTTTATAATACTTATTATCTTTCCATAACTGTCCCCATAAAATGCTGTTACATATTTGTCATATGATAAATCACTATCTCCGATAACAAAACATAATATTGCAGAAAACAAAGTACATATAAACACCCCATAATATAGCCTGTTAAATTTTTTATTATCCATTTTCTTCATGTAACAATACTCCTCATCTATTTATTTTCTCCAATATCTGTTCTTTTTTCTCCATTTAAATACATTTTACAACCATTTAAGTATATTGTCGAGTATTTTATATAAAAAAAGTAAAAAATGAAAGGCTGAACTGTTAAAAAATGGAGATCTTGATAAAAATTCAAAATCTCCATCTCTGCTTTTATTCAAAAACCATATTTATTTTACATCTTTGATGCTGAAGCTCATTCTGCCCATCTTGTCTTTTCCAAGACAAACAACCTTTACATGGTCTCCTAATGTAAGAACATCCTCTACATGCTCAATTCTTTCTTTAGCAATCTTTGAAATATGAACCATGCCTTCTTTACCGGGTGCAAATTCAATGAACGCACCAAATTCTTTAATGCTTATCACTTCTCCTTCAAGAATCTGACCTTCATAGTAATCAGTAGTTATGACCTCTATAAGTCTCTTTGCTTCTGCCATCTTATCTGCATCTTCTCCACAGATAGAAACATTTCCGTCATCAGTAATGTCTATCTTAACATCTGTACGCTCGATAAGTGCATTTATTGTCTTTCCTCTCTGTCCGACAACATCACCAATCTTCTGAGGGTCAATCTGCATCTGAATAATCTTTGGTGCATATTTTCCTACTTCTTTACGAGGCTCAGAGATAGCAGGTTTCATACATGTATCCATGATGAAAAGCCTTGCTTCACGACATCTCGCAATAGCACCCTCTACGATAGGTCTTGTAAGTCCGTGAATCTTTATATCCATCTGGATTGCAGTAATTCCCTCTGTTGTACCTGTAACCTTGAAATCCATGTCTCCAAAGAAATCTTCAAGCCCCTGAATATCTGTGAGAAGTACAAAATCGTCATCTGTCTCGCCGGTAACAAGACCACATGAAATACCTGCAACCATCTTCTTGATAGGTACACCTGCTGCCATAAGTGACATACATGACGCACATGTTGAAGCCATAGATGTTGAACCATTTGACTCAAATGTCTCTGATACGCTTCTGATAGCGTATGGGAATTCCTCTTCGCTTGGAAGAACAGGTATAAGAGCTTTCTCTGCCAATGCTCCATGTCCGATTTCACGACGTCCCGGTCCTCTGCTAGGCTTTGTCTCTCCAACTGAATATGAAGGGAAATTGTAATGATGCATATATCTCTTCTCTGTAACATTTGCGTCAAGTCCGTCAACCTTCTGCTTTTCAGAAAGAGGTGCAAGTGTTGTGATATTGCAAATCTGTGTCTGTCCACGAGTGAACATAGCTGAACCGTGAACTCTAGGTATAAGGTCAACCTCAGCGGCAAGAGGACGTATCTGTGTAATCTCACGACCGTCAGGACGCTTATGGTCTTTTAATATCATCTTGCGGACTGTCTTCTTCTGATACTGGTATACAGCTTCTGGAAGAATTTCAAGCCACTCTTCATTCTCAGCAAATGCCTCCTCAAGTTTCTCTGTCACCTGACGCACATTTTCCTCACGAGTCTGTTTGTCATCAGAAAATACTGCAACTTCCATCTCTTCCGGAGGAACAATCTTCTTAATCTCTTCAAACATCTCTTCCGGAATAGCACAGCTTGTATATTCATGCTTTGGCTTTCCGACTTCTTCAACCATCTTATCAATAAATTCAATGATAGTCTGATTCACATCATGACACTTGTAAATGGCTTCAATCATCTTTGCTTCCGGAATTTCATTTGCTCCCGCTTCGATCATGATAACTTTTTCTCTTGTTGAAGCAACTGTAAGTCTAAGGTCACCCTTATCCCATACTTCCTGGCTTGGATTTACAATAAACTCTCCGTCAACCATACCTAACTGTGTTGTAGCGCATGGGCCATAAAATGGAATATCTGAAATTGATGTAGCTATCGCTGAACCTATCATAGCAACAAGCTCAGGACGGCACTCTGTATCTACTGAAAGAACGAGGTTGTTAAGTGAACAATCGTTTCTGTAATCCTTTGGGAAAAGCGGACGCATAGGTCTGTCAATAACACGTGCAGTAAGTACCGCATTCTCTGATGCCTTACCCTCACGTTTGTTAAATCCTCCCGGAATTTTTCCTACTGAATACATTTTTTCTTCAAACTCTACTGAAAGTGGGAAAAAGTCTATTCCCTCTCTTGGTTTTTCTGATGCTGTAGCTGTACAAAGTACAGTAGTATCGCCATAGTGCATCAATGCTGCACCGTTTGCCTGCTTAGCAACTCTTCCAACTTCTACTGTAAGAGTTCTGCCGGCAAGTTCCATGGAAAATGATTTGTATGCCATGAAAATCTCCTTTCTCTGCAAAACAAAATTTATGCAGGCTCCTGTCCCGAAACAACTGAAAAATATACCTTAACATAACATAAAAAATAATGCTTTTATGTTTCGTAAAACAAAAAAGATATACTTTTCAGCAGTCTCGGCTTTTGCCCACACAATATCTTTATAAGTATACCATTTTATTTTAATATATGCAAGTATTACGCACCTTTGTAAAAAAAAGTCCTGTCAGCTGCCGTTGTTTAACCAATGGCTTCACTGACAGGACTTCTGTCACAATGCTAATACAAGTTAAGATATTATTTTCTTAAACCTAATTTAGCAATAAGTTCACGATAAGCTTCAATATCTTTCTTCTTTAAGTAAGCAAGAAGATTTCTTCTCTGACCTACCATTTTAAGAAGACCACGTCTTGAATGATGATCTTTCTTGTTCTCTTTTAAATGCTCGTTAAGTTCGAGAATACGTGCTGTTAAAAGAGCTACCTGTACCTCTGGAGAACCTGTATCCTCTGGTGTACGTCCATAAGTCTTGATAATTTCAGCTTTCTTTTCTTTACTAATCATAATAACCTCCTGTCCCATAACGGGTATTTGTAATTTTCACCTGACACTAAGAACCGGACGGAGCGACCTGATACTGAGCGTCGGTAATTTGAATAACCTGTGCCGTTTTGATTAGACACAACTATTACAATATAACATAGAACAACAAAGTTGTAAATATGTTTTTCAATATTTTTTACCTTTTATGGGTATATATGCCTCCTGCTTATCAATTAAAGTTTCCTATTTATCAGTTAAATAATGAGCCATTGTTATTGCCGCCATACTGTCCGTTATTATCGTACTGTCCTGAAGAACCGCTTTGTCCGCTGTTTGAATCAGAGCTGCTGTTACCGTTATCTGAACTGTTTTCTGTGCTTTCAGGAGCATCTGATTTCTTTCCAAGTGTGACATTGCATGTAACACTCTTATATTCGCCATTGTCAGCTCTTTTTACAGTTATCTCAACTTTGTCACCGGCTTTGCAAAGTGCCATTTTCTCCTGAAGCCCGTCCATTGTCGTAACGTCTTTGCCCTTATATTTTACGATAACATCACCTTTTTTGATTCCGGCTTTGTCGGCAGGTGAACCTGATGTCACACTTGATACATAGATACCTTCCGGAAGATTGTAATACTGTGCATACTCAGATGTCACATTTGTTCCTTTTATTCCAAGATAAGCCTGTTCATCCTCTGATACAGTCTGTGCCTTTACTATATCGTTAATAATAGGAATTGCTGTGTTTATAGGAATTGCAAATCCCATTCCCTCAACAGATGTATCTGCATATTTAGATGAATTAATTCCAATAACGGCACCTGATGAATCAACAAGTGCTCCGCCGCTGTTTCCCGGGTTGATAGCTGCATCTGTCTGAAGAAGCTTCATTGTATTGTCCTCACCTGATACTTCTCTGTCTTTTGCACTGATATATCCGACTGTTACGGAAGTTCCGTAACCAAGTGCATTTCCTATCGCAATCGCCTGTGCACCAACTTTAACTTTGTCAGAGTCACCTAATGTTGCAACTTTTATGTTGCTGAGTGTGTCTGCTGAAAGTTTCGACAGCGGAACCTCAACAACCGCAAGGTCTGAGTCTGAATCCGTTCCCTTTACCGTTGCCGAATAAACACTCTTGTCATTGAAAGTTACTGAAACACTTGACGCATCTGCTACAACATGATTATTTGTTGCAATATAAATATTTTTGCTGTCCTGTGCAACTATAATTCCTGAACCGCTTCCGCTTGCATCCTGCTCATAAGTTCTTCCAAACACATCTGTTGATGTCTGTGTCGTCTTTACATCTATTGCTACTATTGATGGAAGTACACTCTCTGACACTCCTGACACTCCGTCAGAACTGCTTGTATTTGTGCTTGTTGATGACAATGTCGATGTCTTTTCTATACTCTTGCTTGTTGTTTTTGAACTTTCAACAGATGATTTATTTATATACTTATTTGAAATGTAAGTTGTTCCTTCAAAACTCATTCCACCAATCAAACCAAATACTGCTGCATATGTTGTTATCTTTAAAAAATTATTTTTACGCATATAAATCTCTCCTTTCAGAAATCTAATCACCAACGGTGGTGCCTAAGCACTAACCGTAATTTTTAATTTTCTCTGTATCTTTATTACAAGTACAATAATACATTGTAACTATGTTCTGTTTGTGTATTGTTTGTGTTCAAATTGTGATTAGTTCTAAAAAAGAAATTATATTTGTAAACAAATATAAACTAATGCGTTATGGATGTCTTTTTTAATAATATGCTTTATCCGTGACTATCATATCAACTTTGATATCGTTGCTATCTGAGGCTATTACACCTTTCTTTTGCATCTGGAAATCATAGCATACCGCCACCTTCATAAATCTTTCAGCGCCGTATTTACTAAGATATTTATCATAAAAGCCACCGCCATATCCAAGCCTTTTATGTTCCTCGTCAAATGCAAGTCCCGGCAACACCATAAATGCATTTTCAGGTTTTACTTTGTTGCCGGTTGAAGGTTCTAATATCCCCATACAGCCTTTCTCTAACTCCGAAAATAAGTTAATTTCAAAAAAATCCATCTCATCACCTAAAACTTTTGGAACAGCAACATGTATTTCTCTTTCTTTCTTTAACTCAAACAAATATTCAATAAGATTTTTCGTATCTGCTTCTGTGCCATAAGATACATATACATAAAACCAACTGCTGCTCTTGAAGCTATCCAGTTTAATGAGATTTTCAAAGATTTTTTTGTCTTTTGCTGTTCTATCATTTTTGTCCATAGATTTTCGCAGCAGC
Source organism: Clostridium sp. CAG:253 (assembly GCA_000436755.1). GTDB lineage: Bacteria > Bacillota > Clostridia > Lachnospirales > Lachnospiraceae > Butyribacter. Next base: position 69,694 of record FR887348.1, on the reverse strand, counting down.
TTCATTTCTTTTCTTAAAACAGATTTTTTCATATATCAATGCAGCTTCTTTCTTCTCTTTTTCATATCAACTACAGTTCCGTCAGGATTTACAACTGTTATCCCTTTAAGCTGGCTTGTCAGATTTCCTCTGACTGACGCTATATAGTCCTGTCGCAGTCTTTTCTGTTCGGCAAGTTCCTCCTCATTAAGCCCTTCTGCCTGTGATTTATGATACAACTCATTTATTCTCTTTATCTTTTCATCCATTGTCATTTATAATTTCCTCCTTTTATCTGCATTGCGATTTTTATTCCATCCATTGCGGCAGATGTTATTCCGCCTGCATACCCGGCACCTTCACCACACGGATATATTCCTCTGATATTTGACTGCATGGACTCATCTCTCAATATCTTTACCGGTGAGGATGTCCTGCTTTCTATTCCAAGCAACAGCGTGTCATCCCTGCTGTATCCTTTTATCTTCTTTTCAAATGCCGTTATGCCCTCTTCTATAGAAGAAGCAACACTCTCAGGAATTATCTTTCTCACATTTGCGAAAGCATACTCACCTTTTGTCTCAGGTATGACCTCACCAAATTCACTGCTCACTCTGTCTTTCTTAAAATCACCAAATAACTGTACCGGAATTTTTCCGCCTGCTGCCTCATACGCTTTTTTCTCCCACTTCTGCTGAAATCTCATTCCTGCAAGCACGTCATCACTCTCATAGTCCTCTGGACCGACTGTCACAACCATTGCACTGTTGGCATTTTTGCTGTCACGAAGATAATTACTCATGCCATTTACCGCAAGCATGCCTTTTTGCGAAGATGCATTCACAACATAACCGCCCGGACACATACAAAATGAATATACTCCTCTTCCATCTTTAGTCTGATGAGTAAGCTTATAATCCGCTGTCGGAAGTATTTTATACATGTCACCATATTGATTTCTGCCTATCATTTCCTGCAGATGTTCAACTCTCACACCTATCGCAAATGATTTCTGCTGCATTTCGACATCACTTTCATGAAGGCTTATAAAAGTATCTCTTGCGCTGTGTCCGATGGCAAGAATAAGTTTTTCACATTTTATCTCCTGTTTTTGTGAACTCTCCCTGTCTGTGACATTTACCGACACGATTTTCTGTGTTTCGTTTTCTTTTTCTGTGTTTATGCTGTCAAGCCTTACACCAAATCTTACCTCACCGCCAAGTCTCTCTATCTCTAATCTCATATTTTTTACTACATCAGCCAATTTGTCCGTTCCTATATGCGGCTTTTGAAGATAAAGTATTTCCTTCGGAGCACCAAACCTTACAAATGTCTCAAGCACTTTGCGGTTATATCCAAATCTGTCTTTTACCATCGTATTTAACTTTCCATCAGAAAAAGTTCCGGCGCCGCCCTCACCAAATGAGACATTGCATTCTGTGTCAAGTTCTCCCGTATTCCAAAACTTCTCAACAGTTTTTTTTCTGTTTTCAACATCAAGACCTCTCTCAATGACTATAGGTTTATACCCTGATTTGGCAAGTTCGTAAGCCGCAAAAATTCCAGCCGGGCCAAATCCCGCAATAACAGTCTGACCTTTATTTTCAGGCGGTATATTGTCATTTATTTCCCTGACTATAGTCTTTTTTTCTTTTAAAGACACATCATTTTTTTTATAACGGCTTACAATCTTCTTTTCGTTGTCACACTCAATATCGAGCTGATACACAAACGATAATTGTTCTTTTTTTCTTGCGTCTACCGACTTTTTTAATATCTCGATATTTCTAATGTCATCCGCTTTTATCTTTAATTTCTTCTCTATATATTTTTTAATTACAGACATTTCACCCGCTGATATTATACCTTTTTTTAAGTCCTGCCTGTCTGCTTTGGCTGCGACTTTTTCTACCAGTACTTTCAACTGACCTATATGTATCACTGTTATTTTCCTCCTGCTGCGCTTATTCCCGCAATGTAACCGCTGCTCCATGCCCACTGGAGATTATAACCTCCGCAAATTCCGTCAACATCCACTATCTCTCCTGCAAGATATAATCCCTTGCAGATTTTTGAACTCATATTTTTAAAGTTTACCTCTATTTTGCTTACTCCTCCGCAAGTCACCTGTGCGTTGTCAAATCCAGCCGTATCCTTAACTTCTGCTTCAAATTTCTTTATAAGACTGCAAATCTGTTCACATTGCTCTGTTGTCAAATCCTTAAGTTTACTATTTTTATTTATTCCCGCCCTCGACAATATGGCATCAACAAGCTTATTATTCATAATTCCCTCAAGAATATAAGACACCTCAAGTTCCTGTTCGTCCTGCCTGCGCCTTAGTATTTCTCCAAGCAGTTCATCCTTTGAAAATTCAGTCAGAAAATCGGCTTCTATATAAGCTCTTTTTGTTTTTTCCAACTGCCTTGAAATATATCTGCTAATCTGAAAAACAGGAATACCTGATATTCCGGTCGACACAAGCTGCAACTCACCGCTGTCTTCTGCAAGTTCATTTTTATTTTCATCATACGCCTTTATTTTTCCGTTTACTCTAACCCCCGCCCAGAGTTTTGTATACTTCTCTTCAATCTTAAGCCAGGTCAGCGCAGGAACAGGTTTTATTATCGTATGTCCAAGACTTTTTAAAATATCAAAACAGGCTCCGTTACTCCCATGGCATTTTGAAGCCATACCCCCTGCCG
>FR887348.1:66736-66995 GCA_000436755.1 Clostridium sp. CAG:253 | reverse complement strand
CCCCCTGCCGTGATGATAACTTTTTTTGCAAGGTACCTGTCTTTATCGGTTTTAACAACGAAACCCGTACATTTTCCCAGCTCACTCATATTTTGAGTTATTTCCAAGACTTCCTCTTCAAGATGTACCCATTTTTTATCTATTTTTCTCTGCAGGCAATTCCTAAGAGAAACAGCTTGCAAAGACATAGGATAAACATATCCGTCCCTTTCTCTCGGATATACTCCGGCATCTTTAAAAAAGCTTATTGCCTGTTTTT
>FR887348.1:48731-66723 GCA_000436755.1 Clostridium sp. CAG:253 | reverse complement strand
TATTGCCTGTTTTTCGTCAAACCTTTTTAATATCTCCCAAACACCATCTGTTTCATCCACATGATAAAATTCAGGCTTTTGTCTAAGATTAGTATAATTGCATCTGCCATTTCCGGTAGCAAGTATTTTCTTGCCTAGCTGGTTCATCTTCTCGATTATCAAAGCTTTCTTTCCACAACCTGAAACCGCAGCTGCTGCCATCATGCCCGCAGCACCTCCGCCTACAATCAAAATTGGAACACTTCTCATTCTTATCTCCGTTTCTCAAAATGTAATCTGTACTTTCTTCTTTTCAGGATGAATAATTTTCTAATATGCCGTATAATTCATCCTCATTTTTTACTTCAACTCCCTTTTTGAGCGCATTTTGTTCTTTTTTGCTTAATTTTGAAGTCTTAATTCCCGTATAATCAAAAATAGTTTTTTTATCTCCATAATATACAACAACTTCCCCATCTATTGCTATAAGATAATATTTGTATTTTATTTTTGTTGCATCATATATTTTTTTTATTACAAGCCTGTCACTTGAAAAGCTGACAACTCCCATGCTCTGAAGTCCTGCAAGAAACTCATCCGCTGACATATTATTCATATAATTGTGGCAATACTCGTCAACCTGTTTTCTGTTCAATCCGACAAGTTTTTCGGGCAGATTTCTATATTCAGCGCTTGATATATCCTTTGCCGCATCATATTTTTCAACCTGATATATCGTCTGAACAGATAGTGTATCACTACTGTTTGTTCCTGCCGCTACACTGTCTGAACCGTTGTTTTCCAAAGCCTTTTCACACTCTTTCTCTATTTTTTCATCTGTATATATTTTTATCTTGTCGGTAATATTTGTTTCTGACTTCTGTGCCATTTTTTCAAACTTATTTACTGCCGCCTTATAACACACAACTTCTGACAATGCAACAATAACTAAAAAACCGCAAGCCAGCCAGATATTTTTAACTACTTTGCTCATATAAAACACCACACCTTTCATTTTATTATGTAGTGTTTCCTATAGTTTCCTTTTTATTCAGTTTCACTCCATATTCCTGTCTCCAGAAATCTTTCAGCCTGCTTTTCAGCCATGTATGTTATAACCTTGTCGTAACCTATCATATTAAGCAGTTTTATGGCATTCCTTGTATTTGCTGCTCCTTTTCTAAGCCTGTAATCAAACATTACCCTGTCCTCATTAACACTTTCTTCAAAGTGATAATTTGTATAATATTTTTTCAACATGTTTGTAAGCTCCACATCATGTGTTGCCGCAAAACACATAGCACCATTTCTTGCAAGATATGCCAATATTTCGGACGATGATGCAATTCTCTCAAGCGTATTTGTTCCCCTTAACACTTCATCGATAAAGCATAAAACAGGCACATCACTCTGGGCTGCTTTTTCTAAAATTCTCTGTAATGACTTTATCTCTACTATATAATAACTCTCATTATTTTGAAGGTCATCCCTAAGTGCCATTGACGAATAAATATAATAAAAACATGAAGTATACGAATCTGCCAACACAGTATGAATAGTCTGCGCAAATATTGAGTTTATGGCAATACTTTTTATAAATGTCGATTTTCCGGACGCATTTGAGCCTGTAAGAAGCACAGACTTATCCGCATTTATATTGTTTTTCACCGGCTCATTTATAAGCGGATGGTATATGTTTTCGGCATTTATCCCAATTTTATCATCAAATGTCGGGACACACCATTCATCAAGACTTTCCCTATATGAGCAAATAGAAATCATGCTGTCAAGAAAACCTATTGTATCATAGATTTTAAACAATTCATCACTTAGTTTCTTTGCCTCTGAAACCATGGTACACATCTTGATAATATCAATATGGACTAACATTCTTACATAATCCATAAGTGTATCAAATAAATCCCCTGCCATCTGACCTCCGCCGGCTATAAGCGAACTGTTACGACAAAATTTTTTGAAACTTTCAGCACTGTGTTCAAGTTCATCCATATATTTTTCAATCCCCTGAATTTCCATCTTTGCAATTTCTTTACTCTGGGCTACAGTGCGTACTATAAACCCGAATAACTGTATATAAGGCTCCAGCATAACCTTGTCCTTATAATATGAAAATATGTTATATATAACCACAACTATAAAAACAAGTACCATGACAGACGGCCATACAAAGCATAGTGCCCCACTAAGCAAAAATGCAAGACCACAGAGAATATGTTTTAATCTGTTTGGAGATTTTATATCATTAATACCGCTCATATACTCATATACTGATATTTTTCCCGGTTTTCCCATCTGAGAAAGCGCAATCTGGAGTTTTAACCTTTCATCCTCATTTTTTGACATCAAGTCGATAACTCTCTCCCTCTCAGATAATTCTTCTTTGTCAATACATGTTTTATGAAGCAATGCATATAGATATTCCTCGCCGACAGAAGTTCTCGTATGATTTAATTTCTCATATACCCTGTCCATTTCAAGGTCATTCCAGGTAATGTCATCTATATCATTCTCAGATGCCTGATTATCATGATAATATTTTATATTCTTCCATATATTTTCCGTATATTCCTGTCTTGTAGGCATTCCCCATGTTTTTTTCAGCCTATTGGTAAGTTTTTCAATATATTTTTTTTCATCATATACTATTTTCGCTATAACTAAAATCAAAAGCACACACACGGCTATAACAATTTTAACAGATATATCATCCATCTCTTTTCCCCCCACTATAGTCTTTAATTATATTATGATACAAAATACCAAAGCAGATAACAATGTATATTTACATACAAATTGCCATCTGTTGAATCGACATCATCATATTATAAAATCAAGGGCGCAAACATAAAATTTACGCCCTCATTTATTTTTAATACGGGCGTCTTAAAAACGCCACAAGTTTTATTTTTTACTGTCTGATGATGAAGAACTGTCGTCCTTCTTAAATCCGTCAATTGAATTTATAAAGGCAAACGGCTCCGTTCTAATCCAAGCTTTTCCTACTATACTTGATTTTAAAACATTACCCACACTTGCATTTCTGCTATCTTCACAATCATTTCTGTTGTCACACAACATAAAATACTCGTCATTGTCAAGAGTAATCTCCTCCATAGCAAGTCCACCGTTTTTCATAAGAGAAAAATCATATTTTTCATCTAATACTTTTCCGTCAATATAGACTTCCCCATTTGATATTTTAATCTTTTCTCCCGGCAGGCCTATAACTCTTTGAATAACATAATAGTTATGCTCACTGCCGTTTTGTCTAACTACAACAACATCATTTCTTTTCACGGAATGAAGTTTATATGACATTTTATTGATAAGTATGTTCTCCCCATCATTAAGAGTAGGCTCCATATTGCTTCCCGAAACATTCATTGTCTCTAAGCCAAAGCGCACAATGAGAAATGCTGCGGCAACTACTGCAATTATTTCTACAACAGTAATAACTACCCGAACAAACAACCCCTTTTTGCCTCCAAAACTTCCATCATAGTCGTAATCATATTTCATTTTGATTTTCCCAAACTCCCACTCTGCATTAATATTCTTTCAAGATTTTTATGGCATCTTTTGAAATAAGACATTCAAAATGCTCCTTGCAATACTGCTCAATATACAACTGTTGTGAGCAAAGTTTAGCATACTCTGTCAACTGATGGCATAACTTCATATACTCATCAAATTTAAGCTTTCCTTTTTTTATAAACAGATAATACTTTTCGTTTGCCGTATCTTTATATAATTTGCTTGATATATGTTTATCTATGCATACGGATTCTGCAAACACCTCAACATTATGTAATGAATCAAAACAAAATACTTTGGCGGCACAGGCTTCTTTTTTCTCTTTTGCTTTTTTCTTTTTTTCAAGCTCTTTAATATGTTCCCTGTAAGCTTTCTTCTGCTTTTCTGTCGTAACCGAATTGTCTTTCTGGAATTCATCCATTGAAACACTCTTGGTTTCATCTGTAGCTGCCTCTGACAAATCTTCAATCTTATCTTCACACTTATCCTGAGCCAGACCATTTGCAATGATGCCCGGCATATTTGACTCGTCCAGCATACCTGCAAGATTCTGAATCTGATTGAGCATATTATGTATGGCATCCTCACCCCTGTCTGTAAATGTAATGGTAAGTGAGTTATCCGGCATACGCATAAGCTGCATGGAAACCATACCACTTTCTATCTCATATCCAATCTCTTCCTCTGCTTTTTCTACAATACTCTCAAGAAATTCTCTTGACCTTTCCTGATTTGTAAAAAAATCTTCTATTGCAAACCCGTATGAATTCATCTCTTCTTCTGTCATTCTACATTGAACAGTGTTCTTATCTATTCTCTGAAAATCCACACGAAACACCTCCTTAAAGTTATAGTCCCCTGTCTGATATAATAATGCTTGTCAAAGATAATGTCAACATAGTCGTTTAAGGCATATTTTGCAATACTTATGAACCATAGCGGTTATTATATCTGTCCGAAAAAAAAAGGGGGCACCCTGCGGGTACAGGATGCCTAGGTATGAATTGAAAAAAGGGTAGTAGGTATTTCCTACTATCAATACCTATATTACATGTTAATTTGTTATAAGTCAATACTTTTTTGTGTCTTTTTTATTAAGCATTTATAAACTTTTTATTTATTATGCTATTGCAAAATACACCAAAACCAATGCACCCAGAACTATTCTGTACCAGCCAAAGACTTTGAAATCATGCTTCTTAATATAACCCATAAGAAACTTAATTACAAAAAGTGATACGACAAAAGCAACTAACATACCTGATATCAATATTCCCGCCTCTAATGCCGAAAATGACAACCCAAATTTTATAACTTTTATGAGACTCGCTCCAAACATTACCGGAATCGCAAGATAAAATGTAAATTCTGCCGCAATCGTTCTTGAAAGTCCAAGAATGAGACCACCTATAATCGTAGCTCCTGACCTTGATGTACCGGGGAATACAGCGGCAACCAGCTGAAACATTCCAATCCAGAATGCTATTGAGTATGTAATATCACTTATCTTATTAACTGCCGGTTTATTTTTTTTATTCTTATCTTCTACTATTATAAACACAATACCAACAAGGATAAGCATAATTGCTACCGTCTTATAATTGTAGAACCACTCTTCAAGTTTATTGCCAAATGCAAGTTCAACTATGACTGCCGGTATACATGCAATCACTATTTTGATCCACATTATGAAAATATCCTGTTTAATAAACCGGAAATTATCTAAAAAGTCCGCTTTCTTATTTTCTACATAATGTCTTTCATAATTATTTTCTTTACAAAAAGGCCATATTTTCCACCAGAAAAGTAAAACTACTGCCATAATGGCACCAAGCTGGATGACGACAAGATACATTTCCCTAAACTTATCAGAAACATCCATTTTAATAAATTCATCGAGAAGAATCATATGTCCTGTACTGCTTATAGGAAGCCACTCTGTAATTCCCTCAACAATTCCAAAAATAATTGATTTGATAATCTCTAACATAATACTCTCCAATCCTATATCATTTTTGTCACCTGCTGCTTTAGATATCCAAAAAGAATATTTAATATCTTAACCAAAAGAAATATATTCTATCTTCCATTACACAAATACAGCCTGATAACATATATATATTATCAGGCTGTATAAATTATTTCAATATAATATATCATAAACCTGCAATGCAAGCGAGCTTGTTCTCCTGCACAAAATTTATGAGCGACAACTTCTAAATCATTTTAAGGCAATTCAATCTCAAGTAAATCCTGCGGTGGAATCTTTGTTGATGATTCTTTTACAGTTTTTGCAACTGCAACTTTTGCTTTATTGATTGGAAGAATTGTACCAACACCGGCAACACATCCTCCCGGACAACCCATTCCTTCAATCATACAGCCATCTTTCTTTCCTGCTTTTGCAAGAAGAAGCATCTTCTTACAATCTGCAAGACCCTCACAATGCTCTGTCTGAACTTCTGTTCCAGGATAATACTCTTCTATACACTGTTCAATCGCACTAATAACACCACCGGCAACCGCATAACCACGACCTGCACCTGTTGCTTCATGCATTAAGCGTCCTTTGTCATAATTGTTGAAATCAATATTCTTTGCCTTAAATATTGCATTTAATTCCTCAAATGTAATTACAAAATCAACATCACTTCTTACTGTTCTCCTTGAAGCTTCAAGTTTCTTTGCTGCACATGGTCCGATAAATACAACTTTTGCATCAGGATGCTTTTTCTTTATACTTCTAGCTGTAGCTACCATAGGTGTAAGCTCCTGAGATACACTGCCGATTATGTCAGGGAAATACTTCTTAGCAAGCATTGACCATGCCGGACAACATGATGTAAGAAGGAACGGAAGATCTCCGTTTACTACTTCCTTAACATAATGATGTGCCTCTGCCACAGCACCTATATCTGCACCAAGTGCTACTTCATGTACATCCTTAAATCCGCAATCTTTCAATGCTGCAATAACCTGAGCAGGTGTAACATCAGTACCAAACTGACCTTCAAATGCAGGTGCTATTTCTGCAATAACCTCATCTCCATGCTGTATTGCTCTAATCATCTGGAATATCTGAGACTTATCAGCAATTGCTCCGAATGGGCAACTTGCCATGCACTGACCACATGATACGCACTTTTCATCATTTATCTTTGCGCGTCCGTGCTCATCACTCTCAATCGCATTGATTCCGCATGCCTCAGCACAAGGTCTGATTCTCTTTATAATAGCATGGTAAGGACATATCGCTATACATTTACCGCACTTAATACATTTATCCTGATCTATAAATGCATGTCCGTCAACCATTGAAATAGCTTCTTTCGGACAGACTTCCATACATGGATGTGCTACACAACCATGACACATGTTACTTACTTCAATTTTATTGTCCTCACACATATCACATGCTGATGGGATAACCTGCATAAGAGGTGGCTCATAATACTTTTCTGAAATATTACTCTCTGCAAATCCCTCTGTAATATGTACCGGTCTGTCTAATGGTCTGAGTGAAAGCCCCATAGCAAGACGAACTCTCTCTGACGCAATAGCTCTTTCTCTCCAAATGCTCTCACGGTAAAGCGGAACATCTGATGGTGTGATTTTGTATGGTATCTCTTCTAACTCATGACTTACATCTCCTGTGCTGTAAGCTGCACGAGCAACTTCTTCAAATACCTGTTCCCTGATTTTTTTTGTCTGTGTGTCAATTCCACGCATGGCAATCCTCCTATTATATTGTTCATAATATCAATAGTAACCTATTTATTACCAATTTTTTCGTAATAACCTTGCACATTATACTACAATAGATAAAAAATCTCAATAGAGTTTTTGAAATTTATTATAAACAAATTCTATTGAGTTTTTGACGTTATTACTATAGAACATTACAACTGCAACATCTGCATTATAAATAGATTTTCCTGAAAACGCTTCTTGTACTGCATGATTTCCTACATTGGATGAATAATGCTTACATTGTACATTAACATTTTTTAAATAGTGTTCAAATTGCGTTAATGTAAATAAAACTTCTCTAGGTCCTGTCCCTTTTGCTTTCCCAACTATTCCCTCTTTACACAATTGGTCAATAATTCTTCCAGCTCGATTATAACCTATTGAATATCTCCTCATTAATTGTCCTGATGAAGCTCTATCAGACTCTATAACAAACCTTGCTGCTTCAATAAAATATTCATCAACATATATAGTTCTTCTTTTTTCATTTTTAGGTTCCGTTTCTTTTAATTGCTCAACATCTGTATTTTCTTCATAAACCAAATTTTCTTCCTCAATATCTTCAGTTGTATTCTCTACATCACTAAAAAAAATTTTCTACATTCCTCAGACACTTTCCTTATACTATTTTTTCTTTTTGCAAATCTAAACATAATCACTCCATATTTATTATAAATTTGTAACTGCTATAATTTTTCCTACACTGTACTCAAAAAAATTTCTCAAATCTCATATTGCTCTATTTCACACTCATGTGCCTTATTCTTTTTATCATAATTTATTCCAACCAAAAGAATGTCTCCAGTATATTCCATAAGCGGCTGCGGATATTTTCTTTCTTTTATCTGTGCCAGTGCCGTCGATACATTTTTATTCCATTTTAACTCTACCACCAATGCCGGATAGCTGTTTAAATATTGAGGTTTCGGTATAAACACAAAGTCTGCAAATCCTCTCCCAGCCGGCATTTCACGAACCGGTTTAAAATAATACTGCATTGCACTAAGATATGCAATCGCAAGCACACTGCTCAATGAATTTTCATTATTGTACTCAATAACTGATGTATATTCCGAATGTATCTGCTCTATCTTTTCTGCCACAATATCACATTCAAGGTCTAATGTTGCCTCAAGAAGTTCATTTGATTTATTTTCAAAATCATACAGTTCATTCCATTTATTTTCCTCAACAGCATTTACAAATTCTCCACGAATTTCTTCATTTGGAATAAATGCCGTCTGCTTTCGTTGGTCATATGCCAGATAACCGAGATGTATAAGCAGCATAAAAACATCATCTTTATTTTTTATTGTAATCATATCGTTCTGAAAGGTTGTGGTTTTTACTTTTACCTCATCTCCCGAAATCATTCTGATAATTTCTGTTTTCAGACCGTCAAAATCCATATTGATAAATGGTCTTATAGACTCAAATGTGCTTGTCTGTGACCAATAGCTTTGCAAAGTACCATCAAGCATAGCACTGACAACAGCTTTTGGATTGTATATATGCTGTTCTCCTAAAATATAACCATCATACCAATGCTTAATTTCATTGAAATCCCTTTCATAATGATTACATAATTTTTCAACTTCCTTTTCAGTAAATCCCACAAAAGGCGAAAATCTTCCTGCATTAAGCATTGTATATTCATCAAAGTTATTAAGTGCTGACTGTGTTTTTTGCTTTTTTATCGGAAGTATTCCTGTCAGATATGCAAGTGCAATATATTTTGTAGGTTCAGTTCCCTTAAACAATCCTCTCAAAAAATTGATATATTTTTCCTGAATATCTCTATCTGCATCCTCGTCTCGAATAAGCGCATCCCACTCATCTATTATTATTATAAACTTCTGTCCTGTGGCTTCTTTTATTTTTGAAAGGTGGCTTCTTTTATTTTTGAAAGAGCTTCTGACAATGCATTTTCATCTGTAGAAATATGTTCCGGATATATCTGCCTAAGTTCTTCTATGATACTTTGTGAAATATATTCCACTATTTCAAATATATCTTTTACATTCGATAAAAACCACTGAATATCAATATGAATAACATTATATTTATTTAAGTGCATTTTAAAGTCATCCTTTTTTGATATTTCCAGTTCCGAAAACATTTTTTCCGACTTACACCCTTTACTGTAATAAGCCGCAAGCATATTTGCAGTGATGGATTTTCCAAATCTTCTTGGACGGCTGTGGCATATATAGCCCTGCATAGTATCCAACACTTTATTTATTTCTTCAATCATTCCGCTCTTATCAATATAAATTTCAGAATTTAAAGCAACCTGAAAAGCACTGTTATCCGGATTTACAAATCTTCCCATAAGTTTTTCACCACCTGTTAATAATTAAATAATATATCATCACATTATATTTTATTATATATTATTTGCGACGCCTTTCCAACACTTAAAATGTACAAAGAGTCGCTTGCGACTCTTTCACGCTTGAGCAGAATGCGTAGCATATTAAAAAGGCAGCATACCCGAAACCGGATATACCGCCTTTATTATATAAAAAATTGTCTGTTTAATTATTTAACAACTTCTTTTAAAGCCTCTGTAAGCTTTGGTACAATCTTATTGAGGTCGCCTACGATACCGTAGTCAGCTACATCAAAGATAGGTGCTGTCTCATCTTTGTTGATTGCAACAATGATATCAGACTCTTCCATACCTGCTGTATGCTGGATAGCTCCTGAAATACCGATTGCGAAGTATACATTAGGACGAACTGTCTTTCCTGTCTGTCCAACCTGTAACTCTTTTGGCATCCAGCCGTTATCTACTACTGCACGTGAACAGCTTACTGTTCCACCGATTACATCAGCGAGATCCTGAAGCATTGCAAAGTTCTCTTTGCTTCCAACTCCACGTCCACCAGATACAAGAATCTTTGCATCCATGATGTCAACTGTGTCTGAAAGATCCTTAACGATGTCAAGAATTTCAACATACTTGTTGTTTGGAGTAAATCCAGGATTGTACTCGATAACTTCTGCTTTTGCTCCCTTTTTAGGCTCAATCTTCTGCATAACACCCGGACGAACTGTAGCCATCTGTGGACGGTTGTCAGGGCAAGCGATTGTAGCGATTGTGTTACCACCGAATGCAGGACGAGTCATAAGAAGCTGATTATGTTTCTGCTTATCTTCCTGTCCAGGAATTGCATTGATTGGGAAATCACCAATCTCAAGTACTGTACAGTCAGCTGTAAGACCAGTCTGAACACGAGCTGAAACACGAGGTCCTAAATCACGACCAATTGCTGTTGCACCAACTAATACGATTTCAGGCTTGTACTCGTTGATAACTGAAGATAATGCATGAGCATATGGCTCTGTTCTGTACTCTTTTAACTCAGGATCATCTACAACGATAACCTTGTCAGCACCATACTCTGCTAATTCATCTGTAAGACCTTTAACATCAGAACCGATAAGAACGGCTGTTACATCTGTACCAAGGTCACTTGCAAGTTCTTTTGCTTTTCCAAGCAATTCAAAAGCGATTCCGCTTAATTCGTTGTCTACCTGCTGTGCAAAGACATAGACACCCTTATATTCTTCTAAACCCATTTTAGTCACCACTTCCTTATAATTTTTAGATTACATGTTTCTCTTTTAATTTGTCCATGATGTATGAAACTGCCTGATCTGCATCTTCCGGAGTAACCTTCTCGCCAGCTCCCTTTCTAACTTTGTCAGAAGCTTTAGCAATCTTTGTAGGTGATCCTGCAAGACCAATGTTAGAATCATCAACATCTTTAAGATCATTTCTGCCCCATACTGTAATCTCAGCATCATAAGCATCAAAGATTCCACCAGGAGTCATATAACGAGGCTCATTTAATTCTGAAAGAGCTGTAACTAAGCAAGGCATCTTAGCTTTTAATACATGATATCTGTCATCATACTGACGCTCTACTACAACACTGTCCCCATCAATCTTAATGTCTTTAGCATAAGAAATTACAGGGATATCAAGGTGCTCAGAAATCTGAGGTCCAACCTGTGCTGTATCACCGTCGATAGCCTGACGACCTGTGATAATAAGATCATAATCAATATTTCTAAGTGCTCCGGCAATTGTTGTAGATGTAGCCCAAGTATCGGCACCACCTAAAACTCTGTCAGTTACAAGAATACCCTTGTCTGCACCCATTGCGATTGCTTCACGAAGCACTTCCTCTGCTTTTGGAAGTCCCATTGTAAGTACAGTAACCTCTGCACCATATTCATCTTTTATTCTAAGTGCTGCTTCCAAACCTGCTTTGTCATCAGGGTTCATGATTGCAAGCATAGCACCTCTATCCAAAGTACCGTCCGGATTAAATTTAACTCCGCCTTTAGTATCTGGAACCTGTTTTACACATACTACTATTTTCACAGCTTTGTCACTCCTTGTCTTATTTTTTGGTTTATGTTTTTATTTACGATATTATTTAAGTAATGCACCTGAGATAACCATTCTCTGAACTTCACTTGTTCCTTCATAAATCTCAGTAATCTTAGCATCACGCATCATACGCTCAACATCGTACTCTCTGATGTAACCATAACCACCATGTAACTGAACTGCTTTTGTTGTAACTTCCATTGCAACTTCTGCTGCACAAAGTTTAGCCATAGCAGCTTCTACTGAGTAAGATACCTTTGCACCATCAGCAAATTCCTGTTTCTTAAGTGCAGCTCTGTAAACTAAGTTCTTTGCAGCTTCAACCTTTGTAGCCATATCAGCAAGCTGGAACTGAGTATTCTGCTGCTGTGCAATTGTACGACCAAACTGCTTTCTTTCTTTTGTGTACTCGATTGTTCTGTCGAGTGCACCTTCTGCAAGACCAAGTGCCTGAGCAGCAATACCGATACGTCCACCATCAAGAGTGTGCATAGCGATAGGGAAACCTTTGCCCTGAGGTCCTAAAAGTGCATCTTTAGGAATACGGCAATCCTGGAAAATAAGCTCATATGTTGATGAACCACGGATACCCATCTTCTTCTCTTTTGTTCCGAATGTAAATCCAGGTGTTCCTTTTTCTACGATAAATGCAGAGAATTTCTTAATCTTTCTGCCTTTCTTTCCTTCAATAATGTCTGTATAAGCGATAACAATATAAACGTCAGCAACTTCACCGTTTGTAATGAAGCACTTAGAACCGTTAAGTACCCACTCATCTCCATCAAGTACAGCTTTTGTCTGAACACCCTGAGCATCTGTACCTGCACCCGGCTCTGTAAGACCAAATGCACCAATCCACTCACCGCTTGCAAGCTTTGGAAGATATTTCTGCTTCTGTTCTTCTGTACCATAAGTAAGAATAGGATCTGCACAAAGTGATGTATGAGCTGAAACAACTACACTTGTTGTACCACAAACTTTTGCAAGTTCCTCTACACACATAATATATGTTAAAATATCACAACCCTGTCCACCGTACTCCTTTGGAATCGGAATACCCATGAAACCACTCTTTGCCATTTTCTTAACAGTTTCCATTGGGAAATGTTCTGTCTCATCAGTCTCCTGAGCAACAGGTTTAACTTCATTTTCAGCGAAATCTTTGAAAAGCTGTCTCGCCATCTCATGCTTTTTACTTAATGTAAAATCCATGCCTTTCTTTACCACCTTTCATATTTTTATAGTGTACCGCTGCGTATCCGGAACACAATTTATTTTACTAAACCCATGCCGCATATTTATCATACACGGCAACAGGTTTAGAAAATACATATTTGTAAATCATCACTTTATCATACAATCTCTAACTGTATTTAATCATGTAATAATTTTTAATTACTGTGCATCAACTGCTGTCTTTGTGCGATCAGCGTTGTATACATAGAAACCTTTTCCACTCTTAACACCAAGATTTCCACCACGAACCATCTTACGAAGAAGTGGGCAAGCACGATACTTGCTGTCACCTGTCTCATTGTAAAGAACATCCATGATAGCAAGGCAGATATCAAGACCAATGAAGTCACCTAACTCTAAAGGTCCCATTGGATGATTTGCACCAAGTTTCATAGCTGCATCAATACCTGCGATGTCAGAAACACCTTCCATCTTGATGAATGCTGCTTCATTAATCATTGGAATGAGGATACGGTTTACTACGAATCCGGCAGCTTCATTTACCTGTACAGGTGTCTTTCCAATCTGCTCTGAAATCTTCTTGATTGCCTCAACTGTCTCAGCAGGTGTGTTAACACCGGCAATAACCTCGATAAGTTTCATACGGTCAGCAGGATTGAAGAAATGCATACCGATCATTGGACGTGTAAGTCCGTTGCCAATCTCTGTAATAGAAAGGCTTGATGTGTTTGATGCAAAAATGCACTCTGGTTTAGCAATCTTATCTAACTCAGCGAATGTAGTCTTCTTAACCTGCATATCTTCAAATGCAGCTTCTACGATAAGGTCACAATCTGCACAAAGGTCTTCTTTTAAGCCCGGTGTGATTCTTGAAAGGATTGCATCAACTTCTTCCTGTGTCTTCTTTCCTTTCTGAACAAGTCTGTCATAGCCTTTAGCGATTTTCTCTTTTCCGCCTTCAGCCCACTCCTGCTTGATATCGCAAAGAGCTACTTCAAAACCTTCTGTCTGAGCAAATGCCTTAGCAATGCCCTGTCCCATAGTACCAGCACCAATAACGCCTACTTTCATGATATAACCTCCATAATTTTATATTTATCTGTATGTCAGATATCTGTGGCTGAATTCACAACCGATTCGATGAATAGCTTCTCTATTCAGGAATAATTTCTCTAATTCAATAATTTTTGTCTTTACTTAACAGTTCTTAAATGGAACAACCTTAACCTTCTGATCCTTAGGTGCAAGGAAATTGCCCATTCCTGCTTTCTGGTCTTCTGTCTCAAAGCAGTCACCAAAAAGTTTTTCTTCGATAACGATAGCCTTGTCCATATCAACCTGAAGACCATCATTGATTGCTTTCTTACAATTGCGGACTGCGATAGGCGCATTCTTTGCAATTGTAGCTGCAAGCTTCTCTGCTGCAGGGATAAGTTCCTCAGCAGGATATACTGCATTTACAAGACCGATTCTGTAAGCCTCATCAGCCTTGATGTTTCTTGCTGTGTAGATAAGCTGTTTAGCCATACCAACACCAACTGTTCTGGCAAGTCTCTGTGTTCCACCAAATCCAGGTGTGATTCCGAGACCAACCTCAGGCTGTCCGAACATTGCATTTTCTGAGCAGATACGTATATCACAGCTCATTGAAATCTCACATCCGCCACCGAGAGCAAAACCGTTTACTGCTGCGATAACAGGGATAGGTAATGTCTCAAGTTTACGGAATACATCATTTCCTTTTTTACCAAATGCTTCGCCTTCAGCCTTTGTAAGTGTGCTCATCTCTCCGATGTCAGCACCGGCAACGAAAGACTTGTCGCCTGCTCCTGTAAGGATAACGGCTCTAACTGTATCAAGATCAATTGCATCAAGTGTAGCATCAAGTTCATCAAGAACCTGGCTGTTTAAAGCATTTAATGCCTTTGGACGATTGATTGTAATAGTTGCAACGGCATCTTTAACTTCATATAAAATAAAATCCATGATATTTACTCCTTTTTAAGATACATATTAACCCGGATATTCTAAAACAAAAGAATATCCGGTAATATTTATTTTCAATGCTTTTTCAAATATCTCAAACAACTGCTGTATCTGAAAACGGATTAGTCTCTCTCAACAACTGTTGAGCAGCCCATTCCACCACCGATACAAAGTGTAGCAAGACCTCTCTTAGCATCCATCTTCTGCATCTCATGAAGAAGTGTAACAAGGATACGGCATCCTGAAGCTCCAACAGGATGTCCAAGTGCAATAGCACCACCGTTTGGATTAAGTTTTGAAAGATCAAAGTTAAGGTCTTTTCCGACTGCTACTGACTGTGCAGCAAATGCTTCGTTTGCTTCATATACATCAAAGTCATCAATTGTAAGACCAGTCTTTGCAAGAACTTTCTTTGTAGAAGCTACAGGTCCAACACCCATGATTGAAGGATCTACTCCGCCGAGTGCTCCGGCAACGAATGTAGCCATTGGTGTAACACCGAGTTCTTTAGCTTTCTCTTCGCTCATAACAACGATTGCAGCAGCACCGTCATTGATTCCTGATGCGTTACCTGCTGTAACTACGCCGCCTTCTTTTCCTGAACAGCATTTAAGTTTTGAAAGGCTTTCAGCTGTTGTTCCAGGACGTGGTCCCTCATCTTTATCAAATACTGTAACACCTTTTCTTGTCTTGACTTCAACAGGAACGATTTCATCATCAAATGCGCCTGCTGCGATAGCTTTCTCGCATTTCTGCTGGCTGTTTGCTGCGAACTCGTCAAGTTCTTCACGTGTAAGTCCCCACTGGTCAGCAACGTTCTCTGCTGTAATCATCATATGATACTGGTTGAATGCATCCCAAAGAGCATCATTTACCATTGTATCAACAAGTTTTCCATTGTTCATACGGTATCCGAAACGACCCTGCATCATAGCATAAGGTGCCATAGACATGTTCTCCATACCACCTGCAACAACGATGTCAGCATCTCCAGCCTGAATCATCTGAGCAGCCATATTTACACAGTTAAGACCAGAACCACAAACTACGTTTATAGTAACGGCTGGTGTCTCAACAGGAAGTCCTGCTTTGATTGAAGCCTGACGTGCAACGTTCTGTCCTAAACCTGCCTGGATAACACATCCCATATATACATGATCAACCTGATCTGCAGGTACATTAGCTCTCTTAAGAGCTTCCTTAATAACAATTGAACCTAATACTGGTGCCGGAGTAGTGCTTAATCCTCCGCCCATTTTTCCGATTGCAGTACGACAAGCGCCTGCTAAAACTACTTTCTTTGCCATAAAAATAAGTTCCTCCTTGTCCAATAATAACTGAATTTTCATCAGTTTTAATTTAGAAACCGACCAACTAATTACAAATTTGTTTTACATAATACCGACTTTATCTTTTGTCGTTCTAATAATATATGTAACATTCACACACAATCGGTTCTATCATAAATAATCATATAACAAAAAAACAAATTAAGCAAGTTTTTTCAAACTACTATTTTATTTTTAATTTATATTTTATAATCTTAAGTTTTTTTACAATTTCTTACATTGACGGCAATCTATTACACAATTCATTTGTTGCTTATTTTTTTCAATAGTGTTATTCTATTATTAGAAATAAAGCTATGCACTTGTGTCACAGTGCAGGTCATTCTTATTTTCTGCGGTATCAGAAAGATACCGCATATCTGGAATATTACAACTATCTTGTGACACAGAAATGAGGATAATTATGGATTTTAATGAAATTTACAAGCAGAAACTTACTTCTGCCGATGAAGCGGTTAAAGTCATCAAATCCGGTGACTGGATTGATTATGGATGGTGTACCGGCACTGTTGATGCCCTCGACAAAGCACTTGCAAAACGTATGCCTGAACTTACAGATATAAACATCCGCGGCGGTATTCTTATGAAAGAGCCTGAAATCTTTAAAATCGAAGACCCTGCTTCACATTTTACATGGAATTCATGGCACAGCAGCGGTATTGAAAGAAAAGCTGTCGCAAAAGGATTTTGTTTTTATGCTCCTATCAAGTATTCTGAACTTCCAAGATACTACAGAGACAGCAAAACTCCGCCTCGTGTAGCAATGTTCCAAGCTTCTCCTATGGACGCTCACGGTTTCTTCAATTTTGGTCCAAATGCTTCCCACATGGCTGCATGTTGCGAAGTTGCCGACATTATTATTGTTGAAGTTAACAAAAATATGCCTCGCTGTCTTGGCGGATTTGAAAATGGCATTCACATCAGCAAGGTTGACATGATAGTTGAAGGAGACAATCCTGCAATCCTTGAAACTGGTGCACCTGCTCCTACTACTGCCGTTGACGAAGCTGTTGCTAAATATATAGTTGACGAAATTCCTGACGGTGCATGTTTACAACTTGGTATCGGTGGCATGCCAAATGCTGTCGGCTCACTTATCGCACAGTCTGACTTAAAAGACCTCGGTGTACATACTGAAATGTACGTTGACGCTTTTGTCGATATTGCAAAAGCCGGCAAGATTACAGGACTTAGAAAAACACGTGACAAAGGACGCCAGGTATACGCCTTTGGTTCAGGAACAAAGAAACTTTACGATTATCTGAACGAAAATCCTGAATGTATGAGTGCTCCTGTTAATTACACAAACGATATGTCAGTTATCGCTTCAATAGACAATTTCATCTCTATAAACAATGCTGTCGATATCGATTTATTCGGACAGGTAAACGCAGAAAGTGCAGGAACAAAACATATCAGTGGTGCAGGCGGACAGCTTGACTTCGTACTTGGCGCTTACCTTTCAAACGGAGGAAAGAGCTTTATCTGCATGTCTTCTACTTTCAAGACAAAAGACGGCACTGTACAGTCAAGAATCAAACCAACTCTCACAAACGGTTCAATCGTTACCGATACACGTGCAAACGTTAACTATTTTGTCACTGAGTACGGTATCGTCAATCTCAAAGGTTTATCTGCATGGCAGAAAGCTGAAGCTCTCATCTCAGTTGCACATCCTGATTTCAGGGATCAGCTTATTGCAGAAGCAGATAAAATGCATATTTGGAGACAGAGTAATAAGAGATAGTTTATAATTTTATATAAAATAATC
>FR887348.1:46758-48650 GCA_000436755.1 Clostridium sp. CAG:253 | reverse complement strand
GATTTTAATTCTCATTTTTATTTTGCTAATTTGTTGTCTGTCTTTTCCTGAAACTTTTTATTTTCTACAATAAATCTTTCATGTGTTCCTTTTCCGATAAGACCTTTCTCATCATAAGCTTCCACTTTAAATACAAGTTTTCTTCCCTCTATTTCTATAAGTTCACTGTCACATGTAATCTTCATTCCGACAGGTGAAGATGCCACATGTTCTATATCTACCTTAGTTCCAACTGAGCCGCAGCCCTCATTGAGATATTCTGCTACACTTGTAAATGCTGTTTTTTCCATAAGCGCAAGCATAGCCGGAGTTGCAAACACATCCATAACTCCGCTTCCCATATTTTTTGCTGTAAGTTCCTGTGTTACTACGAGTTCCTGATGTCCTTTAATACCTGTTTTTAACATTTATCTTTTCCTCCATAAATAATATTTTATTCTTCTACATTTATAAACGGAAATAAGTCCGTAAAATAAGGAAGTTCACATACCCAGTCACAGAATGTATGCCATTCTGCAAGTTTATGATTATGACGCGCATTATACATTGCAATTGCATTCTCATACGACATTGTGCATGTTCGCATCTGATGATAACTCTCCGGAAGCAGCTGTATAAGACTGTACCAAAGTGCCTTATCCTTTGTATCCATATATTTAAGTCTTATATTTTCAAGTGAAGCTACCATAAGTTTCATTGCCTCAAGTGCCTCATCCGTCATATGGTCTGTACTGAAATCCGAAAGTTCAAAAGGTTTGCTGTGTATCTTGTGCATTGTACTTGTTGAATTTGCAACCGTACCTACCTTGTATGTATCATACTCTTTCCACCAATAAATAGGTGCTGTTATATCAACTGATATAAATATCTGTCTTATAAATTTTCTGTGGTCATTTCCCGCCTGACAAAGTCTTTTTGCAAGATCAAGGTCATTTGGTCCAAACACAAAGTTTCCGTTTTCATCGTAACTGCTGTCACTTCTCGCCCAGCTATTTAATGGATTTCTCGCACCACGCATCGCGTTTTCAAAATTCATTACGGCATTATTGTCAAATTTAATCATCTTTTACTTTTTACTCCTTTTTAATCGCCTCTATTTTGCATACCTGTATGCAATGATATCGGGGTCAAAAGGTATTTTGACCCCAATTGATGCTACGGATTGCTTATCAAAAATTCATTTATTTTTCAAATGTTACAACAACGTAATATCCACGCTCAGTGTGTTTTACCTCTTTTACTATCCCGTCTCTGTCCTCAATTCTCTCATTTACTTTAAAGCAGCCGGACATTGCCACTGCCGGCTCAATAATATAGCTGTAATTTAATGCTGTTTTTTTCTCACTTACATGAACTTTGTCTCCCTCTTTTACAAGACCTGGACGTTCCATCTTAAATGTCATTTCCCTCATGATTTACCTCACCTCTTAAAATAATACTTATCTAAAAACCAGACATCACCACATCCACATTCCTGAACTGTTTAGACAACAGTTACATACGGCATATGTGACACACAATTTCATGCATAATCCGCCTGTCGATTCGCCGGGAGTATCATACGAATACTGCATGTCTTCATACCACATATTTCCTGTCTCAAGCTTTCTTACAAGTGTAGCAAACTCTACATTATAAGGCTCCATTTCAGCAGCCTGTCTTGCCTGTTCAAGTGCAATAATGTTGTTTCCAAGTCCGATATTTGCCATAGCACAAAGATAATACCAGCGTGCACTGTGTTCTTCCATTTGATTTAAAACATTCAACGCTTCTTTGTAATATCTGTTTTCAATATAATTTGATGCTGCTCTCAAATGCATGTTGTATTCTTCCGAACCGGAATCATTATTTCCTGCAAATTCTGAAAAACCTCCGTATCCTGAAGCACTTCC
>FR887348.1:16748-46746 GCA_000436755.1 Clostridium sp. CAG:253 | reverse complement strand
AAGCACTTCCAAATCCACCGGCTCCGCCGCCATAATAGCCACCCTCACCGTAACCATATCCGCCATTTTCACGTTCATCCATAATCTGATGATATGCCTGCTGTATCTCTTTAAACTTTTCCTCTGCCTCTTCCTTGTCCGGATTATTGATGTTTGCATCAGGATGATATTTTCTGCTCAAATTTCTATATGATTTTTTTATTTCCTCCTGGGAAGCTGAGCGCGTAACTCCCAACACCTTATAAGGATCTATCATACTTTCCTCCAATCCGGATTATTCTTTTTAAGATTATCTTCGTCTATTTTATTTACAATCTTATTGTATTTCTGCCATACTCCTGAATAAATTATGTTTTTCAGAATAGATGCATTTGTAACTATTGGGAGTCTCTCAAATGCCCGTCCGACATTTGACATCATCATTAAAAGAATCTGATGTACAAACTCATCAAACTTTTCTTTTTTCTGAGCCTGTATTCCCACCAAAGGATTGAAACACTTTTTTTTCTTATCTTCTTCCAAATCCTCGTATGCGTCAAGCAGATATATGAATTTTCCGAGATAAAAACCTATCTTTGCAAGAAAATCAGACCATTCATCTTTCTTATAAACAAATATCGCCTCACATATCCTGCCAAAATACCCTGACACTTCATCAAGATCTTTGCAGTCCTGTTTTTCTGCCATATAAAGATTAGCGAGATTTTCTGTTATTATTTTAATCTTTTCTTCATAATAAGGAAATAATCTTTTTTCCTTTTTCTTTAACAAATGACCATAAAAAACTTTTAATATTTTTTTCTCGTCGTTCCAGTCGTCCACACATTTATAATATGTCATTACAATATTCATATCAGCTGCATAATTCAAGCAGTTAGATTTGACATACAGATGTTTATTTCCGGGATGTGCAATACATCTGCACTCTGCTGTCGATACATTTCCATCTTCATATAGTGAAGACAACAAAAGTCCCAAAAATGTCATATCGTATGTCAACGATATCTGACTGCTCACTCCCGACTGTTCTCTTAAACTTCTGCATAAACCGCAATAGTAAGCATGATATGTCTTGAAATCTTTTATTTTCAATTCATCATAATTTGGAATGATATAGCCAAACAAGTATATCAGCTCCTTTTTATAAATTCAGTTTTGCACCTTGGACATGTAATCGCAATCCTGCCCTTTCCTTTTGGCACCCTTATACTTTGTTTGCAATTAGGACATTTATATATGCGATGTGTCCTTCGCTGTACCATATTGGCTTTTTTTCTGGCAATACTGCTTTTAAATTGACCATAGAATCTCATAAACTTTTCATTTTCAGCATACCGTTTACTATGATTTTTTGACAAAATTCTCACATATGCATACACTATGGCAAGCAATGTAACGATATTGCAGATAAAATGAAATATCGGTATTCTTATAATCATCTCTAAAACCATAAGCACTACTGCAAACATTACCAGAAAGTTACTAAACTGATCTACTCCATATCTACCCTGCATAAATCTGGCAATTTTTTCTCTCATAATATCAAGCCCTTTCAAAACGATATGTTTATTATATAATAAATATATTATCGCATTATGAGCAAAATACAATGTGTCTAATTATGAACAATTATTAAATAAATATAAACTGTCATTGTTCATGCCTGTATTGTCATAAACAACTGCCAAACAGCATTTCAATATATTTTCAGAATATACAATACATAGATGCATACCTTCAATCAATAATCAATTGTATTCATTTACTTTTCAATATACTCATATGATGTCATATATGCTATATCATCCGCATCATTCCCTGAAGATTCATACTCAATTCTTAATTTATCCCCGGTTTTTAATCCTACAAGATGTTCATTCTCGGCAAATGCCTGCTTAAAGATTTTCCCGTCATCAGAAACAAGATAAACCATCGTTCCATCATCAGTGTTTATAAACCTTATATCTCTAAGTTCTATATCTATTGTCTTTAAGTCACGTTCTATATTCTCTCCTTTTCCGCTTTTGGCAAGCATCTTTTTGTAATTTGAGAATACTTCCGACTGTGAAGTCGCAGTTGCTACCATATTGTACTGCGAAACATTTACCATCGCATACATCTTCACAAGACCTCCATCATCTTTTAACACCATGATATATGTCGGTACCCCGGCAACATTTATCAGACTTGGGAAAGAAGCCTTATATCCTTTCTCCTGTACCTCACCTTCTGCCGCAGCCATGGCAGAGTGTTCTTCTGCTCCTGATACTTTGTAATACCTTGCTTCTGATGTTCTCTGGTTCATCATAACAAAACCGATATTTGACTGGTCACCGTTTACCGAAGTGACACCTGTATATATCCATACGTCATCACCAATTATCTTGTATCCAAAATCATCAGTTGTCTGCTTACAGCCTTTCTGTCCTATTATACTGTTTATAAATCCATCTGAAAGCAATCCATACCAATTGTATTTCTTTTCAAGAAGATGACCATTGTAGACATTGTCAACCCAGCTTGGAATATTGTTAATCCTATAGTAATCACAGTCACCGCTTGCAGGGTCACATATTATAACTCCGTTTACATCAACACCTCCGAAAAGACCTACCTTAGCTGTGACTGTCGGGCATACATAATACGGTTTTCCATTGTCATCAACCTCAAAATTATATCCGTTTATTATCTTAGATGGATATTTAAGCTGTACATGTCTTTCAAGATTATAATTAAAATATGCCGACGGAACATATTTCATCCCTTTGTCAAGCTCTACATATTCTGCATTGGAATTTACGGGATTTATCTTGACATAACCCGGTATTCCTTTATCTTTGTTGTTCCACCATTTAAAGAAACTTGCATATTTAAGTGCCGATACCTTAAATGGCTGTTTATCCACACTAATCTGCGTATATGCATCCTCAACCTCATACTGGCTTACCACATCCGACAGTGAACCTATTTTTCTGTTTCCAAATATTTTGGCACTTGCCGTATCCATAAGAGCTATATCTGTTATCTGCTCAGTTTCGTCTATATCCTTTGCAAAATCATACGTCTTAACTTTGAGCATCTGCGAATATGTTTTCGCCCTGAAAACTTTCAGCCCGGCAATTGAACCAATCGCAAAAACAAAAACAGATAAAAGTGCAAGCACAAAGAAAAATTTTGTTATAAACGACAGCTTTTTTTCCCTAAACACTTCTGATACATTGGAAAACCATGCATCCTTTATCTGATTTAGTGCAAATATACAGCCAAAACCAATAAATACCACTATAACCGCACCCCAAAATGGCTCAAGATGAATATTTATCGCAGGATGAAAAGTATAATAATATACTCCTATCAATGCAATAAGCAAAATTGTAAATATCACATAAACTTTTGTTTTCACATTGATGTTCTCCCTCTCTTTTTTCTTCTTATTTTTCTTTTTTCCCATAATCTTCCTCCCATACAGGTTCATAAAAAGCATTTACAAAAAACTATCCGTTTATTCGTTTATCCAGTTTTTTTATAAGTTCATTTACATCTACCGAATGAACATTGCATGCCTGTCCTATTGTCTCCTTTGCCGATGAAGGACATCCCACACAATTCATTCCGACTTCTTTAAAATCCTCAATAGTGTCAGGATAAAATCTTAACAAAGCACCTATAAGTGAATATTCTGTTACAACCATTTGAACCTCCATTTCATGTACAAATACAAAATCTGCATAAACAATATAACATAAAAAATCTGATTTTGAAAAAAGGGCAAAACCTAATTGTTTCGCCCTATAAAAAACAAAAGCACGAGACGGGATTCGAACCCGCGACCCTCGCCTTGGCAAGGCGATACTCCACCACTGAGCCACTCGTGCATTCTCTAAAAGAGTTATATGTAATTGTAAGACTCTCAAAAACTAACCTGCGTCTTTGAATTTCGTCTCAAGCACGAGACGGGATTCGAACCCGCGACCCTCGCCTTGGCAAGGCGATACTCCACCACTGAGCCACTCGTGCACTCTCTAAAAGAGCTATGTAATTGTAAGACTTTCAAAAAACAATCTTCGTCTTTGAATTTTGTCTCAAGCACGAGACGGGATTCGAACCCGCGACCCTCGCCTTGGCAAGGCGATACTCCACCACTGAGCCACTCGTGCATTTTCTTGCCTGCGAGCTGTTCGCCGCAAGCAAGATATATATTACATTATACTTTAGTATTTGTCAACACTTTTTTTAATTTTTTTATTTAAAATATGAAACACCTGATTCAAATATGTGCTGATTCTGGTTTCCAACAATATTTATAGCAACACTGTCACCGATTCTCTCTGAATGAGCCATCTTACCGAGCACTCTTCCATCAGGACTTGTGATTCCTTCTATAGCTGCATATGAGCCATTTGGATTGTAATCCTCATCCATTGTAGGTACTCCGTTAAGGTCTACATATCTTGTTGCAACCTGACCGTTTGCAAACAAATCATCTATCACATTCTTAGGTGCTACAAAACGTCCCTCGCCATGTGATGCAGGTATTGCGTATACTCCGCCAAGTTCTGCTTTCATAAGCCATGGTGACTTGTTTGTTACTACCTTTGTATATACTGACTTAGATATATGACGTCCTATACTGTTTGTAGTAAGTGTAGGTGCATCTGCTGTCTGAGGTTTAATCTCACCAAACGGTACAAGTCCAAGTTTAATAAGCGCCTGGAATCCGTTACAGATACCGAGTGCAAGTCCGTCTCTCTTCTGTAAAAGTTCATGTACTGCATCCATAATCTTTGGATTTCTAAAGATTGATGCGATAAACTTAGCTGAACCGTCAGGCTCATCACCTGCGCTAAATCCGCCTGAGAACATAAGTATCTGAGAATCCCTGATTGCTTTCTCAAATGCATTTACAGATTCTACAATCTGGCTCTCCGTCATGTTCTTAAATACGACCGTTTCTACATCCGCACCCGCAAGTTCAAATGCTTTCGTTGTGTCATATTCACAGTTTGTACCAGGGAATACAGGTATAAATACCTTAGGTCTTGCAACTTTGTTCTTTGCAGTATAAACAGTCTTTGCATCAAAAAGCTTATCCTCGAGTTTAGTCTGCTCAACATCTGAACGTGTAGGAAATACACTCTCAAGTCTGCCTGTCCAGTTCTCAAGTGCTTCTTTCATGGAAATCTTTGTATCTCCATATACAAATTCAGCATCGTCAGTTACAACTGCAATCTTCTTATATTCTGCACTAATCTTATCAAGATCATCCGCTGATACTTCTGCTATGATAGAGCCGTAATCTTTGGCAAATAATTCATCACTGTCAAGACTTTCTTCAACTTTTACACCAAATCCGTTACCAAATGCCATCTTGCTGACAGCTTCACAGATACCACCAAAACCTACTGCATATGCAGAAACAATAATTTTTGATTTTATCATATCTGTAATCTTTGAATAGAGTGACATAAGCTGCTCATATACAGGAAGTGAATATTTGTCTTTTTCTATATCAAATTTTACTAAAACATTTCCAGCTTTCTTAAGTTCAGGCGAAACAATATCTCCTGTCTTGGCAATATCAACTGCAAATGAACAAAGTGTAGGAGGTACGTCTATATCGTTAAATGAACCTGACATACTGTCTTTACCGCCAATTGAAGGAAGACCAAGCTTTATCTGTGCATCATATGCACCTAAGAGTGCTGCCATAGGCTCGCCCCAGCGCTTTGGATCTTCTCCGAGTCTTCTAAAGTACTCCTGGAATGTAAATCTTATCTTACTGTAGTCTCCACCTGCTGCAACGATTTTTGCTACAGATGAGATGACTGCATATACAGAACCATGATATGGACTCCAGCTTGCAAGATAAGGGTCAAGTCCGTAACTCATCATAGTGACTGTATCACATTTACCCTCAGACATCGGAAGTTTTGCAACCATTGACTGAGTAGGTGTAAGCTGGTATTTACCACCGTATGGCATATATACGCTTGCTGCACCGATAGAACTGTCAAACATCTCTACAAGACCCTTCTGTGAGCAGACATTTAAATCTGATAATGTGTCAAGCCATGCTTTCTTTATATCTTTAGTATCTTTTTTTTCTTCAAAATAGTTTGCTTTTTCATCAGGCATTGTGACAACTACATCTGTTTCCTGATGTGCACCGTTGGTATCAAGAAATGCTCTTGAAAGGTCAACAATAACTTTATCTCTCCATGAAAGAACAAGTCTAGGCTCTTTTGTGACCTCTGCTACCGCTACTGCTTCAAGGTTCTCCTCCTCAGCAAACTTAAGCATCTTGTCTACATCTTTGCTGTCAACAACAACAGCCATACGTTCCTGAGACTCTGAAATTGCAAGTTCTGTTCCGTCAAGACCTGCATATTTTTTCGGAACTTTGTCAAGATTTACCCTAAGTCCGTCTGCAAGTTCTCCAATAGCTACAGAAACTCCGCCTGCACCAAAATCGTTACATTTCTTTATGATTGAACTAACTTCTTCTCTTCTGAAAAGACGCTGTATTTTTCTCTCTGTAGGTGCATTACCTTTCTGAACCTCAGCGCCGCATACATCAATTGATTTTGTAGTATGAGCTTTTGATGAACCTGTCGCACCACCGATACCGTCACGTCCTGTACGGCCTCCGAGAAGAATAATAATATCTCCCGGATCGGAATTTTCACGGATTACGTTGCGTCTTGGAGCAGCACCCATAACAGCACCTATCTCCATTCTCTTTGCAACATAATTCGGATGATATATCTCATTTACAAGACCTGTAGCAAGTCCTATCTGGTTTCCGTATGAGCTGTATCCCTTTGCGGCACCTGTTACAATCTTACGCTGCGGAAGTTTTCCTGAAAGTGTATCTTTCATCGATACTGTAGGGTCAGCAGCACCTGTCACACGCATTGCCTGATATACATAACCACGACCTGAAAGTGGATCTCGGATAGCACCGCCAAGACATGTCGCTGCGCCACCAAAAGGCTCAATCTCTGTAGGATGATTATGTGTTTCATTCTTAAAGAATATAAGCCATTCTTCTGTCTTTCCGTCAATCTCAACAGGAACTACTATTGAACATGCATTAATCTCATCTGACTCTTCCATATCATCAAGTTTTCCGTCAGCTTTAAGTTTACGCATACCCATAAGTGCAATATCCATGAGTGAGACATATTTGTCAGGTCTGTCCTTAAAAAGTTCCTTTCTCGCATCTTCATACATTTCATATGATGCCTCAATAGGTGCATTATAATATCCGTCCTCAAATTTGACATTTTTAAGCTCTGTCTGGAATGTCGTATGGCGGCAATGGTCAGACCAATATGTATCAAGTACACGGATTTCTGTCACAGAAGGATCTCTGTTTTCTTCGCTCTTAAAATAATTCTGAATATGAAGAAAATCCTTAAATGTCATCGCAAGATTAAGAGACTCATATAATTTTTTCAGTTCATCTTCTGACATATCTCTAAAGCCATCAAATACAGCAACATCTGCCGGCTCATCAAATTCCTGTACAAGTGTATCAGGAATATTTTCCAAAGCTTCTCTTGAATCTACAGGGTTAATACAGTATTCCTTAATCCTATCCTCGTCCTGTTTGGAAATCTCTCCTTCAAAAATATACGTTGTCGCAGAACGTATGACCGGATTTTCCTTTTCATTTAAAAGTTTAACACACTGCTCTGCCGAATCTGCTCTCTGATCAAACTGTCCCGGAAGATACTCAACCGAAAAAACAAAACTTCCGTCAGCTTTTTCAAATTCATTTTCATAGCAGTTGTCAACAGGCGGTTCTGAAAATACTGTTCCAAGAGCCTGTTTGTAAGTTGCTTCACTAAGATTTTCAACATCATAACGAATAAGCACTCTGACATTTGTAATACTCTTTATACCAAGATAGCGCTTTACTTCCTCTTTGAGTTCTTTTGCATGTACTGCATATGGCTGTTTCTTTTCAACATAAATCCTTCTTACACTTCCCATTGCGGTGCCTCCATTTCCTTTTTCTTCCTGTTCCTGCTGTTATTTTGATGTGTTGCTTGAACTACTTGAGCTGCTGCTTGATGATGACTCACTTGATGACGATGACTTTTCAGAAGAAGATGATGAAGATTTACTTGATGATGACTTCTTTGATGAAGAAGACTTTTTGCTCATCTTCTGTAAATCATCTGCTGTTACTATTTCTGTTGTCATTGTTCCTATTGTGACATCATTCCAAACACTTGCATTAACATTTATTTTGTATGTTCCTTTAAGCTCTTCATACCATTTATCATATTTCTCTGTCTGTGCAGATGTAACTGCCGAATCACATGCTTTCTGATAACTTGCTGTTGAGTTGTTATCAATCATCTTCACAAATACATAGTATCCTGCTTCTTCATCAAGAAATACCTGTGAAATTGTGCCGTTCTTCATAGCCTTAACTTTCTTTAAATTGGCTGTTGAAAGATATGACCATCCGTCTTTCTCAGTAAATTCTGCTTTGTTATAAGTAATATCTGTCTTGTCCTTGCTTCCGATAAGCTTTGTGAAATCTTTTGCTGATGCTGCTTTCTTTGCAAGATTTTTAATTTCAGTTTCATATGATTTCTTCTTAGCAGCTGAAACCTTTTTAGTATTTCCTTTGCTGTCTGTCTTTGAGAGCGGTACAGCATAATACTGAATATCATACTCACGGTAATCTCTCTTAGAAACCTTTTTAATAACTGAATCTTTGTCAACTTCTTTATTTAATTCATTCTGCTTGTCAGATTTAAATCTATCAGCAAGAACTGTCTTTTCAAATCTCTTTGTAAGATTTTTCTTAGACATGCTGAGACGAAGTTTCTGCATCCATGTTAAACCTTTTCCTGCCTGTGTAACATACTCTTCAACTTTTTTCTTTTCATCTGAGCTAAGTTTATAATTTGATTTTTTTGCTTCCTGATAAAGAACCTCATATGCTTCTTCTTCATCTAACACTTCCTGCTTTATACCTATCTTGTTTGATATTCCTGATGGTACATTTTTGTCACTTCCCTGATAAGTTGACTCCCACACAGAAGTTCCCATATATGCCTGATACATTTCATCATATGGAAGATAAGTTGACTCTTTGACATAAATCGGATACATCATATCATCCATTGTTATCTTGGTTCCGTTAACTGAAAAAGCCACCTGTGGCTTGAACTGCTGTATGCCAACACCAATACAAAGTACAAGTACTAAAACTATACAGATGGCACTCCATACAATTGCCTTGACATTTCTGCCAGAACTTTTTCCTAATCTTGTTTTGCTTGTCGCAGCCTTAGCTACAGTATTTGATTTTTTTTCACTGTCACTATTCTGCTGATTCATTATTTTCTTTGCTGAATTCATTGTTGCTCCTCCAAATGTATTCTATACGCACAAATCACTAATATATGTGATAAAACGCTATCTTCTATTCTATCGAAAAAAAAATATAAGTCAAGACTGCAAATGTGATAAGTCTTTGAATTTTGCTTTTTTTTACTTTTTCAATATATTTTTTATTTTTTAATTGACATTCACTGCATTAGCTGGTATTATTGTCTAGTGTTTTATTAACATATGCGGAAGTGCTGGAATTGGCAGACAGGCATGATTCAGGTTCATGTGTCGGCAACGACGTGTGGGTTCAAGTCCCATTTTCCGCATTCGGAATAATAAAAGACAACTCAAAAGACTTCTCTTTCTTTTGAGTTGTCTTTTTTGTTTTTTTAAGTAAAAGATTTTTAATCAAAAAGTGAAAAGGACTTATTCCACAAATACGGAATAAGTCCTTAATCTTAATAAGATGCTTACGCAAAAATTATTTAACGATTTCTTTAACCTTAGCAGCCTTACCAACTCTGTCACGGAGATAGAATAACTTAGCACGTCTTGCCTTACCTCTGCGAACTATCTCAATCTTATCAATGATTGGTGAGTGAACAGGCCAAGTCTTCTCTACACCTACACCGTTAGAGAACTTTCTAACTGTAAATGTCTCTCTTGCTCCACCGTTCTGTCTTTTAAGTACTGTACCCTCGAATACCTGGATACGCTCTCTTGAGCCTTCAATAACCTTAGCATAAACTTTAACAGTATCACCTACTCTAAAGTCTGCTACTTCTGCTTTTAACTGTGCATCTTCAATTTCTTTAATAATATTGTTCATTTTGTGACCTCCTTAATTATTTTGACATTCTTAATACTTATGTGTAATCCTACAACCGTAACAGAGGAATATCTCTACTCACAAACAACAGTCAATATAATATCACAACATTTCTTACATTGCAATAGTTTTTTTCTTATTTGAACAACTCCAATATTTCATCTTTAGTCAAATTATTTACAAATAATTCATCCGCTTCAATGACTGAGTCGGACAACATTTTCTTTCGTTTTTGCAATTCATAGATTTTTTCTTCAATCGAATCTTTCATTACATACTTTATAACCTGTACCTTGCGCTTCTGTCCTATGCGGTATGCCCTGTCAGTAGCCTGTTCCTCTACCGCCGGATTCCACCAAGGGTCAAAATGTATAACGGTGTCTGCTCCTGTCAGGTTAAGTCCTGTTCCGCCGGCTTTAAGTGAAATCAGGAATACTTTCACTTCTCCCTGATTAAATTCCTTAACGTACCTTTTTCTCTCCTCCGGCTTTGTAGCTCCGACAAGATAGAAATACGGTATATCATTTTTTCTTAATTCATCCGCAATTATCGAAAGCATTGACGTAAATTGCGAAAATACAATAACGCTGTGGCCTCCATCCAATATGTCCGGAAGCTGCTCCATAAGAAGCTCCAGTTTTCCGCTGCCACCATGATAATTTTCAATAAAAGTTCCCGGATGACAGCATATCTGACGCAGTCTTGTAAGTGCGGCAAGGACCTGTATTCTTTCCTTTCCGCTTTGTATCTCGCTGTTATCGCGTATTTCACTTTGTATCCTTGAAAGATATGAGAGATATATCTTTTTCTGTTTTGCCGTCATTTCTGATATTCTCTTTGTCTCTATCTTATCAGGCAGATCTTTCAATACATCCTTTTTCATTCTTCTAAGTATAAACGGCTGGATTCTCTTTTTGAGTTCTTCCATCTTAGTCTCATTTTTTTCTTTAAGTATCGGCTTTTCATAATAATCTGAAAACTTTGAATACTTCATAAGAAATCCAGGCATTATAAAATCAAAAATAGACCACAATTCAGATAAAGTATTTTCTATAGGAGTTCCCGTAAGTGCAAATCTGTGCGCCGCCACAACAGACTTAACCGCTTTTGCACCGAGAGACGCAGGATTTTTTATAAACTGTGCCTCGTCAATAAACATATTGTCATATTTTATTTCTTTAAAAAAATCCATATCCTTTCTTATTAGAGGGTATGTTGTAATCCACACATCGTAATCCTGTCTGTCTTCACATATAAGTCTTTTTCTTTCATCCGGGTCACCTGATATAATTCTTGTTCTTATATGAGGTGCAAATTTTTCAAATTCTTCCTGCCAGTTGTATGTCAGTGAGGTCGGGCAGACTATAAGCGACTTGCTTTCAGGCTGCGAACATATATATACGATAGTCTGCAAAGTCTTTCCAAGACCCATATCATCAGCTAGAATTCCACCCATGCTGTATCTTGCAAGATTTTTAAGCCATCTGTATCCGACCACCTGATATTTTCTCATCTTTGCTTTAATATTTTCAGGAACAGGGTACTCACTTATCTCCGGTTTCTTTATATCATCAAGTAATCTGTCAAATCCCTCATCCCTTGTAACAAAACTTCCGCCCGGCATTATCTCATCGATATAAATTGCTGCATTTTCCTCAAATTTCAGCACTCCCGAATCATTTTGTACACTATTCTCAATAAGCCATTCAAGCGTTTTTTTCTGCTTTTCATCTTCAAGACTTATAAATGCACCGCTCTTAAGTCTGTAATATTTCTTTTTTAAATGTATTGCTCTAAAAAAGTCTTCCAGCTCGTCTTTCGGTATCTGTGCATAGTCCATATCCATCTCAAGAAGATTTATATCCGTATTAAGCCTTATATTCGCTGACATATGCCCAATCTTTTTGACATTTATATTTTTATATTCTTTAGAGTAAAATACTTCAAAGTTATCTGTGAGAACATGCCTTTTGCCGGTCATCATATTAAAAATGTCATCCTCATTTTTCAGAAGAAAGGCATTGTCACTTATCTTAAAATTCAGATCATACAACACCCTTGTAAGGCGTTCCTCCTCCTCTTTATCACGGACAAGTATATATTTTCCCGAATAATCATTTTTCAACGGATTTATGGTACAATCACCATATTGAAATTTTATAATCGCAGTTATGGATATTTTTTTCCTGCTCTGGTATATGTCAAGATAAAGTTTAGGCACAAGTGGCTCAACTATATACATATTTTTAATTTCATCAGGAACATGTACATCCATCTGCTTCTTTAATATAGGAAGTACTTTTTCCACAAAACTGTTCTTATTTTCATTTCTAAACTCAATCTCTTTACCATTCTGCATAAAAAGTGGCAAATAAAACGGCAAAAGACAGCTTATGAAATCCTTTTGCGGCATATATAATGTATTGTTGTAAAAAAGAATGCTTCCATCCTCACAAAGTGAGATAAGTTTATTTTCGCCTATCTTTTTTAATGACAGTGCATTATCTTTCAAAATCATTTCTATCGAAAGGTCAGGATTTCCCTTTTCTATTCTTATGTCCTTAAATTCTTTTCCGTATATATTTATGTCGCACTCAATATTTTCTGATAAATCAAGCAGTTTTTGCAGCATTTTTTTTGACAGCACAAGTTCCTGTCTTTTAAACAAATTTGAATAATATGATTTTCCGAGTGTCTCCTGAATTTCATATATATCCATGACATAGTCAAGAATTCTGGCAGAATTTTCCTCAAATGCACTCTCTCCCGGAACAAAATGAAACTCTTTGCCAAGTTCTATTGTCTCTTCATTATAATAGTCATTTATAAATTTTTTTGTATTTGAAACCTTATACATTTTATGTTCACCGGCTTCAAAACTAACATAAGCCCTCGAATTTTTACTTTTCAAAAATTCCGGAATTGATATATTTAATTTCAGTCGAAAATAATTTGGAGTCAAATGGTTGTATTCTCTTTTTCTAAAATACTCTACAACATTGTACGCAACTCTGTCTTCTCCTTTTAAATTAACTTTCGCATCTTCCCTCTGCTGATAGTCTGCGATAAAAAGCATCATTGCAATAACATGTTTACATGCTCCCGATAATTTAACATGCGAAGGACAGTTACATGAATATATCATATTTCCATCTTCTTCAACCTGAACAGTAACTATATACTGATTGCTTCCTTTTACAATCCCTTTATACTGCTTTATACTGTCATTCCATGTAACGTTAGAAACGGCATGAGCAGCATAGTAACGCATTCCTCTATAGTAAACTTTAACAGAAGACGCATATTGTTTTATCGCCTCTCTTGTTATTTTTCTCATAACACGCCACCCGCCTTTCACTCAATCTATCTTAACAAATGAAACTTATCAGCAATCCCTGCCATTCTTCTTCCCATAGGAAACTCATATAATTCTTTTCTGCTTAACCCGTGCAGTTTGAGTACAAGTGCAAAGTATACTGCCACCGCTGCTATAACCGCTGGGCATATTGCAACATATATCCTGCTTGTAAGCACGAAAAACAATTTATACACTATAAACGTTACGATCCCCATTATAAATGATGCCAGTAAAGGCACACAAAAAGTTTTGGTGTACTCCTGCTTGTACTTCATATGTTTTGAAACCGACCTACCATTCATGAAACATACAAGAAGCGGATATGTGACATTTCCGAGTACAAGTGCATATACACCAAGATTTGTCCATTTTAAAAGCACGAAAACAAAAACAATATGCACAATAAGTGACACGAGTGAATGTATTACAGGCAATGCCATCTTGTCGATACTTTGCAGAACTCCGCTTGTAACAGTTGACAACGCATAAAATATTACGCAGGACGAACCAATCATAAGCATCGCACCGCCCGTTTTATAATCTGACGTTGGGAATAAAAGTCTTATTATAGGCTCTGCAAGCACTGCAAGTCCCATTGATGATGGAAAAGCAATTATCATATTAAATTTAACTGCCATGTCAACTTTCTTTTTAGCGTCACGCATATCACCCGCCGCAACAGATGTAACAAGATTTGGAATCATAGAAGATGCTATCGCCGTCGAAACAGCTATAGGAACACTCACTAAAAGCCTGTACTTTGTGCTGTATATTCCCTGAAGTGTTTTTACTTCTTTATCTGTCTTACCAATAGCTCCCATTACATTGTTAAATAAAGTTACATCTATTATACCGCTTAGCTGATATACGGTCTGGCTCAATATAATAGGCAGAACAGTCATTATAATAAGCTTATAAGTATATCCTAAAGATTCTTTTGCCGATAATTTGTCTCTGCGTGCCTGTTTCTTTATCACTGGACGGTAAACCGTATATATTATCATAAGTATGAGCAATGCAGTCACTGCACCAAAACATGTACCAAGAGTTCCTCCTGCGGCCCCCCACGCCGAAAGTTCAGGTGAAGCACTGTGGGCACGCATAAAGAAATATGCTGCTCCAACACTGACAAATGCATTTACTATCTGTTCAAATATCTGGGATATTGCTGTCGGAAGCATGGTACGGTGTCCCTGAAAAAGTCCCCTGAAAACACCCATAACCGCAACAATAAATATTGTTGGTGCCAAAACTCTCAATGGAATAGCAATTCCACTGTATTTTGCAAAGAACTTTGCTTCAAGCCAATCCGCACCAAAATATACAAACAATGCTGCTATTCCACCTGTGAACACAGACAAAAGCATTGAGCATTTAAATATCTTATATGCACTTTTATATCGTTTTTGAGATATCTTTGCCGAAACCATCTTTGAAACAGCCATTGGCATTCCGTATGATGAAATTATCAGAAGAATATTATAAATTTCAAATGCAGCCGAATAGACACCGTTTCCCTCATCTCCGATAATATTCGCCATCGGAATACGATATATCATTCCTATGATTCTTACAAGTATTGACGCTGCAGCAAGAATACTTCCCTGTTTTAAAAAACCACTGGCGGCCTTATTTTGTTTACTAGTTTCCATAGTCGCTTTTATCCCCTTTATTAGTCTCTTTTTATCCCAAGTGCATCAAGTATTTCTTCCTGTTTTTTCTCCATAACAATTCTTTCTTCATCCTCCATGTGGTCATATCCAAGAAGATGAAGCATACTGTGAGCCGTAAGGAAACAAATTTCCCTTTTGAGCGTGTGACCGTATGTCTCTGCCTGTTCCATAGCCCTCTCAACGGATATAACTATATCTCCGAGCAGAAGTTCACCACTTTCAGGATTAAAGTACATCGCAAGTGCATCGTCACTCTCAAGAATGTCATAATCTGCCGGTGAATCATAATCAACCATCGGAAACGAAAGTACATCTGTCGGAACATCCAGTTCCCTGAATTCCCTGTTTATATTTCTGATACCTTCATTGTCCGTAAATGTCATATTAACCTCACATTCATAAGGACATTTTTCCTGTTCAAGAGCTTTCTCTATGACGAGTTTTAACACTTTCTCATAATCAAATCCCAAATCAAGCTCCTGCTCATTTTCCATCAGTATAGTCATTACATCCTCCTATATTAAAATTATCCGTTAAAAATCCATATTTATGTTTTTATATGTCTCTTTTATGCCTTCAATTTCTTTTTCGCTTATATCACAATTGTCAAAATTCCCTTTTTTCTGCCTGTTTGCAAAAACACTTTCAATAAGCTTTTCTTTTGATGGTCTGCTTTTATCTGTATTTTTTTCAAAATATTCTATCATAGATACTATGCTGTCAGAAAGCATAACCACCATTGCCTCCCTGCTCTCAGGCTTTTCATCCTTATCACAGACCTGCAGTATAAGATCGGTAAGACATTTTGGAAAATCATACGCATATGCTATATCATTTGTCGCTTCAACATAATTTTCTTCTTTCTTTATTCTTCCGATTTCATGATACATTCCGCCTGCCTTGGCAAGCAGACTATTATATCCCATCTTCTGTGAAACTCTCATCGACATCACGCTGACTCTCATAGAATGAATAAATAAATTCGCCGAAAATGCCTGTAATCTTCTTATAAGCTCATAATCTGACTCTAAAAGATTACTCATTTTTTCAGTATCTTCAACACAAAGGCATTTGATTTTTCCAAACTGTTCAAACATATATCTCACAAAAAATGCCGTAAACGCTATAACGAATGAGGACATAATCTGTATTATCAAATATGTTTTGTTTTCTTTAAGCAGTGTAACATCAAAACCGAACTGTATTATAAGAAGCACTGCTGAGAGAGCAATCATTGCAATAGTTGAATATAAAAGTTCTTTAATGCTGTTCTCCGCAAAAATCAAAACAACAACTGCTCCCAAAACCAGATAGTACAATATTTTTTTGCTGCTTTGAATATAATCTGTTGCATATAACACGTACTGAACCATACTCAGAAAATAAAATATCATTCCGTGTTTCATGCCGTCGATAACAGAAATAACAGCAACGGATATAAGCCATAAACCTCCTACAAATTCATAGCCGTACAAAAAAATCAAAACAATTGTTATTGCTAAACCGAAAAAACATAAAATTTCAGAATGAAGTTCCCTGATATATTTTCCTCCGCTGTGAGTGTAAAAACATTGTACAAGAATACCGCACACCACTGCTGTCACAATATTCACCATATTTTTCACAATGCTGTAGTCTCTAACAAAGCCGATAGCAACAGCACCTAAAATTAAAATGATATAAATAACAATCGAAAAATTTCTGGCTCTATTTATTTCATTTTTTTTTCTTTTCATTTTCTTTTGATTCATTTACCCTTTTTCTTCTTTCAATTTTTTTCTCATAATCATCATATGCCGTAACAATTTTTTGAACTAAAGGATGTCTTACCACATCTTTATTTGTAAGATATGCAAAGCCAATGTCCTCAACCTTTCCAAGCACTTCAAGAGCCTGTTCAAGTCCTGATTTGGTCGTTCCCGGCAAATCTTTCTGTGTCAGGTCACCCGTCACTATAACTTTTGAACCAAATCCGATTCTTGTCAAAAACATTTTCATCTGTGCCGGTGTTGTATTCTGTGCCTCATCAAGTATTATGAAAGAATTGTCAAGCGTTCTTCCTCTCATATACGCTAACGGTGCAACTTCAATAAGCCCTTTCTCGACATTTCTAAGGTAACTCTCTGCGCCCATTATCTGATACAGTGCATCATAAAGAGGCCTCAAATAAGGGTCTACCTTACTTTGAAGGTCTCCCGGCAAAAATCCAAGTTTTTCTCCTGCTTCTATCGCAGGTCTTGTAAGAATTATTTTATTGACTTCATCTCTTTTAAAAGCTTCAATAGCCATCGCCATTGCAAGATATGTTTTTCCTGTTCCCGCAGGCCCTATTCCGAAAACTATCATTTTTTTGCGGATTAAATCAATATAATTTTTCTGTCCTGAAGTCTTTGGTTTAATCGGTTTACCCTGAATTGTCCTGCAAACTATATCAGAATCAAGTTCAACTACTTCCCCTTCTCTGTGTTCAACTGCCAGAGACAAAATATAATTCACATTTTGCTCTGTTATTATATTTCCTCTTTTTGACAGTTCAAGTAACTCCGTGAGAATGCTTTCCGCCTGTTTGACACCTGACGCATCTCCGACAAGTTTAATATTCCCGTCTCTCGCAACCATCGTAACATTAAGACTTCTCTCTATTTTTTTGATATTCGCATCAAAACTTCCGAATATATTTCTCTCATGTTCAGCCGGTATTTCCAGAACTGTTTCCATTATTGCCATATTTATTATTCCTTTTTTGTTTTACTTTCTTTATTTTCTCATAATGCGTCTGTTTTTTCTGCCATGTTATATTACCTGATGCTTTGTAACAATCTCCCTGTTCTGAAACAGAAAAATCGGTTTTGACAAGTTTGTAACCTTTTTTCTCTTTTTTTCTAATATAGTCAGTATACTCATCTTTCATACACTGTCTTGCTTCGTCTAAGCTGCAATTTACATAAACATACTCGTACTTTTTATACGTTATTTTCCATACTGATATCGGAAATCTTTTTGACAAAAATGGGCATACGCACCCACCTTCATAGAGTATAGCACATTTTTTTGAAGTTTCCAAATCATTTAAAGGATTATGTATAAAAAACTCTTTTCCAAATGCTGAAATTTTATAAATTTCCTTTGTTCGTCCTGTATATACTTTCCTTTTCTGTCTTTTCTTCTGCATGCCGTAAAACATTTCACGACTCTCTAAAACTACAATTCCCTCCGCTTTCACTCTCGACTTTCTTATTATCTCATCATTGTCTCCGACTATCGGAACAACCCCCGATATTAAGACCCTGCCCGCCTTTACTTTCTTCCCCGTCTTTACTTTTGCAACCCCTACACTTGTAACAATGGACACCACCTTTCCGTCATCAGATGCTACAAGATTTGCCGGTTTTCCTCTTTTTTCTATATCGTCTTTTGACATCTCACGCACATTTACAACAAGCCTGCTGCCACTCCTATTAACTGAAACCCAGCCTATTTTATCATAATTTTTTCGTATGTTTTTCTCAATTTTTTTGCAATCTGCCCTGCCGCTGCACATTCCTCCATAAATATTTTCCGTATCCAGATACGAGATAATATTTTCTTTTGTGTAATAGTTCTGTCCGGCAACCTCTATTCCCCAAATTCTGCTCGAAAGAAAAAAAAGCATTGTAAAAAAAGAAATCACACCCAGCACGAAATTTAAGTTTTTTTTGCTTCTCTCAATCAAAAAAGGCAGACCGTATCTTTTGTAAACCCTCGGAAAAACATGACATTTTACAGCAATGTGATGTATTCTCCAAAAATTGCGAAAACCTATGTTAAACCATAATATTTTCTTCTCTTCATCTGCCCTTATATTCCATATTTCTATACCGTTGTTTCTACATAGGTTTATAAATCTGCCGGCTCCTTCATGCTCCAGATAAACCATCAGATATCCAAATATCCAGCCAGTTATTTTATGTACCATTCCATTCTCCATTCCTGCGCTTTTTTCCATGCATCACAAGTCCTCTATCTATGATATTCTATCGAATCTATGTTACCAAGTACGCACATTTCATCTTCCCTGAAATATGCTATCACAAGTTTATTCCCTCTTATGTATATTTTCTGCTGTTTTGTCTGCACCTTGATAAGTTCCTCCGTATATTCTATGATACTTCTGTAATTTTCTATACATAATCTGTGATTTCCATAACCTAAAATAACAGGTGCTTTTGCTATAATATCCTCCGGGATGTCAAATTTATCCGATAATCTTCTTGATATTATCGGCTCTCTTACCTCCGGCTTTGTCGAAGTCTTTTTGACATGCCTATATTTTTTCATAGTACGGACACCTCCGATATATCAATAATGTCACACTGATAACAACATTATTATATATGTATGCCCGTCTGCCGTTTTTGTTACTTGCGGTAAAGCATTAAATACTATATAATTAACTATAATCACAATCAAAGCAGTAAGCTTAGAAACGAGGATTACAATGCGTGAAAAATATAACCGTGAGATACTGGATCTTATACGCAGTATACAAAATATAGACTTTATAAAACCTGAGGATATTCCAAACATAGACCTTTACATGGATCAGGTTACTACCTTTATGGACGAACACCTGGCGTCATCAAAAAGATTTGATGACGATAAAATTCTCACAAAGACCATGATAAACAACTATACAAAAAACAAGCTTATCCCACCACCACAAAAAAAGAAATATTCTAAAGAGCATATGTGTTTACTTATATATATATACTATTTTAAGAATTTTCTGGCGATAAGTGATATAAAAGACATCCTTGAACCCATCAGCAATTTATTTTTTGAGGGCAACGGTTCAAAGGATATGGAAGAAATATATTCCGAGATTGTTAATCTTGAATTAGGCAATATCGATTCCCAGCTAAAAGACATAATAAGAAAACTCAAAAAATCAAACGAAATGTACTCTGAGGTAAGTGATGCGGACGAGAAAAAGGTTTTATCAAACTTTGCATTTATCTGTATGTTAAGTTTTGATGTATGGGTCAAAAAAACAATAATCGAGAACATTGTAGATGACACACTGGGTCAAAAGAAAAATAATTCTTCAATCAAAAAAAATTAAGGAGACAGTTTATATCTTCTTAATTTTTTTATTTATCACTGCTCAAGATCAAGCCTTAACTGAACCTCATCCTCTGCTTCTATCTTGAAATCCTCAATCTTTTCAGGCTTTACAACCGGCAGATTTTCAAGTGAGTCAATTCCAAAATTCCTCAAAAATTCCTCAGTTGTTGCAAACTGGATAGGTTTACCCGGAGCATCCAGCCTTCCCGCTTCACAGACAAGATTATACTCCACAAGTTTATTTACCGCATGGTCACTTTTCACACCTCGGATATGTTCTATCTCCATTTTTGTAACCGGCTGTTTATATGCAATTATTGATAAAGTTTCCAGCAGTACATCAGTAAGTACATGCTTTTTAGGAACATGTGCAATTCTTACAAGCGTGTCATAGGCAGATGCCTTTGAGCACATCTGAAACGCACCGTCAAGCTCAATAATCTGTATTCCCCTGTTATCATCAGCATAATTATCCATCATATTATGTATAACTTTCCTGCATGTTTCCTCATCCTGCTGCGTTGCTATGGCGATTCTTTCAAGTTCAACCGCCTCGCCCATAACAAACAATATTGCTTCGATATTCGCCTCTAATTCCGGCAGAGTCATATCCGTACCCATTCGCAAGCCTCCCATAGATTTGTCAGTCAGCACTTGACGGTTCATATTCCATATCAGGTGCCAGCTTATTATATGTAATCAAAATATCATCAAATATATTTTCCTGAACAATAAGAATTTTTCCTACTTTCATAAGTTCAAGAATCCCGAGGAATGTCACTATCACCATAGTTTTTCCCGGTTTAGATTCAAGCATGCTTCTAAAGCTGAAATGTCCGTGACGCATCGCATATTCCTCAATATAAATCATTCTGTCCTGCAAACTGACAGTCTCTTTCTTTATCTGTCCAAATCTGCTTCTTATAGGATCTATCTTATCAATCTGCTTTTTCATAACACTGTTAAAAATGCTCTGAAGTTTTGACAATGTAATATCACCAAGTAATTCCGATACATCTATCGTCTCCTTATAATCAGCAATATCTTTTGGAACAGTCGGCTTTTTATACATCATCTTTTCCGCATCTATCTGAAGGTCTTTAAGTTCATACGATGCATATTTAAATGTCTTATATTCAAGAAGTCTCTCAACAAGCTCAGCCCTTGGGTCTACCTCTTCGCCCGTCTCATCAACCTGTACCGGAAGAAGCATTTTTGATTTGATTTTCAACAGCGTTGCCGCCATAACAAGAAAATCACTCATTACATCCATATCCGTTGTTTCGGTTTTTGAAATAATTTCCATATACTGTCTTGTGATTTCTGCGATAGGTATATCAAAAATATCTATCTTGTTTTTCTCTATCAGGTGCAGCAACAGATCAAGTGGTCCGTCGAACGCCTCTAATTTCACGGATATACTGCTCATTCTCCAACCTTTCCACCTGTTTCCGATTAAAACGGCAAATATGTTACAAGCCTTAGATAAACCATATTTATCAAATTAAGAATAAATACAAGCATCAATATAAGCTTTATGGAACTGTCCGCTTTTATTATCCCGAGATAATTCTGCGGTGATGCTCCCGCAACCACAAGCCCCATATCAAATGTCGATACCGGAAACAGATTCACAACAAAATAATCAAAACACAGCATTTGT
The DNA here is from genome assembly GCA_000436755.1 of Clostridium sp. CAG:253. GTDB lineage: Bacteria > Bacillota > Clostridia > Lachnospirales > Lachnospiraceae > Butyribacter. The sequence goes on along the minus strand of FR887348.1, from coordinate 24,763 downwards.
ATATATTGCAAAAACAATATCTTGGCTTTTTGAAACCAGCCGTATTTAAGGTTAATTATATCAACAATACTGTCCGAGGCTCCATACATATAATGCATCATAAAAATTGAAGAAAAAAATATTATTATGAGTACGAAAAAACCACTGAGTCCGATAATAATATTTGTTTTTCTGTCCCTTATACGAAACATATATGGCTTTGAAACCGGTACATAACAGGTTACGGCTAAAATAAGCCCCAATGGGTCAATATATCTGAATATTTTCCAAATGCCCTTTTTATCTATATTGCCACCCTGCTTATGTCCTCTGACAATCATATAGACAATGGCCTTAAACAGCTCATGAATTATCATAAGCAGGGCCGCAGCAATAAGACAAACAACAACTTCTAATAACCACTCTTTCACATGCCACCTCAGTATGTCTCACACCTGTTTTCCTGATTATTTGTAATAATCAAACTGAAGGTCATACATTGCAACTGTATCTCCCTCTTCAATGCCCATAGCTTCAAGATCCTCAAGTATTCCGCTTGTCTTAAGGAATTTCTGGAAGAACTGAAAACCTTTTTCCGAGTCAAGATTCGTATACCCGAGCATTTTTTCTATACGAGGACCCTCAACATTGTAAACCTTATTTTTTTCATCATAAGTTACTGTATATGGCTCATCCTCAAATTCCATCTCATCAAATGAAAATTCTTTTTCAAATACTGTCGGTTCATCAGGCATCTCATCAAGAAGCGATTTCACATAATAGAGAAGTTCCTTTACCCCTTTACCGCTTACTGCGGAAATAGGAAATACTTTTATTCCCTTTGGCTCAAACTCTTCTTTCAAAAGAGAAATTACTGTATCTTCCTCTGTTCCGTAAAACACATCACATTTATTTGCAGCTATAACCTGCGGTCTTTTTATAAGGTCATCATTGTACCTCGCAAGCTCATTATTTATTACATTTATATCATTGAGAGGATCTCTTCCCTCAGTTGAAGCCGCATCTACCATATGGATGAACACCTTTGTTCTCTCGATGTGTTTTAAAAATTCATCGCCAAGACCGATACCGTCTGCTGCACCCTCAATAAGTCCCGGTATATCTGCAATAACAAAGCCATCTGCCCCCTCAAGGTCTACAACACCCAGAATAGGCTGTAATGTAGTGAAATGATAATTTGCGATTTTTGGCTTTGCATTGCTTACTCTTGAGAGAAATGTTGATTTTCCTACATTTGGAAATCCCACAAGTCCAACATCTGCAATAGTTTTAAGTTCAAGTATAACCTCAAGCTCTCTCGCCGGTTTTCCAGGCTGGGCATATTTTGGCACCTGCATTGTCGGGGTAGCATAGTTCATATTACCTTTTCCGCCACGACCGCCCTTTAACACAACCTCACGTTCGCATCCAAAAGACATATCAACGATAACTTTTCCCGTACTTGCCTCTTTTATAACAGTTCCCTCAGGTACTTTAAGAATAATATCTTCTCCGTCAGCACCGTGGCATCTTCTTCTTCCGCCCTGCTCACCGTCTCCGGCACAGAACTTTCTGCGGTGTCTGAAATCATTTAAAGTATTTATCCCTTTATCCACCTGAAAAATAACATCGCCGCCGCGGCCGCCGTCACCTCCGTCAGGTCCTCCTGCCGCAACATAAAGTTCTCGTCTGAAACTCACATGTCCGTCCCCACCTTTTCCGGAACGAATATATATTTTGGCGCTATCAGCAAACATCATTCCACCTTCTTTCTAAATCAGATAATTTATAAACAATTGCAATTCTATACAAAAAGAGACTGTCATAGACAGCCTCTTTTTGTATAGGTTTATCAGTTTCCGGTAAAACCGGATATAGACCGATTATAGACTATTTAGCTTCTACAGGATATACTGAAGCCTGCTTCTTGTCTCTACCTTTTCTCTCAAAACGAACAACACCGTCAACCAATGCAAACAATGTATCATCGCCACCACGACCTACATTTACACCTGGAAGAATCTTTGTTCCACGCTGTCTGTAGATAATGTTACCTGCAAGTACAAACTGACCGTCTGCTCTCTTTGCTCCAAGTCTCTTTGACTCTGAGTCTCTACCGTTCTTTGTAGAACCCATTCCCTTTTTATGAGCAAATAACTGAAGGTTCATGTTTAACATAGCCTTACACCTCCTGCTTTCTCTTTTTTCTAATCTTAATATACTTTTTTCCGTATTCCGCCTGTATGCCTTCAAGACCAAGTACAAGCGAATCAAGTAACAGTTTAGCAGATTCGCTAACCTTTTCAGATTTTATATCAAATGAAACCACATCTTTTTCTTCATGAACCGCACCTTCAAACTCATCATCCGTGAATTTTTCGACACTGTTCATGGCATTTATAACGAGTACGGAAACTGCCGCACACACTATATCACTGCCATACTCAGCATACTCAGCATGTCCGGTCATACGAAAACCGATATAGTCTCCACTATCATTCTGAAATAATGTCACATCTATCATATACTGTCACCTTTTCATCAACTAAGCGTTGATTTTCTCAATCTTTACCTGTGTGAAAGACTGTCTGTGACCGTTTTTCTTATGATATCCAGATTTTCTCTTATATCTGTAAACGATAACCTTCTTTGCGCGGCCTTCCTTAACTACAGAAGCTGTAACTGTTGCGTTTGCTACATCATCTCCAGCCTTCATAGTTCCATCATTTACAGCAACAACCTGATCAAAAGTAACTGTCTCTCCTGCGGAAACAGCAAGTTTTTCTACGTTAATGATATCACCTTCGGATACTTTGTACTGCTTTCCACCTGTTGCAATAATTGCGTACATAATCGCACCTCCTATTTATCATTACTCGCTAACTTTGGCGTGACTAAAGTCATCTTCAAGGAGCCTCGTTAAGCGGCATCTCATTTATCATACATGTGTTTTTTATACTTGTCAAGTGTTTTTTTGAGTTTCATTGCAAAAATATATGACCGATAACACCGGACATGCTCCATTTCATCATGCTAACAACGATATTCCCCACAGCGCAAGTATATGTACCGGATAAAATGCATAAAAGAAATACTTAGGCATCTTTACATCATTTTTTGTTCCGTCATATGCCATTATAAACGGTATTGCCAGAACTCCAAACGACTGCATTTTCCCCTGTGCAAACATTAAAAAGCATGTTAAAAGCAATGCATTTTTTCTGTCATATCTCTGCATATAAAATATCGCTATGGATAATATGCCCCATATACTATAGTCTGTTTTCAATAAGACCGCGACAAATCCTGCAATCAGAACAACTGTCATTTTTGCCGTAAAACTATACTCAAACTTTTCTATAAAACACATCATTATCACACCAAGCAATAATGTCCACATTACATTCTGCTCACTTACATCTATCAGTTTATGTCCAAATGCCAAATCATATGGTATCTCTGATATTATTGAAAATATCAAAAGATTAATCATATACTTCTTTCTGCTGTGTGTATGTATAAATCCCTCCACCAACATAAAACAGATTATTGGAAACGATATTCTTCCCACCGCCCTGAACGCTTTATATATTACATCGCCCCTCTCCATCAGAAATACACAGCCTATATGGTCGATAAGCATTGTAAGTAAAGCTGTTATCTTTAAAAAATTTCTTCCGTATCTTTTATCCCAGAATGTTCCTTCCGTTGCTGCTGCCATTTTTATCTCACTTTCTTTTTTATATGTTATTCCTTATTTTTATTTGCTCTTTCATTTTACAATGTCAAATTTAAAATTTGATTTAAATATTTTCTCTAGACCACCTGTAATTGTAATGTCACCATTATCCTCCACAAGTACAGTGTCAAATTCATTTTTATGCTCATGCCAGTAATCAAGCGCTTTTTCTTTTCCCATCACGAATAAAGACGTTGACAGTGCATCTGCAAGCGTTCCGTCATCGCTTACTATCGTCACGCTTTTAAGCCCTGATTCTGCCGGATACCCGGTTTCAGGATCTAATATATGATGATATGTTTTTCCGTTCTTTTCAAAATATCTTTCGTACCCTCCTGATGTTATGACCGCTTTGTCTTTTACCGACACAACGCCTATATAATCCGATGATTTGTCGGGATTTTCAATTGCTATCTGCCATGCTGTTCCGTCAGTTTTTGTACCCAGTGCCTGAACATTTCCGCCAAGTGACACAAGGCCTGATGTCACACCGCACTCCTTAAAAATCTGCATAACACGGCTCGAAGTATATCCCTTTGCAATACCGCCAAGGTCTATTTTCATATTCTCTTTAAGTTTTATATTGCCGCTTTTTTCATCAAATATTATTTTAGATGAGTCTACATCTTTGAGCAGTTTAGAAATCTCATTTTTTGACGGCACATTATATTTCTGTGTTGTAAAACCCCACTTTACCATAAGAGGATATATACTTATATCAAATGCTCCATTTGTCGTTTTATTTATCTCAAGTGCCCTAGAAACAATGTTTTTTGTGTCTGTAGAGAGTGTACCGCTCCCTGTTTCATTAAGTTTATATATATCACTTTCTTGTTTTTCGGCACTAAGCACCGTCTCAAGCCTGTTTATCTCATCCACCGCTTTATTTACGCCATTTTCAGCATTTTTACCATACGCCGTCACCGTCATATATGTATCCATCGCAAATATATCTTTAGATACTTTCTTGTTTTCATCGCTGTTTTGACAAGCTGTAAGCATGGCAATACATAATAAAAATAACAGCACTCCGCTTAATCTAAAATAAGATTTCTTCATCCTTTATCTTGTCCCCCTGCATTTAATTCTTGTTTTCTATATCTCAGAATTATAATTTTCTTCGACCTCTAATGCCTTCTTTCTCACCGCCTCATCATAACCTTTAAGTGCCGCAAAAGATGCGAACTGTGCCGCCCTGTCATGCAGACTCATAGGCTTGTGTTTTTTCGATACAGGTCTCTCCATATCTATTATATCCTGATACTTTTTCCAGTCATCATTTTCAAGCATTATGCCCTGTGCCCTCCAATCTGTCTGTTTCTCTCCATTGCTGTTGCACCTTCTTCGAGGTTCATGCCTTTTAATATAGCATTTTTTCCATACTTTTTCTTCACATCTATCATAGCTTTCTGCAGCCTTTTCTCTTTAGCAAGCATATCTTTTTCTTTCTGCTTCTGCTTTTCAAGCTCGCCATAATCCGTAAAAAGGTCAAGCTGTTCAAATTCTTTCTTTTCGACCACATCTTCCTGCCTTGTAACATGATTTGCAACTACATTCATTCTTCTCACAAGAAGTTCGCTGTTTATAATCTCATCATAGAGTTTTGCGACATTTTCCATTATTATTTTTGTAGATGAAGTCATTTTTTTAAGATTTATTGTTCCATGTGCATGTTTTGGAATCTTCCGTCCGTATCTGTCAAAAGTATATTCTCCTTTATATTTTTTTCTTATCTCGGAATTTTTAAGATTTTCTATATCGTAACCCACCGTAAGAACCATCTGGTCGGTCACAAGTCCCTTTTCCACAAGGTCTAATACAAGCATATCCGTCATTTCCATAACCACAAGTTTTGCCTTTTTTGCATCATACGGGCATGTGAGCACCTGTCCCGAACTTATGCTGTTGTTTTCCGGTTTATATGCCTTTATGTCGGCAATGGTACACGGCTCATATCCCCATGCATGGTCGATAAGAAGCTCTGCGTTTATCCCAAACAATTTATAAAGCAGCTCTTCATTATAAAAATCCCCTGCTTTTCCGATTGAACACCTTGCAACATCACCCATTGTATAAATACCGCACCCGGCAAGTCTTTTCGCATATCCCCTGCCGACTCTCCAGAAGTCAGTAATCGGTTTATGTCCCCACAATATTCTTCTGTAGCTTATCTCATTGAGCTCCGCAATTCTCACTCCGTCCTTATCAGGTTTTATATGCTTTGCAACAATATCCATTGCAACTTTGCAAAGGTAAAGGTTTGTCCCGATTCCTGCCGTTGCAGTAATACCGGTTTCCTTTAAAACATCCATTATAAGCATCATTGCAAGTTCTCTTGGCGTTTTCTCATATGTTTTAAGATAAGATGTCACATCTATAAACACCTCATCCACAGAATACACATGTATGTCTTCGGGAGCTATATATCTAAGATATATATTATAAATTTTTGTGCTGTACTCCATATAATAAGCCATTCTTGGCTTTGCTACAATATAGTCTATTTTTTTGCCGGTAGCAGCTTTTATTTCATTTGCTTTCTGCACCACCTCAAAAAGTCTCGCTCTTCCCGAAATGCCATACGCTTTCAATGAAGGTGACACAGCAAGACATATCGTTTTTTCAGTCCTCGACTCATCCGCAACCACAAGATTTGTCGTGAGCGGGTCAAGTCCTCTCTCCACACATTCAACCGATGCATAAAACGATTTTAAATCTATTGCTATATAAATATGTCCGGTATCATTTTGTTTATATTTGTCCGAACTTTCAAAACCCACTGTAAAATCCCCCTTAAGCCTTTTTAAATTCAATATTGACTATAAAAATATTATCATGAAGTGATGCAGAAATTTTTCCTCCCATGCACTCTGTCATCTCTTTTGCGATAGCCATTCCAAGTCCGGTAGAAGTTTTACTCCTTGCTGCATCAGCTTTATAAAACTTCTCAAAAATACGGTTTATGTCAATCTCATCAGGATTTAGTACCTCATTTTGTATTGTAAGAGATATTTTATCAGGAGAAGCATATAAACTGATTTCAACTTTTTTCTCTCCGTGTTCCAATACATTTTTTATAACATTCTGTAAAATACGGTGCATAACCTGCTCGTTTCCATAAAAATAAAGTGATTCATCTGTCAATTTCAAAGTTGGAACAATCTTTTTCATTTCCCACTCTTCATAATATGAAAATAGTGTTTCCCTGACAATCTCATTCAAATCACATTTATACAATTTAATATTATAAGTCTTATTTTCCAATTTTGTAAATGTAAATAATTCCTCCAGCATGTCCCTGAGTGCTTTAATTCTCTCTTGAATTATCGCAATATACCGTTTATTCTTCTCCTTGTCATCAGACTCCGATAATAATTGGAAATATCCGTCAAGTGATGTAAGCGGTGTTCTTATATCATGTGATAAATTTGTATAAATATCCGCAATCTCATTTTCTCTCTTCTTCCATACAATCCTCTCTGCCCTATGTTTCTCAAATAATTTATTTAGGACATCTTTAAGGCCTTTCAGCCCTCCAATCTCTATCTGTGACGTCACCAGCGCATTGCTTTGATTTTTTTCAATAAACTCTATTTGCTCTGTAATGTCTTTTATCTGGCTTCTCAACTTAACATAAAGATATGTAACTATAACAAACATTATTGCAAAAAATGCAATGATACACTCTTTCACCCAAAAATCATCTCCTTCCCGACAACGCCATAAAGCCACACACGAAATATAACTATAGTCATCTGCCATGATGTTGGGGTCAAAAGGTATTTTGACCCTTGCATAATACTATATCATATTCCATATGTGACTTTATTTTAATCAATCAGCTTTCATTCCTGAAATCTTAAAGCAAAAACTCCTTCATCACACCATATCTCTCTTTTCCGTACTGATTATACCGGCTGCTGCCGCAATGACAAGATAAACAATCACAAACATAGTAAGATTTAACAGCTGCGACATGCTTTCACTCGGAACAAGACTGTTTATTTTTGTAGTAATAAGATATTTTTCAATCTCAACAGTGAACCCTGTAAGTTTATGCACTCCGACATCAATTGCCATGCAGATAAACGGTCCCACTCCAATTGACAGGCACACTGCTGCCGTCATGCCAAAAACCCTGTTTTTTATCACAGTCTCAATTGTAGCACATACCATCAAAAATGCATATTGAAGTAACACCTGAAAAACAATAAAACTTATATATCCATCAAAACTTCCCGCTCCCAGACTTATTTTTTTCGTGCATATCATCCACACAACCGCCTCAACCAAAAAC
>FR887348.1:7040-16742 GCA_000436755.1 Clostridium sp. CAG:253 | reverse complement strand
CACACAACCGCCTCAACCAAAAACATAATCAAATCAAATAAAACCGTATAAATCCCTATAACCGCCATTTTTGAAATAAATAGCTGCCTGCGGTGTCTTACCTGACCACCTATGTTTTTAATATATCCGTTTTTGTTTTCGCTTGATACAAATATCATCACAAATATTACACTAAAAAGCAGATAAATTCCTGATGACAATAATTTTCCGTATACATATACTGCATTCGGCGTAGTATTTTTTATACCGGTAGTGTCAATCTGAACTCCTATTTTTACTTCTGAATTATCTTCCGAATCTGAAGCACTGTTCTTATCCGTGCTTTCTACCATCTTCTTATTACTGCTTGTATTTGAATCTGATGTTTCAGGCATCAGATTCATTGCCATAATAATACCAAACGCCATTGCAATTATAGTTACCACATAAAATGATTTCATTTTAATCATCTTATACAAATCCATCTTTATAATATTCAACATAAACTTTATTCTCCTTTTATACGCACTCATAAACAAATAATTGATTTAATCTGCTGTCATATTCAAAAAATAACTTTCAAGCTCTTCCTGATTTACCTTAATCTCTCTCGGGCATACTCCCGAGTTTACAAGCCTTTCATTTATATAAGCACTTTCCTCAAACCTTTCATAAATATAAATATGCGACTTGTCAACCACCTCATAATTGTGAACTCCTATTTCATCAAGTGTGACAAGTGCTCTTTTAGGCTCATCAAGCACTATCTCGATTCTCTTACTGCACTGCTGCATTAACTGTTCCTGCGAAAGCTCCTGTAAAAGTTTTCCCTTGTGTATTATCCCAAAATCTGTGCAGACCTTTGAAAGTTCCTCTAAAATATGACTCGATATAAGTATTGTAATATTTCTTTCCTTGGCAAGACCTACAAGCATATCCCTCACTTCCACTATTCCCTGCGGGTCAAGTCCGTTTATCGGCTCATCAAGCACAAGAAAATCAGGATTTCCAACCATCGCAAGTGCTATGCCAAGTCTCTGTTTCATACCGAGAGAAAAATTCTTTGTCTTTTTCCTCCCGACATCTGAAAGTCCCACCTCATCAAGCAGTCCCAAAACGTATTTTTTGTCATTTATGCCAAACATCTTTGCCTTTATCATCATATTGTCAAATGCCGACATATTCTTGTAAAGTCCCGGTTCCTCAATAAGGCATCCTACTCTTGACCTCACCTTCGATAAATCCTTTCCTGAATACCCAAACAATGAATAATCTCCGGATGACGGAGCTGTAAGACCGCTTATCATTTTCAAAAAAGTTGTCTTTCCTGCACCGTTTCTTCCGATAAAGCCATAAATTGCTCCCCTCTTTATATGCATATCTATTTCTGAAACAGCTTTGTGCCTGCGAAACTGTTTCGTCAATGCATGGGTTTCTAACAAAATCTCACTCATAATAATCCTTTCCGGCTGCTAACTCCCATTCCTACAGCCTGTCATATAATCCTGTAAAATTCTTCATCAGGACTCGTTTTTATCTTACAAAACTTATTTTAAATATCATTTCATAATAAAACGCTAAGAAAAAGTAAAGATTTAGTAAAGATATTTATTTTCCGTCCGCAAAGCGGTATCCAATCCCCCAAACCGTCTGAATATACTCTTTGTCTGTTATATTTTTAATTTTTTTGCGTATGTTGCTTATATGTACGTCGAGTGTTTTTGTCTCTCCCATATATTCTTCCTGCCATGCATATGTAAAAATTGCTTCTTTGCTAAATACTCTTTTGGGATTTTGTGCAAGAAGTCTTAAAATCTCAAATTCCTGCCTTGTAAGCTTTTTAAGTTCCTCTCCTTCTATCCATATCTGGTATGTTTTTATATCCAGTTCAAATCCGTCAAGTTTTATCTTTTCATCCTCTTTTTCATGTCCCGCATGCCTAAGCTGTATCTTTACCCTTGCTGCCACCTCATCTATATTAAAAGGTTTTGTGATATAATCATCAGCACCGTTTCGCAAAAGTTCAAGCTTTTCATCCATCCCATCTTTCGCCGTAAGCACAATAACAGGCATATCACTGTTTTCTCTTATTTTCGCCAGCACCTCTTCTCCCGTCATCCCCGGAAGCATAAGGTCAAGCAATATAAGCGATACATCATCCCTCTCAAGAAGCAGTACCGCTTCTGTTCCCGAAAATGCCTGTCTGCACACATACCCCTCACGCTCAAGAGCCTCTTTGAGCAGATTGTTTATATTTACATCATCCTCTGCTATCAATATATTTCTGCTTTTCAATCTAATAACATTCCTTCCATATATAATAAATTTAATTCTCGTCAATAAAACTTTTTCCAACAAAAATAAGACCACACAGAAACATAACAACTCTAAATCCAAATTCTATATTTCTGCACAGTCTTATATTAAAACAACCTAAAACAGTCCGTCAACCATCTCTTTTGTAACAGTAACGCTCTCAACCTTGTCCACCTCAATCTGGTAAAGCGTGTTTGCCGCAATATGTTCTGCTGCCTGTTCAAGGTCACGTATTCCTGTTGTATTTGAGAATTTATCAACTACTGCTGCAACTGCCTCAGGAGTGACGATACATTCCTCATTTTTCATACCCATTCTCTTAAGAACTTTAGGCATACAGAAGTTCTTGAAGATAACCTGTTTTTCTTCTTTCGTGTAATCAGGGATATCTATAACCGCAAATCTCGACATAAGCGGTGCGCTTATCTTTGACTTGTCATTTGCTGTTGCTATAGGATAAACACCTACTGTCGGAACCATACACTCTATGTAATTGTCAGTAAATCCTATATTGTCAAGAAGTGTAAGAAGTACATCTGCCGGATTTCCATGTCCCTTATTTGACGTAGCTTTGTCAAGCTCATTTATTATAAATACAAGATTTGACTCTCCTGCCATTTCAAATGCATCTATAATTATGCCGGATTTTGCATTTGAATATATTCTTGAACTTCCCGTAAGCTGCTCAGGATCACTTATTGAACTCATGTCAAGTGTTGTCCATGGAAGTTTAAGTATTCTTGCAACGGCATATGCAATCTGTGATTTACCTGTTCCTGCCGGCCCTACAAGCAATATTCCATACGCTGGAAGTGTATGAGTACGATTTATCTGTACTATAGTCTCTATAATGCGCTGTTTTACTCTATCCATTCCATAGAGTTCTTCATCAAGTATCTTTCTTGCCTCAACAATATCTATCGTCTCAAAATAATTGCTCTTCCATTTTATGTTCATCATAATAGACAATGCTCTCTGTGCATGGCGTCTTTCTTCCGGAGACACTTCATGTGACTTTGCTACCGCAAGATTTCTTCTTGCCCAAAGCCTGATGTTATCAGGAAGTGTTGCACCAGCACAGTTTATAAAGTCAGTAATACTCTGAAGACTTGTGAGCTTCATTCCATCTCCACTCTCATCATCTTCTTCATCATCCGAAATCTTCGTAGGTGCGTCACTCGCAAAAAGTCTCTCTATCATATATTGAAGGAAACCATCCTCCGCGGACAATTTTGAAGTGTTGCCGTGTGCAACTTCGCTAATCTTATAAACCGCATATCCGGCATCGGTATTTTCACCTGAAAGTCTCACATTTATATGGCTCTCTCCAAGCCATTTAAGCAGACTTACGAATCTCGCATCAACCTTTAAAATATCTGAAACTTCAACTCCATCATCCTCATTAAATTCAAATGTTGTACGTTTTATCGGGTTTGTAAACATTCCATATGAATGATGGCTCCACTGTTTATTTTTGTTGTCAATAACCAATATCGGTTTTTCCGGTGTGGCACTTTCCTCATTCGACATAAATGTCTCATATGTGCACACCGCATTTTTCTTTTCTTCATCGGGTACACTGTTAAAATCAAATACCGGCATCGTATTCTCCTTTCGCTTTAAAACTCAATATCTTTAAGATAACGTCCAACTGCATCCTGCCATGAAGGTAGTGGCTTAAACCCATTGTCGATAAGTTTTTTCTTGTCGAGTCTGCTGTTAAACGGTCTCGCCGCTTTTGAAACGCCATACTCTTTCGTTGTAACAGGACTAACCTGAACATTTTGTTCACTGTATTCATCTCTTCCAAGTTCTACAGCCTGTCTGAATATCTCTTTAGCAAAATCATACCAGCTTATATAACCGCCCTCATTTGTTGCATGATAATATCCGTACCTGTCAGTTTCTATCATATCGACAAGAAGTCTTGCAAGATCAAATGTGTATGTCGGAGTTCCTATCTGGTCATTTACAACAGTAAGTTTATCGTGAGTCTTTGCAACATTAAGCATAGTCTTTATAAAGTTTGAACCGTTCTTTCCAAATACCCAGGCAATTCTTACTATAAAATATTTATCTAAAATGTCCGATACGGCAAGTTCCCCTTTAAGTTTTGAATCTCCGTAAACGTTTAAAGGCTTATAATCTTTACAGTCAGGCTCCCACGGCTTTTCTCCCTGACCGTCAAACACATAATCAGTACTTGTATACATCATAGGAACATCTATCTCTTTGCATGCTTTCGCTATATTTTCTGTTCCCTCTGAATTTATCTTATACACTTTGTCCTGCTTATCTTCATCTTCCGCAGCATCAACAGCTGTCCACGCTGCACAGTGAATTACTGCATCAGGTTTAATTTCTTTGATGTTTTTAAGGACAGCCTCTCCATCTGTTATATCCATCTGAACATACGGTGCATCAATAGATGCAGCCTCTTTCAAAATATCACTTCCAACTCCTTCATAACCACGCTTTGCAAGCTCGTTCATAACATCAAAACCAAGCTGGCCGCCAACTCCCGTAACCAAAACTTTCATGTTTACACTCCATTCCCGCACTGTCTGCTGCGCATATATCAAATTTTATAATTTCAATATCACAGAGTACTACTTTCTGTTTCCATACATTTTTTCATAATAGTTCTGATACTCTCCTGAAATGATAGTCTCCCACCATTCCTTATTGTCAAGATACCACTTTATTGTTTTCTTTATACCATCTGCAAACTTTGTCTCAGGAAGCCATCCAAGTTCGTTGTGAATTTTTGTAGGGTCAATTGCATAACGCATATCATGCCCCTTACGGTCTGCAACATATGTGATAAGACTCTCAGGCTTTCCAAGCTCCTTACAGATAATCTTAACTATGTCAATATTTGTCATCTCATTGTGTCCGCCGACATTGTAAACCTCACCAACTCTTCCGTTGTGGATGATAAGGTCGATAGCACGGCAATGATCCTCAACATAAAGCCAGTCACGCACATTCTCACCTGTTCCATATACAGGAAGCGGCTTATCATTAAGCGCATTTGCAATCATAAGCGGTATAAGCTTCTCAGGAAAATGATATGGACCATAGTTGTTTGAACAGCGGCTTATTGTCACCGGAAGTCCGTATGTTCTATGGTAAGCAAGTACCAAAAGGTCTGCCGAAGCCTTAGATGAACTGTATGGGCTGCTTGTGTGAATAGGTGTTTCCTCTGTAAAGAAAAGATCAGGTCTGTCTAACGGAAGATCTCCGTAAACTTCATCTGTCGATACCTGATGGTATCTCTTAATTCCATATTTGCGGCATGCATCCATAAGCACTGCAGTTCCCATAATATTTGTGCGAAGGAAAACCTCAGGGTCTTCGATAGAACGGTCAACATGGCTCTCTGCTGCAAAATTTACTACTATGTCAGGCTTTTCTTCCTCAAATAATTTATAAACAGCCTCACGATTTGTAATATCCTCTTTTACAAATCTGAAATTTGGATTATCCATAACCGGTGCAAGTGTTGAAAGATTTCCTGCATAAGTCAGACAATCAAGACAGATTATACGGTAATCCGGATATTTATTTAACATATGAAAAACAAAGTTGCTTCCTATAAATCCTGCTCCACCTGTAACTATAATATTCATTTTATTTTGTTCCTCCATAAACTATTTCTAAAATTGTCTCTTCTTGACCGAAAGTCAAAAAGCATTGCTCCCTCGCTTCTGCTCGGTCACTCTAGTACAAATTCTCCTGATATTTTCCATCGAGCACATCTTTGAGATACTGACCGTACTGGTTTTTCTTCATTATTTCGTATACTTCCAAAACGTCCTCTTTAGAAATCCATCCGTTTAGATACGCTATTTCTTCCAGGCACGCTATCTTTCTGTGCTGATGCTGTTCAACTGTTTTAACGAAATTTGTCGCTTCTACAAGGCTTTCATGTGTACCTGTATCAAGCCATGTAAATCCTTGTCCCAAAAGTTCAACATTTAAATTTCCCTTTTCGAGATAAATACGGTTAAGGTCGGTAATCTCAAGTTCCCCTCTTGCTGACGGTTTGAGATTTTTAGCATACTCCACAACTTTATTGTCATAGAAATAAAGACCCGTAACGCAATAATTGCTCTTAGGCTTCTCCGGCTTTTCCTCAATAGAAACAGCCTTTCCGCTCTTGTCAAATTCTACAATACCAAATCTTTCCGGGTCATCGACATAATATCCGAAAACTGTTGCACCTTTTCCGTTCTCTGCATTTTTAACAGCTTCGTTGAGACGTTTCTTTAATCCGTGTCCTGCAAAAATATTGTCTCCAAGCACCATGGCAACATTGTCATCACCGATAAACTCCGCTCCGATTATAAATGCCTGTGCAAGTCCGTCAGGACTTGGCTGCACCTCATAGGAAAGATTTACGCCAAACTGATGGCCATCTCCCAAAAGTTCCTTAAATCTAGGTGTATCCTGAGGTGTCGAGATAATAAGTATATCTCTTATACCCGCATTCATAAGCACTGACATAGGATAATATATCATAGGCTTGTCATATATCGGCAAAAGCTGTTTACTTGTTACTCTTGTAAGCGGATAAAGACGTGTTCCCGAACCGCCCGCTAAAATAATACCTTTCATATTACTAATCCTCCATTCGTAATAATATTCCATATCTTTCTACTGTAATTACATTATAAAAGGTGCCCTAAGGGCACCTGCAAGCACTTTTTTTATTTTTTATATTTTATTTCTCTTAACCGCCTTAAAAACACCTGCTTCTTTTGTCACCGTAAAACCATCCTGTGTCTTTTTCTTAACAAATGCAACAAAATCACTGTATCTGTCAACTATAAAACGATTCTGGTTTCCGTGGCACGAAAGAACATACGATATAAGTGCCTCCGGTTTTGTCACCTCAAGGCTGTCCTCGTATTCAGACCATAAAACGTCATCAAAATATTCATAGAGAATACTGCCGCCGTTCTGTTTTCCAAATTTTTCATACAGTCTGTCTGCCGACAAAACAATTCTGCTGTCAAAATCCTTTACAAGCATACTAATCTCTTTCATATGCCCACTGCCATATGTGCTGCATATAATTCTCCCACCCGGTTTTAAAACACGCTTTATCTCCTCAAAGACTTTTTTTAAATCTTCACAATAAAATAATACGTGATTTGCAATAACAAGATTAAAGCTTTCATCCGGCGCATTTATGTGATGTGCATCCATAACTTCAAACGAAAAACTGTTTCCTGCATCTTTCATTGAACGCCTTACATCTCTTATCATTCCATCCGAAATGTCCGATAATATAACATTTATATCATTAAAAATCCTGTGCCTGTTCATCCTCCACAGCGAGGCATCTCCACATCCAAGCTCAAGTATACTCTCCCCGGCTTTAATATCGCACTGTTCAAAAAGCCACGGAAACCATCCCTGTTTATTTTTTGAAAATTCTTCGTGGAGATTTATTCTCGCAGAAATGTTTGATGAGTTTTGATATTGTACTTTAAGCTTGTGCTCCATCTCATTGACATTGACAAGCTGCATCATCTTACTCCAGTCAACATTTTTTTCCTCATCTACAGCTTTTGCAGCATCTAAAAGTGCTGTTTTTATAAGCTCCATCTGTTCAATTTTTTCTTCAATAAGACCAAGCTGCATATGGAGCGATTCAGAGAAAAAATGTTTGTCAGAATTCCTCACTGTCATTTCCTTTATGTCTGCAAGTGAAAAACCGAGATATTTTAAAAACAAAATCTGCTGCAGCCTTGCAAAATCCTCATCCGAATAAAACCTTGCACCACTGTCACTGACAAAAGACGGTTTTAATATATTATGTTCATCGTAATATCTTATTGTCTTTTTAGTCACATGAGCTTTCTTTGCAAACTCTCCGGACGAATAATACCCTTCTAATTTCATATATCTTCCCTTTATCTAATCAACGCTTCATTGCCATCTGCTTTTCATCATATCTCAAGTGTATCAAACATATACGGTATCGTCAAACCGTGGCTTATCATATATCAGCACTTTTATGACATTTTGCCTGGCTGCCACAAATAATCGGGGATACCATCTTTATAAGGAACTTCTATCTCACCTCTTATAAGTGGTTTTATATAATCTGTGATTTCTTTTGTAACATCATTTTGTTCTTTATTTATCCACTCAACCGGCACTTTCTTTTCTATATTTGCGATACATCCAAGCTCTATATATTCTATATCATATCTATATGGCTTCTCTGATACCCTCTTTAAAACAGGAATAAAGCCTGAATTGCCTGCAACCGCATACTTTACCGCTGAAACGCCAAGTTCAAAAGCTTCCCTGATGTCTGTAGCCGATGCCACATGTGCTGCACAACGCTGCATAATATTTATTTCAACGCTCCTGCATTTAATACCAATTTTGTCTTTCACCAGAATTTCAAGTGCTTTTGCTGCTCCTCCCAATTGATTGTGCCCAAACACATCTGATGTTCCCGCACTTATATAATTTCCTTCTCTGTCATGTATTCCCTCTGAAACAGCAACCATCACACAATTAGATTTTTTGAGTTCCTTTTTCACATCTTCCATAAATCTTTCTTTGTCAAAATCAACCTCAGGAAGATATACAAGCTGTGGCATTTCATTAAATTCATTTCTTGCAAGAGCTGCTGCCGCCGTAAGCCAGCCCGCATTTCTTCCCATAAGTTCAACAATCGTCACACACGGTATATCATAAATTTTTACATCATGTGCCATTTCTGCCATAGACGCAGCAATATATTTAGCCGCTGAGCCGTATCCCGGAGTATGATCCGTAACAGGAAGGTCATTGTCAATAGACTTTGGAACACCTGCAAACCGTATATCCGAATCTATACTCCTTCCATACGTTGACAGCTTGTTGACAGTATCCATTGAATCATTTCCTCCAATATAGAAAAACATACCAATGTCATTTTTATCCAGTATAGAAAAAATCTTTTCGTAGACTTCTGCCCCCTCTTCAACAGACGGAAGCTTATAACGGCATGAGCCCAAATACATTGACGGAGTAATGGCAAGTCTGTCAATCATTGATTTCGGACTCCATGTATCAAAAGTCCCATCCGGCTGCGAAACTTTGATTTCTGAAACACTTTCTTTTCCGTTTCTTACATCCTCCTGAAACTCTGAAAGATTAATAAAACTCTCGTCCAACACACCCATAATGCCATTGGAAGCCCCAAACACTTCATACTCTCCTGACTGCGTAATCCCTGCAATAACTCCTGCAAGAGAAGCATTGATAGCAACTGTAGGTCCACCTGACTGTGCAACTAAAACTTTTTTTCTCATAATATTGTCTGTTCCCTTCTAAATTTTCTTATATATTATTATCCTAATGTATTATACATTACCCTTCTCATTTGGTAAATCTAAT
>FR887348.1:5636-7004 GCA_000436755.1 Clostridium sp. CAG:253 | reverse complement strand
CAAATATCTATTTCTTCATGCAATATATTTAAAAATCAAATCACAGAATTAATATTTACTCCACGTTTTTAAGCGCATCGCTCTTTGGTATCTTTCTTATTTTTGCCATTTGAATAACACAAACCACAAGATAACTGAGTACACCCATAATAAACATCTTCACATAACAACTGTTTGATATGATATACGGAACATATCCCGTCATCTGAGTATACAGATACGATGTAAACATTTCATGCAGGAAAATGTTTACTATTGGGATTGCTAAGAGAAGCGAGATAACTACAACCACAAATGTAGTTATAATATAAAGTCCACCTATCTCCATATCCGAATATCCGAGAATTTTCGTAAGCGCTATCGAATTGCTGTTTTTTTCGATAATCTGCTTTGACAAAAGGTACATCAGAAGAATAAACATTATAACTCCGAAATATTTAACCATATCCATGAAACTGCCCATTGACACTTTCATCTGTGTTGATACTTTTCTCAAATCTTTTACCGTTATAATACTCGCTATATAATCGTCATCTATATCTGTTAATTTTTTATTGCTGAAATATCCGCTGTAATAATCATCATCCTTGTCAAAAGTCTTAATAAACATATCCCTGTTCATAAATACTGATATTACCGCATCATATGTATATGAACCTGCAACTTCAAATTTATATGTTTTGTTGCTGTACGGGTCTTTTAATTCGATTTTATCACCGTTCTTTACTCCAAATTTGTCCATATATCCATTTGATACATAAACTTTGCCATCAGGGATATTAGCATCAATATATGTACTGTCATCTGATATTCCATATATTGTTATCTCATCTTCCATATATTTTCCCGGAAGAGTTTTAAGACTCTCCACACAATATTTTTCAGCTCCGGATTCTTTTGTTTCAACCGGTGCTTTCAAAATATACTGGTAATCTGCTATCGTACTCTTTCCCACCAGTTCTGAATAATCATCAATAAGCGGTCCAAACATAAGACTGAATATAACAATCATTGCGGCAAACAGTATGCCAACAAATAATGTTATATAATTTGAAACATTTTGAAATACCACTCTCAATCTGAATCTGTGCATAAACGGTATTTTTGTATTTAACCTTATAGCTTTCTTTCTTGTTTTCTTTGAAAGTTCCCTGCGCAAAAACTGGAGCGGTGAAATCTTTAATTTAGATGACAAAACCGCATAATTTATGATAAACATAAGTATAATCGGAATAACCGTCGTATCCACAAATGCTTCTGCATTCCATAATGTATTGTAAGTCGGCAGACTGTAACTGTTATAATACATTGACGCCATAAATTTCACCATAACCGTATACCCGATAATATTTCCGATAACAGCCGATA
>FR887348.1:3314-5623 GCA_000436755.1 Clostridium sp. CAG:253 | reverse complement strand
CAGCCGATATAAATGTCACGAGTATCGGATTTATCATATAATGTCTTACTATCTCGCCCCTTGTGTATCCCGATGCTCTTAAAGTACCTATCACTCCCGCTTCTTTGACTATTGTATTGGACGTTGTTATTGCAAAAACAAATGCAAGTATCGCTATAACAATATAATCAAACAAGATAAACATTGCTTTATCGCCACCCATATCATCACCGGTAAAGTTAATCGCTTTATTGGAATAACGTGGTAAATAAGATGTAACAACAGCCTGCTTGCTCAGATTTTCAAGAAAATCATCTGACATATCCTTTTGCTTTTTGTCACTTTCAGGCTCTTTATCATACTTCACTGCATAACAATAACTTAATTTACTCTTTTTAAGTTTACTAAGACCGCTGTCAGTCATTGAAGCAACACCAAAGTTCACCGAGTCAAACATCATATCGGCATTATCTTCAAACACACAGCTGTAATCAGGCATTGCGATGAAACCTGTTATTTTATATGTATTTTTATCAATTGTTATATTGTCTCCGACTTTATAGTTATTGTTTTTTGCAAACACTCTGTCAAGTGCAATCTCATCATCCTGTTTTGCAAGCTGTCCTGACATTACACATAACTTATTTACATTTTTTCTTTCCCCATATATTCTTATAGTCGAATTTCTTTTTGCTTCCTTTAATTCGTAATATCTCTGGTCATATATCTTAACCTTATTTTCTTTTTCAAGTTTATCTATCGTTTCATCAGACAACTTGTCAGCCGTAACAAAATTTATATATTCCACATTATACTTGTCAAATCCCTTTTTATACGCGTCATATACACTGTTATCGGCTACAAGAAATCCTGATACAAGACTTATAAGCATAGTCATAAATAAAAAGATAACAAGATACTTCCCAATATCTCCCTTTAATTCTCTCGGAAGTCTTTTTGTAAGTGGATTTTTCATTTTCTCACCTCCTACCATTCAAGTTCTTTCGCTGAAATTTTATTTTCATTTTTATAATTTTTTCTTATCTCTCCATCTCTCAGCGTAATAACTCTGTCAGCCATATTTTTTATGGCATCATTGTGAGTAACAATAATTATTGTATTTCCGTATTTTTTATTGATACTTTCTATCAATTTAAGAATTTCCTTTGAAGTATTGTAATCAAGCGCACCTGTCGGCTCATCGCACAAAAGAAGGTCAGGATTTTTTATAATCGCTCTTCCTATCGAAGTTCTCTGCTGCTGTCCTCCGGAAAGCTGATTCGGAAGCTTATGTCTGTGCTCATAAAGTCCAAGACCTTTAAGTATTTCGTCTGTATCCATCGGATTGTAACTCAGATACGCACCCGTTTCAACATTCTCCTTTATATTGAGATTTGGTATAAGATTATACATCTGAAAAACATAACCAAGATGCTTTCTTCTGTATCTTGTAAGCTGCTTTTCATTCATATCCTCAATTTTGTCACCATTTATGGCTATGTACCCGGCATCTGCCTCGTCTATACCGCCAATAATATTAAGAAGCGTAGATTTGCCGGAACCCGAAGGTCCAAGTAAAACACATATCTCCCCCTTTTCAATTTCAATGTTGATTCCCTTTAAAACCTCAACTCTACTTTCTCCCTCTCCGTAATGTTTTCTAATATCTTTAATTTCAAGAAACATAGCGTCACTCCTCCTGATGTTTTTACATCTTAAATCATTTTTTCTTTTTGTTTCATATGAATACTTGTTCATATGAATATATGTATCACACTTTTCAAAAAAAGTCAATACAAAACAATAAAAAAGTTAGCATATACTAACTCACATTCTTAGTATATGCTAACTTCGATTAGTTATCAATATCTTATTCATATAAAATTCTCGTTTTTATATAATCTGCGATGACAAACCATAAAAACAATATATCCGATTATAGTTCCCAATATATTTGTTACTACGTCATCAAGCTGACAATACCCACATCCTGTCCTATACTGTATATATTCAATGCTGACACTGCATATCGCACCCGTAAATATTGTCAAAACCGATACTTTTTCAGGCAGACACGCCGGAAACAAAATTCCAAACGGAATAAATAAAATCACATTCTCTATAACATACGCATGTTCCTGATTCGTTGTCCCCCACGTAGAAAAAAGCCGCATATCTACGCCAATTCTCGAACCCGGTTCCCTCGAAAAATAAACTATATTACATAACACAAAAAAATAAATGATAAACAATGTACTTCCAGCAAAACGCCATGTAAATATATACTTTGACCAAAAAGTCTCAGATTGTTTTTTTGTCACCTGTTTATG
>FR887348.1:0-3295 GCA_000436755.1 Clostridium sp. CAG:253 | reverse complement strand
ACCTGTTTATGATATATAAAACAACTTATAATACCAAATAAAATTGCATAAACAACCCCCACTTTAATTCCATTATTTAAATAAATCAATACATCATGTATATCATTTAAAATATAATTGTATAACGAATCATATAGCAACTTAACTTTCCTCCCATCAAATTTGTACTTTAAATATATCGTCTCTCGGACAAAAAGCACCAATCATCTTAGACTGATGCTTTTTTAATATACTATACATTTTAACTTATACGCTAAAATCATTAACCAATCAAAACTTCCCTGCCTCTAAAGGCAAATCCGTAGTGTCTGATATTTTCCTTTTTTACACCTCTTTTAATAAGTTCAATATCATATTTTTTTTCTTCAATCTGTTTTAGTGCAGCCTGCACTGTCTCCTCAAGTGAATCTTCCTTATGTTTATTTATTACCTTAAATTCAATTATAATCGCAGGATATTCTGCATTATTTTTGTCCACAGGTTCAAGCATTATATCATATCTCCCATAACCACTCTCTCGGTTTGAATTAATAATATAATGTTCTGTCTGATCTACCATAAGCCCTAATACAAAACCATGGAAAAAATTTTCTGGTGCTTTTTTCTCTGACATATGCTTCCCTGTATCAAACGAACTAAATGTTTTTAATGCCACATCATTCATATAATTATTCATTGCTTCTACGTCACCATTTATAAGTGCTTTTACAAACTCATTTGTTTCCATCTTTGCAGGACTAAACCACCTGAGTATCATATTTTCAAACATAAATTGTATTTCAAGATTTGTAAGTGCAAGGTTATACCGGCGTGCTTTCCTTCTATTTCCCAAAAGTGGTTCGGCTGATATAACTTTAAGATAACCACTAGCAAGCATAAGACTCCATACAGCATCTTCCGAATAATCAAGTTCTGAAAAAACTACCTGTTCATCTATCGTTGTTTCTATTTTCCCACCCTGCAAAAGAGTTTCCATCATAATCTTTATATATGGACTCCCTTTTTGTACAAGACTGTTTATAAGTCCATTTGAACTTGAATCTGCCCAATAAGCGGCGAACTCTCCCGTTTTTAAGAAATTAATTATCGACCATGGATTATAAATATCTTTTTTATTTCCAAATGAAAAACCATCATACCATCTCTTAACTTCCTCTTTTTTATCAGAAAATCCATGCTCATCAAGTGCTGTAAATACCTCTTCCTCTTTGAATCCAAATGACGTTTCATATCTATTTGACGTTGTTGTAACTACAAGTATCATATTCATCCAAAAGAATTATCACATTTTTTTTGTAATAACGGCTAAGATAGTTAGACATATTTTTCAATAAATCCTGTGTCATAACATCACTCATATCGTAACTGATATTATTTATATTTTTCTTTTCAATTTCTGTTAAGCCATCCCACTCCTTTAAAAAATCAAATTGCTGACATGTATCACATATTATTCTTTTGATTTTTTCTACAGCATCATTATAATTGTTTTGTTTTATCTCGGCAAAACTCAGAAAAATCACTGGATATGTCCCCTGCAATTTACGATATTTCTCTTCTTTCCAAATATCAAGACCTTCAAATAAACTTCCTCTGTTCCTATATTCATTAGAAAAAAAACACCGAATCATATCCATATTCAATGTTTTCCCAAAACGGCGCGGACGCGTAATAAGTGTCACACTGTCAGCCATCTCCCACCATTCTTTTATAAATAATGTTTTATCTATATAAAAACGATCCTCTGTACGAATTGATTCAAAACTCTGATTACCTATGCTTATTACTTTTGACATACACGCATCTCCCTTGTAATATCAATATTAAATACTTTTATCATTCTTCCAAATATCCTCTATTCTTTAAATATTATCACAGGTTTTAAATAGATACAAATAAATCGTTTACCTATGTTCATTCTCCCCCAATCAAAACTCTTTTTCCCTCAAAAGCAAATCCATAATGTCTGATACGTTCCTTTTTCACCCCTGCCTTTAACAGTTCCGTATCATATTTCTTTTCTTTTATTTGTTTCAGTGCAGCCTGCACTGTCTCTTCTAAAGATTTTTCAATTGAAGAATTTATAACCTTAAATTCAAGTATCAAAGCGGGCAACTTACTATTTTCAATATTTTTTGGTACCATTATTACATCATATCTTCCAAAACCACTTTCCTTATTTGACTTAATTATATAATCATCTCTTTTATCTACCATAAGTCCAAGTACAAAACCATGGTAAAAATTTTCCGGTCGTATTCTTGACTCTTCTCGTCCAGCAACATCAACACTGCTGAATGTATCAAGTGCAATATCATTCATATAGCTGTTCATTGCATACAAATCTCCTACAAGCATTGCCTCTATGAAATTTTCATTGGAATCATTCCCATTGTCAAACCATTCTTCAATCATTGATTCGAACATCATTTGAACTTCTTTGTTAGTAATTTTTAATATATAAATTTTTTTCTAAGTTCTCCCTCAACTCTTAGCTTTACTACACACAAATATCCACTTGCAAGCAATAAACTCCATATTGCATTTTCTTTCTTATCAATCTGGTTATAAACAATCTGCTCATCTATTCTCTTCTCTATCACGCCACCTTCAAGGAGTATCTCCATTGTTTTTTTGATTCCTGCCGAGCCTGTTTTTATCAACTTACTTATAAGTCCATTTGAACTTGAGTCAACCCAATATGAACCAATTTCTCTCTTATCCAAATAACTTACTATCGACCAAGGATTATAAATGTCTGGTTTATTTCCAAATGTAAAGCCATCATACCATTCTTTCACTTCGGTTTTTCTATCAGATAAGCCATACTCATCAAGTACTGAAAAAACCTCTTTTTCCGTAAATCCAAAACTTGTTTCATACTTTTGCGACATCGTAGTAACTATGTCAAGATTATTTAAATCAGAAAATATACTCTCCTTAGACATAGTCCCGGCTAAAGCCGAGCCATTAGAAGTTTGCATAGCAAACTTCATAATAGCTGAATATTCAGCTGTTGTTATACCTGTCATTATGGCTCTTTCAAGATATGGATTTGTCTTAAAAGTAGAATTAAAAAAACCTCTGGTAAATGTTACTATTTTTTCCCAATATCCGTTTATATACGCTTCCTGCATCGGTGTATCATATTCATCCAAAAGAATTATCACATTTTTTATAATAACGACTAAGATAGTTAGACATATTATTCTTTTCATTTTTTCAACAGCATCATTATAATTGTTCTGTTTTATATCTGCAAAACTCAAAAATATCACCGGATATGTTCCCTGCA
>FR887347.1:86643-99992 GCA_000436755.1 Clostridium sp. CAG:253 | reverse complement strand
CATTCTAATTAATACGAAAATAGCTTCTTAATTACACTTAATACTCAACTATTATAATATATTTTATCACACTTTATATAAATCACAACCATCGGCTTAGCCGGTGGTTTGCTTTGCGACCTATAAGGCCTCTTTGCCAGCGTCTGAGTCTAAAGACTCGCCGAAAGGTCTGCCCACCGCAACATCAGTTACTTACTTAAGCCCCCTTGGCTTATTATTAATTGTTTTTCTTTACTGGCTCACCCGTGAACGGGTCAACATACTCTTTGATTGTCATCTGGTCATATTCCAAATCTTCTTGTAATTGATTTCGAATATATTCTTCTATTTTCTTTGCATTTTTTCCTGCTGTATCAACATAATATCCTCTACACCAGAAATGTCTATTTCCATATTTATATTTTAAATTTGCATGTCTCTCAAATATCATCAATGTACTTTTTCACTTTAGATATCCCATAAAATATGAAACACTCATTTTAGGTGGAATTTCAACAAGCAAATGAATATGATCTGGACACACTTCTCCTTCTATAATATTTACACCTTTTCTTTTACAAAGCATTATAATAATATCGCGAATATATTCTCTTGACTTTCCATACGCTACCTTTCTTCTATACTTTGGTGCAAAAACTATATGATACTTACAATTCCATGTAGTATGTGATAAACTGTTATTGTTGTTCATACGGACAACTCCTTTGTTTTTAATGTGGTTGACAGACCATCATTATTATAACAAAGGAGCTTATCATTGCACATCGCTTAAGCTCTTTCCACCACCCGCATAGCAGGTGGTTTATTTATTTGCTACATTCCATTTTTTTCTCCAAGAGAAACTACATTTCGCAAATGAGGCCTCTAGGCCTATACAAAAAAACACCTCGGAACCGAAATTCCGAGGTGTAACATATTTTCTTGAAACGCCATAAAATGCTTTGAATTGTAAATATTATCTCTTTGAGAACTGTGGTGCTCTACGAGCTTTCTTGAGACCGTATTTCTTACGCTCTTTCATACGTGGGTCACGAGTTAAGTAACCAGCTTTCTTAAGTGCTGGACGGAAGTCTCCGTCTACTGTAAGGAGAGCTCTTGAGATACCATGTCTGATAGCTCCAGCCTGTCCTGTAAATCCGCCACCACGTACTGTAATGATAGCGTCATATTTATCTGTTGTGTTTGTAGCCTCAAGTGGCTGACGAACGATAATTTTTAATGTTTCAAGACCAAAGTACTCATCAATGTCTCTTTTGTTGATTGTGATTTTACCTGTACCCGGTACTAAATATACTCTAGCAATACTGCTTTTTCTTCTACCTGTTCCATAAAATTTTGCGTTTGCCACTGTATTTTCCTCCTCTCAATTATGCTCTCTCTTTGATTTCTAATACTTCCGGCTTCTGAGCCTCATGTCCGTGCTCTGCACCAGCATATACATGAAGTTTTGTAAACATCTGACGACCAAGTGGTCCCTTTGGAAGCATTCCTTTTACTGCATGATCTATAACATACTCAGGTTTCTTAGCGAGCATTTCCTTGAGTGTTGTTTCTTTCATTCCACCAACATAATCTGAATGATTGTAGTAAATCTTCTGGTCAAGTTTCTTACCAGTTACTTTAATCTTATCAGCGTTGATAACGATAACATAATCACCTGTATCAATATGTGGTGTATAAGTAGGCTTATTCTTACCTCTTAATACATTTGCAACTTCTGTTGCAAGACGTCCTAATGTATGTCCTGTAGCATCAACTACATACCATTTTCTTTCAATTGTGGATGGGCTAGCCATATAACTCTTCATCCCAGTACCTCCTAACTTATTCACTTAGAATCTTATCTACTACATAAATTAAATATACTGCGCGTAGATGCTCTACCGGGGCTTTGGTTCAGCATGTCACACGCCACATTTCACTATTATACAATGTATTCATATAACTGTCAATCATTTTTTCACCAGAATTATTTTCGCTGTGGCCAATTTAACGCAGAGATTGATATAAACTTTGCTTTAGAACATGCGACAGCGAAATCTATTCTTTTTCTCTTCCATTTTTACATTCATTATTCTATAATTAAGAATATATTTATTATATAAGCAATTATAATTAATTAAAACGAGGTTTAATCATGAATGTATTTTATCAGACCGACCGTCTAATTTTAAATATACTGCAGCCTTCATGGGCTCCCACAGTTTTAAATTTTTATAAGAAAAATAAGGATGTCCTTGAACCTCTTGAGCCTGCAAGAAGTGACAGATTTTATACCGAATCATTTCAACGCGCAAATCTCTCTCTTGAATACAACAGCTTTTTCAAGAATAATTACATGCGTTACTGGATGTTCGATAAAAAAAATCCCGATTTTCCTATCGGGACTATTTGTTTCAGCAATTTTTTAAGAGGTGCCTTTAACAGCTGTATGATTGGATACAAGCTCGATAAAGACTATACTAAAAAAGGTTACATGACAGAAGCATTAAATTTTCTTCTTCACGAGGTCTGTTTTGACTATCCGCTTCACAGAATAGAAGCATATGTTATGCCTGACAACACAAGTTCAATACGCCTGCTAAACAAACTCGGTTTTAAACAGGAAGGTTATCTTCACGAATTTGCAAAAATAAACAATTCATGGGAAGACCACTTTTTGTACACCTACTTTAACGGATGAATCCAATATCCAAATGCCCCGAATACATCCTTGACATCACCTATCGGCTGAAAATAGATAAAACCATGCTGTCTGGCTATTTTCTCATCATACTCATTATAAATGCCCGGTGAACCTATTGCATATTGTACTTCTTTTTCATCTGTATTTATTTTTGCAAAAATAATATGTCTGTAACTGCAATATCCGTGAAGCAAAAAGGCATTATTGGCGAGCACCCACATTTTTATTGGAAGACATCCTATATCTTTAAGTTCTATACGCACACTTTTCTCAATTATTCCTGACACAAAAGGATACATTATCGGAAACGTACTAAGTATTCTCTCTCCAAAATCTTTTTCCCCCTCATCATACACGCTTGCCTTGATAATAACTTTTTCGGGGTCAAATTCTTCATCAGACTCCTTTTTAGAAACATCCTGCACAAAATCCACTGACTCAGCACTTTTATTGTTATCACTTTTAAATTTTTCAGTTTCAAAAGCCCCATTCACACTTCCGGCACTGTCATTTATATCTGCTACGTTACCGTTATGGACTTCAACATTATTATTCCCTGCTGTTTCACCTGAAAGACTGACAGTTCCACTCTCTTTGTTACTGTCCTTTTCAATTTTCTCACTGTTAAAAGCATCCTCTCTTGATTTGTCCGTTTTAAATATATTTTCCTTTTTTCCTGTCGGTGAAAAAATTTCCATCTCACCTAATTTCACCTCGTCTTTCACCCAGGAAGTTGCAAAAAACATTTCTTTACCAATATACACTATCAATCCATCAATATCATCAAATGAATACCCTGTCTGTTCAATATTTTCCCGGTTCAGCATAAATCTGCTTACAAGATTTCCTGATTTTACCCCCATGTCAGAAACTTCTATACACTTTGCCCCACGCTCTTTTTGAATATAAAGATACACTTTTGGATATACTTCAAACGGTATCATACGCATCTGAACTGTAAAACGGCACTGCTTATCCATAAGTTCTATCCTTACAAATCCTGTATTTTGGCTTTTTGCACCATTTATGTATTTGTATAAATAAGAAACCATTCTTTTATATTGACTCATAACCTGCCTCCATCAATCAAATATTCCCAGTCACTGAAATCAGAGTCGGCTGTGACATCCACACTCCTTCTGCCACATGCCACAGCAATAGCTTTTGCAATAGATCACATTTATACGTATACACTGCAATCCTGCCAAGCCTTCAGATAACAATTCCTGCCAAAACATACATCGCCATCTATTTTTTGCCCCTTGCATCATGATATAAATATATGATGCACACACCGTTTTTATGACTTTTTAAGCTTTTTGACACCTAAAATTTAAAATGATATACTTTATCACATAGTTAGTTATTCAGGAACTTTATATCTAGAATAAAGCACACAGCACAGATATAAAGCGATACGACTTTACTTTCGTTCACATTCCTGACAACATCATAAACAAACAGATATGTGTGCAGAAATGAGGATTATTATGAGTGAAAATTGCAATCATGACTGTTCAAGCTGCGGTGAAGCATGCGCAAGCCGCGACCCAAAAAGTTTTATAGAAAAACCAAATCCAAAAAGCTCAATTAAAAAAGTAATTGGCGTTATCAGCGGAAAAGGCGGTGTTGGCAAATCAATGATTTCTTCAATGCTTGCCGCAAACTTCCAAAAAAAAGGCTACCATACGGCTGTCCTTGATGCCGACATTACCGGTCCTTCAATTCCTAAAGCATTTGGTATCACCGAGCGTGCAAGAGGTGACGAAAGCGGAATTTATCCGGTGTATTCAAAGACAGGTATCCAGACAATGTCAGTAAATCTTCTCCTTGATGATGCTACTGACCCTGTTATTTGGCGTGGTCCTGTTATTGCGGGTACTGTAAAACAGTTCTGGCAGGACGTAATATGGACTGATGTAGACTATATGTTTGTAGACATGCCTCCTGGAACCGGTGATGTAGCACTTACTGTATTCCAATCAATTCCCGTTGACGGAATCGTTATTGTGACATCTCCTCAGGAACTTGTCTCAATGATAGTTGCAAAAGCCGTAAAAATGGCACAGATGATGAATGTTCCTATTATCGGTATTATCGAAAATATGAGTTATGTAGAATGTCCTGATTGTGGCAAACACATAGAAGTATTCGGAAAAAGCCACCTTGCAGAAGTAGCAGCCGTGTACAAACTTCCTGTACTCGGTCAGATACCTATGACACCTGCAATAGCTGCCGCAAGTGATGCCGGGGATGTTGAAAGCCTTGATGTAAACTGGTTTGACCAGGCAATAGATGCTATTGTAAACGCAACAAAATAAATAAAAATGTCAGAGTCAAAACTAATCATTAATTTGACCCTGACATTTTTTATATTTACAATTTATACTGATGCTTATTTGCCCTATTTATTCCTGTGTTAAAATATTTATGCCGCCAATACCAATTTCCAATGAAAGTTTTGCTGCCTTAACAGCGTCTTCAAGAGTTTCTGTTGCTGCCAGGAAACCATTTGGATGACAAAATCTAAGTGTTTTTATACCACTTATCTTTCTAAGCTCATCTGCTTCCTTTCCGCACCATGATTTTGGAAAATCGCATATCAAAGTATTATCCTCAGTGCTCACCGGCACCCCCTGAATACTGTATCCACCTCTATTTGACGGATATACAACGTACTTGTAACCGCTGTCTATAACAACACTTTTCCACGGTACAAATTTTGATAATATAAGTATCTCACCATCACATTTTTCCATGTCAGCCTTGACAAGTTCGGCTGCCCTTAAAACCCCCGCAACCGCATTAAAGTGATTTACAAGAATAACTTTTGCAAATTCAACGGCTTTTTCAAAGCAACTGTCATAATCCGGCTCCGAATCCCAGCCCGGGTTAAATTCAGAAATAATCTTTGCTATGTCATTGTCGCAGCCTGTATTATCTGATTCGTCAAGCGGCTGTATAAATTTCTCATCAAATCTTAATGCCTCTTCCTCACCAATACACTGTGCTCCGAATTCTCTCCACAAAAGACCAAACGCTGCATAGGGGCAGCCGTTTTCCCTATATTCTTTGTCATCCTGATGATGGTCAAACTTTCCTCTTCCTATATCGTAAACTATTCCGTCAAAATCTTTTGGCACCTCAAACCCTCTTATAATTTGTATATCAGGTTTTATCATTTGAAGAAATGCTGTTGCAAAAACATCATCTGAATGAAATTTTGCACCATGAGTAAACGCACATGAAGGAAGTTCAACTTTCCTCTCAAATATTTTTTCATCCACACCAAAACTCATAAAAAAACCTCCTTTACTTTTAAAACAGGCACCCTCAGAACACAAAAATTCATAGGGTGCCGTTTTTCATATCAATAACACATTTTCAATAATAACCG
The DNA here is from genome assembly GCA_000436755.1 of Clostridium sp. CAG:253. Lineage (GTDB taxonomy): Bacteria > Bacillota > Clostridia > Lachnospirales > Lachnospiraceae > Butyribacter. The sequence goes on along the minus strand of FR887347.1, from coordinate 93,909 downwards.
CTGTCGCATCCGGTTCAATCTACCTAAAACCGTATGATATATATACTATTTAGTATAGTTTATACTAAGCGAGTTCTTTATCAAGATTTTCTCTGATTGCCTTAATGAAGTCCTGACTGTTCAATACTGTCACATCTTCAAGTGTTGTGATAAGCGCAAGGTCTTTAGTCATCTTTCCTGACTCAATAGTTCCGAGTGTTGCTTTTTCAAGTTTGTCTGCAAATGTCATAAGTTCAGGAATATTGTCGAGTTCACCTCTCTTGCGAAGTGCTCCTGACCATGCAAATATTGTTGCAACTGAGTTTGTAGATGTCTCCTCACCTTTAAGATGTTTATAATAATGTCTCTGAACTGTTCCGTGAGCAGCCTCATACTCATAAACTCCTGTAGGTGATACAAGTACAGATGTCATCATGGCAAGTGAACCACATGCTGATGATACCATATCACTCATAACGTCACCGTCATAATTCTTACATGCCCAGATAAATCCGCCCTTTGCTTTCATAACACGGGCAACCGCATCATCAATAAGTGTATAGAAATATTCTATGCCGGCTGCTTCAAATTTATCTTTGTACTCAGCTTCATAAATATCATTAAATATATCTTTGAAGTTGTGGTCATAAATCTTTGAAATTGTATCTTTTGTCGCAAACCATAAATCCTGTTTTGTATCAAGAGCATAATTGAAACATGCTTTTGCAAAACTTGTGATAGATTTGTCTGTATTATGTATTCCCTGAATGATTCCGGGACCTGTAAATTCCTGAATTGTCTTGCGGATTTCTTTTCCGTCCTCACCTGTAAATACAAGCTCTGCTTTTCCGGCTCCCGGAACTTTAATCTCTGTATTTTTATAAACATCACCGTATGCATGTCTTGCAAGTGTGATAGGCTTCTCCCAGTTCTTTACGCAAGGAGCAATTCCCTTAACCTGAATAGGTGCACGGAATACTGTTCCATCAAGAGCAGCTCTGATAGTACCATTTGGTGACTTCCACATCTCTTTAAGATCGTACTCTGTCATTCTGGCAGCATTTGGTGTGATAGTTGCACATTTTACTGCAACACCATACTTTTTAGTAGCTTCTGCAGACTCTATTGTAACCTTGTCATCTGTCTCATTACGATGTTCAAGACCAAGATCATAATATTCTGTCTTTAAATCTATATATGGAAGTAAAAGCTCATCTTTGATAATCTTCCAAAGTATGCGTGTCATTTCATCCCCATCCATCTCTACAAGTGGAGTTGTCATTTTAATTTTGTCCATCATTAGCCCTCCGATTTCTGTCATTTATATCTGATACATTTACTGATACATTTAAATGCTCTGAATAATTGTATCACATTTTCTTACACTTGTCTATTTTCCACAAAATCAACTAAACATTTTTGTAAATTCCTACAATATTTCAATTCACGCATTGACTTTTTCATAAATGGCATTTACGATACATTTATCGCAGCCTTCCGGTAAGGAGGGGACTATGAACAAAAAATTCTTAAACCTGTTAACTCTTGCAGCTATTTTAATTTCTTGTATTCCATACAATGTAAAAGTAAACGCTGCATCAAACTACCCCATTATTTTACTTTCATGTTACCAAAAGACATTGAAAATAGGTGACTCTTTTTATCTTGCCGCTGTTTCTTCAAACGGCAGTATTCCGACATTTAAAAGTACAAGCAGTAAAATCGCTTCAGTCACATCATTAGGCGAAGTGACGGCAAAATCCCCCGGTACATGCAAAATAAATGTAAAGGATAAACGAACTGAGATAAGCTGTAAAATCACGGTGACAAAAACAAAAATAGTTTTATCTGAAAAATCAATTTCCATTGAACATAATGAATCGTTCAAGTTAAATGTCACAACCTCAACTAAAGGAGATATAACTTACAAAAGCAATAAGACAAGTGTTGCTGTTGTCGATGAAAACGGTACCGTCACAGGTTGCAAACCGGGCGATGCAATAATATCTGTCAAGGCAGATAGCACAACAGTCCAATGCAAAGTAAAAGTTAAAACTCCGACTGTCAAACTTAACCCTTCTTCATTAAGCATGTACAGAGGACAATCCGCAAAAATAACCGCTGAAGTTTCATCAAAAATAAATCCTGTGTGGAAATCAAACAGAACAAGTGTTGCAAATGTCGATGAAAACGGATATGTCACAGCACTGAAACACGGTACGGCACTTATAACGGCAACTGTAGACGGCACTTATAACGGCAAATGTAGACGGTATCAAAAAAATATGTGAAGTAACTGTAAAACCGCCTGTCATAAAATTAAGCAAAACATCCGTAACACTAAAACCGGGTGATGAAATAACTTTAGTTGCCAATGTAGCATCAGGCAACACTCCTAAATGGATTTCTAAAAAAACATCTGTTGCTGCTGTCAGCCAAAAAGGTATAATCAGAGCGAAAAAAGCCGGTACCGCCATCATTACTGTATCTGAAGATGGTGCCAAGGCAATCTGCACCGTAACCGTAAAACAAAAATAATAAACTTAACTTTCATTGCCATAAAACTTCATGAAACAAAAACAGTGATAATACAGTACACTGTTATCAACCAATACGTTGCTTTATAAAAAACTATATATCAGGAAGGCTGCGAACAAATATAAAAAACTTTGTATCTACTTCAATGATTTTATATCAATTTTTCCTGTATCCACATTATGTGGCATCTCTTTAAGAAGAATAATCTTCCTTGGCATCTCAAAATGTGCAAGTTTTTTCCTTATATATCTATATATCCCCTGCTCAAACTCTGCACATGTTTTTTCATTATTAAAAATACTTTCTCTTACGCCCTCTTTGACTGAAACATATGCGGTAAGTATATCCTTTTCTTTCTCCAAAACAACCGCCGCTTCACTTACATTGTCATATTCACATATAGCTGCCTCAATTTTCGCCTTTGAAACCTTTCTCCCCCTTATTCCTACTATATCATCGGAACGCCCCTCAAAATAAAGATTTCCGTCATCATCAAAATATCCTCTATCCTTTAGAGAAAACGGACATTTTACTCCATAAACATGGAAATCATTTGTAACATAAATCTCTCCGTCTTTAACACTCACATCGACCTTTGGAAATGGTTTTCCGATAAGATTTCTCTTTGTATTCATATTTTCATCGGTCACATACGAAATATAATTCAGTTCACTTGCACCATAATACAAAATGACTTTCGTATTCGGAAAAATTTTTTTTAATGCTTCGGCATCTTTTTTTCCAAGACTCTGCGAACCTGACAAAATCATTTTTATATTAACATTCTTCTCATTAAAACAGTCCGGTATGCACATTAGTTTTGACGGAATAAGATAAATAACATCCACATCCCAATGTTTTACAGCTTTTTCCCACCTTTTAGGATTAAACTTGTTTTCCACAATAGTAACTGCACCGGCAAAAAGCTGAGCCATAATAAGATTCAGGTTGCCGGTAAAAGCCAGGCTTCCCTGAACAAACATCCTGCTTTTTTCATTTATCCCAAATATTTCATTCTGAATAGGAAAAAAATCACACCAGCTCTCATAAGTTCTATAAAGAATTTTCGGTATTCCTGTCGTTCCCGATGTCATAACAGCCATGCAGACTTCATCCGGTATTTCTGTTATCTTGGGAAGTTCCGTTATGTCGTGCTGAACAATCATAGGTATAATTCTGATTTTATTACACGCAATAAACAATATCAACTGCTCAAGAAATGACCTGCTTTTTATTGTATATACTTTTTTCCCATTTTTTTTATCTTCACCGATTTTCTTCCATGTTCCGTTGTTGACTAAACCATACATTTTATCCTCATTTAATGACAAATTTGCAGAAACCTCATCGATTACCTGTATAAGTTCACCGTATGTATATGGTATTCCGTCTTCAACAATAGCAAGTTTCTCCGGTTCTTTTTCACATATCATTTTGTAATAATTCATAATAATCCTCATTTCACTTCATTACTGCCCTTTCACTGACAATATCATATTTTAATTTTATTTCTTTCTATTTATTCTACATTCTCTATCAATATCGCACTTCCTACTCCCCCTGCTGCCGCCACAGCACAAACCGCATACTTACCGCTTTTTTCTTCAAGTGCTTTCAAAGCATGAAGCGTTATTATTCCCCCCGATGCACCATACGGATGACCATACGCAAGAGCACCTCCAAATATATTGTATTTCTCAATCTCATCAGGATATTTTCTTGCAAACAACTCATCTATTACGGCGAAAGCCTCATTACACTCATATATATCTATCTCACCGGGCAACATATCATTCTTTTTCAACAGCTTTTCTATGGCAGCTATGCATGATTTAGGACTCTGCCCCGGGTTGGTTCCCACCTCGGCTATGTCAACAAATTTTCCAATCGGTTTAAGTTTATTTTCCCTCAAATATCTCTCCGAACATAACACAAGAAAAGCTGCTCCATCATTTGTAAGACAGGCATTACCTGCCGTAATTATCTTTCCTTCTTTCAAAACTGCCGGCAGACGGTTTAATAGCTTCTCGCTCATTCTGTCTCTTATTCCCTCATCCCTGTTACATCCTTCAAGAATTTCCACGGTTATATCGCTAAGAACACCTCTTTCCCTTGCTTTTTTTGCAAGTTCGTGACTTCTTAAAACCCACCTGTTTAATTGTTCCCTTGTAATCTTTTCTGATACTGCGGTTCTTTCCGCACCTTCTAACATAGCCTGCTGCCTGTGTTCATCAGGAACAAACTTGGCAACTTTATACCAATCGTCCCCATATTTTTCATAGTCAGGATGATTCTCATTGTATGCTCTCTTAGGTGCAGTAGAACTGCTTTCAAATCCTCCCGCAATTATTATGTCTGCCTGTCCTGAATCTATCTTTGCCGCCGCAACTGCAATACTCTCCAAAGCCGAACCACATTGAAGGTCTATTGTAAATGCCGGTGTCCCGACACCAAAAACAGAAGATAATGACATTACTCTTGATATATTTCCTCCTGCACCGACACCATTCCCGGCTATTATGCAATCTGCCTTTTTTATCCCTGTTTTATCAGACAACGCATCAAGAACTTTTGCTCCCAGTTCTTCAGCAGATACATGACGATACATACTGTTTTCTATTCCTATATAACTTCTCAATCCATCTAATATATAAGCCATAATAAGTTAACCCTCTATTCTGAATTTTATCTTTTGTACCTTGTGTGCCAAACTGTTGACATTCTGCCTAATATTTTGTCTCAAACACCTTTACATATCCCGCATCTTTTTTGTCGGCATCACGCCATATCCACGCTTCCAGTCCGTCAGCTTTCCTGTAAATTTCAATCTTTTCCCCCTCAAAAACAGGCAGTATATATTTAATTTCACACGATAATACACTGTACAACTCTAATAACCCATCAAACATTAAAAGTCCCGGAACAACTGCATTTTCGGTTCTGTGAATCGGATTGCCGTCCCCGACATCACACACAAATTCCGTTATCTCATCTTTATTAAAGGAAATTGTATTATCCAAAAACATATTTTCATCAGAGAGATATTGCAAAAAATCTGCTTTGTTCTTTTTACCGCTTTCAGATGATGACGTATTAAATCTGTCATTGCTTTTGTTCATTATTCTGATTAGATAAACTTCAAAACTTACAATATTATCTTCAACAATAATCAATGCATAATTCTTTTTCTTCTTTTTTATCTGTACATTAATTTCATTACTGTTTACATTGCTATCCAATTCATCGGCAGTGACAGCCGCTTTTATCTCTACCTTTGCTATCACCCAATTTTCAAAACCGTCAGGCTTTGACAAAGCAGCAAAGTAATTTCTTATTCTTCCACAATTTTTATGCACGATAAACCTCATTTCTTTTTCTAAAAAACCTACTATAACAGTATATATTTGATTCGCCTTGTTTGTCAACCATATTCAAATAAAGGTTGACAACTCTTTTTTTTAAATATATACTTTCATTTGCAGTTAAAAATAATTGTATAAAACGGAGGATAAAAATGAACAATTCTATTACCAGAAACAAAAACATATTTGCAACTCAAAATCTCGTACTTATGGCACTTTTTGCCGCAGTACTCTGTGTATCTGCCTACATAAGCATACCACTTCCAAACGGTTCACATATCACGGCACTCAACTTTGTCGTAACATTGATTGGACTGGTTTTTGCACTTGAACAGTCATTCCTAATATCTCTTGTATGGCTTCTTCTCGGTGCTGTAGGTGTTCCTGTCTTTATAGGCGGTCAGGGCGGTATAGGTTATTTATTTGGCCAGTACGGCGGATACTCTTTCGCATTTGTTATTATTGCAATTCTCTTACCTATATTCTGCAAGCGCGAATATAACAGAATTTCATTTACCATAGCAGCAATTATATCGGCTGTATTTGTTGATGTTTTTGGTTCTATATGGATAATGATTATCGGCGGAATAAATTTAAAGGCGGCATTTATCGCAGGCTTCTTACCATTCATAGTGCTTGACACGATAAAAGCCATTGTTGCCGCCCAGATTGCACCTGTTTTCAGACGCATATTAAATAATGCAATAGACTAATTTTTGTTAGTACAGCCCTTGCACCCGGCACATCCTGTCGGGTGCGTTTTTGTCATATCAACAGAATAGTCATACATAGAAGACAATGAACATATTGCCTGAGAAGATATTCCCTCTCCGCTTCCTGTAAATCCAAGCCCCTCTTCTGTCGTTGCTTTGACATTGACCTGCTCTATATCAATTCCGAGTGTCTGTGCGATATTTTTACGCATTTCGTCTATATAATTTCTTAATTTCGGACGCTGAGCAATTACGGTAGCGTCTATATTTTCTATAATATAACATTTTTCATCGAGAAGTTTTCCGACTTCACTTAAAAGTTTAATACTTGAAATTCCCTTATATCTGTCATCCGTATCTGGAAAATGTTTTCCTATATCTCCAAGTGCCGCTGCGCCCAACAATGCATCCATAATGGCATGAAGTAAAACGTCCGCATCAGAATGTCCAAGCAGACCTTTCTCATAAGGAATTTTTACGCCGCCAAGTATCAAATCACGATTTTCAACTAATTTATGAACATCATATCCCATTCCAACTCTCATATTTTAACTCCTTTTATTAAAAACTATTTGCAGTTCACATCTTTTCCTGTTACACAAAAAATCCTCTGAAAATATTCAGAGGATTTGAAGTAGCGGGAGAGGGATTTGAACCCACGACACCACGGGTAT
>FR887347.1:42899-86513 GCA_000436755.1 Clostridium sp. CAG:253 | reverse complement strand
GGCAGATGCTCTCCCAGCTGAGCTAAGATCCCTTTCGTTTGTCTCGCTTGTCTCACGCGACTTCTATACTATATCAAACAGATTTACATATGTCAACACTTTTTTTCAACTTTTTTATTTTATTTTTTTATTGCCTGATTTCAGGTTATTATACACTAAAAACGAAGACCTGATAATCTTTTTTACCGGGGTCAAAAAACTTTGCCCCGGCTGATACTATTTACTGTTTTATTTCCATGCAGCTTTCATCCAAAAATTCTAAGCCCTCTCTTTGTCTTGTTTTTTTCTTTATTCTTTTTGTCCGGTTTTTCCTTCGTTTTAATCTGCTTTATCTGGCATGTTGCCGCAACCTCTTCTACCCCCTGCTTTTTAAGCTTGTCCAGAATTTCCTCAAGCAGTTTTGTCTGCTGTACTGATACCTCGTCTTTTTGCATCATTATATAGTTAAGTTCTTTCATTAACTTTGTTGATACATTCTCTGATATTCGTTCCTCAGATTCCTTCTGCCCTTCCTCTACTACTTTCGTTATCATTTTTCTCAAAAACATCTCGAATTTTCTAATTTTTTCCTCTGAGTCTGCCGAAATCTCATGCGTTGCATTTGTTCTCACTGTTTTTACCGCAGATGGATTTATTGCAACCACGACGTTATCATTTGCATTTTTCCGTGGTACATTTTCTTCTTCTTCCTGTACCTTCTGATTCAATTCCTCCCTAAGCTTGTACAACTCATTTGGATTCATCTTTCTTATATTATCTATATCATGTACAATCAATTTTATAGCTTTAAGCAAAAATCCCTGTTCTTTTAAATCCTTCACATCCCTCAACACCTTTATATCTCTGTCGGTATAAAATCTATGCCCTTTGGAATTTCTGTGTATATTTAATCCAAGCTCCTCCTCCCAATATCTTAAAACGTGATTTTCAACCTCAACCTGTCTTGAAGCATCTGAAATGCTATATTTCTTCTCCATAAATTCCCTCCATTACTTCTTTGAACAGCTCAAGTTCTTCCTGCCCGTATTCATTATTTTCACTTTTATTATTTCTTCCTGCCAAAATTTCAACATTTTCTTCTGCTCTGCTTTCTTTAACCGCTTTATCGTCAGATATCTGTGATATTGCTTCATTCTGATTTTTAGTCTGTAAAACTCCTCTGCTAAGATGTGGTTCAAGTGTGTTTTCCAGATAATCATATAACTGTGCCTCAAGCAGCTCATCCTTTTGATTTAACTGTAAAAACAGTTCAGAAACCCATATTGCAAAGGTTACTATGAGCATAACAGCAGACATTTTTATGTACCACTCTCTGTTAAATTTTTCATAAAATCCGCCTATCATATATACAGCATAGATTATTCCCGTAAATGCAAAGCCGTAAATTCCTGTGTTCTTCAAATTATAAAGACTTATCCCTGCGTATTTTACATCTTTCATCTGCATAAGAACCAGACTTTTAGTATCATTTATTTTAAGATTCATCTTATATGTAGTTTCATATTTGCACACCATATTGCGCATCCATTTATTCTTTGTCGTAGAAATCTGTTGTGCCTGATGTAAAAGCCCCGTATATATATATGCAACTACACTTTTTATAAGTATAGTCACTCCTCCTGCTATAAGCATCAGAAGCACACCATCATAATTTTTTAGAAAATACGTCATGTTTTCCCTCCAATCATGTTAATCTTCAATTTTGGTACCATATATATATTAAACCGCCGCTAATAGCTTTTCCACCTTAATCATGCGTCATATAGCTTAATTTTTCGACAATTTGCGTCTGCTTATCAACAAATAGTGACAGCGTTAAGTCCCATAATATTTTTGACCATACATGTTTGTTATGCTATTATAGATAATATGTTGATGATAAGGAGCGTTTTGTTTTTATGATAAATTCACTGAATGAAATTTTCAGTCTGATGCAATATCAAAAAATAACATTAAATATACCCGGAATTTTTCTAAACGTAAAAACGAGTGCTGAAAGCACACTCGCTATAGTAACCGTAGATGAACAATCCGGAAATATATATACCAAAGAACAATTTGAGAATATTTCTTTACAGATAAGAAACTTTATCCAAAACAATAATTGTTTACGATACCGTTTTTTATACATTATCATAAGTGATGATGACAATTGTATAAAACGACTACTTAGTAATGATGTAAGTTATTGGCGGATAGTTCCGTGTGCAAACAGACTTATGATATTTGAAACTGCATGTGATGATTTTCTTGTACTTAGAGAACCCATCGAAAATATGCTCCTTCAAACTTCAAAAAAATCAGATTTAAATGACAGCACATCTATCTTTGACAAAGAAGTCAATGTACGGCTGGCTGTTATGAACATTGGAATTATTGTTCTCAATGTCATAATATTTATTGTCATATCAATCTTATCGCCTCCCGGTTCTGATGACATAAGTGATAAACTGGCACTTGACTGGACTCTTGTCATAAACCACGGTGAATTTTATCGTCTCCTGACATGTATGTTTGTACATGCAGGAATCGACCATATATACAATAATATGATTGTTCTTTTATTTATAGGAAGTTATTTTGAACTTGCAATCGGACGCATGAATTATATTATAGTCTATTTTTCATCAGGTATTATTGCAGGTCTGACTTCAATGTTTTATAATATGTCAAAAAACAATTATGTTCAGTCAGTTGGAGCATCAGGTGCTATTTTTGGCATAATAGGCGGCATGACTGCTATTATTTTAGTCAAATATTTTCACAAGCATAACCTTGATCTGAAAAAAATAATATTTATTGCATTTTTAAGCTTATATAGTGGTTTTTCTAGCCAGGGTGTAGATAATGCAGCACATGTAGGCGGTTTTATTTCGGGATTTTTGATTTCCTTTATAATTTATTCAATACGGACAGTCAAAGAAAAAAAGAAATGTTTCAAGATAACTGCCTAATATATAGAAATGAGGAGAATTATGACAACGATAAATATTTATTACGGTGGACGAGGTCTTATAGATGACCCTACCATTTATGTCATGGACAAAATTTCAAAAGTTTTTGATGAATTGAATGTAAATGTAAATAAATACAATTTATATGAAGATAAAAGAGGTATATCCGTACTTCCAAAAACTCTTAAAGAAGCCGATGCCATAGTTATTGCAGCTTCAGTGGAATGGTTTGGAATCGGCGGACTTTTACAACAGTTTCTCGATGCCTGCTGGCTTTACGGAGACAAAGAAATCATTGAAAAATTATATATGATGCCTGTTGTTCTCTCCACTACATACGGTGAAAAAGAAGCACAGCAAAGCATCACAAAATCCTGGGAAATCCTTGGTGGTATAGCTTGCGACGGTATATGCGCATACGTCAGCAATTCAGTAGATTTTGAGACTGACCCAAATTATGGAATGCTTATAGAGAAAAAAACAGAGAACTTTTACCGCACATTTACTAAAAAATTAGTCACATTTCCATCAAGCAGCAATGCCGTTATAGAGACATCACAGACTGTAAAACCAATGACACTCACACCTCAGGAAAGTGAGGAACTTTCCATGTATGTCTCTGATGACAATTATGTAAAAAAACAGAAAGAAGATATTGAAGAACTTACGCAGTTATTTAAAAATCTCATGGATGATGACTCAGCAAATGAGGCAGATGTAGAAAAAAACGGCTCAGACAGCCTTTTCTCTAATTCAGGTACAGAAAATCAGGAGTCCGATATTGACACCTCTGCTCTTATCTCAAACATTTTAAACAAAGCAAACAGCGATGATGAATATATAAATGCATTTAAATCGCATTTTAATCCTATCCCAGGCATGGCATTATCATTTGCTCTATCTATATCAGACCAAAATCGTACACTCGTCCTTGATATGGATAATTCAAAACTAAATTGCTACTACGGTGAAAAAGAGGACGCCACAGCCACAATAAAATCAAACCACATTGTTATAGACAGAATAATTTCCGGTGAGGTAAGTCTTCAGGATGCATTTATGGCGGGTTCACTCACAGCTAAAGGCAACTTTAACATACTCAAATCATTTGACAGAATATTTAATTTTTAACTTTTATAATTTTATAAAAAATAAGAAAGGAAGCTTTTAAAATGAAAAAACATATCGACGACAACTGTATTTTTTGTAAACTTGCAAACGGACAGATTCCAACAAACTCAATCTATGAAGATGATGACTTTAAAGTAATTCTTGATGCCGCACCGGCAGCCAAAGGACACGCCATCATACTTCCAAAAACACATGCAGCAAACCTCTTTGAACTCCCTGAGGAATACGGTGAAAAAATATTTGCCATAGCTAAAAAATGTGGAAAAGCAATCAAAGAAACATATAACTACGACGGCTTAAACGTACTCCAGAATAACGGCGAGGCAGCAGGACAGACAGTATTCCACCTCCATGTACACCTCATTCCAAGAATGAATGACGATAAAATCAACATTAACTGGCAGCAGGGAGAAAGCACAGACGGAGAAACAGTTGCAGAAGAAATTAAAAAGAATATATAAGATAATCTTAACGCAAAAATTGATATAAACTTTCCGACTCATGGACGGCTCTCGCCTCGGAGAATATCAGTAGCAGTACATAAGTGTGCAAAAAACGCACACTAAGTACTGACTGACATTCTAACGCCATTCGCTGAAAAGTTTATATCAATTTTTGCTGTTTACATTTTTTCATCTTTAAACAACACAATTTGCCACTAAATTTACTATTCTTGATTTTATTCTTATATAATATTTTTTAAATACAAAAAGTGTTTCTAATAAAACATTTATTATACTTCTAAAATGCATATCAAATAAATAAAGGATTTTTGATAAATGAATGTAATACTGTAGAATACTTATGAGAAAACAGCAGGAAACGGTTATATATCTTTGACAAGGGGTGTTGAATGGCAGTCAATACTTAGTCAGCGTATTTATGCTGACTTATGTACTGCTACTGGCATTCTCCAAGGCGAGAGCCGTCCCCGGGCAAAAATATATAACCGTTTCCTGCGTTACTCATGCGTCCGTTACTCATTTATCAAAAGCCCACTAAGCCTTAAAGCCCCTTGCCGCCTCATTATCCATAAACACCTCATTGAGTGTTCCTTTTCCATAAGTCAGTCCGGCATATACCTGCTGTGAATTTTGTACTACTGATTTCGACGTATCCTGTTTTGCCACCTCTTCAAATGCCTTGCAAAGTTTTCCCATATTTTCTTTGACATTATCCAAATTTACAGGTTCTCTCTTAACTATTGATGCCGTGAGCTGTTTATTTACAAATGAGTATATATTGTGCAAATTGTAGGAAAGTTCATATTTGAGGTCAAGACTTCCTCTGAGTTCACTTACACAGCCTTTTGCACTTTTCAGATACTTCTCTGCTTTTTGCAAGTCTCCACTTTTAAATCCATCCTCCGCCTGCTCTATGCAATAATCAAACATTTCAAAAACAATCACTACAAGTTCGCTTTTGTTTGCCTGTGATATTCTTGCCGTAAATCGTCTCTTTTCTTCTGTTGTCAATTTTGTATCACCCTCTCTTTTTATATGATTGCAGGGCTCAAAATACCTTTTGGCCCCAACAGCTTTATATTTGTTTATATAATTTTACCGACAGCTTTTACACTGTCGGTAATAATTTGAAACACCATAATATAGCAAAAATTTAATTTTCGTTGTACCGGTACACCGGGAATATCTCAATTCTACATTCCCTGAAGCAGACTCATAATCGTCTGTGGTCTGTTGTTTGCCTGTGAAAGCATTGATGTTGATGCCTGCTGCAATACTGTAAGCTGCGTATATTCTGTCATCTCACTTGCCATATCAGTATCAATAATTCTGGACATTGACTCTGTCATATTCTCACCAAATACATTCAAACTTGAAACTGTCGTCTCAAGACGGTTCTGATATGCACCAAGCTCTGCACGGGATGACGATATCTGTCTGATTGCTGAATCGGCAAGTGCAATTCCGGTAGATGCACCATAATTCGTACAAACATTTAACAGATTTTTACCATCTTCATTTCTAAGACCAAGAACATCACATGAAACTGTCGGAAGATCCATATCAAGTGTCTGATGCTCATTTGCTCCAATCTGAATTGTCATAAATCCGGCATCATAGACATCAAAAGCAATGTTATTGTATGTCTTAGAACTTCCATCAGTTGTCGGAAGTTCAACATTCATCTCAAATCCATCATTATCTATGATGTTTATTTTATTTCCTGATGCGCTTACTTTTGCATTTGCTGTAAATCCCACTCCGGTTTGTACAGTCTTTAATTCTACCTTTGCATCCGTTCCTCTTCCATCATCAAGTTTAGATTTGCTTCCGTCAGCAAATCCTACTTGTACATAGTAATCATAACCTGCAACATTAGAGGTCACAGTTTCTTTTGCCGTGTCGTAAGAAAGATTCATGCTGGAACATGCTGAAACAATCTTTTTCTCAACATCAGCTTTCGAATCACCCTTATTTATTGCAATTGTTTCACTATTTATGCTTATTGATTTATCAGCGGCAGCCGGGAATGTAACCCCTTTCAAAACTCCAGCCACTTTACCGCATGTTCCACTTTCAGCCTTTGTAATAGTATATGTTCCTGATGTTGCCTCCATTGATACAGACAAAGCTTTTACTCCATCGACACTGCTCGCTATTGTTCTTGATGCAGAACCGTCAAAAAGACTTCTTCCATTGAATTCAGTTGTACTTGAGATACGATCTATCTCATCCATAAGCTGGTCTATCTCCTCCTGCGATGTCTTTCTGTCTTCCAATGTATATGTATCATTTGCATTCTGCACGCAAAGCTCACGCACTCGCTGTAATACACTGTGAATTTCTGCCAGTGCTCCGTCTGCTGATTCAATAATAGAAACACCATCCTCAGCGTTCTGTGCAGAACGATCAAGTGCACGTATCTGTGTACGCATTTTATTTGAAATAGCAAGACCTGCCGAATCGTCTGCTGCCTTTGTAATCTTGTAACCTGAACTCAATTTCTGCATACTCAATGACAATCTGTCATTATTCTTTTTTAAATTTACATTTGCAAGCTGAGCTGATATATTATGATTTATTTTCATAAAGTTTCCCTTTCCTTTCTTTGATATATCCCACTGTCACACCAATCTTTTACTGTTTAATCACCGATACGAGGTGTGCCGTAACAATCTTTGCCGCTTTATAAAGTTTTGATGTATCTGCATCACTTTCACCTACTGCAAATCCACCTGTTCCTGAAACTCTGTTCATTCCATATGATATGTTTTTTACGTCAAATCCACCGGCTTTTAATCCCTCTAAAAGCATCTCTGATGAATCTTTCAAAAGTTCATAGCCATGTCTTTCCCCTGCAAAAACATAACCTTTCAATGCGTCTCCTGTCACTTTAAGTTCTACACTAACATCACCTAAAGCTGAGAATTCATCACTGTCGGTATCATTTCCGCTTATACTAACCTTCACTTTTCCTTTTTCATCACCGTTTGCTATAAGTGTAACGTTCATGTTTGTTATGGTATCTCCTGTTTTGATAGGAATATCATAACTTCTTCTTTCTGTCATAAACATATTTAAGCTTATTCCCTTAGAGAGTGTTCTAAGTTTTTCTAAATCTTCATAATCTACATCCGGCTTTTCATATGACTTGTTTAATATATCTTCCATATATTTTTCGGCTTGTTTGCATTTTTTCTGAATACTTTCTTCAGAACCAAGTGCATCTGCCACACTGTCTATAACTTCATCGAACTCTACCTGCTCGTCATCATCAAGCACATTTTTCCTCTTATAACTTTCTTTTAATGGACTGTATGAATTCTCTATATAATTCACTGCCGCCTCAATATTTTCTATCGTAGCAGGTATCTCAAGCTCCGAAAGCATATTTTTAGCTTCGGCACTCTCACTCTCAACATTCCTTAAATCTTCGGCTTTCTTATCATAATATGCTTTTTCCGTATTTTTATCCGTATCAGCTTCTTTTACCTGCTGTGCAAACATTTCAAGTGATGTATCAAGCATCTTTTCAACATCACCATCTGAAATCTCACTGAGTTTTGACGGTGATATTTCATCCAATGTATCGGACACAAGTGTATCAAAATATCTTCCCGCAGTATT
Source organism: Clostridium sp. CAG:253 (assembly GCA_000436755.1). GTDB lineage: Bacteria > Bacillota > Clostridia > Lachnospirales > Lachnospiraceae > Butyribacter. The sequence continues at coordinate 78,337 of FR887347.1, read as the reverse complement.
ATCCTTTTGTGATGCATTGCTGTCAGTCCCATCTTTTGAACTGTCACTTGACATATCCGCCGCATTAAATCCGGTATCTATCTGTTCTGTTATTGATGAAGCCATGTAATTAAGTTCTTTAAGACCTCCAAAATCATCATCAATCTTTTTATCTATTCCCTGGTTTTTCATCGTTCTTACCGCTGTAAGAAGATTTCCAAGCGTCATCTCCCTGTCGGTCTGCAACACAGCACCTATAGCTGCACCATCGGATTTCTCAATATTATTCAAAAGTCTGTAAATGCCAATATAACCTTCTCTTTCCTGCTCAGATATGTCACCTGATTTCTGAAGCTGCCAAAGATATTTACTGTATTTTTCTTCTGAACTCAAATCTTTAGATGCATTTATAGCCGTAAGTTTGCTGTCAAGTTCATTTATCGAAGTATCAAGTGGATTGTCACCCTGTCTTATCATTTCAAGAACAGTTGACGGCTTCATATTATCAATAACTCGGTTTAAAACAGTATCATATTCCTTGACTGAAAGTACATTTTCCTCAGTAATCTCCATACCGTTATAGCCCAATATTCTTACTGCTCTCTCATTCGCATTTGTATCTTCCATGCCAAGCTCTTTAAGAAGATTTGGAACACTTGCAAACGCTTTCTGAATAGAATCCCCATAAGATGCATCTGCCTGCGTTGAAACCATCTCATAAATCTGTCCATACTGCTGTCTGCCATACGTCTCACTTGAAGCCGCTGCATGAAGTTCATTTAATGTGAGCAGATTCTGCTGTCTTACCGTTCTTCCGATAAGTGATGCCGGTGCATTTGCTATATCGGTTTTCTGCTGCATTGTCTCATGCAGCAGACTAAGTTCACCCTCACTTGCCTTAGCCGTCATGCCTGCAGTATATACAGAATTTTCTTCATCCCTCAACGCCTCTACTATCTGCTCTAACGGTGCAGTATTTACATCTATTCCTTTCTGCCTCATGCTCATAACAGACTGTGATGTCATTTTGAGACATATCTCTGCGATATATCTTTTTGCCATGACCTGTTCCACCTGCATGTCACTCATTCCCTCAACTACCGTAGTCGGAATGTTATTTGAAGAAATGTCTGCTGCTGCCAAATTTGTCTTATTGTAGGCTGCCGCCATTCTTAAAAGTTCAAGATTTAATACACCATTTCCTGAATACTTTTCATTTGTAAAAGCAATATCACCAGCCGCTGCTTTTACCGCTGTCGATATATCAGCATCCGTGATAACTGCAAAATTGTTTATTATGCTTCTTGCAATAACAAATTCTGATATATCAAGTGATGCCTGCTCAGGACTTGCTCCCGCCGCTACAGACTGTAATATCTGTTCAAATGACGTTTTTACTGACATATCCGAACTTATATCATTTAATACAGACATTGTTCTAAGTGCATCAGCCGTAACAGGAAGATCGTTTGCAAAAAGCCATTTTGCATCAGCTATTGTACTTTCCTTATCAAGACCTGTTGCATCTATAAGTCTTTCAACCTGTGACGAAATCTGCTCCCAGACTTCAGTATCGTATATACTTCCATCTACAGCATCACTTCCCGAATATTGACCATGATATATATTTTCTATTGTAGGGGTAAGTCCGTTTCCAACAATATACGCCTTTGTATCATCAGACATATTCAAAGCTGAACTGCTCATCTGAAGGGCAGATACAATTCTTGAAATATTTTCTGACGTAACTGGAATATCCGAACTTTCCAAAATCTTTTTCAACTGTGCTTCTGCCTTTGAATCAAGAATACCTGTAGCCTGAATTTTTTTAAGTTCTTCTTCAAATTCATCAACAGCTTTTCTGTTTTCTTCTCTGTTTGTTTCATTGTCAAGTTTTTGCTGTTTAATCTTCTCTACAGCTTTGTCAACATATTCTTCCTCACACTTATCAACGGAACCTGCTGACTCCTCCATTGATTTGTAATCATCACCTGTAAGAACCGCCAGATTTTTGTTCATCTCAGACTTTGTCGATGCTGCGTCTGAACTGCCGGAGTTTCCCGAAACACTTGTCCTGTAACCGTAAGTTCCCGAGTTTACACCTGAGCTCACTGTCGTATGGCTAACGACTGCTGCTTTTGATGTCAAACCACTGTTTCCAACTTCTTTCAGCACGATATTATCTTTCGATACATCCATTATCTTAAAATTTCTTGTTTCGCCCTCCCTGGCATTCTGTACTGCGGTCTTTGGTATTGCCACCTCAACACCGTTAAAGTTGATGGAAATCTGATTTGAAACTTTTGAAACAACACCCTGAACAACCTGTCCTTTACTGCCGATGGCAAGCATTGAACCTTTTAAAACTCCTGCCATAGTGCCGGATACATTTGTTGAACGGTTATATATGTCTCTTATATTAACATTCATTGATTTCTCACCTTTCATCTTAACTTTTAACTTATCCGTTGCCGTTCACACTGTTTGTATGACAGTAACACCTATTCTTTATTTCGGCTAAAAGCAGTAAAATCTTGAGATTGCATGTATAATATGTATAATTTACAGAAAAAAGAACCGCTATATCACATAATGGTATAACGGTCCTATATTTTGCTCCCAACTGACGCCACGGATTGCTTCATTGCTATCTGCTTTTGACCCTTGCATCATACTATGATACACTGTCATTTTTCTCATTTTCCTTTGCCTCAGCTCTTGCGTTCTTGTATGCCATAACGACATTCTGTACTCTGTGCATGATAATCCTTGGGTTGTACGGCTTTTCAACAAAGTCCGTTGCACCAAGAGCAAATGACTTTTCAACACTCTTGTCATTTCCCTGCGATGTTACGATAATAGGAATATGCGAATATTTATTTTCCAATTTCAACTGCTTCATGAGAGTAAATCCATCCATAACCGGCATAACCAAATCAAGCATGATAACATCAATCTCATCCGCATGTTCTTTTATGTATTCCAGTGCCTCTGCACCATTTTCTTTTTCGACTGTCTTAAAATATCTGCTAAATGACGAACTTAATATTTTTCTGTTTAAAACAAGGTCATCAACTATAAGCATAATTCCCGGAGATTTTCTGAACTCAGTATCAGAAAAGTTCATCTCAAGACCTTCCATATCGTTGTTTAAAATACTGTGTTCAACAAGATGTCTCTCAAACTCTTCCGGTGGCATCGGCTTTGCATAATAGTATCCCTGAACAAAATTACAATCCATGTTTCTAAGCATTTGTATCTGTTCTTCTGTCTCTATACCCTCTGCAACTACCGCATAATCCATCCATTTTGCAAGACTTATAATAAAACTCAATATATTGTTGCTGTTCATGCTGAGGTCACCCTGAACAAAGCCCATATCGAGTTTTAAGATGTCAATCGGAAGTTCGTTTAGCATATTAAGTGATGAATATCCGGAGCCAAAGTCATCCATCTCAATCACAAAACCAAGAAGTTTTAACTTTTTAACTTCCTCGATTATCTGATGCGGATTTTCCGTGTACGCCGTCTCTGTAATCTCAAGATGTATATTCTCAGGTTTCAGACCATGTTTATTGATAATTCCCATAATAATATCAATAAAATCAGGGTTGTATATGTCCGTTCTTGATACATTTACCGACACAGGTACAATAGGATAACCTTTTTCTTTCCATCCCTGTATGTAACTGCATGTCTTGTCCCATACAAACTTGTCAAGTTCCGTTATGAAGCCATTTGTTTCAAACAATGGTATAAACTCTCCCGGATTCATAAAGCCTTTTTCCGGATGTACCCATCTGACCAATGCCTCTGCACCGGCAACCTTTTCTGAATTCAAGTCATACTTCGGCTGGAAATATACCTTAAACTGTTCTTCTTTTATCGCATCTTCCATACAGTTTAATATTTCCTGTTCATGAACCTGCTTTTCCCAGATTTCCTTATCATAATATGCGATATACCTTCCATATCTGCCCTTTATCGTGTCAACTGCAAGTATTGCTCTGTTTATCATCGCATGCATTGACATCTTTGCAGTATCAATAAGATAAATTCCAAATCTAAGCCTGAGATTCATATTTACCGGAAAATCGTTTACCGTCTTTACTATGATGTCAAGGTCATTGTGCAGACTTTTCTTATCATACTCTTTCAGAAGAACAAAATGTTCATTTTCTATTCTTCCGCAAAGTTCATTGTCATTTACATAATGTTTAAGTACTTTCGCCATAAACACCAAAAGGTTATCGCCTGTTTTTTCTCCAAACAGGTCTTTTAAAAGCTGAAAGTTCTCTATATCAGAATACACAATTGCATACTTCTTATCTTTACTATGCTTTAAAATTTCTTTCGTTTTTTTAGAAAATGTCTCCTTTGAATACACACCTGTCAAAGTATCCATCTGAAGATAATTCACAAGCGATGCTGTTTCTTTGAGGTGTATTATATTTTGAAGTCTCTTTTTAACAATAATGGGATTATACGGCTTGCCAAGGAAATCACTTGCTCCAAGTGACAACGATTTTAACTCTGATGCTTCATCACCGTCAACTGAAGTCACTATAACCGGTATCTTTGGCAGCATTTTCCTGTATGACATCTCATTGAGTACACCGTAACCATCAAGTTTCGGCATAATTATATCAAGCACCACGGCAGATATGATATCCCTATTTTTGTCAAGAATTTCAATAGCTTCTTCCCCGTCACACGCTTCAAGAATATTGTAATCATCTTCCAACAGCTTTATCAGACATTCTCTATTTACTTCCTTATCGTCAACGATAAGTATTGTATTTTTCTCTGACATTCTGCCTCCTCCTTTCAAAGCGTATTTTTTAACCTTCACGAATCAGAAAACTTTTTCCATATGCGTATCGGTCTCATTGCGCTTATTATAAAACTTCTGAATAATCTCCTTCTTGTCTCTCTTTCTTATGGGAACAAGTTTATTGTCCGGCATATAAAAATCATAATCAACAATATCTTTTACCCAAAGAATATTAACAATATAACTCTGATTGCACCTTAAAAACATCTCGGAATCAAGTTTTTCTTCCAGTTCTCCAAGTCTGGCATATACCTTAAATACATTATTTTTGCAAAAAATACTTACAACCCTTCCCATAGATTCAAGACAATAAATATCTCTCTGTCTTATAAAAATCTTCTTCTGCTGAATAGTGACTTCCAGCATCGCTGCTGTGCTGTTTTCCTTTTCAACATCATACTTTTTCAGATAATACACAAGCGTTTCCCTGACTTCTTCAAGCATATACGGTTTCAGCATATACGCCAGTGCATGAACATCATATCCCTCTTTCATATACTGCCCACTGCTTGTCGCATATACGATTTCAACCTGTGCATCTTTTTCTCTTATTGCCTTTCCTGTTTCAATGCCATCTAGCTGTTTCATCTGGACATCTAAAAAAATCAGTTCATAATCGCCCCTTGAATAATTTCTGAGCAATTTTTCACCTGAAGAAAACTCAAATATCTGTACTCCATATCCGATTTCCTTCAATAATCCCTCAATGACGTTTTTCAGGATGCCCCTCTCGATTTCATTATCATCACATAACGCAATCTTTATCATCCCATCACTCTCTTTCCCATTTTAAGTACAACTCTCTGTACCTTTTACCCCAAATAAAACATATACTTAATTTTACCAAAAAATAACTTTTTTTTCAAAGATAATATCCTATATATGACCTCCCTTTTCGATATGTTTTCGACATTTTTCACCATTTCACTCATTTTCGGCACTTGATAATAAAATACGGTCATTGTCAAGACTTTTTCCTGCATTGTCTTTGAACTTTCTGAGAAGGTCATCAACAGTCAGCTTTGCTCTCTCCTCACCTTTCACATCAAAGACTATGTGTCCTGTGTCCATCATAAGCGTTCTGTTTCCAAGTTCAAGTGCCTGATGCATATTGTGCGTAACCATAAGGCATGTTATATTTCTTTCTTTTATTATATCTTTTGTCAATTTCAGCACCTTTTCCGCCGTCGCAGGGTCAAGAGCTGCCGTATGCTCATCAAGAAGAAGCAGTTTCGGCGTTACCATTGTCGCCATAAGAAGCGTAAGTGCCTGTCTTTGTCCTCCCGATAAAAGTCCGACAGGATTTTTCATTCTGTCCTCAAGCCCCATGCCAAGCAATGAGAGATGTTCTCTGAATTTCTGTTTCTCTTTTTTGGAAATCCTGCTTAAAAATGCAGCTTTTCCAGTTGACGCCCTCAGATAGGCAAGTGCCATATTCTCTTCTATAGTCATATGCGGTGCCGTTCCAAGAAGCGGATCCTGAAAAAGATGACCTATATCCTTACTTCTGAAATACTCTTTTTTAAATGTTATATCCTCACCGTCAAGAATAATAGCACCTTCATCAGTAAAAAATGCACCTGTTATCGCATTGAACATCGTAGATTTTCCTGCCCCGTTACTTCCGACTATGGTAGCAAAATCACCATGTTCAAGTACAAGATTAAGTCCTGTCAATGCCTTTTTCTCGTTAACCGTACCCGGGTTAAATGTCTTGCATACATTCTTTAATTCCAGCATCTTTTCCATTATACAGCACCTTCTTTCTTTCTTCTGGCAATCTCAGCATATTTATGTTTTGCAAACTTTGCCTTCTCTTTTATGTACGGAAATGCTATTGCAACAGCTACGATAATCGCAGACACAAGTTTAAGACACTCTGCCGGAACATTTATTCTTATTGCTATTGCAACTATAAATCTATAAAGACAGCTTCCGAATACAACACCTATTATTCTTCTAAGCATTGTACCTTTTCCGACAAGTGTCTCACCGATTATCAGACTGGCAAGGGCAATAGTTACCATACCTGTTCCAAGATTTATATCACAGGATTTCTGGTATTGTGCGAGAAGTCCTCCGGATAATGCCGTCATGGCACTTGAAAGACAAAGTCCAACCGTTATCGTAAATTTAGGATTTATACTTGAAGCCTTTACCATCGCATCATTATCACCTGTCGCTCTTATTGACAAACCAAGTCTCGTCCCTAAAAATCCGCTTAAGAGCACGCTCACTATAATTACTATAACTGCAACAAGAATAAGCTTATACCAGCCTTTTCTTACCAATATCTCAACCGCACCTGCACCCATGTGATTTTGTATGAAATCTCTCACAAGTGTAAATATACTGTCACATTTAAACAGATTCATATTTGACGAAAATCCCATTGCAGCAATATTTATTGTATACAATCCCGTATTTACAATAATACCTGCAAGTATTGATTCAACTCCCATTCTCGTCTGTAAAAATGCCGTGATAAAACCTGAAATTATTCCGGCACCCATAGCCATAAACAACGCAAGTATCGGATGACCTGAAATAGTCACTGAGGCTGCGACCGCACATCCAAGCGTAAAACATCCGTCAGTCGAAAGGTCAGCGATATTTAATATACTGAAAGACACAAAAAGTGCAAGAACTACAAGCGAATATATAAAGCCCAGTTCCAAAGCACTCTGTAATATTGAAATAGTAAAAATAGAGCCCATTTTTTCCTCCATGCCATATCAAGCACGCCTAAGCGTGCTTGATATGGGTTATCTTAATAAATTTTAGATACTTCTATAAATGCCACGGATTGCTCCATTGCATAATTTTATTCAAATTCTTTTGCTGTTTTTGTCTCAACAACTTTTTCACACATATCCTTAAAACCGCTGTAATCAAGACCAATCTGCTCAGCAATTTCTGTATTTACTGTTGCGATACCATTGTTGAGTGTTTTTACTGCTGTCTCTCCCGGTTTTGCACTGTTTACAAGAATATCAACTACCATATCGGCTGTCTCTGTACCAAGTTCTTTGTAATTTACACCATAACCTGCAAACGCTCCGTTAAGTGCAAATGAATCGGCTCCTGTGTAGTGAGGTATTTTAGCATCTGCAAACTTTTCATAAATTGCAAGCTCAGCTTTCATTATGGTATTGTCTGTCGGTGTAAATACAGCGTCAACCTTTGCAGCCACAAGTGCATCTGCTGCAAGAGCTACCTCATCATTTGTAGTACCTGTCTTTTCAACCACATCAATGTTATTTTCCTCACAGAATTTCTTAGCGTCCGCTATAGCCTGTTTTGATGAATCCTGGCTCTTGTCATACAACAAACCGATTTTCTTTGTCTTACTGTTGGCTTTAAGTATAAGCTTCATAATAGCCTGTGTGTCAATCGCATCACTTGTTCCGGTAATATTTGCTCCCGGACTATCCATGCTTGAAACAAGTCCTGCCGAAACCGGATCTGTCACGGCTGAAAATACAACCGGTATCTGGTTATCCTCTGTAGCTGACTGTGCAATAAGCGCTGTCGGTGTTGCAATAGGAATAATAAGGTCTACCCCGTCAGCTACAAGTTCTGTCATAATCTGATTTAAAGTAGACTGGTCTGCCTGACCGTTGAAAGTATAATCTTTATAATTGAACTTTACTCCGAGTTCCTCTCCTTTTTTATCAAGCTCTTCCTGAACCGACTTCTGAATCTGATTGAGTGATGCATCGTCTACATACTGAACAATACCTACTTTGTATGTCTTTGACCCTGATTTATCATCGCTCTTTCCTGATTTTGAATTTCTGTCTGAACCACATCCTGCCATACATAAAATTGCAAGTACAGCCGTAAGCAATAAAAGTAATTTCTTTTTCATGTTGTGTCCTCATCTTTCATAATATCATAAACATAATTAAGTAAACCATGATTGGAATGTAAAGTCAAGTATATACGCATTTGAATTATTTTCGCTGTGGCTGTTGTTTACTTATTTTAACAATTGATTTATTTTTCGTAGTGCTGGTTTTCAATTATATTTTTTTGACCCTGAAATAAATATATGATATTATAAAATTTATATGTTCCATTGCAATCGGTGATAAACATGTATCAGCATTTTTCATACCTGCCACTGATTGCAATATAAACGCATTTTACAAATATTGAAAGGACTACGATGATGACAAGAAAGAAAAAAAATCTAATCAGCTATGTGGTATTTGCAGTTGTCTGCGTTGCCATTATCATCGCCGGAATATGTTACAAAAACTATTCTAACGAACAGAAACTTAAAAAAGCCGAGAAAAATGCCATTACATGTGTCGATGACATAACCGGTAAAAAAATCGGTGTTCAAATCGGTACAACCGGTGACATATATGCATCGGATTATGAAGGTGACAAAGAAGGTACTGTTGTTGAACGTTACAATAAAGGTACTGATGCCATACAGGCACTCAAAGATGACAAAATAAACTGTGTTATCCTTGATGAACAGCCATCCCTTGCATACACTGAAAAAAACACTGAATTAAAAATTCTTGAAGAAGAATTTGCAGTTGAAGATTATGCTATATGTATAGATAAGTCAAACGGCGAATTAAAAAGCAAAATAAACGACGCATTAGCTAAGCTTCAAAAAGACGGAACTCTTGCAGACATAAAGAAAAACTATACAGGTAAAGATGAAGAAAAAGGTAAGTTTCCTTATAAAAAGAAAAATGTCTCAGGCAAAAACGGCACTTTAAAAGTCGGTACAAATGCCGCATTTAAACCTTATGAATATTATGACAACAATCAGATTACAGGTCTTGATATAGACATGATGCAGGCTGTATGTGACGAACTTGATATGAAGCTTCAAGTTGAAGATATGGAATTTGATTCAATCATTGCCGCTGTTACATCAGGAAAAGTTGATGTCGGATGTGCCGGAATGACCGTAACTGAGGATCGTCTTAAAAATGTCGATTTCACAGATTCATACACAACAGCAAAACAGGTAATTATCGTAAAAGACTACAAAGCAGCGATAAAAGCTCAGTCTTTAGCACAGAGATTTCACGATAATTTCATATCAGACCACAGATACAACTACCTTGTAAAAGGTTTTGCAAATACTATAGTAATTACAATATTTGCCGTTATCATGGGAATTATCCTCGGTGCAATTATCGCACTTATAAGAACAACTCACGACAACAACGGCACACTGCCTATTCCTAATCTTATATGTAAGATTTATCTTACAGTTGTCCGTGGAACACCTGCAATGGTACAGCTTTTGATTTTCTACTATATTATACTTGTATCAGTAAATTCAAAAATACTTGTCGCAATTATTGCATTCGGATTAAACTCAGCAGCATATGTTGCCGAAGTTATACGTTCCGGCATCAATTCAATAGACCACGGACAGTTTGAAGCCGGCAGAAGTCTCGGTCTTAACTACAGACAGACAATGACTTCAATCGTACTTCCACAGGCATTCAAAAATGCACTTCCTGCACTTTGCAACGAGTTTATAAGCCTTATAAAAGAAACATCAATCAGTGGTTATATTGCTATCGTTGACCTCACTAAAGCAGGTGACATCATACGAAGCAATACATACGATGCTTTCCTTCCTCTTATAACTGTCGCAGTAATCTACCTCGTAATAGTTATTGCACTCACATCTGTTGCAAATGCACTTGAAAGGAGACTTAGAGCAAATGAGCGAAACTAATAATACTTTAAATAACGAAAATGTACCATTGATAAAAGTAAATGATCTTCACAAATCATTTGGAAAACATGAGGTTTTAAAAGGAATTTCGACGACAATCAAAAAAGGTGATGTTGTAGCCATAATAGGCCCATCCGGATGCGGTAAATCAACATTTCTGCGCTCCTTAAACCTTCTTGAAAGCACAACTGACGGACAGATATTATTTGAGGGCACAGATATTACAGATGATTCTGTCGATATAAATACAATACGTGAAAAAATCGGTATGGTTTTCCAGCAGTTTAATCTCTTTGAAAATATGACAGTACTTGAAAACATTATGCTTGCACCTGTCAAAAGAAAGAAAATGACAAAAGAGGAAGCTGCAAATAAAGCAAGAGAATTACTTAAAAGAATCGGACTTGAAGACAAGGAAAACGCATATCCTTCTGTTCTTTCAGGCGGTCAGAAACAGCGTATCGCAATTATTCGTGCTCTTGCCATGAATCCCGACGTTATGCTCTTTGATGAGCCTACATCGGCACTTGACCCTGAGATGGTCGGTGAGGTATTGGAACTTATCAAAGAACTTGCAAAAGACGGTATGACTATGGTTATAGTTACACACGAAATGGGATTTGCCAGAGAAGTTGCAAACAGAGTCATGTTCTTTAATGAAGGTGTTATTATGGAGGAAAATGAACCTGCTGAACTTTTTGGAAATCCACAGAATGCACGACTGAAAGAATTTTTATCGAAAGTCTTATAATCAAATATATTGATGTTGTGGTCAAAAATCGAAAATAATCACATATTATTTGTATAACAACCATATATAAGAAAGGATTTTTTAATGCAGTTTATTATTGTTTTTTTTATTTCAATGTTTCCGTTAGTTGAACTTCGTGGTGCTATTCCCTATGCAGTTGCCCAGGGACTTCCTCTTGTTCCGTCCTACATTATATCAATAATCGGAAATATGCTTCCCGTTCCCATTATCTTTTTATTTGCTAGAAAAGTTCTTGAATGGGGCGCAGATAAGCCGGTTATAGGCGGTTTCTTTACATTTTGTATTGAAAAAGGTGACAAAGGCGGAAAAAAACTTCAGGAAAAAGCAGGAAGAGGATTATTTGTTGCTCTGCTGCTTTTTGTAGGCATCCCTCTTCCCGGTACAGGGGCATGGACCGGCACACTTGCTGCAAGTTTCCTTGATATGGATTTTAAATCAAGCGTTATCGCTGTTATGCTCGGTGTTATGCTTGCAGGCATCATTATGGGATTGGCATCTGCAGGTGTATTCGGAGCAATCAGTGCACTTATTTTATAATTTTTCTTTGTATTAAATGTTTAATTTATACGCATCTTTTCAGTAACCTGTGTAGCCACATTTACATCCATTTTTTCAAGTATGGCGGCATGTTTATTTGCAGGCAGCTCTTGCGGATGCTGTTACCATAGCTTGTGCTTTTGCTGTTGCTCTCGCTTCAGCGGCGGCGGATGCCTTTGCTTCTGCCGCAATTTTTTTCTGCTGTTCTGTCGCATCTTTAGTAGCCTGCATCCATCTTAATTGCAAAGACAATCCCTCCCAATATCAGCGCCGTAAATGACAACGGTCTTTGTATTTCCAAAACAGGTATAATCAATAACAGCGTTGAACCTAAAATTCCCTCTTATATTTCACGACAAAGAGTGCTCCTCCGATAAGTGCCACGGCAAAAAGCAGCTGCAATAAGAGATTTGTATACACTGTGTTCAGCTGATTTTTACTCAGTTGCTTAAATCCCGAAAACATATCATTTAAATCTTCATACCAATAGACCGGAATAAATCCCGCTATTTTCTTTACTGTACTTCCAAGCATACTAAGTGGTACAAACACTCCTGACATAAAACTTATTCCAAGAGATACCGGTGTAACAATGAGACTAATCATATTTGCCTTTTTTATTAACATTCCCATAAAATAGGCTATCGCAAGTGCCGTTATAGTCATCACAAAAGAATTTAATATATATATGGATATATTTGGTGCTCTTAATAAATCCATTCTTCCATACATAAAAAATGCAATTACAAGACTTAACAACCATATTACAATTCCAAATATTATAAATATCAAGAGCATTTGAAAATTCTGATTTTTCAGGCTGACAGCCGATGCATTATCAGAATTATGAAATAAACAATGCTACTCTTACTGAAAGAAATCGTATTGCCAGAGAAATTCATGACAATGTAGGACATATGCTTTCAAGAGCCATCATGATAACAGGAGCTATCAAAGTTGTAAATAAAAATGAAAATCTATACAACTCAATTGATAACCTTGAAGAATGTCTGTCAAACGCAATGACAAACATAAGAGAAAGCGTCCACAATCTCCACAATAATTCTATAAGCCTTCAAAATACCGTGCAAAAAATTGTAGACGATTTCAAATTTTGCAATATTAATTTAACCTATGACATGACAGACCACATTCCAAATGATGTAAAATATGCATTTATAACTATAATAAAAGAAAGTCTGACAAATATAGAAAAACACAGCAATAAAGAGATTGCTGCAAACCTTTATCTAAGCGAAGGTACAGTGAGAAATTATCTAAGTACCATCCTTGATAAACTTGGACTGCGTGACAGAACCCAGCTTGCAATTTTTTATTATAAACATAATAAAAAGACTTTATTATACTAAACATTTTCTTAAATTTAGTGTAACAAAGTCTTTCCATGGAAATATTTAATTGTAACTTTTGGCAATAAAAATGTAATTTTTAGCAATTTGCTAACAATTGCTTTCATAAATCAATCAGATAGTGCTGTAAATGTTGATTCTATTTAATATAATCAACCTGCCTCTTCCTCTCCATTTGACTGATCACCAGACACATATCCAACTGTTGCACTCTTAGATGTCACGGTAACTTTAACTTTTGTAGCTTTTGTGGCATGGTTTCCAAAAATCAGATTTCCATCACCTTTTTTATACTTTCCTTTTAATGTAACCGTTTCAATATTAGGTGTAATGAATAAAGAATTTGTCTCATCTCCGACTACTACAGCAAGTGACCTGTCTTTCTGAGCTTTTACAGGTGTTATTTTAACGCTGACATTAGATGCTTTTTTGAAATTCATCTTAATGTAATACTGATAACCCGCTTTAACTGTGATTGTTTTTGTAAACGATTTTACATATGTAGTCTTTGCATCCGCTGTGTTTCCACAAATCATAATAGTTGTCAGACACATTGCAAGCATTACGCTCAGGATTTTTTTTGCTCTTTTCATGATAGTATCCTCCCTTTTTGATTTTTTCTAATAAGTTTACGAATATTATACTGTGTTTACGGAAAAATCAAGAAAATTTGCGTGAATGGTAAATATATGGTGTGAGTTGTTATTTGCCAGAAAATATTTTATAATAGCAATATTAAATCACAAAACAACAAAAAGATTTATAAAACAGAGGAGACAATATGTTTGTTCATATATTATCATGGATACATAATATAACAACTATGTTGTTTGGAATATATATTTCAGCGTTTTTTCTGGGAGTAAAACAAAATAAAAACAATATTACAAAACTGGCTTTATTTTCATGTCTCGAAGGAATATTTTATCTGACTGCCATGTTCATTTTAGGAGAACAGGCAGCAAACAATATGTATCCGTTTTTGATACATGTACCATTATTCATATATTTATTTTTTTATTACAAATTTCCGCTGCTGTCATGTATGATTTCAATCTGCTCTGCATACCTATGCTGCCAGATAAGCAACTGGTGCGGACTGTTTATCATGAACATAACAAAATATGAATGGGCTTATTATTTTACAAGAATAACTGTAACAATAATAACATTTATAATCCTATGCAAATATGTATGCAGTACAACGTCAGCCGTTTTTGCCAAAGGAAAGCGTGAACTATGCATAATAGGTTTTCTTCCACTTATTTACTACATATTTGATTATGCATTTACTAAATTTTCAAATCTGCTCTATACAGGAAACAGGGTAATTGTAGAATTTATGGGATTTGCATTCTGTATTGCATATCTTGTATTTCTTATTATATACTTTAAGGAATTCGAGGAAAAACAGGAATTCAGGCAGTATAGTGATTTGATGGAACTTCACCTTCAATCGCTTCAAAATGAGATTGACCATGTAAAAAACAGTGAACGTACCCTCTCTATACTTCGTCATGATATGCGGCATAATCTTAATATAATCCTCACTTTTTTACAGAATAACAATGTAGAAAAGGCAATAGATTATATAAAAGGTATAAGCGATTCATATGATGATACAGTAGTTAAAGAATATTGCTCTAATGATATAATCAATTCTGTAATTTCTATGTATGATATGAGATTCAGAAGTAAAGGCTTTAACCTTATATGTGATATATCCTGCAATGATGTGGTAGTTTCAGAAAGAGATTTTTCAACATTGTTGTCAAATGCCTTGGAAAATGCTTTTCATGCGCTTCAATCAGGGAAAGATGGTGAAAAGTGGGCAAAACTTACTATCGCCAATAAAGGAGACAGTGTACTACTCTGCATAGAAAATCCGGCATCCAATAATCCAAAATTTGTCGATGGAATTCCGGTATCGGACAAAAAAGGACATGGCATTGGAGTCAAAAGCATAATTTATTATGTTGAGCGTTTAAATGGACAGTGGCATTTTTCTATGTCGGGAAATATCTTTGTACTCCGTGTAATTATATAAGAAACTGACATTCAACTAAAAATTATTTAAATATTAGTGCAACATATAATTAATAATTGATATATTGAACATTGTACTAATCGGAGATATACATATGAAAATAGCAGTTTGTGATGATGAGGTAGAATTTTTAAATTCAGCCTGTTCAATGATTTTGAAATGGGCAAAAAAACATGATATACATGTCAAATTATATAGATTTGATAATGGCGATGATTTGATAAATATACACAAAAAAGAATGTATGGATATTATATTTCTTGACATTGTAATGCCTTTATTTAACGGAATAGACACCGCAAAAGAGCTGCGGAGCGAAAATCATAATGTTCCTATTGTGTTTCTGACATCATCAAGAGAATTTGCAGTAGAATCATATGAGGTAAAGGCATTAAATTATCTTCTGAAACCCGTTGATGAAAGCAGAATGTTCGATGTCCTTGAGAATTTTAGAAAAGAATATCAAAAAAAGGATGAATATTTTACAGCTAAAACTCAGACAGGTTTCAGCAGAATAAAAATAAAAGATATTGAATATCTTGAGGCACAGAATAAAACCGTTATTGTACATCTTATCAACTCTACGACAATAGAAATCCGCGAACTTTTTTCAAAGTGCGAAAATTTATTCAGCATAGAAAACGGTTTCTTTAAATGCCATAGAAGCTATATAGTAAATATGGAGTACGTGGAACAGTTTACCAAATCACAGATAATTACATATAATAAAGAAAACATTCCTATCTCAAGGAATAATTATGTGGCATTTAAAGAAGTGTATTTTGAGCATATGTTTAATGGCTAAATAAGAACCCATGTTCGCCATCAACTCAAACGCCCCCGAAAATCAGATTTTATCCATCTGATTTTCGGGGGCGTTACAAGCTGATAATTTGTTTTTGAATATATTCTATTTTCTAAAATCTAGATATAATACATCTCATCAGCATCTCTATCCGTATTTGAATACTCATCAGCCAGTTTTCTCAAAGTTACGTTTTTGATAACCTTTCCTGTCTCAGCATTTATGCGGTCAATGACAAGTCTCTGAAGTGCTTTGGAAATACCTTTTACCATACAGTTTTCGGAAATTTCCTCATCTTCGATTTTGTAGTCACCTTCAACTGCATTTAAGACATCTTCCACACTTATGTCTGTTGATGGTCTCGCAAGAAGATAACCTCCATTTATACCTGCCACACTTTTTACAATACCGGAGCGTTTTAGATTTGAAAAAATCTGCTCAAGGTATTTGGTAGATATATCATTTTCTTTTGCAATCTTGCTCAATGTCATTTTTTCCCTGTCGCTGTTAAGCGAAAGATAAACCAATGCTCTTAACGCATATCTGCCTCTCTTGGATAATTTCATATCTAACAAACCCTCCATATTTTTACTGCTTTTATAATTTTTCTGACAGATGTTTCTGATTTCAGCTCAAGCTTCTTACCTCAATCTTACTATCTGTCTTCACTTCAAATAAATTCACCGTTTCCTGCTACTCTTACATCATATGCTGAAAGCTCATCAATATATTTAACTACTTCGTCTGTCTCAACTTTTAAGTCCTCAGGAAGTACATGGTAATATTCTTCGCTTGCTATTCTTACTGTAGATGCATATTTTTCTTCTACAAGGAGTAACGTGATTACGCCTGCATGATGAAGATGTTTGATAACATCTGAAATATTTTCCTCTGAACCGGGAGCATAAAGGTATGTATGCTTACCCTGAATTGAAAGTTCTTTTTCAACTTTCTCAAGAAGACTTCTTGATACGCCCTGTCTTTCAACCGGGAATGCTACTGCAACTGCCTTCTGACCGTTTAATGCTGCTCTCACATTTCTGTCAACTTTTCCTGCGAAAAGTCCCTCGCCGCCTTCATTTACCTTTTCCACTACACCACATGCTGATGTCATGTTTGTTACACGGTCAATGAGGATAAGCTCTCCGAGTGTTTTATGATTTTTAAATTCATCTACTACTATTTTATCTGCAAGTGAGATTGTGCAAAGTGCAATTTCATTCTTTGAAAGTTTATCAGCTTTCTTTTCCTCACCTGTATTCACATCTACTGTGTGAACAATTTCAGTTACGATACCCGGAATAAGTTTTGTTCCAAGTTTTACAAAGTAGTTCTTTCCATTCTCAAGAATATCATCATCCATCCAAAGAAGTGTTGCAGTAATTAATGATGATACTTTTATATCTGTATCTTTTTCAAGTACGCATCCTCTTGATACATCAACTTCTCTGTCAAGCTGAATTGTAACAGGCTGACCTTTTTCAATTGTGTCTGCTTTTTTGTCTCCTACAAGAAGGCTCTTTACATGTGCCTTTTCATTGCTTGGAAGAGTTGTTATCTCATCACCTACGCTGATAGTTCCAGCTTCAACCTGTCCCTGAAATCCTCTAAATGTATGATTTGGACGGCTTACTCGCTGCACAGGCATATAGAAGCCCTTTTCTGTTGTCTTTTCTTCTACGTCAACATTCTCAAGATACTCAAGAAGAGGTACACCTGTATACCATGGTGTGTTTTCTGATTTTGTTGTGATATTGTCACCTTCTGTTGCTGAAACAGGTATAATAACATAGTTTGCAAGATTAAGTTCTGTTGCAAGTTCAGCAATCTGTGCTTCTATTTCTTTAAATCTGTCCTCACTGTAATCTACAAGATCCATTTTGTTTACGGCAAATACAAAGTATTTGATTCCCATAAGTTCACAGATTCGTGCATGTCTTCTTGTCTGTACCAACACACCCTGCTTTGCATCAATAAGTATAACCGATAAGTCTGCAAATGATGCACCTACTGCCATGTTTCTTGTATATTCTTCATGTCCCGGTGTATCTGCAACGATGAAGCTGCGGTTGTCAGTCGTAAAATAACGATATGCAACGTCTATAGTGATACCCTGTTCTCTCTCTGCCATAAGTCCGTCAAGAAGAAGTGAGTAGTCAATTTTTCCTTCTCTGCTTCCAACCTTTGAATCAAGCTCAAGTGATTTTTCCTGGTCGGCATAAAGTAATTTTGAATCATATAATATATGTCCAATAAGTGTAGATTTTCCATCATCTACGCTTCCGCATGTAATAAATTTTAATAATCCTTTCATCCTAGAAATAACCCTCCTTCTTTCTTCTTTCCATGCTGCCTGCTGCCTCATGGTCAATTACACGGCTTGTTCTCTCTGACTCTACCGCACTAAGTGTTTCCTCAATGATTTCATCAAGTGTCTCTGCATTTGACTCAACACCACCTGTAAGAGGATAGCATCCAAGTGTACGGAAACGAACTTTCTTGTACTCGATTTTCTCACCCGGTCTGAGTTTAAGTCTGTCATCATCAACCATGATAATATTTCCGTCTCTCTCAATTACAGGACGCTCTTTTGCAAAATAAAGCGAAGGAATCTCTATGTTTTCTCTCTTTATATACTGCCAGATGTCTTTTTCTGTCCAGTTTGAAAGCGGGAATGCTCTTACTTCCTCACCCTTAAATATTTTACTGTTGAAAAGTTTCCACATCTCAGGACGCTGGTTCTTAGGGTCCCACGCATGAGCTTCATTTCTGAATGAGAAAATTCTCTCTTTTGCACGTGATTTTTCTTCATCTCGTCTGCCGCCGCCAAATGCTGCCGTAAACTGATATTTGTCAAGTGCCTGTTTAAGAGCCTGTGTTTTCATGATATCAGTATAAGCTGAACCGTGGTCAAAAGGATTGATTCCTTTCTTAACTCCATCTTCGTTTGTATATACTATAAGGTCAATTCCGAGTTTCTTTGCCATTTTGTCACGAAACTCTATCATTTCCTTAAACTTCCATGTTGTATCTACATGAAGAAACGGAAATGGCGGCTTCTCCGGATAAAATGCCTTCATTGCAAGATGAAGCATTACTGAACTATCTTTACCGATTGAGTAAAGCATTACCGGTTTTTCAAATTCTGCCGCAACTTCTCTTATTATGTAGATTGCCTCTGCCTCTAATTCATCAAGATGAGATAAATTTCCCATAACGAACCTCCTGTTTCTTTTATCAATATTTATTAGCATCTTTCTTATTTATGATTATCTCCTCTACGCTTCCATCAGCCTTCGTGATAGTCCATGTATTTATATCACCTTTAGAAGATACTGACAGAACACTCCCTGCACCTCCAACGTCAGCACCAAGGAAAAAGTCAATCGCTTTTATTTTACACTCTTTTATGCAGGATGTACACCCCCAACAATCTTTTTCATGTTTAATAAGAGCTTTCCCATGTTCATTTTTTTTAATCAGATTTCCCGGACAGGCTTCTATACAAAGTCCGCATCCGACACATTTTTCATCATTTATCCGAATGCTCATAAACCTTACCTCCTGTCACCAAATCTCTGTAAATAATTTTTATTTTTCCATCCTCATATCTTGAATTTACATATTTGAGATAATCGTCGCTCTTATTAGGATAATCTAAATTTTCGGCAAAACTGTGCCATCTTGTCTCTTTTCTTGCTTTTAAATGCTCAATCAAGACTTTACATACGACTAATCTCTCTTTTAATTCGTAAATTCTGAGCAAATCGTCCATATCATCTGCATGAAGATTTACTGAAAGTTTTTCTATATCATCAATTTTTCTTTTTGCTATCTCAAGTCTACTCTCATTGTATTCGTAATTTGTACTGATACCGCCTGCATACTGATCCATAATCTTCTGCATCGTTTCTTCAAGCTGTTCTGTATCGATAAATCCTTTTGGATTTGAAAAATAGCTTTCATACTCGGCTTTTTTATCTGCTGATGATAATCCATTGACCGCATTATCACTGTTTTTGGAAACATTGCCGTAATCAGCTTTTTTATTTTCTGAATCTTTAATCACCCTAATATATTCAACAGCCGACTGTGCTGCTATCTCGCCCTCAACCAAAGCTCCTGTCACATATTTCTGCGGACATCCGCCTGCAACATCACCGGCTGCATAAAGCCCTGTAATCGTTGTCTTTCTGTCATTGTCTATCCAATAACCGCTCGCTGTATGTCCTCCTACTATATATGGCTCAGTACCTTCTATCTCAACATTTTCATTTTTAGGTCCTCTGCCCGATTCAATCCATTTAAGTGTCTGGCTTGGTGCCATATTAAGATACGCTTTATACAAATCACTTTGCTGTTCATCTGATATTTCATCCGTCTTTAAGTAACATGGACCCCTGCCTTCTTTGTTCTCTGTTACCGTACCGTAAAGACGCTGTGATGTTGTAAGACCATACTTATCTTCATATATCTCACCGTCAGAATTTAACTGCTTTGCATGAACTCCCTGTGCAATAGTTCCCGTAGGAGCTATCGTATCTTTACACCTGAGTGCTATAAATCTCATCTCAAATGTTGTCATCTCTGCACCGGCTTTGATTCCCATAGCATATCCTGCTCCCGTATTAAACGGAGGATACCACATTTTGTGTCTTGAAAATCCCGGATTGTTTGGTCTGTAAAGACCTGCCGCACCACCTGTCGCACAGATAACTGCTTTTGCATTTATCTTATATGCCGTTTTATCATTTACATCAAATCCGTAAGCACCATTTATGACACCGTTTTCAACTATATAATCTGTAATATTTACATGATTTATAACTGTTGTGTTCTCAAGGCTTTTTACCGCATCGGCAAGAATAGGTTTAATGTTTTCACCATTTATTTTTATATTTCGGTTTCCCCTTGCAACATATTTGCCATCTTTGTCTTTTAAAATAACAAGACCGAGACGTTCCATATGCGCTGTAACTTCATTTAGTCTTTCTGACATGGAAAGAAGTAAATCCTCTCTGACTATACCGTCAGCATCTTTCTTCGCATAGTCCACATAATCCTGTGGAACATGTCCTTCAGTTATATAAGCGTTTATGGCATTTACGCCTGCTGCAAGACAGCCGCTTCGCTTAATATTGGCTTTCTCTACGATAAGGACCTGTATATCCTTTTCCTGTCCAAGTGTAATTGCAGCATAACAGCCTGCTGTACCGCCGCCGACAATTAACACATCGGTTGTCAGTTCTCTAAAATCCATTGGGCAACCCCCTTCATTTTTCGTATCTCCTACTTTTTCTATATGTTTTAGTAGTTCATGGCTATAACTATACCCTACTTTTCCTATTATGTCAATAGGAATTATATATTTTTTATCAAAAAACAGATTGCCATGGTCTATCTTTAATAAGACAAACCATAACAATCTGTTCTAAATCTTTTAATGCAATTCAAATATCCTCATTTTAGTTTTTAGCCGAAATTCGGTGATACATTAGTATTTTGAAACATATACACTTGTCGTATTAAACAACTCACTCTTATATGTCTTTTTTCCGACTTTTGCATTTGTGCATATTCTTAAATAATAACGCTTATTTGCTTTAAGTTTATTTTTTCCGCATTTTGTGATTGTAAGACTTCTTGACTTATTGCTTACTGTTTTAACCTTCTTGAAACCTGCATTTTCATTTGTGGAAATGTAAACTGTATAACCGTTTGCATTTGCAACCTTTGACCAGTTAATTTTAATCTTCTTTTTTGATGATGTAACACTAAGACCATTAGTCTTGATAGCACCAAAGTAACGATATCCTGACCATGCACTATAAGCTTTTCCCTCTGTTCCGCAGTCTACATATGTACGAATACGATAACGATAGAAAGTTCCGTTAGTGTTATTTACACTTGTTGAAGTTCCGCTGCTTGTCAATGTCTTTTTAACCTTACCTGCCGGTGTCTGAAGCTGTACCTGTACACCATCGAAATCACCTAATGCATCACTTGCTAAAACACCCACACTATATGAATTGATATTGTACCAAATGCTTGTAAAACCAAAATTATTTGTTGCAACTTTCTTTGTCAATGTCTTTTTGCCATACTGGCTTGTATGACCGTCTCTTGCTATAAATCCTGTAGATTTTGCTACACGACAAGGATAGCAGTATATTGAATATGACGTTCCCGGTGTGAGAGCTTTATCTTTAGATGTTGTGATGATTGTAGTATTGCTCTCACCTATTACAGAAAAATCGTTATAGGCATCGTTGCTAAGCTGATATAAGTTTGCTCCCGGAACTTCTGAACACTTCATTGTAATTGAAGTTGTACTTGCACCAATCTGAGTAAGCGTCATATTATTTACACTTGGTGCAGTAACCATCTCGACCGGATCAGACCATCCTGTAACTGCTTCCGGAGTATTTTCTTTATCAATGTCCCATGAATAAGAATTAAATCCTCCAACTCTCACATAATAAGTGTGACCTGATGCTAGATTTCTTATACTTTCATTTGTACTTGATGTTGTCTCCATAGTAACCCAGTTTGAATTTCCATCCTCGCTAAGCTGTATCGCATATGACTGTGCTCCAAGGGCTGCTGACCACTGAAGAGTAATCTTTGTGTCCTCGGCATCTGTCTGTGCAACATCTACAACAGCAGCTTTACTTTCTGCCTTTGAAAAAGCAAGCACCCCTGCGGTAAGTGCTACCGTTGTCATAAGAAATTTAATTGATTTTTTCACTTCATATCCTCCTTTTAATTCCCATTCCTGTATTATATATTATCCATATGGTATTATAAAAACCTTAGCACACTGCAATCTCATTGATTAAACACCTTTTTCCGGTGTACTGTATCTCTAAGGCACCTCAATATACCATACACTAACTACAATACACAATTTCTATTTTTATGTCAAATAAATATTGTCTTTTTTAACCAATAATCTGTTGTATAATTATACTCCCCAATTTTAAAAGCAATTTTATAATTTCCGTTTTCTATTTCATCTAATGGCACATTTATGTAATACTTATGTTTTACGAATATTTCGCTTTTTTGTTCTGTGTCAGAATAATCCTGTTCATAAAATTCTTTTTCATTATATAAGTATACTTTTTTTATTAAATGATCCCTGCTGTAAATCTGAAGTATATCTCCGGTTATACGCGGTATAAACGGCAGACCGTTCTCAAAACAATCCTCTTCGTTCTTTTCTTTATATAAACTTATATCAATGGCGTTTTCAAATTGTCCAAAAATCCTTTTACTTCGGTTCAGATTTTTTAATTTTCCAACTACTATAGGTTTATCCCCAAGAATAGGTTCTGATAATCCTCTAATGTCAAATTCCATTTCCATTCCACTAAAAAAATCTTTTTTACACAATATCTCGTTTACACATTCTCCTGATTTATAATCATATTTGTATATTTTAGCCCTATATCCGTCAATCTGCTCTTTTAAATTTCCACACATTGCAAATATATAATCACCTTTGTCGGTCACAAATGCATTTGAACGGGTAATGCTTAAAGAAGTCGGTATCCTTTTCTCCTGTGAAACCTTTCCGCTTTTTTCATCTATATTTAATATCAGCACATTTGACTTTTCTACTTTATCAAAATATTTTACGGGTCTTCTGTTCGCCGTGTGATTGTCAAATAATATAATTTTGTAAGTATGTGCTGTACTGTCACACTCCAGTATTGATACTGCATGCTGCTGGAAAAACCAGTCTATATGTCCATCCGGTTTTAAAACTTTATCTTTTTGCTCTGTTTTTTTATAAAATTCCGGGTTTGCAATAATCCAGATTAATTCGTTACTCTTTAAACTTATCTTCGCGATAGTGTGAATATTTCTCATCGAAACTATAACACAGTCCTCTTCAGGTATATACGCAAATGCATTTATATGAGCCCAGTCACTTCTTGTAACGTATGTCTTATCAAACAAATCATTTACATTTATACTTCTTAAAACATTTCCGGTTTCCGGGTCTATTTCAATTATCATATTTTCACATGATAAATCCTGAACAGAACTTGATGCTACAAGATAATTTCCGCTGTTTTCTTCCCTGACAGCCCAATGGTGGTATCCGTTTGGATGCAGAAATGTTTTGTATACTCTGCCCATATAATCCATTTCATGCATAACGACTGAATGTGCATTTCCGAAATTTGGACGACGCATGCTTTTTTCTGCATACAAAAATTTCCCGTTGCCAATGTCATGTATTCCATAAGGATGAGACGGTCTTCCCAGTATAAAACGTACATTTCCGTTTTCGTCAAAAGCATAAGTTGAACCGCCATAACCGCCTGTCACAAGCATAAATTTACTGCCTTTATTTTCTGCCTGTCCCATCACTTTTACTTCTGTTTCAAGCTTTCCCTTTAACTTAGGTGTATGTATCATAATCTTATTCATGTCGATTATCTGCCCATGTGAGTCTAAAAGATATATTTGAACGATATTATATGCATTTTCATAGAGCCCCATTATCGGAACACGATGTCTCGTCGTACAGATATTGTCACACATAGAATAATTTTTAGAACCACGAATACCTTTAATTTCGTATTTAACCATGCACTCAACATCCGTATTGAAAATTAAAAGTGCTGTTAATAATGATATTTTATATGGATTTAATATTAAAAGAGAATTTCTGAAATCATAAGTCCCGTTATCAAGCATATGCTCTATGACCAATTCTTTTTTATAAGTCTGCACCGCCAAAGACTGCTGAACATTTTCAATATTTGTTTCGTATCTGTATTTTTCCTGTTTATCTGAAAGCTGTTCTTTTTCAGCCATGAGAGAAAATACATCTTCGTTTATAATAAATGTGTTAAATAATTTCTTTTTTATAGCATCACTTATCTGACTCTTAATTTTCATTCTAATGACTCCTTTTTCTCTTGTTATAACTAAATTAAAAAAAATTCATGTCACTAGAACGAAAATTTTGTGTCAGTTTTATATTATTTTTGTGTCAATCCCATATTTGCTCAAATCTACTTTTCCGTTTTTAACCTCTATTCCGTCAGCCTCAAGTCTCTTCTGCTGTTCATTTTCACCGCCAAATGCAAAGGCTCCCGAAAGTTCCCCTTTAGAATTGACCACACGAAAACATGGTATCTCCTCCGGATTCGGATTTTTGTGAAGAGCATTGCCGACCGCTCTCGACATTTTAGGATTTCCTGCCATCTTTGCAACCTGTCCGTATGTCGCAACCTTTCCTTTTGGAATTTTTTTGACCGCTTCATAAATCCTTTTTGTCGGACTGTCAGTTACAATCTCATAGCTCTCCGTTATCATCCTTTTAACATCTTCATCCGGAATTGAACCGTCAAGGATTATGGTATTCCAGTTTTCTTTGTTCTGATGCCAGCCGGGTATGACAGACTCAAATGCATCTCTCCAAAAATCACGCCACTCACTGTTTACTTTCACGTTTAAATTTATATAGCCGTTTCTTTCATATGTCCACAGAAAAGCTTTTTTACTTCCTTTCACACGCACAAGCTGCCAGTTTTCATCATGAAACGGTGCACTCTTGTATGTGTCCGGAAACGAAAGTCCAAAATTTAATGCTTCTTCTCTTGTTGTCATGTATTTCCCTCTTCTGTTTATGTCTACCCAATCAAACCCTTATCCATATATTCTGCAATCTGCTCTGCAAAATATGTAAGATATATGCTTGAGCCCGCTCTGTATGTTGCTGTTGCCATCTCACACACAATCTTTTCCTCATCAATGCATCCTGCTTTTGCTGCCGCTTTTACCATCGCATACTCTCCGCTTACGCTGTATGTAGCTACAGGAACATCTACTATATCCGCAACTTCTCTTACAATGTCAAGATAACTCATCGCCGGCTTTACCATTATAATATCTGCACCTTCTTCTACATCCTGCAAAGCCTCCTTAATGCCCTCTTTTCTATTATGGTAATCCATCTGGTAAGATTTTCTGTCACCAAATGACGGTGCTGAACCTGCGGCATCTCTAAACGGAGAATAAAAAGAGGACGCATATTTTACGGCATATGACATTATCGGTGTATTCTTAAATCCATTTTCATCAAGTGCATTTCTGATTGCAAGCACTCTTCCATCCATCATGTCAGATGGTGCTACCATATCTGCGCCTGCTTTCACATGGGAAACTGCTGTCTTTGTAAGAAGTTCAAGTGTGGAATCGTTGTCCACATCATGACCGCAAAGTACACCACAATGTCCGTGTGATGTATACTCACACATGCACACATCAGTTATAAAATACATATCAGAAAAATCTTTCTTTGCAGCTCTAAGTGCCTTTTGCACAATTCCCTCATCATCATAAGCACCTGTTCCAAGTTCATCTTTCACATCAGGAATACCAAACAAAATAACACTGTTCACTCCTGCTTTTTTCAAGCTTTCAAGTTTTTCAGACATCCTGTCAACACTATAACGGAATTGTCCCTCCATTGACGGAATTTCCTCAACAATATTTTTTCCCTCTCTGACAAACATAGGATAAACAAGTGACGATTTGTCCATTCTTGTCTCTCTTACCATCTTTCTTAATATCTCATTCTGTCTCAATCTTCGTGCTCTCTGAATCATATTATCCTCTTTTCTGCTTACGTTCTTTGTAAATAATTTATTTATCAATAATTTCTGATTTTTATATCAACAATTCGCATTAATATTTGAAATTATATCAACAAAACTCTCAAATTCCTGTGCATTACTTTTTTCTTTTATATCAAATATCATTTTATAGATTACCGCATCCAATGATTTTTTCTCAGCATTCTTTTTGATATATGTTATAAAACCATCTATCTGACTGCGGTTTGTCCTGAATATTTCATTCTTAAGATAATCCTGTTCATATGTCTTAATAATCTCTTTTGCATCGCACAGATAACTTCTCTTTAATTCATTATTCTTTGCTGCAAGCCTATCCATATCTTCCATTGAATATCTTACGACACCGGGTATTTTCTCTATATCCGGCGATATGTCAAACGGTACTGCAAGGTCGATAAATACAACTCTTTCTTTATCCTTTTTTTCTTCATAATGTTTTTTTGTAATTGTATAATGCGGGCTTGATGTCGCACTTATAATTACGTCCATTTTAGGCATATGTTCATATCTGTCCGCATAGTCTATTATCCTGCATCTGGCATTCTTCTCAGGAATATGATTTCTTGTCGTAACATAAACATTTACACCTTCTATGTCAAGTGCATCTCTCATAACAATATTCCCGATTTTTCCTGATGCACCTATTATCATAATATTTTTCCCTGATAATGAACCAAATTCCTCACATGCCTGTTTTAATGCAAGACTTGCCGTTGACACGGAAGTTTTTGACATAGGTGTATCGGTCTTAACTCTCTTTGCCGCTGCCATCGCCGCCTGGAAAAGCGAATGAAACACCTGACCTATATAACCCTTTTTGTCACTTTCAAGATAAGCATTTTTTACCTGACCTAAAATCTGGTCTTCACCAAGCACAACAGAATCAAGACCTGCCGCTACCATAAAAAGGTGATGTACAGCTTTTTTTTCTTCATATCTCAAAATTACATCCTGAATTTCTGAATTGTCAGATACCCCAGCTTCTTCTAAAAGCACCTGCTGCATATAAAGCACGTTTTTTTCCGTCTTTTCTGCTACTTCACAATAAAGCTCGGTTCTGTTACATGTCGCAAGCAGTACCATCTCATTTATGTCAGCCGATTTGATAAGCCTGTCCATTATTCTTAATTTGGCATCATCATCAAATGCAAACAATCCTCTTATCTTTGTATCCGCCGTTTTGTGGCTTACACAGAGCAATTGTATACTCATAACCCGATAACCTCACAAGTTCTTTTAATATCTTCCTCTGTATGTGCAACAGACACAAACATTGCTTCAAACTGTGCCGGTGCAACATAAATTCCATTGTCAAGCATCTTCCAGAAATACTCTGTATATGCTTTTGTATCGGATGTAAGCGCACTGTCATAATCATCCACAGTCTCACCTGTCTGGAATGCCGATAAAAGCGAACCTATCTGATTTACATGCAGAGGAATACTTTTTTCTTCTGCCATTTTTCTGTATGCATCCGCAATTTTTTTTGCACTCTCGTCTATCTTTTTATAATATTCAGGATGTGCTTTTAATATTTTAAGTGTCTCAATTCCGGCTGTTGTTGCAATAGGATTTCCTGATAATGTACCTGCCTGATAAACAGGTCCTGTAGGAGAAACCCTATCCATTATCTCTTTTCTTCCGCCATATGCTGCTATTGGCATACCACCTCCGACTATCTTTCCAAGTGTAGTCATATCAGGTTTTACACCAAAATATTCCTGTGCTCCGCCAAAACCCAGCCTAAATCCCGTGATAACCTCATCAAATATAAGAACTGTCTCATATTTTAAGGTAATCTCACGAAGGAATTCCAAAAAGCCTTCTTTCGGTGGAACAACACCCATATTTGCAGCTACAGGCTCAACTATAATTGCAGCAACATTGCTACCATACTGCTCCATAAGTTCCCTGACTGACTCTTTATTATTGTACTCTGCAACAAGTGTATTTTGTGTATATGAGGCAGGCACACCCGCACTATCCGGAACGGCAGTTGTAAGTGCCGCTGAACCTGCTTTTACCAGAAGTCCATCAGAATGACCATGATAATTTCCCCTGAATTTTATTATCATATCTCTGCCTGTATAACCCCTTGCAGTACGAATTGCACTCATTGTAGCTTCCGTACCCGAATTTACTAATCTCACTTTCTCTATTGACGGCATTGCATCCGTTATAAGCTCTGCCAGTTCAAGTTCTTTTTCAGTAGGTGCACCAAATGTAAGACCATCTGTGCAGGCTCTCTGCACTGCCTCTATAACCTGTGGATGTGCATGCCCGAGTATTCCGGGCCCCCACGAACATACATAATCAATAAATTCATTGCCATCAACATCATAAATATGGGATGCTTTCGCATTTTTTATGAAAAGCGGTGAACCGCCGACACTTCCAAATGCTCTTACCGGACTGTTTACTCCTCCCGGAATTTTCTCTAACGACTTCTCAAACAAAACCTTAGATTTCTGTATATTCGACCTTATATCCATAGCAAAATGTACCTCCATATCTATAATTTTCCATTTAAAAATTTTATACCTACTGTAAATGGCTTTTAATCAACCTGACTTTATCACTTGTCTGGTTTTGTAATTGTACTATCTCCATTTTTCTCACATTCAAAAACATCACCTGCTATAACATCTAAAATTCCCTTTGCATCAAACTCTTTTGCAACAAGTTTTACTGAAAGTCCCAATTCTTCGCAATCCTTTTTTGTCACCGGACCTATCACAACAATATTTTCGTGTTCACAGCCTGCCATATCTTTTAAGGCTCTCGCTCCTGAACCGCTTGTGACAACAATATAATCAACATCCTTGCATATTCTTCTAACTTCATCAGCACGTCTTTCATCCTGTATTGTCTCATATATACAGATTTTATCAAAATCAACCGCCATTGAAGTAAACTTATCCTCAATAAAATTTTTGCCCTGCTTTCCTCTTACAATAAGTACTCTATCCTTATCTGTCAATATCTGCGCTAATTCATCGGCTAATGTTTTAGATGTAAATTTTGAAGGAACAAAATCAGCATATAAACCATATTTTTCAAGTGCTTTTCTGGTCGATGTACCCACTACGGCAAACTTGATATTCGCCAATTTTCTAACATCTGTTTTTAAATCCCTAAGTCTTTCAAAAAATATATTAACACCATTTGCACTCGTAAATATAAGCCATGAATACTTTTCTATCTCATTGAGTTTATCATCACAACTGCTGTAGTCAGGTATTGTCTCAACAAGACTTATCGCAATTGTCTCGCCACCATATTTCTTGAATTCTTCTTCAAGACAGGAAGCCATATTTCTTGAACCTGTTACGAGTATGCGTTTTCCGCTAAGCAGCTTTTTATCATTTTTAATCTGCCATTCGTTTATATGAAGTCCAACCTCTACGACATCACCGACTACTATTATTGCAGGTGCTTCTATTTTATTTTTTCCCACTTCAGCTTCAATAGTCAACAGATTTCCAAAAACGGTTTTCTGCTTTGCAGTCATTCCTTTTGAGACAACCGCCACAGGTGTTCCCTCATACTTACCGTTTTTTTTGAGTTTGTCACATATATTTCCAAGGCTTCTAAGCCCCATCATAAATACTAATGTTCCTTCCTCTTTTGCAATCACTGAAAAATCAAGTGCTTCTGAAGGCTTCCCCGGATGTTCATGACCTGTAATTATATGAACTGACGATGCGGCTCCCCTATGTGTAACCGGAATGCCTGCACTCGCCGGCACACTATATGATGATGAAATTCCGGATACTATTTCATAGTTTATACCGACTTTTGCCAGTGCCAGTGCTTCCTCACCACCTCTGCCAAATATAAACGGGTCACCACCTTTAAGACGAACAACATACTTTCCCTGTGATGCACATCCCACTAAAAGTTTATTTATCTCAGGCTGCTTTTTATAAATTGTGTCAGCTCTTTTTCCTACATAAATAAGTTCTGCATCCATCTTTGCCTCATTTAATATTGATGGCGAAATAAGTGCATCATAAATTATTACATCCGCATTTTTAATACATCTTAGAGCCTCGACACTCAGATAATCTCTTTTTCCGGGACCTGCACCTACAAGCGAAACTTTCCCCTTTCCGACCTCGTCAGGCTTTTTTTCTGAATCATTATTTTTATCTGAGCTATCAGCATCTGATTTTAAAATGTTGACAAGTTTTCCCGCCAGACTAATAGCCTGTTTTAAATCATCATCATTGATGTTTACGCCAGCTGCTTCTCTCCTCTCTTTTATTTTTGCATACTTTGGATTTTCCCCATCTGCGGCATACATTCCCCTAAACTCAAAGTTTTCTCTACTTATAATACAATGCGCTCCACAAGGGGCATTGCAGCTTCCGTCAAGGCTTCTTAAAAATTCACGCTCAGCTTCAAGACACACTCTTGCCGCTTTATCGTCAAGAGCCTCCATTACTTCTTTCAAGTCTCCGTTTCTGCATTCAATTGCAAGAATCCCCTGCCCTGCCGCAGAAACAAATTTTTCATTGTCAGTATAAATATAATCAAGCGCATCATCATTATCAAGACCAAGTCTTTTTAAACCTGCTGCTGCAAGGATAATCGCATCATACTCTCCTGACTTTAATTTATCAATTCGCGTTCCTACATTACCTCTCAAAGATTTTATCAAAACACCCGGATATATCTGCTTTATCTGAAGTTCCCTTCTCAGGCTGCTTGTTCCGATTATACTTCCCTCACCTATTTTTTTCGTTTCTTTTCTTTTAAGAATAACATCCCTGTTATCATCCCTAAGCAGAACTGCACCAAGACAAAGCCCGCCTGCAAGTTCCATTGGAACATCTTTAGCACTGTGAACAGCAATATCAATCGTTTTATCGAGCAGCTTTTCCTCAATCTCTTTCGTGAAAACGCCCTTACCGCCAATCTCGCCAAGCGGCTTGTCTAAAACTTTATCGCCATGTGTAACCACATGCACAATCTCTATCTCTTCATCTGGAAAATATTTTAAAATCTGAGCCTTGACAAGCTCCGTCTGAATTAAAGCAAGTTTACTTTTTCTTGTTCCTATCCTAATCATACTGACCTCATTTCTGTATATATCAGAGTTATTATAATTTTATTTATAATAACTCTGATATAACCTATCGGTCAAGTATGCTTTAAAAAGCTTATTATACTTCCTGCTTCAGGATTTCTTCCAATTCATCCTGATACAGCACATCTCCTTTTTTTTCGCATTCCGCATAAATTTTTTCAAAATACTTTTTTCTTTCTATCTCATCTGATATTTTTTCTTTTATGTACGGTCTGATTTCGCCAAGCCATCTATTTATGTTGTCGAGATTTTCCGGTATAACACCTTCTATTTTTTTTCTAAGCTCTCTTGCAAGCACCGGACTGTTTCCCCCACTGCTTACCCCAACTACTATATCCCCGTCCTTTATTATTGAAGGAAAATAAAAATTACAATATTCTTTTCTGTCAACAGTATTTACAAGAGTATTTTTCCTGAAACATATCTCAGACACTTTTTTATTTACCTGTTCATCATCTGTAGCGGCTACAACAAAAAATTTATCTTCAATATCCTTTTCTTCAAATTCCCTTTCCAAAAGTTCAACAGCTTCTTTATATCTCTCTTTCAGCTTGTCAAAACCATCACATATACAGGGTGCCACCACCTTAACAACGGCTCCATATTCAAGCACTGACTGTGCTTTTCTTAAAGCAATCGTTCCGCCTCCCACTATCAGGCATTTTCTTCCTGACAAATCAACAAAAAAAGGAAAATATCCCATGCAGTCACAACCTCCCTAAAATTTAACAATTCCATCTGAAATTTCATTTTCATCCGGTTTTATATCTTCATTTGTATCAGGCAATTTAAGCCTGAATGTAACATCAAATCTGGTTCCCTCATTCTCAACACTTTTAACATAAACTTCTCCGCCCATAAGTCTTGCAAGATTTCTCGCAATCGGCATTCCAAGTCCTGTCCCCGGTATTGTTCCGCTATGTACTTTTTTATCTCTCTCAAAAGGTTCAAATAAATGAGGAATAAATTCTTCTGATATTCCTATTCCGTTGTCCTCGACAACCATCTCATATTCCATATCAACTGTATCTGCCTCTTCTTTTTCTCTATGTGCACCTCTTTCTGCTATAGAGAAAAAGATATTTCCACCATCTTCCGTATATTTTACGGCATTGCTCAACAGATTCAGACACATCTGTGTTATACGTTTCGCATCACCTATCACAACATCACAATTTATTCCCGAAAAATCTGTATTCAAAGTATGTTTTTTCTTTGCAGCTAATGGCTTTATCACATGTATTATCTTATCAAGTTCACTCCTCCAGGAAAAAGCACTCTCTTTAAACACCAATGCTCCATGTTCAAAGTTATTTATGTCCAGTACATCATTTACCAATTCCAATAAATTCTTACTTGAATACAAAATGCTGTTTAAGCTGTCCATTACAACTTTTTTCTCGTTTATATGCGAAGCAGCTATCATATCCATACCTATTATTGCATTTAACGGTGTTCTCATATCATGGCTCATCCGTGACAAAAAATAACTTTTGGATTCACTTGCTCTTTTTGCCTCCTGATATGCAAATTTTATCATATCATTCTTTTTTTCTTCTTTTTCTATCTGGTCAGTAACATCCATCTGAGACATAAGAATAGTTTCTTTTTTATCATCCAGATATACAAACCTGTATTTTTTATGATATAACCTGCCGCGTATAATTAGAGAAGTATAACAATTATATGCTTCTTTTTTCTCTAACTGAATCAAGATATTTTCCAAATCCATATTTTTATATGTTTTGTCAACACTCTCAGGTTTAACGTACTTTTTTATTCTATATCTCAGAAAATCATCATAAAATATATTAAAAAATATAGGTTTATGAACACGATTCATATTATAACTATAGTTATATACACTTATTTTTCTATTGGATGCATTTATTCCGATTACATAATCATAATCTTCCATAATAGCTTTTTTCTGCATTTCATTTACACATGCTTCATCCTCATTTTTCATAAGAAAAATAAGTCTTCTGGAATCAACCGGATTTCTTATAAGTGTAACTATATACCACGCTTTATTTTTTGATATTGTACGAAGCCTGATAAACTTTTTTTCAAATTTTTCCTCTCCCGATTCTATAAATCTTCTTAATGCTTTCGGTTCAAAACAAGATATAAAATCATCACAATCATGCGGATATACTCTCGCATCTACATACTCCCAAAAAAATGATGAGTAACATATTGTAAGTCCACATACTTTTTTGTCATACTGGCTGTTTAATATGTATATGTAATCTTCATAAGGATTTATCTCAAATACTTCATCGTATATTATCTGCAATGCTGCCGTAAATGACTGTTTTGTTTCCATTGAACACTTAAAAAAACATTCCTCAACCTCTTCTTTACTCTTACTCATATTCCCTTTTTTCTTTTCCTCTCTGAACTTTTTTGCGTTACAGTTCACACCTGCTGTATTCCTATCAGCTTTATTACTGCATTTTAAGATTTAATAAAAATTCACATAATTTTTTCTCTTCTTCAGTATCTTTGCTGTTTATGAATTTCACTTTTCCCTTTTTACCACTGTTATTTATAAGACCTGCTTCAGCAAGCCTTCTTCTCATCTCTCTGGCTGTTCCTTCTCCCCCATCAAATATTTTTACATCATCGCCAACAACATTTTTTATCGCATTTATCGCAAACGGATAATGTGTACACCCCAGAACTACTGAATCTATTTTTTTCTGATTTACTGAACCGAAAAGTATGTTTAAATACTTGTAAAGATCATCCCCCTCCAAGTCTCCACGCTCTACAAATTCCATAAGTCCTGGACAAGGTAACGGAACTATTTCTGCCTGCCCGTCATATTTTTCCATCAGCTTTTGAAACTTTTCCTGTTTCAATGTCATAGGTGTTGCCATAACTACCACTCTTGAGTTTTCCTTGTATTCTACCGCCGGTTTTATCG
The DNA here is from genome assembly GCA_000436755.1 of Clostridium sp. CAG:253. Lineage (GTDB taxonomy): Bacteria > Bacillota > Clostridia > Lachnospirales > Lachnospiraceae > Butyribacter. The sequence continues at coordinate 43,586 of FR887347.1, read as the reverse complement.
CCGGTTCTATCCCGACAAGAGGCATATCCGGGTACATCTTCCTAAGCACTCTGACTGCTGCACTCGTTGCCGTGTTACATGCAACAACAATGGATTTTGCCCCCATCTCCATAAGCTTTTCAACATTCTTTATGGTAAGTTCCCTTATCCTGCTTATTTCCTTTGTACCATAAGGTGCATTTATTGAATCCCCAAAATAAAGATAATCTTCATTTGGCATAATTTTAACCAGTTCTCTAAGTACACTTATGCCGCCAACCCCTGAATCAAATACTCCTATCGGACTTTCACTGTCTGTCTTAACACTCACTTTTAAATCTCCCTTAATATAATCATTATTTAGTGCCTGTTTTATCAAATGATATTAGTGTCAAAAAGTATTTTGACCTCTGTATCATTAAATTTTATAATACAACATTTTTATTATAATCTCAAACAAAAAGGAAGTATCAGTTTTCTTATTTTAAAGAATACTGACACTCCCCTGTAATATCATCATATGAATATTTTATGATTGCTTATCAATCATCTCTATCAATAATCTCACGATAAAACTCTGTGTAATCTTTTCTTCCTGCTTTCATGGCTGCTATAGCTGTACGAGGATGCTGGTTTAAATGACCTGTAAGAAGATATGGAATAGCAAATCCCCATTCAACTCCCGCTGCTCTAAGCGGTTCAATGTTT
>FR887347.1:0-42890 GCA_000436755.1 Clostridium sp. CAG:253 | reverse complement strand
TAAGCGGTTCAATGTTTTCTTCAATAAATTTAATAATTGGGAAAAGATTATACTGTGGATTTTTAAGAAATCCAAGTAAAAGTTCCATCTGGCAGTTTCCCGCACCTCTTCCCATTCCACCCATTGTAGCATCAAGATAAGATACACCCTGGGTGCATGACTCTATAGTATTTGCAAAAGCAAGCTGCTGATTGTTATGTGCATGCATACCGATGTATTTGCCATATTTGTCAGCGATTTCCATGTACTGCTCTGATATTTTTCTAATCTGCTCCGGGAAAAGAGAACCGAAACTGTCTACTATGTAAATTCCGTCTACAGGACTGTTTCCAAGCATTTCAAGTGCTGTATTTATATCAGACTCTTTTGCGTTTGAAATAGCCATGATATTACATGTAGTTTCATATCCCTTTTTATGAGCATCCTCTATCATATCGAGTGCTGCCGGCATAGTGTTTACATATGTTGCAACTCTGACAAGGTCTACTGGACTGTCTGCTCTGTCATGTATATCCTGTTTATAGTTGCATCTTCCGACATCTGCCATAATGGAAATCTTAAGGTCTGTATTATTATCACCAACGATTTCCCTGATTGTCTCATCTTCAGCAAATTTCCATTTTCCAAACTTGTTTACATCGAACATTTCCTTATCGGCACGATAACCAAATTCCATATAATCTACTCCTGCCTTTACATTTGCAAGATATAAATTTCTGATAAACTCATCTGTAAAATAGAAATCGTTGACAAGACCTCCGTCACGAATTGTTGCGTCCAAAACTTTTATATCTGGACGAAATGATAATAAATCACCTTTCTGTGCCACTTTTGTTTCCTCCATTTCATTTTAACTGCTGTACAGTATTTTTTAGGAAATACAAGTTTCCCATACTTAAAAAAAAGCATACCCAAAGTGCCGTGTCCCGAATTTTGAGTCCTAGCAAGCGCTAGGTGGGCAACCGCACATGTAATTCTGCCTTCCGCTGCTATAGGTGGCGGCTTGGCATCCTTACATAAATATAGGAATCCCAATTCAAAAGTGTAGGTTCAAAATATCAGGAGTATCGAACACCCCAGGCATGTATGCTTTTGTTAATAATAGTATATACACTTTCCATTAAAAATACAACTGTAATTTTTATTTTCTCTATTCATAATCATCCATGGCGGTACACTCATAAAATGAGAAAGAGAATTTTGTACCTTTTCCCGGTTCACTCTGCACTTTGATGTCACTGCCGTGCCTCATTGCTATCTGTTTGGCTATCATGAGACCAAGACCTGTTCCTTTTTGATTTTGTTTAAGCTTTGATTTATAAAATTTTTCAAATATATACGGTAATGCCTCTTTAGAAATTCCGACACCAAAATCCTCTATAGACACATTTATCCTGTCATCTTTTCCTATGCAGACTATGACCTCTCCATCCTGACTTGAAAATTTGACAGCATTGTCTATGATTATCATAAACATCTGTCTAAGCCTTTCGTAGTCTCCAAGTATCATACACGGATTTTCCTCATCAACCATAAGATTTAAAGTGATTTTGATATTTTTCTCTTTTCCTATTTCTTTGGCACTACGTATTACATCTCCAAATATCTGCCTTATGCTTACCGGTTCTTTTTCTATACAAAAATCAGGGTTCTGCATTTTTGACAATATAAATAAATCTCCTACAAGCCTTTCCATGCCACGGCATTCAATAAGCATTTTCTGGTAAATATCTTTTACCACATTTTCTTCCGAGACAATGCCGTCATTTAATGTCTCTGCATAACCACGCATTACCGTTATCGGTGTCCTCAATTCGTGTGATACATTTGCAAAGAAATCCATCCTTAACTGTTCCTGATTTTTTCTCTCTACTCTCGCACTTTCCAGCTTCTTTGTCAAATTGTCAAGATTTGTTTCAAGTCTGCCTATCTGGCTCTCCGGATGTTTTACATTTATTCCAGAATAGTCTCCAAGTGCAATATTTCCTATATCTTTACCAATCTTATCAAGAGGTTTTGTCAGATATCTCGACAAAATTATTACTACGATAAGTGAAATAAATGCAGATAAAAGCACACTCATACTTATAATGGATTTTCCCTCATTTATTCCCATAGTCTGTCTGTCTACCATGGAAACCATCATAACGGCACCAGATACTTCTGTTGACCGGATATTCTTTATCGGAACAGCTACATACAAAATAACCATCCCATACACTTTGTCATATGCCGTATTTGACGCAATCTTCCCATCATAAGCACAGTCAAGCACATCATTCATCTTATTTGTAATCACATCTCTCGATATTTCAGAATTTGTATAATCATCACTAAGCGGTTCTTTAGCATTTTTATTACTTACTATCCAGATATCCGTTTTCTCTGCTCTTTCAAGTTCATCAATATAAACACTGTATTTCTGAAACTGATTTTCTCTTTTTCCATCTTGAAACTTTGCAACTCTTCTTGCTATTGTTTTTCCCTGTTTCGTCAACAGTGATGTATAAGAACGTATATAATTTTTCTCATATATTTTGATAAAAATCGCACCCGTAAGTATGCTTGTAAAAACAAGAATAAACGCAAAAGACAAATAAATTCTTAAAGAAATGTCATTTTCCTTTATCTTTCCGATTATTTTTTTAAATATCTTCTTCATTGATTGCAAATTTATATCCAACTCCCCAAATTGTCTTTATGCTCCACGCAGGATGCTCAACCGAATCAATCTTTGCACGCAGTCTTTTTATATGTGAATCAACTGTTCTGCTATCGCCATAATAATCATATCCCCAAAGGCTGTCCAAAAGATTGTCCCTAGTAAATACCTTGTTTGGATTGCCGGCGAGTGTCCACATAGTCTCTATCTCTTTTTTCGTGAGTGGAATTTTCCTGCCGTCTATCATAAATGAATATTCCTCAAGATTTACTTCCATGTTGTTGACCTTTAATACAGAGGCAGAATCTTTAGAAATTTCATCCCTGTTTATACGTCTTAAAACGGCACGCAGCCTTGCCATTACCTCACTCGGACTGAACGGCTTTACAATATAATCATCAGCACCTATGTCAAGTCCCATAATCTTATCATAGTCCTCCCCCCTCGCTGTGATAAGAATAATAGGTACACTTGATTTTTGTCTTATACTTTTGCAGACTTCATATCCGTCCTTAAACGGCATCATAACATCAAGCAGTACTGCTACAGGCTCATTTTTAAAGTACATATCTTCAGCCATAACGCCATCTGTAGCTATAAGCGGCTCATATCCTTCTTTCTTAACATACACGGATAAAATGTCCGTTATATCCTTATTGTCATCTGCTATCAAAATATAACTCATTTCAAACATCCTCCATTCTGTACAAATTACTTATAAGTTTAATATCACAAATTTACTTATTTTTATAATACCACCAAAATGTGTCAGAATAAAGATTGCAATTTTAATGTAAATGACAACAAATTGCCATTTACCGATGATAACATATTTTTTGAGGTATATTAGTGTATTGGATATTTATGGGACAAATAGGAAAGGGAGCATATATGTTTAAAAAGAATCAAAAATGGTGTTACAGGAAAAAAGCCGCCCGGTTACTGGCTGTCTTTTTTATTTCATCTACGATTGCAACATCTGCTTTAGGCAGCATTTCACATGCAGCTTCAAAAGGTGCTGCAGACACCGGTACAACCCAAAATCATGCAAATATTATCAAGTCAAGACGCTCAACTCAAAAAACAGACTCCATTACACTCAGCCATAGAAAAGATACTATTCTGACTGATACGGTAAATACTTTATCAGTAAATAATATGGCTAAAAAATGGACTGCTTATTTTGAAAGTTCAGATGAAAGTATTTTAAAAATTACTAAAAGCACTTCTTCGTCTTGCGAATACCGTGGTGTACGTCCCGGTACTGCTGAAATAAGAGTAAAAGTATCAAAGCCGGGCTTTTTATTTGTTCCGAATAATGTATATCTTCATTGTGACGTTACGGTCTCTCCAAAAGCCGTAAGCATTAAATTTACCAAAAAAAAGTACAGAGTACAACCCGGAACAAAGAAAAAACTTAAACTTACGACAAGACCAAGCATATCAAAAGAAAAAGCAACATTTGAGTCATCAGATACCGAAATCGTTGAAATTGATACGAACGGCAGAATTTATGCAAAGAGTATCGGTACTGTAACTATTACTGCCAAAATATCAAATGGCAAGACCGCCAAGTGTAAAGTTATAGTAAGAAACAAAACTGCTCAATAAAAAGACACTTAAAATTGATATTTTGATTTAAGTGAATGCTCCTGCAAAAAAAGCGATACACAATAGTGTACCGCTTTTTTTCGTAGAACAATTACGTTTCTGTTTTTATATTAATAATCTAATGAAATTTCATCTGTAAACGCCGGATGCTTTCCGTCTTTTTCTGAAATATTTGGTGTTGTACCCTCAGGAATAGGCCATTTCACTCCGATAGTAGGATCGTCCCATTTTATTCCTGCTTCTGATGACGGATCATAAAAATCAGTACATTTATAAGCAAATTCTGCCGTATCTGAAAGCACATAAAATCCATGTGCAAATCCCTCAGGTATATAAAACATATTTTTCTTTTCAGCACTCAATGTGACACCGAACCACTTTCCGTATGTTTTTGAGCCTTTTCTGATGTCTACAGCAACATCATAAACTTCACCAGAAAGAACTCTGACAAGTTTTCCCTGTGTATGATTTTTCTGATAATGCAATCCTCGCAAAACACCTTTTGTAGAACTTGACTGGTTGTCCTGTACAAATACCATATCAAGTCCTGCTTCCTTAAATTCTTCATAGTTGTATGTTTCCATGAAGTAACCCCTTGAGTCACCAAAAACTGTTGGCTGAATCAAATATAATCCTTCAATATCTTCACATTTTTCAATCTGAAATTTTCCCATAATAATCTAATCTCCATTTCTTATTTTTCAAAATTCACTATTAAATCCGTTTATTTTTGAAAAAAGGAAGCTGCTCACTGATTACAATGTAACAACTTCCTGTATATTTAAATGCTATATTTTAATTAAGCAAGCTTAGATTTTGCAACTTCTACGAGTGCTGCAAATCCTTCAGGATCGCTGATTGCCATCTCTGAAAGCATCTTTCTGTTGAGATCGATGTTTGCAAGTTTAAGACCATACATAAATTTGCTGTATGAAAGTCCGTTCATTCTTGCTGCTGCATTTATACGAGCAATCCAAAGTCTTCTGAACTGTCTCTTTCTTTCCTTTCTTCCAGCGAAGGAAGATGTAAGAGCTCTCATTACAGACTGCTTTGCAACTCTATACTGCTTAGATCTTGCTCCTCTATAACTCTTTGCAAGCTTTAATACTCTATTGTGTTTCTTTTTTGCATTTAAACCGCCTTTAATACGTGCCATTCGTCTATCCTCCTAAATTATTTTGAATATGGTAAAATACGTTTCATCATCTTTGCATTTGTAGCGTCAACCTCTACTGCTTTTCTAAGATTTCTCTTTCTCTTTGTAGATTTCTTATTTAAGATATGACTCTTATAAGCCTTCATTTTCATGAGCTTACCTGTTCCTGTTGTCTTAAAACGCTTAGCTGCAGCTCTTTTGGTTTTCATTTTTGGCATGATAATTTCCTCCTTAACATATGTTTATCTATCGGAACTTTATTAATTCCATTTAAAGAATGTCTTTTAGACAAGCTTTATTAACGCTTCTGTGACAAGAACATAACCATAGAACGTCCTTCCATTTTAGCATTCTTATCAATCACTGCGATATCTTCAAGTTTTTCATAAAAACTGTCAAGTATCTGTTTGCTATAATTTACATGTGCCATTTCTCTTCCACGGAAACGAAGTGTAACCTTAACTTTATCTCCCTTTGTAATAAATTTTCTTGCCTGATTTGCTTTAGTATTCAAATCATTTGTATCAATATTTGGAGAAAGTCTCACTTCCTTGACTTCCATAGTCTTCTGTTTTTTCTTTGCTTCTTTTTCTTTACGCGCAAGTTCATATCTGTACTTACCGTAATCGATTATCTTGCAAACCGGTGGCTTAGCATTTGGCGCAATCTTTACAAGATCTAAATCTGCTTCTCTTGCAAGCTTTAATGCCTCCCTCGATGACATAATACCAAGCTGTTCTCCGCTTTCGCTTACCAATCTTACTTCTCTGTCTCTGATTCTTTCATTAATCATTAAATCGCTAATTGTAGTGCACCTCCAAATAATTATAAGCTATATACAATGTCTAAAATAGTAAAAAAAAAGTGAATAGCAAAGTCTATCCACATTCATCAATAATATATAATAAATATAAATTATATTCAGTACTCATTCAGAACCCGAGTCACTCGCTTGTGCTAAGGTGAGAGTGGATAACTCTACTTCGTCATTGTTTACACAACAAATATTACTCTATCATATAAAAAGAACTGTGTCAAGTGTTTTTGGCACAATTCTTTTTGATTTTATGATTCATTTATTATTACTAAAATCCTTTACGATTTGTATAAGTTCATCTCTTATCTGCGGAGATTCGTTTATAATGTAATCTAACTGTTTTATTATGTTTTCCTTTAACTGTTCATTATTTTCTATGCGTTCTCTGAGCATCTGACGCCTTTGATTAAGTTCATGGCGTATTTCAACCATTTCTTTAGGATCGACTATCGCAACACATCTGCTAAGCCATATATCTGTATCAACCACTCCTATATCTTTTAACATAAGAACCAGATTTTCATTGTTCGCATTGAGCATTTCAGTATTTTCACGGAATTTTTTTTCATATTCACGCATCTTGCAATACTCGTTCCACTTCTGCTCAAAATCCTTGGCATTTTTTACTCCGAATTTGTTACAATTGTAATCAAGCACATTTATATTGTTGATATATTTGATTTTTACTTTATTTAAGAGCGTGACTGCCTTGTTTATCTTTTTTTCTATCAATATGACATCACGCCTGTTTTTTTGTGACTCAAATATAAGCGCCGCCGCTGAAACAGCCGCAAGAAAAACAACTCCTAAATATGGAAGTGTCATATCTGCTTTTAACGCATAAAAGATTACTATAAGAAGAACTATAAGAGAAATGATAAGTAATGCAAGTATCTTTGTCATTCCTTTTATTGCATTCTGCTTACTAACTACTTCTTTTTTCTGCGAATACAGATTTTCTTTTTCTTTTTTCAGGTTCGATATATCACTTTCTATAGCTGTCTGATAAGACTCTGCATTGTACATCTTTTTTATCTCATCTACAAGTTCATCCTCAAACGGCTCAAATTTTCTCATCTGTGCATCACTTATAGTAAGATTTCTGTTTTTGTACTTGTTTCTCTCACTTGTCAGTGTCAGAATGCTTTTGCAGACGTCATCTATTTCTTTTCTCTCAGCATCTGAAGCCATGTCTATGCGTTGAATATCCGTGAGATATGACGTTACTTTCTCATACTCTTTCTTTGCTTCCGCTATCTGCCTTTCATTTTCGGCTATTGCCTCGCAGTTTTCTCTTACAAACCTTACCGTATCATTTTTATCAACAGTTACAGGCACATCCTGTTTTGTAACCTCCGGTTCAAGAATCTCTTTTTTTAAATCCGCTTTATGATTGCTCTTTTCCGGTTCAACAACTGTCTGCATGTTTTCCTGTATACTATCTGATACATTTTCTCTCTGTTTATCTTTCTTTCTTTTTCCTAAGAAAAACATATATCCCCCTTTTCAACCTAATGTACATTAGTTTAATGTATCATTGTCACTGCGTTATTTAACTGAAAATCATTTATACCGTATACCGGTAACAATTTCATTCCTATAAGCTTCTTTCCACTGATTTATATAATTTCCTACCTTTTCATAATACTCTTCCACATAACCCGCTTTCATAATTCCTTCAAGTTTCATAATACGGCGTATTTCTTTTGAATTTCTTGTCTCTTCATCAGTCTTTGCGAAATCTTCCATTATATTGTTTAAAATCTTAATATCAATATCAAACTTTTTTACCCCTTTATCGAAGAGTTTTTTATCTCCCGTAAGTTTGAGTGCATAAAAATATGAGCGAAGCGATTCTTCTTTTCTGTTTTTTTCATATGCGTGCTCAAAGCTGTCCGACGCTTTTATAAACGAACCCATACCGCAAAATGCCGTACCCATATTGTGATATACTGCCCCATAATCTTCCTCCGTGGCATTTAACATATCGTCTGTGCCAAGTATCTGCGTATATTCTTCAATCGCCTTTTCATAAGAACCGAATCTGCAGTAATTGTCTGCTTTAATCTTAGCTTTCTCCCATTTTGAAAGGTCAGCTATCGCATCCATTATCCCGATAAGTTCATTTATCTGTTCTTCGTCATAATAATCACAACTACAGCATATTGTAACGACTATATCTTTAAGATTATTTTTATCATTCCGCATACTGTCTACCTTGTCTGCAACAATATCCATATTTAATTCATCTCTAAGCCATACCGTAAATGCACTATCAAATATTTCTTCTTGTATTATGTATATATTGTTGTAAACATAATAGCATACTTCTTCTATTGAATATACATTCGTATCCGTTAATCTGAAATGATATGGTTTTTCTGCTATCTTTCCAAAGCACTCGATTAGCTTACCCATATTTTTCCTCCATATCTAACCCTTTTTTGCATTGTCCTGTGCATCAAGTTTTATATAACGCTCCCATATCCTGTTTGTGGATGGAGAAAACTCACCAAATCCGTTATCTTTTAATGTTACAATACATGTATTTCTGTCCGCAAATCTTATTCTGACAGTAAATCGTGTCATTTTATTTTCACGGGCGGCAAATCCACTCAACGAAAGTATGTGTGCTCTTGTCTCCCTGCTTAAAATATTCCTGTCTGTTATCTGAATTTCATCTTCATTGTCAGGTATAATATCTATTGAAGCATCAATGTCACTCCACATCGTTCCTGCTCTGGCAAGCACAACATCATGTATTTTTGCATCATGATATGTTGTAATTGATATGTCACTTGTAAGCATATCATCATCAAGAAAAATAAATTCTTTTAACTTCTCTTCCTCTGTCAATGCTCTTGCAGCATAACACGCTCCCTTTGTGAAAAGATTCTGTCCTCTGAACACACGCCTTCCGTTGCATAATTTTCTCAACGCTTCAGTAGCCCATGCTTTCTCAAATCCTTTTCCTGTAACATATATTGTTGTAACCATTTTTTTGTGAAGAATCGTATTTGCTGTATTTAAAAACATATACTCTATATCTTGATTTTCTTCCAGTGCCTCATATGGCATTATGTGCGATAAATCCTGCGTATCCGTTCCCACTATATATGGGAGTGTTCTCTTATCTACAGTGAGATTTGTATATCTGAGACCATCTTCATCATATTCAAAAAGTCCTACATTATTTGCCCACAGTTCTTTTGACTGGCTGACAGCATAGTACATATAGCTCTGTTTTCTTCCAAAAACCACCATTCTATCATTTTCTATTCCAAGCGAAACACCGACACTTTTCAGCATATCAACAACAGCCGCTTCCCGTTTAGGTACGGTTATCACAAGTTTTAATATCGTCTCATTTGGAAAATATTCTTTTAGTAAACTCAACAGTTTAATCATAAACTTTTTTACTACATCTTTTGTTCTAAAGATATAACTTCCTGCCTGAAACTTTTCCTCACCTGAAATTTTATCAAGAATATTGTCTATGAGTGTATATCCTCCAAGTTCAATATTCTTTTTTGTCTTCCACAGCCATTCATTTGTGTTTGGATTCACAAGCAATGCAAAGGGTATCTCATAAATTCTGTCTTCTCCTTCAGGAATCCCCACCGGTACAGGCTCATATATCTTTTTGTCATAATACGAAATCTGAGCAAAATCCCTGCCCAAATCAACTCCAACCAAAAGCTGTCTCCCCGTCTCCATATAAGCTGCCCCTTTCATCAATTATCTATAAAAGTTTAAACATTTTTCTGACATTTTCTATCTCTGATTCATAATCTGCCATCATGTCTACAAGAGTTTTATCATCGTTCATCTCTTGTGCTATAAGCATCATGTTTATATTATGAAATCTGCTGCCCGCTCTCTCATTGTCCATTGTCTCATCAAAATGAACACTGTTTTTACAGGTAACTACTTCACCCTCATCTCTCAATTCCGTTATATAATATTTGAGCACTTCATCCTGAAACATCACAAATTCTTTCACTCGTATTCCCTCAAACACATTCGGCATAGTCTCTATAATATACTCATCTTCACTTATTTCTTTTTCTTCTTTTGAGGATGCTATATAATAATGTATCTTTACATCATATTCAGGGTTTGCCGTATACTCAACATAATGTTCGTCAAGTATGTGCACCGGAAGCGGAAACTTTCCATAATAATCCTTGAAGAATGGAAATATTTTCCCACTGTTATAAAGCTTGTTCAAATTGTAATCCGCAAAATTCAGTTTTTCCTGACTGAGTTCTTTCTGCGTGCTGAAATATTTAAGTACAGCAATGAGACAAGGAAGATTATCCTGTTTTCTTACTTCCCTGTAAAAATATTCAAAAATCTTTTCAGGAAGCGGATATTTTTTTATAAGATACTTATAAGCAAGCATCTTCATAAATGATACCGTAAGTTTTCTGTTTGAATCATGCTCATAAAAACTGTAAAAGACACTATAGCTCTCAGGACTGAATTCCTCTGTAAACACAAGCTGGGCTATTATCCTTTCCTCCAGTTCTTTAACATCAATTCCGAAACCGTCAGCAGCCTTCCACAAATCTATCATGCTGTCAAGATTTCCATTATAAAACATGCACATATATTTAAGCATATTTTCATCGAATTTACCATTTGCAAATATGTGGTATGCAAGTTTTATAAGCGAACCATCCTCTGTTTTCTGATTTTCAAAATAACCGGATGATATTTGCAGCAGTCTCTTCGGCTCTATATTCTGATAGCCAAACAGCATTATTCCTTCCATTGCCTTATCGTAACAGTGTCTTACAGTACAATACTCTATATACTGTTTCCTGTCTCCCGGACTCACTTCATTCCAATCAATAGTCTTTAATGCCTCATCAAGCAAATCACCCTCAAAGTTGTCAAAATAATATCTGAGCATAGCCGAAAAGATTTTTCTTTTCTGATATGCACTTACAATATCAAGTTCATAAACTCTTCTAAGCACATCGACAGTGTCCGCATTTATCTGTCTGAAATGTTCTATTTTGTCGTACATGAAAAGCAACAGACATGCATTTGTCCTGTTCATCTCAAAGCACTTGTCAGCAAGATAATCGAGGTGTAGAAGTTTGTTCAATGTGTAATCAATAGACATTGCATATCTGTTATCAAGTGCATCTGCAAGAAATACCTGTGCATTTTCAGTAAACACCTGCACAACCGCCTTTCCGTTCACTACCGGCACAAACTGTTCATCCTTCAATTCCATATGTCTTACATACACACCGACTATATCAGGATTCGAGCATTGTATCTCATGAGCAAACATAATGTCAGGAAGTTTCTGAGCCACATCGTCTGTAAGATTGTCCTCATTTAAAAACTGCTCATAGCACACGGCAAGATTTTCACTTATTCTTCCTGCCTCAATCTGTGCAAATGCAAAATCTTCGATAATATTCTGGTATGAAGCATAAGTATCAGGGTCATTCTCACGATTTTTTATGATATATGCATACAACATCGCCTTTTTTGATACCGACAAATGATTGTCATACATAAAATAAAGCAGCACTGATTTTGTAAGTTTTATACTGCTGTCCTGTTTTAACGAATCCATATAATACTCAAATAGTTCAGTTATTTTGAGGTTGTGCTCTATGGCAAGACCATACCATTTATTTGCTTCCTGATTTATTTTCTGCCCTCTCATATACATTCTGCATATTCCTGCAAGCACTTCGTCATCAGAAAATCTCGCATATGTACTTATCATATCTCTCAGTACGACTTTATTAAACTCTTTTGAACGCCCTGCAAGGTAAACATATCTGAGTGCAAGTTCCTTTGACAAGAATTCATTTTCACAGCCCCAGTGAAGACATCTTATAATAGCAGGAGTGATTTCTCTGAGTGCACCTGCTGATGTATTTAACGCACTGCACATTTCAAAATAGATAACCGGACTGCTGCATCCACCCTCCACACAGTCAAGTACATCCTCAAGTTTTCTTCTGTCTGATTCATAGACCGGGTCAAGATAAAGCAAGAACCATAATATCTGCCAGCTGTTATCCTCACTTTCATAACATGCCCTGACTTTTTCTATGCACTCGTCTTTTATATCATTTTCTTCTGCCCATAAAGCTTTAAGATACTGATATGCACAGTAATTTATCTTTTCTGTCTCATATAATCTGTTCTCTATCTCATCAAAATATGACAATCCGCTTTTAACTCTGCTGTTGTCACCTGATAATATACCCAGATGTATATCATAAAGTTTTTTGGCATTTCCATCTATATGTACCAGATTTTTCTCGGCACTCAGAATGTAATCTTTCTTTTCTATTCTTCCCATGGAAAATTCAAGATACATCTTCATTAAATCATAATACGCCGTCTGTCTTGCAAGAGATTTGACAACAATATCATGGTCAGTACCTCTTTTCTGTGCCATAACCTCTATAACAAGTGTCTGCCTTACAGTCTGAATCATCACTCTTCCGTAATTGATACCGGCAGCCATCTTGTCAACATCAACAAGAAACTTTATTTTATATGAATTTCCCGAAAATTTATCTGTCCATATTATTTTGTGCTCTGGCTGCAGAAACTTTGCATCGGAGACAACATGCAGTTCGCAAAATCCCCAATTATCCTTGGTAATAGTGACCTCTTCCTCAAATGATTCAACACAGTCATCATAAATAAAATTTGTCTTATCAAGTGTAAATTGAATAGGAAGTTTTTTGTGAATTGCAATGAGAAATTCTTCCATTGCTATGCCCTTGCTCGTACCCGAAAGAAGCCCTCTGTACAATGCTATATTCCCAGGTTCTTTATATAAAAATACTTCTTCAAATTTTTTATTTTTAAATAATGCCACTGCCTCCGATTCATCTTCACGCGCAAGGTTTGCAAAATGAAACATATCTTTTATCTTTCCAATGGAGGCATTGCATGCAGGAACACCTATTGAAATACTAAACGGTATTTTAAGGCTTCCACAGTCTGATATAATATCAAAACTGCCTTTTATCACTTCTCCCGGAATACATTTTTCTCCAACAAATGTATATTTTATCTCGCACTCTTTTCCCTCAAAGCTGTCATTCTCAAGCATCATATAATGACAGTCTGTTACTGCCATGCCTCTTATAACAGAGCCTTTATCCGTCCACACTCTGATATTTCCTGAAATATTTTCCCCTGCCTCCGTTTCAAGCGAGATTTCTGAGCTGTCACATTGTATAACAGACTGCTCATATTCAAATTTGCCATTTGCATAAAGATTTATCTTTTTGTTCATACAACCCTCCGGAAAATGATTACCACTCTTACTGATGGCATTAGTGGGTATATTATATCACTTATCGGCTCTTTGTGTAAAGAGACGTGATTACTTGTATTTTCGCGTAATCTCGAAATCTATTCTTACTCTTGATGTATCCCAGCAAAGCAGATATAATAAAGGGGTTGCATATGAAGATTTTAACAGTGAAAGGATTTTATTATTATGAAAAATATATCTGACAGAAAACGTATAGTTGTAAAAGTCGGTACATCAACTCTTACGCACCGCACCGGTATGCTCAATATCAGGAGAGTGGAACAGCTTGTTAAAACTCTTGCTGACATTCAAAATTCCGGTCATGAGGTTATTCTTGTTTCCAGTGGTGCTATCGGTCTTGGGATGGGTAAACTTGGTCTCAGGGAACGCCCAAAGGATACTCCCGGCAAACAGGCTTGTGCCGCTGTCGGTCAGTGTGAACTCATGTACCTTTATGATAATCTTTTCGCTGAATACAGTATAACCGTCGCACAGATGCTTCTTACAAAATATATCCTTCTTGAGGACAGGCGGAAAAATGTTGAAAATGCTATGGAGAGACTTATTGCTCACGGTGTCATTCCTATAATCAATGAAAACGATACTGTTGCCATAGATGAGCTTGAACTTGAAGTTGGCGAAAATGATTCGCTTGCTGCTACCGTAGCTGCAATTGCAAAAGCTGATTTACTTATCATCATGTCAGATATAGACGGACTTTACGACAAAGACCCTCATACATATGATGACGCCAGACTTATCCCTGTCGTACATGAAATAACAGATGATATAAGAGCACTCGCAGGCGGTGCCGGAACAAAACTCGGAACAGGCGGCATGATTACAAAATTAAATGCCGTTGAGATTGCATATGACTCAGATATAGATGTGGTTCTAATGAACGGTCAGCATCCTAAAACTTTGTATGATTTGTTTGACGGTAAAACTGTCGGTACATTCTTCTGTAAAAAACCGGATTGAATATTTTAAATTAAGAACAATATTTATTCGATATAAAAAATAAAATAAGCACATACGAACACACATACAAACAGCAGAGATTGATATAAATTTTCAATCCCTGCTGTTTATTTTAAGTCTATGACAATTTATCAAGTAAAATTTTAACCAGTTTATCATTGTCCTCAGGATTCATGAAACAGAATCGGATATATTTGTTATCAAGGAACGGAAATGTTGAACAGTCTCTTATCATAAGTCCCTGTCTTATAGCCGTATCAAAAAGTTCCTCCGATGTCACATCCTCTTTTAGTATTTTCACAAGAATAAAATTAGCATGCGGCTTATAGAATTTTAAGTTAGGACATTTTTCTAATATTTCACATATTCTCTTCCTCTCGGATGATATAAGTTCCCATGTCTCATTTATATACTCAGTATCTTTAAACATTATCTCACCTGCTATTGCTGCAAGCGAGTTTATAGTCCACGGATTTTTTCTGCTGTCTATCTCTTTTAAAAGTTCATGATTTCCGCATATTGCATAACCAAGTCTAAGCCCCGGCGCTGCAAAAAATTTTGATATTCCACGCAGAATGATAATGTTATTGTAATAACCCGTAAGCGGAATAGATGTTATTTCAGAGGTATTCTCCGAAAATTCCACATAAGTCTCATCAACCATAACAAATATTCCTTTTTCTTTACATGTGTCAAGAATTATTCTCATGGATTTTCTATCGATTTGAGACGATGTAGGATTGTTCGGGTTGCATACCACGAGCAAATCTATATCGTCTGTCAATGCTTTCTGCAGTCCTTCTATATCAAGTTTGAAATCATCTGTTTCTTTAAGCCTGAAATACTGTGAGCGTCCGCCGCCAAGTGCAACTTCATGCTCATATTCCGAATATGTCGGTCCTACAATAAGTGCTTTCGCAGGTTTCTTAATCTGAATAACAAGTGAGATAAGTTCAGTTGAACCATTACCCACAAGGATATTTTTATAATCCGTTCCAACATAATCCGCTATACATTTTCTAAGTGACGTATATTCTCTATCAGGATAAGATGTAATCGCATCTATGTGTGATGCCAGCTCTTTTTTTAATTTGTAAGAAATTCCCAAAGGATTGACATTGGCAGAAAAACTTGTTATGTCTTCTTTTTTTATGCCGTATATTTTTTCTATCTTCTCCAAATCGCTCCCATGAAAATGCTCTTTATGTTCAATTTTATCTTTGCTCATCTTAATCTCCCTCACAATCCATGTTATTATTTTCCAACAACAAGTATATCACTGCATTCATTGTATGTGAATATTTTTTATCGGTTTCAGGAAAAATGCTGACATTTTCAACAGGATTATGGTGATTACCACCTGTGATACCATGCTGATTTTAAACCAGTTATCCTCGATAAAAACCGGAACCGAGCCATTGAGAATTTCTGCCAGTTTTGAAATTGCCGATACTGATTCGCATTGTTCCATTGTCATCTGTATTACCGTAAATACAGGATTTACAAGCAGTACCAGACATGCCCCACTGACATCAGGCATGTTTCCGACAGCTCCCATATAATTATAATAATATAATTTTGCTATGATATATGTAACTCCGATTATTATAACCGTCCCTACACATACAAGCATAACTTCAACCATTGAGCAGACCATTGCCGGAACGGTTTTCTTCAAGACAGTGGATGCAAGCATTCCCATACTTCCGATAAAGAATGATATGACGAGTATTGCAAGCATAAACTGTACAAGATCCTCCATCCCAACTCCTCCTATCGTAAATACAATAGATATAACAGGCAGGCTTGATACCACCAACAACAGCACCATGCTGACCGATGAAAGCAGTTTTCCCATAACTATTTTTTCAGGTGTCAGCACTGTCGTAAGCAGTATATCAAGCGTCTGCTTCTCCCGTTCGCCAGCTATACTTCCAGCCGTAAATGCCGGAACCAAAAACATTACTGCTATTATCTCCATGCTTATAAGTATATAAAATACCTTTGCGGCTCCCGAATAATCGACATACGGATTCAGATGCATATTAAACATTACCTCAAATCCTGTTATTGCGATAATTCCAAGCATGAGATTAAAAAGAAATATTATTATTGCAAATTTAACCGAGCGCACCTTGAGCTTTATCTCTTTACCATAAACCGGATTTATCCTTATTTTCATTAAAAAGAACCTCCCTTTTTTCGGTAACTTTCATAAATATTTCTTCCAGATTACCCGACTGTCTTATAAATGATGCAACACCTACATTGTTTGTAACAAGCTGTTTCAATAATTCCGCTTCATCATCAATTGTCCCCAAAAAGCCTATTGTAATATCGTTATCCGATATCGAAATATTACTCACCTTTTTATCAGCTTTTAGCAAATTTACCGCTGTCTGTTTTCCTTCTGTTACATGAATATGAATCGGATTAGATGCATTCAGATGAAGCATGATTTCATCAACTTTTCCCTTTACAAGCATTTTCCCCTGGTCTATCACGCCTACAGATGTACATAATTCCGTAAGGTCATGCAATATATGAGAACTTATAATTAGGGTCTTTTTTTTATCTTTTAGTCTCTTTAAAATATCCTGTATTTCAAGTCTTGCCCTCGGGTCAAGTCCCGAAGCCGGCTCATCCAATATAAGAAGTTTCGGGTCATGCACCAGACATCTCGCAAGACACAGCCTCTGTTTCATTCCTCTCGACAATTCATCAACAAAAAATTCAGATTTATCTGCCAAATCCACAAGTTCCAAAAGATTTTGACATAATTTTTCTGATGCCGAACCCGTTATACCATATATTGAAGCATAAAATTCCATATATTCTATAACTTTGAGATTATCGTACACACCAAAAAAATCGGGCATATAACCTATAATTCTCTTTATTTTTTTACTGTTTTTTACCGCATCTGTTCCTGCAATTGTTATACTCCCTCTATCAGGCTGATTAAGACCAGCCATAATTCTCATGGTTGTTGTCTTACCTGCACCATTTGGTCCTACAAAACCAAATACTTCTCCATCAGCTACATCAAAATTCAAATCATCAAGTGCAACAAAATCTCCATATTTTTTACAAAGATTTTTAACTTCTACCATACATTCTGCCCTCCCGTCTCAGTACTGTCGTTCGAAAAATAATATTTCTCCGTTTCTTTTTCGTACTCTCCAACAAGTTTTACTTCCGGAAGACATATATTGCCAACCTCCTTATTACTCTTGTGTTCAATTGAATAATAAAGTATAAGTGAACCATCAGGTTCAAGATAATCATTCATGTTTCTTATTTTTATTTCCTTACCTGAACTAAACAATTTTTCCAGCTTATTTGTCTGCTTATTTCTGACACTGACTGTTCCAAAAAAGCCATAATCAGAATATTTATTACCTTTTTCTAAAAATTCACAGCCACCACTTGTCTGTTTTGAATACAAAAGCTCTTTAAGTATGAACGATTTCGGAAATTTGTAAGTTACTGAAAATCTTTCCGGTGTACCTGAATATACGTCATATCCGTTTGTATATTCACTTTTATAATTTGCGGCATATGTTTCAAGTGACTCTATGACATCGTATCCGTCAATCTGCTCACTCATCTCAAAATTTCTGCACACACCTGTAACTCCATACAAATCATAGTTAAATTTATCTCTAAAACCTGTTTTTGTATCATCACTCACAAATCCATAAAACCATGCTTTTGCATTTGAGTTATCCTCAAGATATTCTTCTACAACTCCAACTTTTCTTCTGAGACTTGCCGCCATACTGTTTGAGTACATATTTCCACCCATAGCCGATTCAATCATCGAATTTACCGAATTACCATAATCCGAACTATTGTATGTACCCGACTTGGCATACTTGTTTACGTCTATTGTCTCCCCTTTCTCTATATCACCTATATAAAGAAGATTTCCCTGATAATATATCATACAGTTATTAAGAGCATATCCCAATGTATTTGTCACTGTTCCGATAAGCCGCATATCATTTTCTGATACATTTATTGATACAGTCCCCGTATCCCTGACTCTTTGCTTCATAAGAAATTCGGCTCCCTGAAATGAAGATAATCTGTTCATGAGAAGTCTTGTATTATTTTCATTATACTCAACCCCATATTCATAGTCAGAAACATTGTCGCCTTTTATTTTGCTGTCAATATAATATGCATCCGTATTTTTAGGAGTGATATTACATTCTCCTCTCAAGCTTATGGAAAACGGATTATTTGAAATACTGGTAACACTGAATAATGTACTCATATCTTTTGCTTTCGCATTTTTATCATTACCAAGTACGATTTGCGAAAGATAATTTATATATGGCCTTTGTATTCTCGTGCTTGTTCCTACTATGTATATTATCGCCGAAAAAGCAACTGATAAAATAGGCACCGCTATCCATAAATACCCTCTTTTTTTTCTTCTCCTAAAAAAAAGATACATGCCTGGTCCTGCAATTATCACATATATTCCCAATATACAACCATATAACTTCATGTTCGGTAATACATCATTCTCATTTATTTTTAATGCCTCATCCATATATGAATATCCCATATTGCCGTATGAAACATTTTCACTCTGCATCAATAACTTTTTCTTCGTGCCTTCACTCAGATTACTCTCTATGGTATAAATTAATGCCTTCCCATAGCTTTTCCAGAATTTTTTAGGAATATTAAAAGAAAACTCAGCAACAATAATACTTCCATTGCCAAGTTCTTTTGAAATCATAAGTTTTCTGCCATCGTCTATTAAAACCGAATCTTCATTAAGCCTGAGATTTACAATATCTATTTCCATACTGTCAGTCTCATTCGTGCTTTCTGTGTCAGTCTCCTCTTTCTCATTCCAGCCAAAACTTGTTGAAATTCTCTCTGTCTTTCCTATATATCCCCGTATAAGCGTGCTGTGCAGCTTTTCAAATTCCTTTTGGTAATTACTCCCTGTTCCTACAACAAGCGTACCTCCTGTAGCAATCCACCTTTTTAATACCCTTATGTTGTTTCTGCTGAATTTACCGGTATCATAGTTGTCAAGCAAAATAATGTCTACACTGTCCAGCATGGAAATTGTCTCAAAATCACAGGCACTCATATCAAACACCCTGCCGGTAACACCATTGTTATCATTGTCAATGTCGTCTTTTCTTCTCAGGCTGTCAGATACATAACCGAGTTTTGCCGGTGTATCCGACAAAATCCCCATATAAATCCCTGTAATGTCTGTATCCGCATCGACTTTCGTGTGTGCTCTCATATATACATTTCCACTATTATCACATATAGACACTATATATTCCTGACTTTCAGAGAGCAGCGGAATTGTAAACTGAACTCTTTTACTTTCCTGCATACCGACAACAAATGATTTCTGAATCATTTTCATGTCACTGTTTTCTCCCGATTGATATGTCAGTCTGAATTTGCCGGAAAACGGCTTGCCCTCATTGTTTATCACCGCTGATACTTTCATATCTTTTCCGTATTTAGTATAACCTCTGTAACCAAAAGAAACCTGTGCTGTGATTTCTTTTGCGCTCATCCTCATTGCACCGTTTTTTAATTCTGTTATATTTGCCGCTTCTACATTACACTGATAATGCCTGTCAGCAATAATTAACAATGCAAATAAGATGAACAGTCTGATCATCCGTAATTTATATCTTGATTTCATCTTTTACCTGCTCATCACTATTTAATAATTCTTTTTTCTGCATATTTAACGGAAGTGCTATCGTAAAACATGTTCCGTCTGTATCACTTTCTACTTTTATCGCTCCATCATGCAGAAGCACTATCTGTCTGGCAATATTGAGACCAAGCCCTGTACCTCCTGTCTGAACTGAACGTGAATCCTCTACCCTGTAAAATCTGTCGAATATACGCGTTAAACTCTCTTGTGGAATTATAAGACCAAAATTTGTTACCCTTATTTGAATTTCCTTTTCAAACTTTTCTACTTCTACAAAAACTCTCTTTCCATCCCTGCCGTATTTTATCGCATTGCTTATAAGGTTTTGAACTGCCCTCGCCATAAGTTCTCCGTCAGCATATATAATACACCCGGAAACATTCTGCGATAAATTATATTCAAGCCCATTGTCATGAAACTGCGGATAAAATTCCTCAACCATCTGCTCTACAAGCTTAACTATATCTATCTCGCTTCTGTGAAGCGTAATCTCGCCACTCATAAGTTTAGTATAGCTGAATAGTTCTTCTATAAGTCCCTGAAGCCTGTTTGCCTTACGCATGGCAATCTCTGCATATTTATGCCTCTCCTCCTGATTGTATTTTTCCATATCAGTCGCAAGCTGAAGATATCCTATTACCGATGTGAGTGGTGTTCTGAGGTCATGTGCGACACATGTTATCATATCTTTATTTGCCTGAAGTGCTTCTCTCTCTGATTTCATAAGCGCATCCAGTTTTTCTGACATCCTGTTTATCTGTATCGCAATCTCCCCGATTTCATCTTTTCTTCTCACTTCAATCCTGCCACCGCCATCACCGAAAGCCATGTGTGCTATACTTCCCGATATATAGCCTATATCGGCTGTAAGCTTTCTTGTTATGAGCATGAAATACATGACAAAAAACAAAAACAGAAAAAATAATATTACAAGCATCAAAAATATTAATGTATTTTTGTCCCACCTTTTAATCGCCTGATAATTGAATATCCTTCCTCTTTCGCCTGTCGTTTTTTGAAACTTTTCAATCATTCTGCCGCCACGACCATACCCACCGTACGAAATGCCGAGTGCCGTACTCAAAAGATAAAGCCCAAAGCCACACACAAGCTCTGTGATGACTGATAAAAACATACTTAATGCAACATAAAATATCAGTTCTGCCCTAAGGCTCTTGAATAAACTACGCTTCAATTTTATATCCAACTCCCCAAACCGTTTTAATAATCTGCGTTTTTCCCGTTCCTGACTCAATCTTCTCCCTGAGTCTTCTTATGTGAACCATCACAGTGTTGCTCATCTCAAAACTTTTTTCTTTCCAGACACGCTCAAAAATCTCGTCTGTAGAAAAAACCTTGTTTGGATGCGAAGCCATAAGAAAGAGAATATCAAATTCTATAGGTGTAAGTTTGACCGGCTTATCATATGCCTTTACCTCATGTGACTTCTTGTCCATCCATAAATTTTCTATGTTTACAACATCTGATGTTTTTGCTTCTACTCCCCCAAAGCTCTGGTATCTTCTCAATTGTGATTTAACTCGTGCTATAAGTTCGCTTGTATTAAAAGGTTTCGTCACATAGTCATCTGCTCCGTTCACAAGACCTGAAACCTTATCGTTCTCGCTGTCTTTGGCACTTAACATAATTATGGGAATCGTGCTTGTCTCCCGTATCTTTGCACATACCTCATTTCCATCTATTCCCGGCATCATAATGTCAAGAATTGCAAGGTCTACTTCTTCCCTGTCAAACAATTCCAAAGCTTCTCTCCCATTATACGCTTTAAAAACATGATAACCCTCGCCCCTTAAATGGATTTCCACCAAATCCGCTATCTCATGATCATCATCAACTACTAAAATATTTCCGTCTGACATATCAGCCTCCTTCCCGGACAGTTCATATGTAATTCATTTACTCTACAACTGTAATAATAACATATGCGCAGTCCTTAAATCTTTACTTTTTTCTTAATATTTGTATACATTGTGCTCATTATATCATAAAAATACCGACCTCAAATCGTTAGATTTTAAGTTCTAACTTTTTGGAGCCGGTATATCTTTTTTATTATATGTATAAAACTTAACAGCTTTCATCTCTCATTGTAAGCTGAAGTTTTTCTCTCTCTTTTGTATCAATTTTAGGAATTGAACGGTCTTTAAGTGACTCATATACTTTCGGAACCATGATACTCTGGTATGCCGGTCTGATAATCTTATCGACATTTATAAGTTCTTCCATTCTGTGTGCACTCCATCCAACTATACGTGCCATTGCAAATATAGGAGTAAACAATTCATGCGGTATTCCAAGCATAGTGTAAACAAATCCGCTGTAAAAATCCACGTTTGCACTTACGCCCTTGTAAATAGCACATTCCTCTCCTATAACTTCAGGTGCAATTCTCTCTATCATTGAATATAATTCAAATTCTTTCTTCTGGTGTTTTTCATTTGCGAGCAATTCAACAAACTGTTTAAATGCAACTGCTCTAGGGTCTGATATTGAATAAACTGCATGACCCATACCATAAATAAGACCTCTCTTATCAAAGGCTTCCTTACGCACAAGTTTTTTAAGATATGCTCTTACTTCATCCTCGTCCGTAGTGTCTTTTACATGTGCCTTGAGATCCTGCATCATCTCGACAACTTTAATATTTGCTCCACCATGTTTTGGCCCTTTAAGTGACGAAAGTGCTGCAGCTATTACAGAATATGTGTCTGAACCTGCAGATGTAACTACTCTCGTTGTAAATGTCGAGTTGTTTCCACCACCATGCTCCATATGAAGTACAAGCGCAAGGTCAAGAACTTTTGCCTCAACATCAGTGTATTCTTTATTCGGTCTGAGCATACGCAAAATATTTTCTGCCACTGAAAGCTCATCTGACGGTCTGTGAATATAAAAACTCTCATCACATTCATAATGGTTGTAAGCGTGATAACCGTAAACGGCAAGCATCGGAAATACACTTATAAGCATAATGCTCTGGCTAAGTACATTTTCAAGTGAATTATCCGTAACCTTATCATCATAAGATGCAAGTGTAAGAACACTCTTTGTAAGAGAATTCATAATATCCTTTGAAGGAGCTTTCATAATAACATCCCTTACAAAGTTTGTAGGGAGTCTTCTGTTCTTTGCAAGAACAGTCTGAAACTCCTTAAGCTGTTTGTCTGTAGGAAGCTCTCCAAACAAAAGCAGATATGCTGTCTCCTCAAAACCAAATCTGTTATCTTTTCTGAAACCTTTTGTCAAATCATATATATTGTATCCTCTGTAAAAAAGCTGACCCTCACAAGGTATAACTCTGTCTCCGTCCATCTCAGTAGCTTTTATAAGAGAGATATTTGTGATTCCTGACAATACTCCTTTTCCGTTTTTATCTCTAAGTCCCCTTTTAACGCCAAATTCATCAAATAGTTTTCCATCTATGGAATTGTTCTCCACACATACTTTTTTGTAACGCTTTGTGTATTCCTCCATCATCTGTTCATGACTTCCCTGAAATATTCCATCCTGCATATATCACTCATCCCTTTCTCTTTTTTTGTTATTAATAAATTATACCTCTGTTGTATAACAACTGTCAAATTTGTCTGACATTTTTTAATAAACTTTTAATAAAAATTAAATCTTTATAACTGCTAACATTTGTTCATTATAAGAATAGATTGATTGTCAGGATAGGATGTTCATAAAAAAGCATATGTAAATAGAAGAGATTGATATAAACTTTTCAGCGAATGGCGTTAGAATGTCAGTCAGTACTTAGTGTGCGTTTTTTGCACACTTATGTACTGCTACTGATATTCTCCGAGGCGAGAGCCGTCCATGAGCCTGAAAGTTTATATCAATCTTTGCGTAAATAAGCCACATTGAAAATAATTCGATTATAAAAGGCATACTTGAAAATATCTCTAATTACCTTTATTATATTATGGATACATTTATTGTTTTATAATTGAAATCAATACATAAAATTGAAATATACCAAATATATCAGAAAGGTTGTGTATTATGTTAGAAAAAGAAGTTCTTGACAATATCGTAAACGAGATTACCGACAACTATCACAGCGAGGAATTATTTTATTTAAAATCAGGGCACTGTATGCCAAACCGTGACACTATAACACATATCATAATGGGGCTCAGGCAGCTTATGTTTCCGGGATATTTCGACAATGAAAATCTGAACAAAACTGTACCTGAATTTTTTGTAGGTCACAATATCACAAAAATCTACAATGACCTTTACTGCCAAATTAAAGCGGCATTTTTACAGCAGGCAAAAGATAATGCAGATGAAGCTGAAATTGAAAAACATACAACTGAAATATGTTCAAACTTTTTTGCATCATTCAGCCACATTCAAAATCTTTTATTAAAAGATGTAAATGCTGCTTTTGACGGTGACCCTGCCGCAAAAACAAAAGAAGAGATAATCTTTTGCTATCCGGGACTTTTTGCAATTTTTGTTTACAGATTTGCACATGAGCTTTATAAAATGAATGTTCCGTTCATACCAAGAATAATGTCTGAGTATGCGCACGACCACACGGGTATCGATATAAATCCGGGTGCTACAATCGGAGAATATTTCTTTATCGACCACGGTACGGGCGTTGTTATCGGAGAGACAACAGAAATCGGAAACAATGTTAAGATATATCAGGGTGTAACACTTGGCGCACTCTCAACAAGAAGCGGTCAGCTTCTTCGCAACATCAAACGACATCCAACCATTGAAGACGATGTAACCATCTACTCAAGTGCATCAATACTTGGCGGTGAAACAGTTATCGGAAAAGGGTCGGTCATTGGCGGAAATGCATTTATCACAGAATCTGTTCCTGCCGGAACAAGAGTAAGCGTTAAAAATCCTGAACTTAGTTTTTCCACAAAGAAAAAACACAGTGCCGATGAACTTCCACGATAATAAAGAATTTAAAAATACTTGAAAATAATATAATACATGGGGCAAAATACATTTTGACCACAACATCATAATATAAATATACGAATGGAGAAGAAAATGAAAACGTTTTTAAAAAGACTTTTAATCACAGCACTTTTAATTTCAATAATCATACCACACACAAACACACAATACGCAAAAGCCGAAGAAAAAACAAAAGACATTATTTGTCTTTCAATAAAGGGCAGCACACTCACTTATGCCGACGCTGTATGGACTTATGAACTTGGAATGGAAGATGAAAACATTGTAGGCAGACCAAAAAAACATACAATAAAACTCGCTTCAAAAGTTTCCTACAACCTTTTAAAACCAACCGATATATCAAAAACACATAGTGTAAGCAAAGCAAAATTCATAAAATCCATAAAATATTACGAACCTAAACTTACAAAAGACGGAAAAATAAAATATTACTGGGGCA
The DNA here is from genome assembly GCA_000436755.1 of Clostridium sp. CAG:253. Lineage (GTDB taxonomy): Bacteria > Bacillota > Clostridia > Lachnospirales > Lachnospiraceae > Butyribacter. Next base: position 17,222 of record FR887347.1, on the reverse strand, counting down.
TGGCAGCAAGAATTACTCTATCAGGAAAAAAAGTCAAAAAAATCAAACAGATATATCAGGCATAATGCAAAATCTAAAACGGACAGCTTATACTAATTTTAATTTTCATGAATAAGTATAAGCTGTCCGTTCTCTATACGCTATATTCAATCAGGCATTACAAATTATATAATCAAAATTTAATCAATCCCAATATTTGTTTACAGCCTCTTCATTTAAATCCTCACCTATAACTATAAAAATCTCCTGACCTTCTTTTATAGGCTTAATCACCGTTTCTTTTTTAGTTGCATTAAGCTCCAGCCATCCGCTGCCATCAGACATAAATCCCTTAATTCTAAAAACATTTCCACAATTTTTATCAGAAAATGTTTTATTTACACAATCTTTGAGTTTATCAACAGTCATCTGTTTATTCATATAGTAAAGCGATGAAAATTCCACATCATCCGCATGATACCTTTTCTCTATCCCTGCACCTGTGTATTCGCAATTTTCAATCTTCTTATAGTCATCCTCGTCAAACTCATCCCAAGACTTTGCCATAACTATATTGTCAATTTTTCTTGAGCAATGAAATTCCTCAAGACTTTTATTTATATATGCTGTGACTTCCTCTATCCTGCTTTCAGAAACACCTTCTGTCTTGCTAAAAAGAATTTTTCCCGCATTCGCTGCCTCTGACGCAAGAATATATCTTGAATGTTCCGACATATCAAGTTCAAGATGTGCATCAACTATGGTTATGACATTTCCAATCTGATACCACCTTTCCAGCGGGTCCTCATGAAGTGTGTCGAAAAACTCATCCATGTCAAAAACACCCGATGGCTCTACCAAAACCCTGTCAAATCCCTGCATTCCCATTGCAATGAGTTTTGTCTTAAAACGCCTTTTATGACAGTCGGCGTCACATCCACCCGCAACCATCTCAAGCTCACATTTGTCACCAAGTATATCCTGCAGAAGCATTGCATCAACATTGACGGCACCGTAATCATTTTCAAGGATTCCTATTTTAAGACCTTTATCTGTTAGATGTTTCACATATTTTCTGATAAAAGTTGTCTTGCCTGAACCAAGAAACCCCGTAATCAAGTCTATCTTTATCATTATTCCCCCATAATTTATGCGATTTTTTGAATAAATTCAACTACAATCTCAATACCTATCTGGGCTGCTTTCTCCGCAAATGTTGCATAATCCATTGCACCGCCCTCACCGTCAGAAATTGTTCTAAGTATGGCAAATGGAACTTTATTTACATAACATACATGACCTATGCTTCCACCCTCCATCTCTGCCGCTATAGCATTGAAACGCTCATGAAGCTTATCTTTCTGATGTTTGTCATGCATAAACATGTCACCTGTAGCAATAGTTCCCACTTTATACTTTCTCTGCTTTTCATCGAGACACTTTTTAAGTGTATCCATCATTTTCTTGTCGCAAGGAAGATAAATCTCATTTATTCCTGACAAAAGACCTATCGGGTCACCGAGTGCCGAAGTGTTCATATCATGCTGTACAACCATATCTGCAACGGCGATACCCATTACTCCAAGTTCTTTGCACAATGTTCCTGCAACACCGATATTTATAACCATATCAACATGATATGTAAGTATCATAGCTTCCGTACATATAGCCGCAAATACTTTTCCAACGCCGCTTACGGCAGCGACTACTTCTGTGTCACCGATGTTTCCTTTTACAAATTCAACACCGCTTATCGATTCATATGAAGGATTTTTCAATGTCTTTTTAAGATTATCAATCTCAATCTGCATTGCTCCTATAACACCAATTATCATAATTTTCTCCATTCTACTGTTGTTTCACTATAATATTTTTAACCATTCTACTGTTTTGTCTTTTACCGAATTTTTGAATTTAACACAAAGCTATGACTTACTCTGTCGGATAAGTAAACTCCATATTTGTCTGATTTTCAAGCACCTCAAGATAAGTTCTGCACTCCTCTTTTGCAAGGTCTATATCAAGATTTTCATAATGACCACACTCTATTGCTGATTTTCCGAAAACATCTCCGTCATGTTCTATTGTCTGCTTAAGAATTTTTTTTGTAAGTTCAAAAACTTCCTTTGGCTCCATATCACGGACAAGGAGATAAAATCCTGTCTGGCAGCCCATAGGCCCGAAATAAACAATCTTATCCGATACCTCAGAATTGCGTGCAAATGTAGCAAACATATGCTCAACAGAATGCATAACAGCATTGCTCATATAATCTCCTGCATTTGGTTTTCTTGTACGTAGATCGTATGTCACTACATCTCCGTCCTCTCTTGAAATGTAAAATCCAGGCACTAATACATTATGGTTAATTTCAAAACTTTTTATTCTCTGCATTATAACTTACCTCCGTTTATTATTTTCTATTCAGTTCTTCCGAAAACATTTACCTGCCCTCATACTTATTTGAAAAGAAACATTTTATCATATCCATATTTAATCAGTTACATTCTAACATTGATATTCCGGCGTGTAAAGTATGGGTATAAAAGTAAAAGACACCGCACTGTCTTGTGCGATGTCCTCTGTAATTATTTTAATACCACAAATTTATTCATTTCAAGTGTTGAAAAAAATGTTATAACTCTTTTAAGCATATCACTTTCTTCCTCCGGAAACGTTTCATTCATTTTCCCTACTATATCATATATCGTTCTTTCTCCGTCTATGTTTTTCCACACAACCGAACCATATTTATCAAGTTTAATATGACTGACTGCCGGCTTATGAAAGAATTTCTGCGCTATCTTCGCATAAAAACCTTTATGCGGCATATCGACTTCAACGATTCCGTCATCAAGTTCTCTCCACTCATGATTTTCTGCTATATGCGGTATTTTATCCATATAATTTCCTGAAACAACTTTAGCTTTTGGCTTTCGCATTAACTTCCGCCTTTCTTTTTAAGCCTTCTTAATTTTCTTTGTTGCAGCGTATAAGAGTGATGCACAAAGAAGTACAAAGAATACTACGCTTCCGCCCTGTCCAAGATTGATTCCGTAGTTTCCAAGATTAATCTTGTCTGCTACACCTACTACAGTAAGAATTGCAAGTAATATACCTACAAGACCCTCACCAGCAATAAGACCTGATGAATAAAGAATACCTTTGCTGTCATCCTCTTTAATTTCTTCCTCAGTCTTATTCTTACGTTTTGTAACGATAAGCTTGATAAGTCCTCCAACCATAATAGGTGTTGAAAGATAAATCGGAAGATATAAACCGATTGCAAATGGAAGTACCGGAATTCCGATAACTTCTATCATAAGTGCAAGGAATACACCGATAAATACAAGATTCCAAGGAAGATTTCCTTCCATAACTCCCTCAGTAACCATCTTCATAAGTGTTGCCTGTGGAGCAGGAAGTTTGTCTGTACCGAATGTCCATGCAGAATCAAGAAGCATAAGAACTCCTGAAATTGCAAGACCTGCACAGATAGCACCGATAAGTTCGCCTATCTGCTGACGGTAAGGTGTTGCACCTACGATATAACCTGTCTTTAAATCCTGTGAAGTATCTCCTGCCATTGCTGCAATGATACAAATTACCGTACCGATGCAAATAGCCATTGTCATACCCTGGATACCTGTTTTTCCTGTTGCCTTAAGAATGATTGTTGCAATAAGAAGCGTTGCAATAGCCATTCCTGATACAGGGTTGTTTGATGAACCAACAAGACCAACCATGCGTGATGATACTGTTGCAAAGAAGAAACCAAATATAATTATGATAATAGCTGCAACAATGCTGATTGGCACTGATGGAATCGCAACAAGTGCAAGTGCAACCAAAACAACAACTACTATAGCCCATTTGATAGGAAGGTCTTTCTCTGTACGAAGATCTCCGCCTTTATGCCCGATACCGCCAAGTGCCTTCTTAAATGTTCTTATAATAAGAGGAAGTGACTTAATAAGGCTAAGGATACCACCGCAGGCAACCGCACCTGCACCGATATATCTTACATAATTGCTCCAAAGTTCTGCAGGAGCCATATCTGCTATTGCTTTTGTAGCCGGGAATAAAATAGCACTGTCTCCGCCTAATGCACCTATTGTGTGCATAAGAGGCATGATAACGAACCAGCCTACAATCGCACCGCCAAACATGTATGACGCAACTCTTGAACCACAGATATAACCTACACCGATAAGGGCAGGTAAAACATCAAGACCAAATGCTGAACCCTTATAAACTGATATATCCCAGCTTATCTCCGATGGGAATAAAATAAGTCCGTCTGTTACAAACTTGTACAATGCAGAAATTCCAAGACCTGAGAATACAAGTTTTGATTTGCTTCCACCCTCTTCGCCTGCAAGAAGAACCTCAGCACATGCTGTGCCCTCAGGGAATGGAAGATTTCCATGTTCTTCAACAATAAGTGCTGTACGAAGCGGAATCATAAATAATGTTCCTATCACACCACCTGCAACGGCAAGTGCAGCAATTGTGAAAAATGAAGGCATCTGGATAGATGAATCTTCTCTTGCCCACATATAAAGTGCAGGAAGTGTAAAAATGGCACCTGCGGCTAATGATTCACCTGCTGAACCAATAGTCTGAACCATATTATTTTCAAGAATCGAATCTTTCTTTAAAATAAAACGAATGACACCCATTGAAATAACTGCTGCCGGTATAGATGCCGATACCGTCATACCTACTCTAAGTCCGAGGTAAGCATTTGCAGCTCCAAATACTACTGCCAGGATTATACCGAGAATAAGGGCTGTCGGTGTAAACTCAGGCATGACCTTGTCCGTTGGGATAAACGGCTTAAAGTCATTTTTTTCTTTGCTCATAAAAAAGTCTCCTTTTCCTTTTGTATAATAAAATTAAACTGCTTCTGACTGTAAAAATCACACCATTGCAAGGTAAAAACAGTGCAACAAAAAACATTATATATATGACCTCCCAGCATCATATATACAATACAGTCAGATTATAATTATATAATATCATACAGCTATTTACAATAGCATATTTTTGTCAATTTTTTATGATTTTCCAACATTCTAACAGTTTTTCCAAATTGTAAGCTGCATTTGCCGGACTTGTAGACGGAAGTTTAATTATCTCCATGCCAGTCTTTTCATATTGGTACTTCATATACAGTTCATAAGCTTTGCCACCATTTGCATATATTCTGTCAACCGCTGTATTATTTAATATCACAGACAAATCGGCAGTTTTCACATTCTTTATCGAACTGTCACTTGAACCGATAATGTCACATTCAGCGATTACATCCCATACGGCTATATTATTTCTGAGCAGCATATCTTTTTTCTGATTTATGGTCTTTGGCAGGCTTTCCTCATCACACAGCCTTGCAATCAGTTTCCAAAACCTGTTCTGCGGATGACCATAATAAAAATTGTTTTCTCTCGATTTAACAGAAGGAAGCGTACCAAGAATCAATATCTTTGAATTCTTATCAAAAACCGGCTCAAACTCATGTTTTATATGTGTATATTCACTGTTCATATCTGCTTACTCCTCTTATTATGTCAATGCCTAATCTTTTTCTGCAAAACTTTTTCACTGCTGCTTATCATTCTCTTTGATTATTTTTCTAAGTTTTGCGGTATTTTCGTAAGATAATTTTAATGCCGTTCCCGGTTTATACTGTGGCTCAACATAGACCATTGTATCTTTTTCTTCAAAAACTATACCGAACACACAAAACTCACCTGCATTATTCTCAACTGCAAGATAATAACATTTTTGAGGCTCGGCAGCACCAAACCACAACTGACCGGATGTATCTCCCACACTCTCCATTTCAATGCTGCTTTCTTTTGTGAGAAATTCGTAAAGTTCACTCTTTGATTCGTCTGATGTCCATACTGCAATTCTTTTATCAGGATTAGCTTTTGATTTTGCTCTGACTCTTTCAAGCATTATTTCCCGTATGTCATCTGCATTTTTTATGTCCATTATGTTTTCCAAAAATTCACCCGCAGAAATCGATTTCTTTTCATTAACTTTTTTATCTGTTATTATATCATGATCTTTTAAACTTTCAAATCCCACACACTTTCCTATATACATGTCATCCGATTTGTTTTTATATACAATAAACTTTCTACTTTTACGCCCACCTATAAAATATATGTTTCCAGCAGAATACTTACTGTCATCCGGAGCATTTTCTAAAAATGGTGTCAGCTTTTCAGTATCGTCTGCCTTTTTTAGTTCTACTTCTTTATCCGTAAGTTTTTTTACCTCCTCGTCATTTAATAAGTACATGCTGTACAAATAACCGCTTTTATCATAATTCTTTGTATTTACATAAACCGCTGTATTCCGGCTGTTATAATAATCTTTAAGCTGCGTTTTTTCATCAGACAGACTTGTTTCTCCGCCTATTATGGCATTCAGATTATTATTGCTTTGATTTATATCATAACGTGTTTTTGCCTCCTTACACACACTCTCCAATACACTTGTCTGCCCCGCCTGCTTTCTGCTTCTCATATATCTGTATCCGGTAATACATCCAAAAACCAGAACCATACATATAACAGCAATAAATATAATATGCGCTTTTGAACGTGGATTTTTTATCGGAAGTTTTTTTATGACTTTATATATCTTATCTTCAAACACCTTGTCATCTCTATATTCAAAACCGAAATCTTCCATTGAACTTTCCAAATCTTTATCACTGTAAATTTTAAATGCCTTTCTTATTAACTCATCGCCGCCGTCGAATTTCTTTTTATTTATTCCATGCACACCCATAGTAATCACTCCTTTCCGTCAAGGCTGTCCAACAGTTTCTTTCGTCCTCTGCTTATCTTTGACCTGACTGTATTATACGGAATTTCAAGCAAATCAGAAATTTCTCTCGGACTCATTTCATTTAAATAAAACAATGACAATACTTCACGATAGCCAAAATCAAGTTTTTCAATCGCCGCTACCACTCTTTTTAATTCCATTGAAACAAGCACCTCATTTTCAATGTCAATGTTTCCCGCCTGCTCTGCTACATCGTCAATATTTAAATTTGACTGCCTGCTTTTTTTATTCTTTCTGTATATGTCAATAGCACAATGGCTTATGACCGTATACACAAAGGATAAGGTTCTCGCTTCATCATAAAGGTCAATGCACTCCGTGTGTCTTGAAATTGCTATAATACAATTTTGTACCGCATCCTCTGCATCTTCTCTTTGGTTTAATATCTGCATTGCTCTGCCGAACATTTTATTTTTGTACAATGAATATATCTTCTCCAGTTTCTCCCTTTGACGTTCCTCCCACTTTTTCGCTTTCATCCCATGTAACATTTTTCCACCCCCTTCTAACCCTGCATTTTTTTCATAACCGTACATTTACAGCCTTATCAAAAATATCCGTTTTTTGTTTCTAATACTTATAACGTCATATATACCCTTTTTGATGCAATTAAATCTTATAAAAATCAACCCCAACTAAAACAAAAAATGCAAATTCCATGTTTTATACTCCTATATAAATATAAGAATACACGAAATTTGCATTTTTGTTTGTGTTGTAAAGTTATTTTTGATTTATAGTAATTTTATCTTACTTCTTCTACTATTTGCAATACTTATCTCTAAGTTCTTTTAATTTATTCTGGTAAATCTCCTGCTGTTTCTTGTTTACAAGATAGCTCTTTACCTGACTTGCTATCTTATCATACTCAGGTACTTCACCCTCATTTTTGTCATCTACCCAGATAAGGTGATATCCAAACTGTGTTTTTACAGGCCCGATTACTTTGTTGAGTTCTCCATCAAACACAGCATTTTCAAATTCCTTAACCATCTGACCTCTGCCAAATGTTCCAAGACTTCCGCCTTTCTGTGCTGATGGGCATGTTGAATACTCTTTTGCTGCATCTTCAAAACTCTTTGCACCTGATTCGATTTCTTCTTTTATCTGATTTGCTTTGCCCTCATTGTCTACAAGTACATGCTTTGCTGTTGCCGATGCTTTTGATGCAAATTCTTTTGAATGTCCTAAAAAGTATTCCTTTGCCTCTGCATCTGATACTGAGACATCCTGTAAAAGTTCTGCCATAGCTATCTGGCTTAAAATATCTCTCTTTGCCATAACCATTGATGTCTTGAACATTTCTGTCTCATCTTTCTTTTCTTCCTCACCATACATTGCAAAAAGACAAATTTCCTCTAATCTTTCTTCGCACTGTTTACGGAACTCAGGCATACTTCTGTACATCTGCTGTTCCTGTGGCATTCCTGAAATAAATGTGTCTATATCGACATCTGTTATTGTGTAATTTCCAATTTTAGTGTTTACTTCTGACATGTTTATCCTCCGATTTTCAGTATTCTGTGTCAAATCATAAACACTATTATGAGGGAATAATCTAAAACTTGCAAGTGTTTTTGTGATTTTCGCCTACCTGATGGTAACAATCAGCCATAAAAAAGCCAATATCGAAAATTATTCTAATATTGGCTTTTTTATATTTACTGTATTTTCACAAAAATGACCATGCCCATTCTATACTACAAACTTAGAAACTTCATCATTTAATCTGCCTGCTGCCTCTTCTGCTTCCTTTAAATGATTGTTTACAATCGATGATTTATCTGCAACTGAAACTGTTCTGTCTGCAATATTTGTAGTTCCATTTGCGCTCTCATCAGCAGCAACGCTTATACCGTTTATTGACTCTAATATTGAAGATATTGACGCAAGTAATTCTTCTGACGTAGCACTGAAATCTGATATAAGTTCATTTACATTTGATGCATCTTCATTATAATATCCTGCAAGTTCATCAAACTTATGATAACTGTCAGTAACATCCGTTTCAACAAATTCAAGCATATGCTCTGCATCTGTCTTAAGATTCTCAACTGCCTTTTTAACAGCATCAGTCACACCCTGTATATTCTCAACATTTTCTTTTGACTGCTCTGCAAGATTTCTTATTTCATCTGCAACTACCGCAAATCCCTTTCCAGCCTCACCTGCTCTTGCTGCTTCAATAGAAGCATTGAGTGCAAGAAGATTTGTCTGGTCTGTTATGCCCATAATAGAATCAGCAAGAACATTTATCTGGTCTACAACCTTTGCGTCTTCCATTGCTTTTTCCAGTTCTGCTTTCATCGCTCTCTTTGTATCTCCTGCTTTTGCCCTTATAGCACTTGCATTATCCTTGCCTTCTCTTGCACGTTTATAAATCTGCTCAACCCTATTGGCTCCATCCTGTGCCCTCAATGCTATATTCTTTGCAGCATCTTCTATCTCATGTGACATTGTATTTATACTCTCTGTAGTAGCAGCAGTTTCTTCCATTGAAGCCGCAACTTCTTCCGTAGTCGCGGATACATCTTCTATCTCTCCATTGAGTAAATCCATATTACTGTTAATGTCGGTTACAAGATTTTCTATCTGCCCTGCACCGCTCTTTACACCACTGATAAGCTCCCTAAGATTTGAACGCATATTTTCAAGTATATTTGCAAGAATGCCAAAATCATCCTTTCTCTTTAAATATCTGTCATCAAGCTTACTTGTGAAATCACCCTTTTCAAGTATACGCATCTCAGCTCCGACAGCCTCAAGCGGCTTAACAATATTTGTGATTATAATAATTATTATAGCTATAAAAAAAGCACCGATAGTTATATTTACAGCAGCAAAAATACTTGTCATTTTGTTTGAATATTTTGTAAGTTGACTTTGCTTTGAAGCTACTGTCTTGTCTATATCGTCAGTATAATTTCCTGTTCCTATAACCCAGTCAAATTCTTTATAATAATATGTATAAGAACGTTTTGGAGAGGCTTTTGTCTCATTCTCTTTAGGAAAATAATAAGTTGTATATGCCTCTGTATTTTTCACTGAATCCTCAATCATCTGTCTGACCATCTTAAAACCTTTTGAATCCTCAGTGTCCATACGATTGGTTCCCTCGGTATCACTTCCAAGAAGCACGACGTTGGTTCCGTCTGACTGGTCAATCCAAAAATATCCACTGTCACCATATCTCATATCACGAATCTGGTCAGCTGCATTCTTCTTTGCTAATTCCTCCGTAAGTATACCACTCTGATACTGGTCATAATAATGTTTTGCCACGGATACTGCTGCTGAAACTTCTGATTTTATATTTTCATCATAAGATTCACGAATACTGCTTTCCATATCCGTAACTGACTCATTGCTGATGTTCTTCATGCATTTTTCCGAAAAAATCGTTCCAAACAATAACATTATAAGAACTCCTGCCATAATAAATAACATCTTAAATTTTACTTTTATATGTTTCATATCTAACCTCCATTCTTTTCGGGCAGTTTTTTACGCACATTCTGTTTGTGCATTTTTAATATATTCATTATATTACTTTAAGCTTTTTTATGCAACTTTTATTCACCGGAAACTGCAAAAAAAGGTAACCATTATATAAAAAAAGCGGATTGAAATACATTTCTGCATCAATATCCGCTTTCACTCTAAAAAACTTTATAAAATCACCGTTTTTTATCGTATATGATATTTTATAATTATATGTTCAAAAGATATTTTGATTATACAAGCTTTACAAATACTGCTGTCTGTCCCGAAACTTTAACAACTTTTCCGTCACTCTCTGCGTTTCCACCAAAACGATAGATTTCTTCTCCGAACTTTCCGTCAAAATCAAATGTAACATCTTCTGCTGAAGGATTTATAACTACAAGTATTTTTTCATCCTCACTGCTTCTTACATACGCAAGCGGATAAGTATCTTTCTTTGCAGCTACAAATTCTATTTCACCTTTGCTTAAAAGAGCCGCATGCTCTTTTCTGATTTTTATAAGCTTCTTTATCTCATTGTAGAGTGAATTTTCATCTGCTGCCTGATTTTTAACAGTCGGACGATTTTCATCACTGTCCTGTGCAACATAAAGCATCTCTTTCTTTGCACTGCTGAATCCCGCATTTACACTGTCATCCCACTGCATAGGTGTTCTTGAACCTGTTCTTTCATATCCTCCCTCTACAGATGTCAATCCCTCAACATATTTCATTCCAATCTCATCACCGTAATATATGAACGGTGCACCCGGCATTGATAAGAGGAATGCAAAAGCTATCTTAAGCTCATCACCCTTAATTTCCTGCGAAAGTCGTCCCATATCGTGATTTCCTGAAGGAATACACATAAGACCTTTCTTTTCTGACTTCTCATAATTATCAAGATATTTTTCTACAAAAGCTGACACATCGCCCTTTCCTCTTGAAGAAAAGAACGGTTCTTCACAACGGAACAAATCATTGTAATGGGATGGACCGAAATGAAGTAAGAAATCCATATGAAAACCACCCTGAAGCGATTTGTCAGGCTCTCCCCACTCTGAAACCATCGCAGCATCCGGAAATTCCCTGTCAAGAAACTCTCTGACATTCTGCCAGAGTTTTATAGTTCCCTTTCCGTCTTCATCATTTTTTACAAGCGAACCTGCCATGTCTACTCTGAAACCGTCTGCACCCATCTGAAGCCAGAAACGCATAACATCTTTCATCGCTTCGAGTGTTGCTTTCGGTCCCTCATCATCCATTGCCTGCTGCCAAGGACGCTCAGGTTTATAATATCCATAATTCAACGCCGGCTGGTGTGAGAAAAAGTTGACTGCACATGAACCGTCTCTATCCGAAATTCCTCTTATGCATCCCATTCCCTCCGGTGATTCCCATATATTGTCTGTCCAGACATATCTGTCCGTAAATTCGTTCTTTTCAGCTTTCATCGACTGCTTAAACCACTCATGCTGTACAGAAGTATGTCCCGGAACAAGGTCAAGAAGAATATGCATATCTCTCTTGTGTGCCTCTCTGAAAAGATTTGCAAGATCCTCATTTGTACCATATCTAGGTGCAACCGTGTAATAATCTTCAACATCATAACCCGCATCACCGAAAGGCGACTTGAAACATGGATTTATCCAGATAGCATTACATCCAAGTTCTTTTATGTAGTCGAGTTTCTCCGTAATACCATTTATGTCACCTATACCATCTGCATTTGTATCATTAAATGACTGCGGATAGATTTCATAAAAAACTGCATTGTCAAGCCACTTTGGTCCTTTTGCCGTATTGTTCATTTTTAATCCTCCTGATATTATTTTTGACTTCCTGTTAAATTAACAATATAATAATATTTGATGTAACGTAAATTCTAGCAAAAAAGTTTTGAAAACTAATACTATACTATTGTACTTTGATAGATTGTATTTAAACGAGGAATAACATGGCTAAAAAAAATATACTCAAAGAAAACAGACATCACAGCAATGCTCTCATACCATTCAGCTATTATAAAAGTTCTATCCCCGAACTCTTTCCGTTTGTCCCCATGCACAGCCATTCTGAGTGGGAACTCAATTTCATTACCGACGGTGAGGGATTTTTTATTACGGATAAACAAAAAATAAAAGCATGTGCAGGAGACATTATTCTGTTTTTCCCACACATGCTGCACGCTATTGAAACCGATGCCAAAATCATTTATGATACAGTAGTTTTTAACACTGATATGCTCGGAAACACAAACGACCGCTGTTTTTCGCAGATACTTTCCCCGATGTGCAGTCTCTCCGCCGAACTTTTACACATTACGGATAAAAATAACTATTATGAAGAGATGCACTGCTGTGCCGCAAATGTTGTAGACTGTGCAATACAAAATTCTCCGCAGTCAGACCTTCTCATGAAAGGTGAACTTTCACGTTTTTTATGGTATGCACTTTCAGGCAATTCAATAAAATTTATTAAAAATCAGACCGGCAGCAATGAAATCCGTCAAATTATCTACTATATAAATGAGCATTACAACGAACCTCTTACAATAGAATTTCTTGCGGCTAAAACACATCTGAGCAAAAGCTGGTTTATGCGTAAATTTCATGACACGGTAGGTGTCGGTGCTATTGAATATATAAATAAACTCCGCATACAAAAAGTATGCGAAATGCTTCTTGACGGCAGTAAAATAGCAGATGCCGCTTTTGAGTGCGGTTTTCAAAATCTTTCAAACTTTAACAGGCTTTTTAAGGCTATGGTCGGCTGTACACCGAGGGAATATACACGTTAAACCTGTCAGCCCGGCATTTTAATTCTGCTTTTTTATCACTGTCCTTTTTATCAACAGTTCAAAACACCATGTTCCCTCAAAATTTTTTCAATATCTGTTCCTTCAATCTTCTTTAAAATCACATTTTTTACCATATTGACAGGCTTTGGAAGATTCATATCAAGCGGCGATTTTCCATCCATAAGCCTTACCGAACTCTCAATCAAATCTCTTACATCATATGTGCTTCCCCATACTTCCGGTACTGCCCTGTCGACTTTGCACAGTCCATAGACAGCCTCCATTGCCGTTCTAACTGAATATTCCGTTGTAAATATAGTATCTCTCGGTGTTTCTGCAAATTGTCCCAGAAAAGCTGCATTGACACTTCCATCAGGAATAACATCTGGTCTGTCACCTTTTCTTCTTGGCATAAAAAACGCCGTTATATAAGGCAGCATGGTCGGTATACAATTCGTATGCTCTTTCGCAAATTCATCAATTTCATTTACCGCAACTCCAATATGATAAAGCCATTCTGCCGCAATCTCCCATCCGCTGCATTCCTTCATCGGCTTCTTTATATAATCACCTGCTGCATCTGTAAACAATCCGTAAATCCATACACATACCTCGTCTTTTTTCTGTTTTTTAAACTGCCCCTGTCTGTTTATAGTCCAGCTAAGCAGCCATGATGAATCCATACAGCTTACAATACCGCCTGTAACAACTTTTCCTGAACGAGGGTCTCTTTTACATATTTTTTCAATATACGAAATAATCTTATCATCGGATGTCGTAAGTGTCGCTGATTCCCACTTTGACTTTTCAATATCAGAACAAAATTTCTCGGGATTTCCAAACGCTCTGTCCTGTTTTGCAATATTTTTCCAGAGACTCCAGCATCCGCTCTCCCTAATCTCTGCATTTCCGACAGGTGCATGGTAATGGTCACCGTAAATTGTACTCTCTGTACAGCTTCCGTTTGTAATAAAAACGAAATCATCCTCCATAAGTGCAATTTTCTCTTTTTTTCCTGACACAACACACTCAATAGCCTTTGCTGTCTTTTTATTTCCTTCTATGTCAAATATCACATTTGTAACTTCAGTATTAAATTCAAAAGAAACCCCGGCATTTTCAAGATATTTGAGCATAGGCATGATAAGCGATTCATACTGATTGTATCTTGTAAATTTCAATGCCGAAAAATCAGGAAGTCCCGCTATGTGATGAATAAAACGCTTGAAATAAAGCTTCATTTCCAACGCACTATGCCAGTTCTGGAAAGCAAACATTGTTCTCCAGTAAAGCCAGAAATTAGACTCAAAAACTTCATCATCAAAAAAATCCTCGATTTTTTTATCGTATAACTCTTCATCAGCGGTAAAGAACAATTTCATAATCTCCATACACCCTTTACGGCTAAGACCGAATTTACCACCAAGTTCTGCATCCTTACCTCTGTTTACGGTTGCTCTACAAATTGAATAATTCGGATCTTCCTTATTAAGATAATAAAACTCGTCCAAAACTGATTCATCCTTCTTTTCTAAAGAAGGTATGCTTCTGAATAAATCCCACAGACACTCAAAATGTTCCTCCATCTCTCGTCCGCCACGCATTATATACCCTCTCGAGGCATCATTTATTCCGTCGCATGCACCCCCTGCAATATCGAGTGCTTCAAGAATATGGATATTTTTTCCGGGCATTTTTGCATCTCTTACAAGAAAGCATGCTGCCGCAAGTGCACCGAGTCCGCTTCCGACAATGTATGCGGATTTTTTCTCAATTCCGTCAGGCTTTTTAGGTTTTGCAAATGCCTCATAATTACCGCTTGCATAATAAATTCCCTTACTGTTTTTTTCATGCTTCCCAAGTTCCGTATTTTTATAATCAGAATGTTGACTGCGGCTTTTTCCATTACATTGACATTTATCCTTTTTTCTCCCTGAATCAGTACATCCCTGTGTTTGATTATCCGAATTATTATCCTTTGCAAACTTTGCCTTATATAAAGCCGCCGCACCTGCTCCAACTGCAATAACCGAAGCTGTTTTTATAATTTTCTTATTCATATTATCAGTCCCCATTTCTACTCTTTTTTGCATAAAGTCGTATTCTCTTTCCATACTTGTCACATCTATACATGAATAAGTATTCCCCCCAAAAAAAATAAAAATTCCTGACAATTTAATTTTAATTTAAGCAAGTATAAAAATGACAAATATAACATCTTTTTGTAATAAAAACACAAATTTTCAAATAGCTTTATCTGCTTATTCTTGTTATAATTAGTGACACTATATTTTATTATGAACTATAAATTATTCACCATTTACAGAAAGGATTTACTAATGAAAAAACGCCTATCACATTTTATTTGCTGCCTTCTCACTTCTTGTATTATGTTATCTGAAACATGTACCCAGGCAGCAACCTATCAGTCAGAAGCACAAAATATATCTGCTCAGGCTGAAACTTCAACTACAGTAAGCACTTTTGACGATTTTTTCAAAGCTTTAGGAAAATATAAACATATTATTGTAGCTAAATCATTCCAAACAGCAGCATCTTCCGACAAAAACGGACAAACTATCCCAATAGACATTCCTGCCAACACTACTATTGAGGGCAAAGACGGCTCTACAGTCGGAATTGTCTGCCGTGGTCCTATTCAGCTAAAAGGAGATAATGTTACTTTTAAAAATTTACAGTTGCATTTTGAATCAAGCGATGCAATGGGCAGCGTTTCACAGCGTGAAATTTTTCTTGCCGGTCACAGCCTTACTTTAGATAAAGTAGATACACATTTGGAGGGTGCCGGTGAAACACTTGGCGGATTTGGAAGTTCAGAAAACGAACTTCTCCCGACAGTATACGCCGGAGGATTTTATACAAACACCGATATAGGAACCAATGCATCATTTACCGTAATAAATGCCACAGGCAAAACTATTATTAAAGATATTATTATGGGACATGATGATAATAAAAATAAGTATACTGCATATACAGGCAAGGCCTCACTTATTTTAAATGAATACACTCAGCTTCGCGGAACAATATCAACCGAGGCTTCTTCAAGTGCTTCTATATTACTGACAGGAACTACAAAACAAGCCTTTGCAGCATCTTCTATTATCGGTAACGATAATACAACACTCACTATTGACGGCTGTAATACCACAACAAAAATGCCTGTCAACGGAATAGGAAACATACATGTAACAAACAGCGGAACTTTTGCACCTTCCGACACATCAAACTTGAATAATATATCTGTTGATAATGGCGGTTTTCTTGACCTTACAGCTATGCCCGATGCCACTATAAACGGAAATTTCACAGGTGGAAACAGCGCACAGAAAGCAAATATAATTGTCTCCCTCGACGGACATATAAATATAAGCAAAACAGCAAGCGGAGCCTCGCAGCTTTATATTACAAGTTCTTCTCCGTCATGTGCTGATACCCCTTCTGAAAATATTACTTACATAACTGCAAAAGGTGATTATTCAAATGCTGGGTTTAACTTTGCAGATAAATATTTAAACGCCGGATACAGTCTTGTACAAAACAATAATACATGGACATGCAAATACGATGCAGCAGCAGCCAAAGATGACATTGCTTCAATTGATGTGACAGATTATCCGTCTGATATTCTTATAGATAAGCTGCCTACAAATAGCAATGATATAGAAGAAAACTCTCCTTCTATGAATATCACTTGGAAAAAGAGTACAGGAACTCCTTGGGATAAAGATATTGCCGCACAATACGGTTTTTGGGATTATATGGCAGTTATCCGCACTGATTACTGGGATACAGATAACACGGACTTTGATTCGTCTGCCCCATATATAAACCCTTTCTATTTATATTATACCGATGAAAACTCCGAAAAATATTATCTTCTCCGCAAAGATGCTATAAATATTGAAAACGGAAAATATACATTTATTTTCTTTTCAGAATCTATTGACGATAAAAAGCTTAATACCATAAGCGATGTCAAGGCATTAAAAAACATTATCAAAGCAACAATAGAAATTAACATAACAAACGGTACTGCAACCACAGAACCTACTACAGAACCTACTAC
>FR887346.1:192-626 GCA_000436755.1 Clostridium sp. CAG:253 | reverse complement strand
CATCAAGCGTTTTATCGTCTATGATGTTCTGCATCACAGTAGAAAGCGTTATGGGAATATCGTCTGGTCTGTTATAACCCAGAGCCATCGTGAGATTTGCCTGTGCATCGGCATCAATCAGCAGGACTTTTTTACCCTGCTGCACCAGACTTACACCCAGATTGACCGCTGTGGTTGTTTTTCCGACACCGCCTTTCTGGTTAGTCAGAGCAATCACTTTGCAATTTGACATAGATGCGTCCTCCTTTCGCATAGATTTAGCCACTTTGTCAAGGTGGCTATGTAAACAGTACCAGAGAACGCAAAAAAGCCGCCTACTCTTAAAATCAATAAGAATAAGCGGCTTTGTAATCTGCCTTAGACATATTCAATTTTCATTCTCTTGGTCGGTGCATTTATGACCTTAAAAATAAGCTCGTCAACACAATCCGTAT
>FR887346.1:0-179 GCA_000436755.1 Clostridium sp. CAG:253 | reverse complement strand
ACAATCCGTATATCTGCCTTGCTGAATGAGCTGATTTTTTAACTCTACAAGGCTATGTATCAAAAGTTTTCTTTCGTGGCTATCCAAATACAGATGATTAAATTTCTCTCTCATAAGCACACCTCCACTTCTTTAGCTTCATTATATTGGAAAGTAGGGGAAAGGACAAATCTGCAAAA
>FR887345.1 GCA_000436755.1 Clostridium sp. CAG:253 | reverse complement strand
GATATTATGCGAAATGCCTGAATCCTACTTATAGGCTTATCAGTGGATTTCTGACCAAGAAAAATAAATTGTTCCATCACCTCACACAATTTTCCTTTCTTCGCAATTATATCTTTAAGAAACGAAGCAAATGCTTCTTTTAAGTTTTTATTTATAAAAACAGTTGTTTTTTTACCTGTTTTCTGTTCTTTAACATCAATATGTGATTTAAACGACAGCAAATTTTCATTATACACATCCTTCCATCGAAGTTTTAAAATATCAGAAATGCGCAAAGCCGTGTTAAGTCCACATACAACAAGAAGTGAATTCCTTTTATTTGGTTTCACCTCGCGGTAATATCTTTTTATCTTTTTTAATTCCGCAATATCACGTATCGGCTGAGTAATTTTCATTTTTATAAATCTATCCTTTCATTTTTTGATAATATTTTAAAAAAAATGCTAAAGTTTCCAAATTGACTGCCGATAAATAATATGTAATAAAAAAATGTAACACAATGTCCATTGTGTTACATTTTTTTATTGTCAATGATTATACATTATTCTTTTTATAAAAAGCAGAAAGTTCCTTTTTAAAATAAAAAACTGCCACACCGCAAATATTCAAATAATATCTGCAATGTGACAGTTTTCTTTTTTCTTTACGCACCCAATGCTATCACTTAAATTTTATACATCATAAATCAAAAGTCCAAATTTTTCGATGCACAAATTTTATTACTGTCTTACTTTGATGTGAACTTCACGAAGCTGCTGTTCACTTACTTCATTTGGTGCTCCACACATAAGATCCTGCGCATTTCCGTTCATTGGGAATGGTATTATTTCACGGATATTTTCCTCATTGCGAAGAAGCATTATCATACGGTCTACGCCCGGTGCCATTCCTGCATGTGGTGGTGCTCCAAACTGGAATGCATTGTAGAGTGCTCCAAATTTTTCTTTTAAGTCTTCTTCTGTATATCCCGCAATCTCAAATGCCTTAACCATTATATCAAGGTCGTGGTTACGAACTGCTCCTGATGAAAGTTCAATACCGTTACATACAATATCATACTGATATGCAAGAATTTCTGACGGTTCTTTTGTATTTAACGCCTCAAGTCCGCCCTGTGGCATTGAGAATGGATTGTGAGTAAAGATATATTTCTTCTCCTCATTGTCATACTCATACATAGGGAAGTCATTTATATAACAGAATCTATAACTGTTTTTCTCAATAAGATCAAGTCTGTTTCCGAGTTCTGTACGAATCTGTCCTGCATAAAGAGCTGCCTGTGCTTCTCTGTCTGCAATGAAGAAGATTGTATCTCCCGGTGTAAGTCCTGCTATATCGGCAATTTCCTGTTTCATATCGTCAGGAATAAATTTGTCGATAGGTCCCTTGTAAGATTTATCTTCAAGAACCTCAAGATAACCAAGTCCGCCCATTCCGATAGACTGAGCAAATTTAAGAAGCTTTTCATGCTGACCTTTTGAAAGTTTTGCATGAACATTGATTGCACGAACTGTCTTTCCGTGGAATGGCTTAAATGTACATCTCTGGAAGAAATCTGTAACGTCAACGATACGAAGTGGATTTCTAAGGTCAGGCTTGTCTGAACCAAACTCAAGCATTGCCTGCTTGTAGCTGATAATAGGGTACGGTGCCTGTGTTACTTCATATCCTTCAGGTGCAAATTTTTCAAATGCTGCTGTAAGCACTTCCTCACCTACTTTAAATACATCTTCCTGTGTTGCAAAACTCATCTCAAAGTCAAGCTGATAGAACTCTCCCGGTGAACGGTCTGCTCTTGCGTCCTCGTCTCTGAAACAAGGTGCTATCTGGAAATACTTATCAAAACCTGACACCATAAGAAGCTGTTTGTACTGCTGTGGTGCCTGTGGCAATGCATAAAATTTACCTTTAAATTTACGTGATGGAACAATATAATCTCTCGCACCCTCAGGTGATGATGCACAAAGAATAGGTGTCTGAATCTCTAAAAATCCCATGTCTGTCATCTTCTGACGAAGAAAACTTATGACATTTGATCTGAATATCATATTATCACGAACTTTTGCATTTCTAAGATCGAGATAGCGATATTTAAGACGAACATCTTCTCTTGTCTCTTTTGATGTCATTATCTCAAAAGGAAGCTGTCTGTAAACTCTTCCAAGTACCTCTACCTTATGTGCTTCAAGTTCGATTGTTCCTGTAGGTATCTTTGGATTGTATGTCTCTTCATCTCTATGCTCTACAACACCTTCAACTGAAATACAATCTTCTTTGCTTATACCCTCAAGAAGTTTTGTGTCACGCATAACAACCTGCATCACACCATACATATCTCTAAGGTCAACAAATGACACACCGCCATGGTCACGGATATTTTCAACCCATCCGGCAAGTCTTAATGTTTCACCAACATTGTTTTCACTGATATCGTTTAATGTTTTGTCACGATAAATATTTCCTACGTTCATTTTTACCTCCTAAAAATAAAAAAGTCCATCCCAAACTAAAAGTTCAGGACGAACATAATATTTGTCCGCGGTACCACCCGAATTACTGTCTTGTCAGTCACTCTCATGCTGTCTGTCGCGCAGCTTACGGCTCACCTACTGCCAGCTTAAACGCTGTTTTCAGTTCGCTGCTGATAGAGTGTTATTCACATGAATTCACTTTGCGAAGCTCTCACCGTCCTTCACTCGCTTTGAATGATAAATCATGCTACTTCTCTCCGTCGTCGCATTTGCATAACTAAATTGATTATATAATGGTGTCAGGGGGATTGTCAATCATTTTTTCTGTTGAATTATTTTCGCTGTGGCCACTTTAACGCAGAGATTGATATAAATTTTCAATCACCCTATAAGCACTTTTTTCCCTTCAAATGCAAATCCATAATGCCTTATTCTTTCTTTTTCTATACCAAGTGCTAAGATTTCTTCATCATATCTTTTTTCTTCTATCTGCCTATGTGCTACCTCCACTGCTTCTTCAAGTGATTTTTCGCTGTTTCTTTTCACTTTAAACTCAAGCACAATCGCCGGAAGTTTCTTTCCTGCTTCATTTGTACTATGTTTCGGAATCATCATAACATCATAACGACCAAATCCACTTTCCCTATTCGATTTTATAATGTAATTATTTCTCTGACCTGCCATAAGCCCCAACACAAAACCATGGTAAAAGTTTTCAGGTCGTATTCTTGATTCATCCTTTCCTGCAACATCAAAACTACTGAATACATTGAGCGTAACTTCATTTATATAATAATTCATCGCTTCTAAATCACCATCTATCAATGCACTTATAAATTCATTAGATGAATCATCTCCTGTCATAAACCAGCCTTTTATCAATTTTTGGAACATAACACGGACTTCTAAGTTGGTGAGGCTGAGTTCATATTTCTGCTCTCCTGTGCTTACGCAAATTTCCATACTGTCTACTTTCAGATAACCACTCGCCAATAAAAGACTCCATATTGCATCCTCATCATTATCCAGTTGGTCAAATACTATCTGTTCGTCAATACCAACTGTTATATATTCCCCGTTTAAAAGTTTTTCCATAGCTTTCTTTATTTTTGGTGAACCTCTTTGAATAAGCTTTCCAACAAGACTGTTGGAACTTGTATCAGCCCAATACGTCTTAAATTCCTTCTTATCAAGATAATTTGTAATAGACCACGGATTGTATATGTCCTTATGCTTTCCGAAAGTAAATCCATCATACCAAAGCTTCACATCATCTTTTTTTTCAGGCAAGCCAGCCTCATCCAATGCCGCAAAGACTTCACTTTCCGTAAAGCCAAAGCTTGTATTATACTCGTCATTTGTCGTTGTTATCACATTAAGATTATTTAAATCTGAAAAAATACTTTCTTTTGATACCCTTGTAATTCCCGTCATTATAGCTCTATCAAGATATGGATTTGTTTTTAACGTAGAATTGAAAAAACTGCGTATAAATCCAACCATATCATTCCAAAATCCGTTTACATATGCTTCCTGCATAGGTGTATCATACTCATCAAGAAGTATTATCACTTTTTTCTCAAATTTCCTATATAAAATTACTGCAAGATCTTTAACAGACCTATATATTATCTCATTTGATATATCTTTATTTACATTTGTGTTTTTTGAATAATCATCAAGCTGTCTAAATAAATTTCTTTCAGCATCTGTTAATATCTCATCTTCAAGAAGATACGAATGCTGTTTATAAACATCATTTATAACTGATACCATGTCATTTTTTGTATCTTTAAAATTATTCGCCTTAATTTCTGCAAAACTAATAAATATCACCGGATAGGTCCCCTGAAGCTGTCTGTATTTTTCATCATTCCATATCGACAACCCCTCAAACAAATCACCTCTGCTTGCATATTTATTTGAGAAAAAACATTCCAACATACTCATATTCAATGTTTTTCCAAATCTTCTCGGTCGGGTTATAAGTGTCACATCATCCTGTGATTCCCACCATTCTTTTATAAAATATGTTTTATCTACATAAAAGCATCCTGATGTTATTAACGATTCATAATCCTGCTTTCCTATACTTATTTTACGCATACATTTTCCCCTCTCAATATATAATCAAAAACTCCCAATACATTATCATTAGTAATATCAGATGTATCATACAATTTTCCTGAATATCCGTAACTTAAATTATGTTTATTATAAACGTCAACAGAGAGTTCCGCAAGCGGAACTCTCTGCCACACTACAACCTTTCCTACATTCCAAATAACCCAAGCAGTTTTATTTTTATATACTTTTTTACTGTTACATCAAATCATTTTATGCTTCTTCTCTTAATCTTTCAGCTGCAAGCACCATATTTCTAAGACTTGCATCCGACTCTTTCACTCCCCTTGTCTTTAATCCACAGTCAGGATTTACCCAAAGTTTATCTCTTTCTATCTTTGTGAGCATAAGTTTTAATACATTTGTTATCTCCTCGACTGACGGTACTCTAGGTGAATGAATATCATATACTCCGGGACCTGCTTCTGTCTCAAAATTGTTTTCCCTGAGTGAATCCAATATCTGAAGGTCTGAGCGTGATGCCTCAAATGTAATTACATCCGCATCCATATCATCAATCGCAGGAATTATGTCTGTAAATTCACTGTAGCACATATGTGTGTGTATCTGTGTTTCAGGCTTTACACCGCTATGTGTAAGGCGAAATGCAGGTATTGCAAAATCAAGATATTCCTTATACCAGTCTGTTTTTCTAAGTGGGAGTTTTTCTCTTAAAGCCGCCTCATCTATCTGTATCACTTTTATGCCATTTGCTTCAAGGTCGAGAACTTCATCCCTTATTGCTAACGCAATCTGTGATATTGACTCTTTTATAGATATGTCCTCTCTAGGGAATGACCAGTTAAGTATTGTAACAGGCCCTGTAAGCATACCTTTCATAAGCTTCTTTGTAAGCGACTGTGCATAGACTGACCATTCTACTGTTATAGGCTTATCTCTGTACACATCTCCCCATATGATAGGCGGTTTAACACATCTTGTTCCATACGACTGAACCCATGCTTTCTGCGTAAACAAAAATCCTCCAAGCGACTCTCCGAAATATTCTACCATGTCATTTCGCTCATATTCGCCATGCACAAGTACATCAATTCCGATTTCTTCCTGCCAGTTTACACATTCGGCAATCTTCTTCTTATTAAATTCAATATACTCCTGTTCTGTCTTTTCCCCTCTCTTAAATGCAGAACGGTTTGCCTTTACATCCTTTGTCTGCGGGAACGAACCTATTGTAGTAGTTGGAAGTTCAGGAAGCTTAAATTCTTCCTTCTGAAGTTTCTGACGCTCGCTTCTCTTTGGAAGTCTTATATAATCATCTTCTTTAACCTTTGAAAGACGCTCACTTACATTTGCATTTGTACAATTTCTGTTTCCGTTGAAAAGTTCATGATTTTTCTTGTATACCTCATCATCACAATAATTTTTCTTGTCTGCAAGCTTTCCAAGCTCATTAAGTTCAACAAGCTTTTCCTTAGCAAATGAAAAATATGCAGTATACTCTTTTGAAAGCTTTTCTTCATTCCCTAATGTATATGGCACATGAAGTAGCGAGCATGATGTTGAAATCACTGTGTCAATACATTTATCTGCTAATTCATTTACAATCTTTAATGTTTTGTCATAATGATTTTTCCAGATATTCTTACCGTTTACAAGACCTGCAAAAAGCACCTTATCCTTTGGAAAACCAAATTTTGAAACAAGTTCATACGACTGTTTTCCCTCAATAAAATCAATTCCGATTCCTGCAAATGACATTTTTATAACATCCTCATAAATGTCACGTATATCTCCAAAATATGTCTGCAGTAATATTTTTGTATCTGTACTGCAAGCAAGCAACGCATCATAAATTTCATGGAATAATTTTTTATCCTCGTCACTCATGTCAAGTACAAGTGCCGGCTCATCAAACTGAACCCATGCAATCTGCTTTTTCCCACATGTCTGTAACAGTTCTTTGTATGCCTTCACAATATCGTCTACATAATCTGCTGCCGATTTATTTCCTGTATATCTGCACAATTTTAACATTGTATATGCACCTGTAATCATAGGTTTAGTTACAATTCCAAGTTCCTCTGCTTCGTCATATTCATTCCAAAGCTTGTCGCCTGACAGTTTTATCTGTGTATCATCCTCAACTTCCGGCACAATATAATGATAATTTGTATTGAACCATTTCTTCATTGCAAGTGCTTTAACATCACCATGTTCTCCCTGGTATCCTCTTGCCATCGAAAAATATGTATCAAGTTCTGACAACCCCAGTTCTTTATATCTCTTCGGTATAATATTTAGCAATACTGCTGTGTCAAGCACAATATCATAAAATGAAAAATCATTACTTGAAATAAAATCAATGCCTGCACTTTTCTGCAGGTTCCAGTGTGTCTTTCTCAATTCAGTCGCTGTCTGTTTCAACTGCTCCTCATCAATTTCATTTCTAAAATATTTTTCAGAAGCAAATTTAAGCTCTCTCAATGTTCCGATTCTCGGGAAACCAATAACTGATGTTTTCATCTCTAACCTCCATTTAAGCAATCTCTATCCCAAATACTCCAAAAAACTGCTCCCCCTCAATCTCTGAGAAAAACAGCTTCTTTTCAGTACGTTTATTATAATTAAGTTTCCCGCAATCGTATAATACATAAAGAAAGAGGTTATCCATAGTTTTAAACTATATCAAGTGATAAAAAATCATCCTAAATATTTTTTCAAAGACTCAAGGTAAGTCTCTCCAAGCCTGCTAAGCATACCTTTCTTATGCATAATATAACCTATGCGCATATCCCCCTCATCCGCTAACGGTACAGCTATTATATCCTTACCGTTTAACTTTTTGTCTATAACTCCACTGCAAACTGTATAACCGTTTAGTCCTATGAGCAGATTAAACAGTGTTGCTCTGTCCCTCACTCGTATATTTTTCTTTCTCTCAGATGCCGAAAAAATTTCCTCCGAAAAATAGAATGAATTATGCTCTCCCTGTTCAAACGAAAGATACGGATACAGTTCAAGTTCACTGTTCGTAATTATCTTTTTATCTGCAAGTGGATGTTTTCTGCTTATGAACACATGCGGTTTTGCCACAAATAATTGCGTAAATTCAAGTTCATGACTTTTTAAAATTTTATTTATGACTGTCTCATTAAAATCATTCAGAAAAAGTATTCCAAGTTCACTTCTCATTTTCGCAACATCTTCTATTATCTCATATGTCTGGGTTTCCCTTATCGAAAAATCATATTCATCCTGACCATATTTTTTAATCAAATCCACAAATGCGTTTACCGCAAATGAGTAGTGCTGTGTTGAAACACAAAACTGTTTTTTCCCGCCTGAATTTTTCTTGTATTTATCTTCGAGAATTGCTGCCTGCTCAAGCACCTGCCTGGCATATCCCAAAAAGTCCTCGCCCTCCTTTGTTACGCTTACACCTTTGTTGGTTCTTCTGAAAATGACAATATTCATCTCATTTTCAAGTTCATGTATCGCACTCGTAAGGCTTGGCTGTGAAATGTACAGTTTATTTGCTGCCTCGGTAATCGTTCCCGTTTTTGCAACCATAGTCACATATCTTAGCTGCTGTAATGTCAAAATTTTCACCTTCTTTCCAAATCCGGATACTTGTTATATATTACAATTGTATCAAAAAAATGTACGCAAGACCATAATAAGTTACAACGGCAACAAGGTCATTTACCGTTGTAATAAGTGGACCCGATGCCACTGCCGGATCAATTTTAATCTTGTGGAAAAACATTGGAATTACAGTCCCCACCATACTTGAAATCAACATCGCAGCCATAAGTGAAACACCTACACATCCTGAAATTGCAAACGCTCCCATAAGACTATATCCTTTAAACATATGGATATATACTCCCAGCAATGTAAGTGCCATAACACCGAGTATTCCACCGTTTAAAAGACCAACTCTCATTTCCTTAACGAGCAAAAACAGTTTTTGTTTTCCGGTAAGATTTTCATCCATCAAAACACGTATAGTAACAGCAAGTGACTGTGTTCCGACATTTCCCGCCATGTCAAGTACCAGTGACTGAAAACATATAACTATCGGAAGTACCGCTACCACATTTTCAAACATTCCCACAACTGATGATACCAAAACACCCAAAAACAAAAGTATTATCAGCCATGGCAGTCTCTTTTTCATACTTTGAACAGTTGTCTCTTTCAAATCTTCCTCTGCTGTAAGACCTGCCAGTTTAGCATAATCTTCTCCCATTTCATCATCGACAATATCAACAATGTCTTCCGATGTTATTACGCCTAACAGCTGTTTTTCCTTTGACAATACAGGAATTGAATCTTCCGAATAATCTACAATCTGTTCTATACATTCATCAAGCAACTCATGGTCTGTCACATAAGGATAAGAGTTGATAACTATCTCTTCAAGGTTATCATTTTCCCTAGCCGTAATTAAATCCTTCAAATCTATTGCACCGGCAAACCTCGACAACTCGTCTTCAACATAAATAGTCATTATATTGTCATTTTCACCGGCCTGACGGACAAGTTCACTCATCGCCTGTCTTACCGAAAGCCCTTTCTTTATGCAGACATAATTCGTCGTCATATATCTGCCTATTTCATCTTCATCATATGAGAGAAGCATTTTCACGTCTGCCGCCGCGTCATCATCAAGTCTTTTTTCTATCTCATTTTTTGTATCTGTATCAAGCTTTTCAAGAATTTCAACCGCATCATCCGAATCCATAAATGAGATTATCTTTGCCGCATCTTCAATCGAAATTTCTTCCAAATATCTTTCCGGTTCATCCAGATATACAAATATCTCTGCCATTCTCTGAAAACCAAGCAGACCGTATATTCTTTTTCGCTCATCTGCTGTAAGCTGTGCTATTATATCCGCTATATCATTTTCATGATAATTTGACAGACATTTCAAAATTTCATTGTCATTTTTATTCTTTCTTATAATGTTTATGATATCAAAATATTTTCTGTTCATGTGTAACACCTCCGCAAAACGTATGTTTTCTATAACATAAAAAAGCACCCTAAACAGTGCTTTCTACATGAACAATATTTATGAAATCACATCACTATTTCAACAAAATGTGCATCATTTATAAACATGGCTAAAAATCTCATGCGACAGCCATGCCACTTGCTCACGATATAAAACACTGTTGTTAATACTTCGTCCAAAACTGTCATTACTGTCCATGAAATTCACCTCCGTATCAAAAAAATCCTAACACACTATAACATCATGTCAGGATTTTTTCAAGTTTTTTTCTTAAATAATATTCCTAAATTTTTTTAAATAATTTTCTTAATAAGACCTGCACCTATGGCATAAGGCCCTGTGTGAACACATATTGTTGCACCGATATGCGCGATATTAGTTTCCTCTTTGAGTCCCAATTCACTCATAACTTTGTCAAACTCTTTCTTGTATTCAAGTCCCTCTTCCCTGTCATATCCATACCCTACAGCATAAACATAATCATTTGGGTCTTCGCCATTTTCTGCAAAATAGTTTTTTAATAAATCATATGTTTTAAGTATTGATTTCTTGCGGCTTCTCGCTATGCCGGATGCGTCTATTGAACCGTCTTTAAGCGTAATTATTGGTTTTAAATTCAATGCACTTGACGCTATACTTGCCACTTTCCCTATTCTTCCGCCATGTTTAAGATAATCCGTATTTCCTACGGTAAAAAATATTCTTCCTGTTGCAAGGTACTCCGGTGATGTAAGTTTTTCTACCGCTTCCTCATAAGTTGCTCCGGACCTCTTTAATTTTGCCGCTTCTATTACAAAAAGCCCCTGCAATACAGTCGCACCGAGTGAGTTAATAACCGTAATCTTTGCATCGGGATATTCTTCACAAACAATCTCTTTTGCATTGCACGCTGAATTGTATGAACCGCTTAAAGATGTCGTAATACATACACAAATAACAGCTCTGCCTTCTTTCACATGAGGAGTAAAAGCATCCACATAATTCTGTACTGATGGCAGTGAAGTTTTAGGATACTGTTTTGGAAAATCAACCATTTTCCTGTAAACATCATCTATTGCAATCTCTTCTACTTCTTTCTGGTAATTTTCTTCGTCAAATGATATATAAAAAGGTACAACTTCTATATCGTATTTTTCTCTTAAACTCTGCTCCAGGTCGCAAGAGCTGTCACTGATTATCTGATAATCCATGGCAAATCCTCCATATTCCGATTTGTTCAACTTATTGATTAAACGGCAAATCCGTTTTAGTCATTTATTCAAATTTCAATTGACTTTGTGTCAATTTCCATCTCATGTAGTTTTCATTACTACATTGTACCATATTCATGACGATTGTCAACCGATTAAGTCCTTTTATTGTTCAAATCTGCTTCCGCATTTTGGGCATATGTTACCCTTTGTAAATACGTGGCCGCAGCGATAACAGCACTTCACCTCATGCTCCTGCTTTGACATATATTCAATACTTCTTGATTCCGGTTTCATTTTCAGATAATCAACAAAGCCATCAAGTACCTCTGCCATGTTTTTTTCATCGTTCTTATTAAGTGTACACGGCATTTTTACATTTCCTTTTGAAGAATGCTCAATCATAAGACCTTTCTTTTCTGAAAATACCCTATTTATATTTTTCACATCTATAGAACCTGATTTTATAAGTCCCTTGTAAAATACATGGTCAGGTGTAATTATAAATCCCTCTTTTCCGCTTCCAAACATTGATGAATCACATATGACAACCGGATACTCATATGTGCCTGTCGCATAAGCGTATGTGCTTACTGCAACCTTTACAAACGAAATTTCCTTATCACCTTTATCTTCCTCTCTCATTTTCCTGATGTCATAAAAATGAAGCTTTGACATGTCCGATATTTTTCCGTCAAGATCACGTTTAAGTTTTTTTACAAGAAGCTCACATTCCTCCGTTTTTAATGCCGTAAGTTTCTTGTCTATAAGCTGGAGCATATTTGATTTGAGTTCAGGCAGAAAAATTCCTTTTTCAATCTCTTTAAGTGCCTTAACGCCCTCATCAAATGTTATATTATCGGGATTTGGACATATTCCTCTGATTTTTGCCTCATCAATCGCATAAACACGCTTTCTAAGTCCCTCCACAAATCTGTCAGAATTACGTTTCTCGTACTCTCCGTTTTTTATTTTCTCCATCATTTCCAGCAAATCATTCCTGTTATCTCTGTCAACACTGCCCACAAGCTTATTTAATTCATCAAACTCAACTTTATCACGTTTTGTATCAACAATTTTTATATATGGACTGACATCTATCTGCGTATATGTCATAAGTTTTTCTTTTGTTCTTTTATATCTGTCAAAATTTATATTTCCCGGAAGATGTGAAAGCATATATTCTATTTCTCTTTTTGCTGCCGCCTTGCAAAGCTTTGTCATCACTTCAATATAATGATTTTTCTCTTGCTCACTTCCATTTGATGCCTTAACCTTTTTAATATTTTCAACTATCTCCGAATACTTTGCTGTCCTGCTCTCATCTGTTATCCTGTCAAAAAATGATGCCCTGTTGTCTGCCGCTTTGCTGTCTGCCGGCTTTTTATCATTTACTTTAGACTCCTTTTTAGCAGACTCACCGTTTTTTATATTTTCCTCTTTTTGATTTTGCTCTGTTCTTTTTATTTCAGTTGCGTTATCTTCATGACTGTCATTTTCTTTTATTGTTTTGTTTTCTTTTATTGTTTCGTTTTCTTTTGTTTCTTCAATTTCTTTATTATCACGTTTACAATTATCCTTTATTATCTCATTTTTCCTAATGTTTTCTTTATCACATTCTTTTATCGTTTTATTTTCTGTTCCTAATACTGATTTCTCTTCACTGCCGGTTTTACTTTCCTCAGTATCCTTATTTTTTAAATCAGGCTCAGACAATGTTTTACTTTCCTTTTTCTTAGCATTTCTTCCGAAAAATATACCCTTGCCTTTACTTTTTTCTGTATTCTCTTCTGATAAACCTTCTCCGGCAAACGAATTATCATCCTTTACCTCTTCATTTTCCTCTTCATCATCCTCCCTCTCATCGCTTCTTCTGCCAAACTCTCCCATTTTTTTATTTCGCATCTTTTCACGATACTCAAGTTCCTGCTCTATTATCGCAAGAAATCTCTCCTTTTCATAATCAGAAAAGAATCCTTCATCCATCTGGGCAAGTATCTGTTCAAGTTCCTCATCTGTCAAAAGCTCCATTTTTCTGCATCTCTCACTAAGTCTTTTTCCCAATGATGATACATTCTTTTCATAATCTGCCTCATACATATTAAAATTGCAGTTTCCCGTTTTTGCACCTTTTTTTCCTAAAAGCAGTACATAATCTCTTGCCGCATATTCATCATTGTCAAAATCAAGAACATATGCATCACCTTCTCTTAAAAGTTTCCCCGGCTTTGCTGTATAAAATTTTTTGCAGTTGTCACATGTATAAGCTCTTGTTATGTAAACACGCCCGTCATCAGTATCTATGACATTTTCTTTTCTCTGAGGATAGACAACCATATGCAGATGTTCCCCACAATCCGGACATTCATACGGAACCATGTAAAAATTATTTCCTATCCTGTGGGAATTTGCATATTTTTTATCAACATCTTCACGGTTAAACTGAAATTTTCCAGAACTCCATTTCATATTGTGCCACAAACCCGCACCTTTTCTTTCCTCTTCGACATTTATTCCGGCTGTATCTTCGTTGTCCTCCTCTGCCCTGTTTATGCCTCCATCCTTTTTAACATTATTTTCTGTTTCGTTTCTACCGCTACCCTCTTTAGTATTTTTTTCTGTCTCGTTTTTACCGCTGCCCTCTTTTGGTTTTTCGGCTTCATTCTTTATATCACGCTGTTTTTGTATGTAATCAATACACTTTTCCATTGCATCTTCAAATGTAATCTGAATACCGTTTATAAAAAATTTAAAACTTGTCTTTGTAAAATATGTCTCTACATCTATCTCTTTATAAATCTGCGAAAAAAGAGCAGCAAGAACCATGTAATCCTGCTCAACATTCAGTCCCTTTATAGCTCCCCACTTGCCAAACGGATATAAGAGCATATTTATAATATTGGTAATAAGTTTATTATTTCCCATTTCAAATGCATTTGCCATGTCAAAGCCCAATTCTTCAATATCCGAATAAACTCTTCTTGTCGCAAGTTCAAAATACATTGAGCGTACTCTTCCTACAAGTATCATAGTATTCTTTCGTATAATAATGTCCCCGTTCCACTCTACGCGCTCTCTCATCGCTGTTATTATTCTTTGGTAAACTTTAACAATCTCATAATTTGCCTTTATACAAACCATACCATCCCTCTTTTCTCTATCCAAAAAATTTTATACACTCCTAATATTACATCTGCTTTTGACCCTTGCATCATAATAATTTTTCAAGTTCCTTTGCAAGTCCGTCATCATCATTGCTGAACTCAGTAATAATATCGGCAACGGCTTTCACATCATCAGTCCCGTTGCACATGCAAACACCGACACCGCACTCGTCAACCATTTCAAGGTCATTTGTAGTATCTCCAAATGCAATAACTTTTGAAATATCATATCCATATTTTTCACAATAATATTTAATCCCATATACTTTTGACAACTCCGGGTGGACAAATTCAAACATATCAGTCTGTGATTTAAATGCACGATACTTTTCAGATTTATGTGCCTCATAAAATTTTTCCACATCACTCATTTTTTCAGGGGGCGTACTTAATACAAGTTTACTTTGAGGGGTTGTGACCTCTTTTCTCATATCACACAGATGAATCCCAAGAAAATTATTTTTCGCCGCCCTCTCAATAGTAGAATCGTTTCTTACCGCATAACAATCCCCTCCCTGATAAACATAGGGATTTAAATCAAAATGTTTATATGTATCAATTATCTCAAAAATTGTATTTACATCGAGTTTAAAAAAACCTCTTTCTTCTCCGTCAGAAACATCATAAAGTTCCGCCCCGTTTGACGCAACCATAAACTGTATAATGTCAGAAAGCCCTAAATTCTCTACAGTTCTCCTGACTCCAAGTATAGGACGCCCCGATGCAATGCCAATCTTCATTCCCTTTTCTTTCTGTCGCCGCAAAACATTTTTTGTATATTCACTCACTTCTTTATTGTCATTAAGAAGTGTACCATCCATATCCATAACTATTACATGTAAATCAGACATATTTTCAGCTCCATTTCATATATGTTTTTTAAAATAATTATATCATAAATATACAAAAAAAACTGACAGACTGTTTTTTAGCCTGCCGGTTTTTATAAATCTATTAATTTAATTCTTATATTATGATGTTGGGGTCAAAAACTATTTTGACCCTAACTAATGCCACGGATTGCTTCATTGCTGCGCAAGTCCGCCTGTCATTTCTTTTACATAATTATAGATATACTTTCCTGCTTCTTCTCCGTATTTTGCCACAATTTTTATGATTGCGCTTCCGACTATCGCACCGTCTGCTATCTTTGTATATTTATTTACCTGCTCCGGTGTGTTTATTCCAAACCCTACTGCTGCCGGTGTATCCGTAACTTCCTTTATTGATTTAACTATACTTTCAATATCAGTTTTTATCTCACTTCTGACACCTGTTACACCCATTGATGACACAACATAGATAAAGCCTTTTGCTTCTTTTGCAATCATCCGGATACGTTTTTCTGATGTAGGTGCTATCATTGAAATAAGATACATTCCGTATTTTTCCGCTATCGGTGCAAGTTCATTCTTTTCCTCGTATGGGATGTCAGGTATTATAAGTCCGTCTATTCCTACTTCCTGACATTTTGCACAGAATTTATCATAACCATACTTGTAAAGTGAGTTTGCATATCCCATAAATACAAGTGGTATGTCTGTTTTAGTACGAAGTGACTTTACCATTTCAAAAATTTTGTCTGTTGTGCATCCGCCTGAAAGCGATCTTATATTTGCATCCTGAATAACCGGTCCCTCTGCTATCGGATCTGAAAACGGTATTCCTATCTCAACAAGTGCTGCTCCTGCTTTCTCCATCTCAAGAATAAATTCCTCAGTTTTTTCAAGGTTTGGATCTCCTGCTGTTATAAAAGGTATAAATGCTTTTTTATTTTCAAATGCGTTACTTATTCTATTCATGTAAATCAATCCCCCTGTATCTTGCAATTGCTGCCACATCCTTATCGCCACGTCCTGAAAGGCAACATATTATTATCTGGTCTTTATCCATCTTTGGTGCTATCTTCATCACATGTGCTACCGCATGTGAACTCTCGATAGCTGCGATAATTCCCTCTTCTTTTGCAATATATTCAAATGCATTTACAGCTTCCTCGTCAGTTACAGGAACATACTCAGCTCTTCCTATATCTTTAAGGTATGCGTGCTCAGGGCCTACTCCCGGATAATCAAGTCCGGCTGAAATTGAGTAAACAGGTGCTATCTGTCCATACTCATCCTGACAGAAGTATGATTTCATTCCATGAAATATTCCTTCTGTACCTGTTGCCATTGTCGCAGCCGTTCTGTCAGTATCAACTCCAAGCCCTGCCGCTTCACACCCTATAAGCTTTACATCTTTGTCATTGATAAATTCATAGAACATTCCCATCGAATTACTTCCACCACCTACACAAGCCATTACGACATCAGGCAGTCTGCCTTCTTTTTCAAGTATCTGCGCTCTGGCTTCACGGCTTATAACATGGCTTCACGGCTAATAACACTCTGAAAACCTCTTACTATAGGAGGGAAAGGATGTGGTCCCATAACCGAACCGAGAACATAGAGAGTATCATCAACTCTGTTAGTCCACTCTCTCATACATTCGTTTACGGCATCTTTAAGAGTTTTTGTTCCTGTTTCAACAGGATGAACTTTTGCTCCAAGAAGTTCCATACGATATACGTTAAGTGCCTGACGAATTGTATCTTCTTTACCCATGTATATTTCACATTCAAGGTCAAGAAGTGCTGCTGCTGTCGCTGTTGCGACACCGTGCTGACCTGCACCTGTCTCTGCAATAATTCTTGTCTTGCCCATCTTCTTTGCAAGAAGTGCCTGGCCAAGTACATTGTTTATCTTGTGTGAACCGGTATGATTTAAATCTTCTCTTTTAAAATAAATCTTTGCTCCGCCTAAATCTCTTGTCATTTTCTCAGCATAATAGAGAAGTGACGGTCTGCCTGCATATTCTCTAAGAAGTGTATCAAGTTCTTTATTAAACTGCTCATCTTTCTTATAAAATTCATATGCTTCTTCAAGTTTTTGTATCTCATTCATAAGTGTTTCAGGTATATACTGCCCACCGTGAACACCAAATCTTCCTTTACTCATCCTTTTTATCCTCCATAATCTGACTGAATATTTCAGTCGGTTTTCATCATATCAATTTTAGACATGTCCTACTTTTATAAGTGATTTCAAAGTCTCTATACGGCTCTCCCCGGCACGCATCATCGCCTCACCGATAAGTACACCGTCAACCTTTCCCATGGCAAGCTCTCTAATCTCTTTCTCGCCTTTTATACCACTTTCAGAAACAAAAGTAATATCTTCAGGCACAAGATTTCTAAGTCTTAAGCTGTTGTTTATATCAACGGTAAAATTCCTTAAATCCCTGTTATTTACACCTATAAGTCTTGCTCCTGCCGCTACTGCTCTTTTTACTTCCTCTTCGTCATGGGTTTCAACAAGAGCACTAAGTCCCAGACTGTCTGCTATCTGCATATACTTTTTAAGGCTTTCATCATCAAGTATGGCACATATGAGCAATACCGCATCTGCACCGATAACCTTGGCTTCATATATCATATACTCATCAACAGTGAAATCTTTTCTTATAATAGGAATATTTACTTCTTCCCTTATTTCCTTTAAATACTCATTGCTTCCCATAAACCAGAATGGTTCGGTAAGTACCGATATGGCACTTGCACCGCCTTTTTCATATTCCTTTGCAATCTCGACATAAGGAAAATCTTCTGCTATAAGTCCCTTTGACGGTGAAGCTTTTTTCGCCTCACATATAAAAGAAAGACTTCCCTCTTTAATGGCATTTTCAAACGGAAATCCCGTATCAGCGTTAAGACTCTCGGCTTTTTGTTTCATCTCTTCAAGAGAAACTTTATTTTTTGCCTCGGCTACACGCTCCCTTGTCTTTGCCGCAATTTCTTCTAATATATTCAATGTTTTCTCCATTTCTGTTTTTGTCTGTTAAACACTTTCTAAGCATCTGTTTTCAATTAAAAAGTATGTCTTGTTTTCAGACTGTTTTATTTGTTGCTGTCAGCTATAAATTGTTCAAGTTTAGCTTTAGCCTTTCCACTCTTTATCATTTCCTTTGCCTTTTCAATTCCCTGTTCTATTGTAATTCCATCTGTTGCAATGTAGATTGCAGCTCCTGCATTTAAAAGAACCGCATCCATCTTTGGTCCTTCCACTCCATCTAAAATCTCTCTTGCTATCTGTGCATTTAATGCCGGCTCCCCACCGACAAGGTCATCTTTAGTGCAACGCTTAAATCCAAACTGCTCCGGTGTTATCTCATAATTTTTAAACTCACCGTCTCTATATTCACATACCTTTGTAGGTGCAGAAAGTGAAATTTCATCAAGACAATCCATTCCGTAAACAACCATAAGCTTTTTCAAACCTAAATTTTTAAGTACATGTGCAAGCGGTTCTACAATTTTTTCATCATATACACCCATAAGCTGCATATTTGCTCTTGCAGGGTTTGAAAGAGGTCCGAGTACATTAAACATTGTGCGGATTCCCATCTCTTTTCTTACTGCACCGACAAAACGCATTGCCGGATGATACTTCTGTGCAAACAGGAAACATATTCCGTCTTCTTTTAACAATTTTTCACTCTGATTTGGTTCAATATCAATCTTTACTCCGAGTGCTTCAAGACAATCAGCTGTTCCGCACTTGCTTGATGCAGCTCTGTTTCCATGCTTTGCGACATGAACACCTGCTGCCGCAGCCACTATTGCCGAAAGTGTTGATATATTAAATGAATTAGCTTTATCTCCGCCTGTTCCCACTATCTCAAGTGCATCTCCATCATTGTGAAAAGGTGTGCATTTTGATGACATTACCTTCGCTGCTGCTGTTATCTCGTCGATTGTCTCGCCCTTTATGCTGAGTGCTGTAAGGAATGATGCTTTCTGTGCGTCTGTTGCCTCTCCAGTCATGATTTCTTCCATTACCTGTGTCATTACTTCATCATTAAGATTTTCACCATTTACAAGTGTATTTATTGCCTCTTTAATCATAATAACCCTCCATTTTATTCAAAGAAATTTTTAAGCATTTTCATTCCATCAGGTGTCATTATTGATTCAGGATGAAACTGAACACCATATATCTCATAATCCCTGTGTTTTACAGCCATAACCTCTCCATCGTCGGTGACAGCCGTAACTGTAAGTTCATCAGGTATTGTATCTTTTTTTGCGATAAGAGAATGGTATCTCGCAACTTTTG
Source organism: Clostridium sp. CAG:253 (assembly GCA_000436755.1). Taxonomy (GTDB): domain Bacteria; phylum Bacillota; class Clostridia; order Lachnospirales; family Lachnospiraceae; genus Butyribacter. The sequence goes on along the minus strand of FR887345.1, from coordinate 23,015 downwards.
CTCTTTCTCCTATTCCCTTAAAAATTTTACAGGTATCATCAAGCTTAACCTCTGACTGTTTGCCATGCATAAGTTTCGGTGCGTATGTAACCTCTGCCCCAAATGTCTCACATATTGCCTGATGACCAAGGCAGACACCAAGAATCGGAATCTTTCCCTTAAAATATTTTATAACATCCTCGCATATCCCTGCATCAGAAGGTTTTCCGGGTCCCGGCGATATAAGTATATGACTTGGTGCAAGCTTTTCTATTTCACTAACCGTCATCTCATCATTTCTTATCACCTTTATATCAGGATTTATAGTTCCCACAAACTGAAACAGATTGTAAGAAAAACTGTCATAATTATCTATAAGTAATATCATATAAACCTCCTTTTTTGCATACAAGAAAAAACACGCATATGTTTTTACATTTCTTCCTGTCCCATTGAAACAGCATTCATAACTGCTTTTGCTTTATTTATACATTCGTTATACTCACTCTCAGGTACGCTGTCTGCAACAATTCCTGCACCCGAACGTACAAAAACTTTTCCATTCTTTTTAAAAGCTGTTCTTATTGCTATACATGTATCAAGATTTCCCGTAAAATCTATATATCCTATCGCACCGCCGTAAATTCCGCGCTTATTGTTTTCAAGTTCGTTTATTATCTCCATCGCACGAATTTTTGGTGCTCCCGAAAGTGTTCCTGCCGGAAGTACGGCATCTACGGCATCAAGACTTGTTTTGTCGTCCCTTATCTCACCTTTTACTGTCGAACCGATATGCATTACATGTGAATATCTCAATATATCCATATAGTTTTCAACTTCGACAGTTCCAAATCTGCTTATCTTTCCTATATCATTTCTTCCGAGGTCAACAAGCATGTTATGTTCAGCTCTCTCTTTCTCATCACTGAGAAGTTTTTTTTCAAGCTCATCATCCTCTTCCTTAGTCTTTCCTCTCGGTTTTGTACCGGCAAGAGGAAATGTATGAAGAACTCCATCCTCAAGTTTTACCAAAGTTTCAGGAGAAGCACCTGCCACTTCTATGTCATCGCTGCTGAAGTAGAACATATACGGAGAAGGATTTATTGTTCTTAATACTCTGTATGCATTAAGCAGGCTTCCCTCATAATCTGCCTCCAGTCTGTTTGAAAGTACAACCTGGAAAATATCTCCTTCATATATATAATGCTTTGCTTTCTCAACCATCTCGCAATATTCTTTCTCAGTAAATAACGGTCTGAACTCAGATGTTATCTTTCCCGGATTAACGTCAACCATCTCTCCTGTTTTTATAAGTTCTATTATCTTATTTATCTCATCAACACATTTGTTATAATCTTCTTCTAAATTGTCAGTTTTTGCATTTGCTATAACAATTATCTTCTGGCTGAAATTGTCAAATGCTATAACTTTGTCAAAAAGCATCAAATCAACATCTTTAAAGCCTTCCTCATCATCTGCGTCAAGGTTTAACTTTGGCTCACTGTATTTTATGTAATCATATGAGAAATAACCTACAAGACCACCTGTAAATGTCGGAAGTTCTTTTATCTTAGGACTTGTGTATTCTTTTAGAATCTCTTTTATCTTCTCACCTGGGTGTTTAACTTCGCTTATCTCAGTCTTTCCGTTCTTAACTTTCATCACCCCGTTAGTACATGTAATTTCCAACTTAGGGTCATATCCAAGAAATGTATATCTTCCCCATTTCTCCTGATTTTCCACGCTCTCCAACATATAACAGTGTGAACTTACACCTTTCAAAATACGAAGCACCTGCATCGGTGTTCTTATATCCGACATAATTTCCATGCTGATTGGTACAACTTTGTACCCCTTTGATAATTCTTTTGCTTCTTCAAATGTAATCATGCTTTTCCTCCTTAACAGCTTTCTGAATGAATGTCCAGCTTGAAAAAAATTTTATTCAAGGTAATCAAAAAAGTCCTTGGATATTATCATAATTATGATAATATCCAAGGACGGTTATACAATAATAATACCGCGGTGCCACCTTGATTTATGGTCTGCCCACACTCTTAGCGAAATACTAACATATTCCCGGCAACTAACGCATGCCCTCACGTCATAGAATACTCGGAATAAAATTCCTTTGACTATACCCTCAGTGGTCCATTTAATAAACAGCTTTCTGCGGGTTCTCAGCATCCCCTGCTCTCTGTAAGCGCCTCTTTTATTTTTATCTCCACATCAACGGTTTCAATTTATTTAACTGCTTAAAAGTATATACCCTTGTAAATTGATTTGTCAAGAATTTTTTATTTTGTACTCTTACATTATCTGCTTTCCATTAAAATATCCTGCCATATAAACCGCCATAAATGCCGTTGACAATATCACCGCAAACCTGTAAAGCCTTTCATGCTGTTCAAAAAAATCACCTGCAATGATAAATATCGGAAGTGCACAAAGCATATATCTCCCACCGCTTATAAGGAAAGTCACTCCATAACAAACCATAGTATACACCCACAGATACGCCGTATACTTAAGCGGCTGTGTTTTAAGTGCATAAAACAATACCACAATAACAAGTATAACTATGATAACCTCCGGCAGCCATATACTCATTTTCATACTGTTTGTCGTACCTGCATCTTTAAAATATTTCCACACATCCCCAAATCCCTTATAAAAAGATGTAACCTCATGATTCCAGTGATTTTTCTGGTATTCCTGAAACTTAAACGGATTTCCCTCTACTTTATAATTCAGATAAAAATATATCAGATTTCCTACAGGTATCAACAACAAATATATTCCCTTTGTAAACACCTCTTTAAAAAACAGAGCGATTTTTTTCTCTTTCCACATAATTACCGGTGAATATGTCTGCAGAAATTCAACGCCGGCAACTCCTAAGAGCAGTATTCCCTGCACTCTGCAAAGCGAACAAAACAGACCTGTCAAACCCACAGCAAACCAATTGTGCTTTTTTATAAAATAGAAACCTATCGAAAGTGTTGCAAAAAACAGGCTTTCTGTCATCATTCCGCCAAAGAAAAAAGCAAATGGCCACACGCTCACAAGTGTAAGTGCCTTCTGTGCCGTTTTCTTTCCGTATTCCTCCGATATACAAATATAAAAGAATACTGCCCCCACACAATATGCTATTGTCGAAAGCATAATGAAAGCAAGCTGCCAGTCTCTTATAATAAAATGAATTATTTTAAGAAGCCACGGGCAGAGTGGGAAAAATACAAGAAAAAGATGCTGTCCGTTTTCCACGCAGTCTGCATAGCCTTTACTCGCCAAATCAATATAATGCTGTGAATCCCATCTGTTCCAGCTTGACAAAAAATCAGAAAATGTAAAACCTGTCTCTTCTGAAAATATCATTGATATTACTACACCGACAATATAAATTCCTATTCTGAATAAAAGTGTATACAAAAATACTTTTACGATTTCTTCTTTTGTTGCTTTTTCACCCTTAGGCACAAAAGTATTTGCCAGTATATTGTTTCCTCCTGCAAGTTTCGTAATAAATGTTATCACCCACAAAATTGCAAAAAGTATCATCAATGACGTACATACAAAAACCATACTATTCCATTTCCCTCCATCTTCTAACCTCTTGTATTATCGCAGACAACACCCCTGCAACTTATCTCTTTAGTATAATAACATCGTCCTTCTCGAACACAATCTTATGTGCTTTAATAATTTCATCATAATCAGGTATGCTATATCCATATTCATATGGGCCTAATACAATATATTTTATATTATATTTATCTAAAAGTTTTTCTCTCTCAGACGGGTTTTCGTACATTGTTTTTACATCTGCCTCATTTTGGGCATAATCAACACCATGGAAATAGAGAAATGTACCTGAACCGCAAACTATATTTCTTCCTGTGAGTGACGCTACCACATTATTGTGATTCGTTGCCGTAAGTATCATATCCTTAGGCTGTGTATTTTTTTCAATATATTCTGCCGCTTCGAGATATCCTTTACTGTAAAGTTCATATTCGGATACATACTCTCTTCCTAGTGTAAGTACGGCTCCAAATATTCCCACAAAGACTGCTGCCATTCCTGCTACTGCTGTTACCGCTTTTATATTTATCTTTGCAAGAATATCAAACAGGAAATCTGAAACTGCTATACAAAAATAGAGATAACTTACAAGCATAAGCTTATTATTATCATATGTGTTTGGCTGGAATACTATAAATTCTGACATAAGCCACAGAAATGTAGGAGGAATTACAAGCCGAAGCTGCTTTCTATTGCCAAATGCATATACTAACAACATTCCTATAAACATAATTCCAAAGTTTTTGACTGAAAACAGCAGATAGCTCTCTGTACCATTAGCCCAATTGAAACTTCCCCTTGTAAATTGTTCCCCTGTCGCCTGACTAAATGTAAATTTGAATAATATAGGAAGAGCAAGCACAAGTACAATGACAAGAAAACTTCCCCAGCATTTTATGAGCTTTTTCAAATCCTCAGTCAGCTCTCCATTCTGTTTGATACTATGCACTACCTGATAAACAATAGCTGCAATCAATACACATATAACAATTATTCCTATGGCAAAAAGTGCATTTGCTGATAACGGATTTTGCGAAGTCTTTCTACGGCTTATATATTCAAGTCCCAAAAGCACTCCGGCAAGAACAGCTATACGCACCGGTACCGAAAACTGTTTATCACTTTTTTGCGTCAATTCAAGTAAGACAAATCCTGCACAAAGTATTCCGAGTGAAAGAAACGAATGTGTGTGTATAAGCGGTAATCCTCCCGCAATCACACCTGCCACATAAAAATACTGTCTTTTTTCTTCACTGACTGCTTTCGTGATAAGATACAAAATCGGAAACAGCATAGCCCAGCCAAATAATGTTGCTCTTTGCGGAATGAGCATATCAGCTATGACATTATGCCACATAATATTTTTATCAGTATAATTTGTCGGGGTCTGATAAAACTCCGTAAATATCCTCTTAAAATTTTGGCTTGCAAAACCTTTGTTTATAAAATATACAAATCCAAAACCACCATTCAAAAAGAAAAGTATATATGAAAGAAATGCCTTCTTTTTATCAGAAAGTATATAATCCATAAGTGCATAGGCTCCAAACATTACCTGCATCAGTGCAAACAGCATCGGAAGAATGTATGCCCATTTAAGTGATGCACCAAATATATACACACTTGATGATATAGAGTCCGATAAAAACGGATATGCAAGCTTTGTTCCAGGAAGTATCGAATAATCAGGAGGAAATGTCTTCTGGTTCGCAATGCTTGTTATAAACCCCAAATGCATGTTCATGTCACCATAAGTACACTGGCCCGCATATACTGCACCATTCTTAAATGTAAGTACATGATGGCTCCACACCTTTACGGTATAACAGTAAAGCACAACGAAAACTGCCAGTACAGGTTTTTCCTTTATCGTTTTTATAATACGCTGCCAAAGATTTGTTTTCTCTGAATTGCCGTCTTTTCCTGATAATATATTATTCTGTGAAACTTCACTATTTTTACTAAAAAATCTTTTGTCAAAATATAATACTGCCACCAAAATAAGAACGAGCAGCATTAGTGCACTTATATGTGCTGCAAGCGTAAAATTCATCAGAAATGCCGTGAGCGTAGGCAGCCAGTGAATTAAAAAACTTCCCATAACACTGCCAAACAGTACTTTAAACCATCTGTTTTCCCTCTTAAAAACGGTAAATGCAATCAACACTCCTGCAAACTGGTATAACAAAAAATATAATGTTCCCACTACATTCCCCAAAGCTGAACCTAACATCCTTCCCTCTCCTTATTTAGTCGTAGTAGAAACCGATTCTATTGCAACACTTCCGCCTCTTACTACTTCTATTCTGTTTATAAAAGTCTTATTAAACAGCTCTATTATATCATTTACTTTTCCCTCTGTCTCTACATATCTGACAATAACAGATTTTTTTCCGTAGTCAGCTATCTCAAGGTGGTCAAATGAATTAACTATTCTAAATATTTCAGTCTTATCTTTCTCAGTACAACTATGTATTTTTATGTATAAAAGCTCTGTCTTTTGTATCGGAATATCAGAAAAATCCATTACCTTTATTACAACGACATTTCTGTTAAGCTGCTTTTTTACCTGTTCAAAAGTCACGTCATCCATAGTCATCTCTATTGTCATTCTTGAAACTGTAGGGTCTTCTGTCTCTCCTACCGTAAGTGTATCAAGGTTATAAGATTTACCCGCAAAAAGTCCGGAAATCTTTGCAAGAACTCCTATCTGATTTTCAACGTAAAGTGAAATGCAACGTTTTTTCATTTCCATATTACTATCATCCTTCCTATTTCTCTATTTTTTCTTATCTTTTATTATCAGTTAATATACAAACCATATTTTGTAAAATTATCATTAAATGCTATTGGATTGTGCAAATATAACGAATAATGTTAGCCGGCATTCTTGTCGCCGTCAGTACTTAGTCAGTGTCTTTTACTGACTTATGTACTGCTACGAGCGACAACATAGCGAGAGCGTGCCGGCGGTATTATTTGTTATATTTGCACAATCAACACAACATAAATCTAATTTTACAAATCTTAACAATCCATTATCATATCGTCAAGTGTCTTTCCTGTAGGCACCATAGGTGAAACATTTGCTTCTCTCTCTATAACACACTCAATAAGTGTAGGGCCTTTTTTAAACTCAAGTGCATAGTCAAATGCTTTCTTTATCTCTTCCTCTTTGGTTATTCTTATTCCCCTCGCCTCATAGCTCTCAGCAAGTTTTACAAAATCAGGTATATATTTCGGACAGCATTTATCTTTATTCATGCAGTCACGATTGCAGCTTTTTCTGTATGTAAGACATGTACTTGAATATCTCTTGTTGAAGAAAAGTTGCTGCCACTGTCTTACATTGCCAAGATACCCGTTATTAAATACCACAACGATGACAGGAAGTTCATAGACCATAGCTGTTGCAAATTCCTGAATATTCATCTGCATTCCACCGTCACCTGATATTGCAATAACAGATCGCTCAGGATTTCCTATCTTTGCACCGATTGCAGCCGGAAATCCGTAACCCATTGTTCCAAGTCCCGTAACCCATTGTTCCAAGTCCGCCTGACGTTAGAAGCTGTCTGTGTGTCTCAATATCAAAAAACTGTGTTGTCCAAAGCTGGTTCTGTCCTACATCTGTACTTACAATAGGTCTTTCAAAATTATCATTTATATATTTTATAACCTTTTCAGGTGTAAGTCCCTCATATTTGTTCATATTTATAGGATACTTTTCTTTCCATTCAAGAGTCTGTGCCACCCATTTTTCTATCTTGAGCGGTGTGCCGTATTCTATAAGCTTTTCTATCGCCAGTTTTGCATCAGCAACTATAGGAATATCTACAACAATATTCTTTGAAATCGAAGCTGAATCAATATCTATATGAACAATTTTCGCACCTTTTGCAAACTCGCTTATCTTTCCTGTTATTCTGTCATTAAATCTTGTACCAATGGAAATAAGAAGATCACACTCACTTACCGCATGATTTGCCGCATAACTGCCATGTATTCCGATATTTCCAAGATATAATCTGTGTTTTGAAGGAATCGCACCTTTCCCCATGATAGTTGTTATAGCAGGTATACCTGTCATCTCAACGAGCTCTTTCATTTTTTCATTTGCTCCCGACAGATTTACACCTCCACCGAGCAAAAACAATGGCTTTTTTGCTTTTTTCATCATGCTCACGGCTTTTTTAATCTGACCTACATGAACACCTTCACTGGGTTTATATCCCCTTATATTTACATCCTCAGGATATTCTTCACTTCCCATCGCAACCTGTATATCTTTTGGAATATCAACAACTACAGGCCCCGGTCTTCCGGTTCGCGCAATATAAAAAGCTTCCTTGATAATTCTTCCAAGATCCTCTCTCTTTCTGACAGTTACACTATATTTACATATGCTGTTTGTTATACCTACGATATCAACTTCCTGAAACGCATCATTTCCCATAAGATTAAGCGGAACCTGTCCTGTAAAACATACAAGCGGAACACTGTCATAGTTTGCCGTTGCGATACCTGTAACAAGATTTGTCGCTCCCGGTCCACTCGTCACAAGACAAACACCGGTCTTTCCTGTTGACCTTGCATAGCCGTCTGCCGCATGTATAAGTGCCTGTTCATGTCTCGGAAGAATAACTTCAATGTCATCCTGGTCATACAAAGCGTCAAATAAATCAATTGCCTGACCTCCCGGATAACCAAAAAGAGTATCTACTCCTTCCTCTCTCAATGCTTTTACAAATAATTCAGTTCCCTTAATCATATTTAAACACCAAACCTTTCATAATAAATCTTCATTGTACACCGAAGTGTGCATTCAATGTAATAACAACAAAACCAGGAAACGAGAAGTTTCCTATAAAATAATAAAGCCCTAAACTGACAAATGTCAATTTAGGGCGAATATTTTCGTGGTACCACCTAATTTCAGATGAAATCTGCACTCTGCCGATACTCAGACTATAGTTTTATAAATCTATAAAACACATATCTTTTATATCGTTTTCCATATAACGTTGGAAAAATCCGTTGAAGCCTACTTGCACACAAAATAAATTCCGCTTTCAGTCCAAAGCTCAAAGGCTACTTCCATATACAAGACACAAGAACTTTCACCATCCGTTCTCTCTCTACAGAGTCTCTGATATATGTACTCCTCCTCGTCACAGCCATTCCTTTTATTTTTGATAATATGATGTTTGGGTCAAAAGATATTTTGCCCCCAACTAATGCCACGGATTGCTTAATTGAAAAAGATATTATCACAATCTTTTTTAGTTGTCAAGGTCATCATCAGGCTCTACAACTATTTTGACAGGCATTCCTTTCTGAGGATTATATCTTTTTTTAATCTTCGGAACAGCAGTCTGCATGTCAGAATCCTTTTTTATACCTGATAAATCCTTGTCAATATCTGTCTGATTCTCATCAGAGCTGTTGTTTTCAAGAGCTTTTACTGCCTCTCTCTCAAAACTGCTCTCATATTCTTCTTTTTTCTGTCTTCTTGTCTTGAATTCTTTTACAACTTCGGCTGACTCTGTTTCTTCGACTGTCTCCGTCTCTTCGACTGTCTCATTTTCTTCTTTAACAATTTCTTCCGGCTCTTCTTCAAGTGTCGCTGCTGCCTCTTCTATGTCATCCTGTACTTTTTCAGACTCATCTTCATCTTTTGAAACTAAAGCCTGATTTTCTTTCTGACTTTCAACATTGTCACCGTCATTTTCAGCACTTTCTGAATCAGTTTTTTCAACATCTTCAATATCTTCTGAATCAGTTTTTTCGGCATTTTCAGTATCTTCTGAAACATCCTCACCGACGTCACTATTATCTTCCTGTTTTTCCTCTAAAGAATCATCCTTGTTTTCTCTTTCAGAGTTTTCTTCTCCAAGTTCTTCTGATAAATATTCTTCTTCCTCTAACGGTCCTTTCTTTATTGCAACAATAGCTGAAATCACTTTTACCGGAATTCCTGCAAACAGAACTGCCATAACCAGCAGTGTTACATAGTAACACTCAGGAAGAAACTTCTTTATCATAAACCATGAACCAAGGTCATCCCCGAGTACATTTTCTATAATCACCGGAACATATTGGTATATGGCTATAGGCAATCCGATATGAACAACCACATCAACAATTGTTCTGATAATTCCGATACCTTTTTTTCTTGTATTTCTGTACCACCAGCTCATCATAAGAAATGGAACAAGCGATGCCAAAAATACAATAACGTACACTATGTCAAATTCAATATGCGGCATCATAACAGCTTTTGAATCAATTGTTCTTGCTTTTTCTCCTATTGCAAGACATATAACATTTGACATAAGTTCTTCAATAACATCATTTCCCGAAACCACATCCGATGTATCAAAGAGCATAGTAATTCCCAAATCCTGTCCCGGAACAAGAAATGCAGAAGATATATAACCGTCAATCGCGCCCGAAACATAATATACATCCTGTTTTCCTACTTTTGTCTTTATCCAGCCAAGACCTGATGTTCCTTTAGTGGCAAAAATTGTATTGCCGCAATCAGTACCATCAGCATATATTTTTTCTATCTGGTCATATGACAATGTCTTTCCTCCGGCTGCAAGAAACATGCTTAATACACTTCCCATGTCTTTTGCATCGGAAACAATTCCTGTCGCAGGCACCGCATCCCACTCATCATTATCTGTCTTTTCAGCTTTTTTGGCGATTGGCAGACCAAATAAATTGTCATGACCCAAAACAACATCTTTTCCCGACATATCATCAGTTGTGTACGTCGATTCAAGCTGTAAAGGCTTCAAAATTTTATTCTGAATATAATCTGAATAACTGTCACCCGAAACCTCCTCGATAATCTTTCCTAAAATCGCATAGTTTATTCTTGCTTCCTGATACTCTCCTTTTTTGCCAAGAGGTTCCGGAATATTTCCTGATTCTATTTTCTGAGTTGTTGTATATCCGCTTGTCTGCTTTAAGAGTTCCTCAACCGTTATGTCAGGCACATTCCCTGAACCTGATATAACATCTACAATATTTGTGTCAAGCGAAATCTTATTTGAATCAATCAATTGTAAAATTGAGATAGATGTAAATATTTTACTCAATGAACCTATTTTCAAATCTGAATTTGTTTCGGGTACATCTCCAAAAGAAGCACTGTACACTTCTTTCCCCGAAGTTACTATAGATATCTCTCCACCGGGAATTTTTGCATTGGAAAGCTGTCCGATAATATACTTTTCGATATCATTCTCATGATAACTCGCTGCAAATGCATTGCCGGCAAATGACAACGACAATATTAATGCCAAAACAACCGATAAAAACCTTTTTTTCATAGTATCTCTAATCCTCCATGCCGATTTTTCTTTCTGTACGTTATATCCGTTTTATCTTTGCAAATTTCTTTTGCACAATAATCGAATACTCAATTTTTTCAATGAAAAAACTTCTTTTTATTCTATCACAGTTTTTTACATTTGTAAAAAGAAAACTCCGTATACACTAAAAATGTATACGGAGTCTCCTGCCGCTTTTAATCTATATTCATATCTTCTTAATACTATCTTTCAAAATATATTATGCTGCAACAACGTCCCCTAATTCACGAATAATCTGGCTTGCTTCGTTTGGTTCACAGTTTCCTGTCATCCACATGCTGTTTCTGAGATCCATAGTCATAATACCAAGTAATGACTTTGCATCTACACAATAGCTTCCACAATACAGATTGAAATCAGCGTCATACTTTGAGAGAATGTGAACAAATTTGCTTACATCAGTTACATCATTAAACTTAATGTTAATCTTGTTCATAATAAACACTCCTTTTCATAATACAAAAAAACTTTTAACAGCTTTCACGCTACTATACCACCATTGAGTGTTTAAATATATACTTTTTTTAATGAATTTACTACATTTTCTACTCTGCTTTTTCATTTTCTCCCATTTTGATGCTTTTTTCGATATCTAGCTGGCGTTATTCCATTCTTTCTTTGAAAATAAACACTAAATCTGCTCTGAGAGCTGAATGCACAATAACTGCTTATTTCCTGCAAAGAATAATCCGTATACTTCAAAAGATACTCACTGGATTTTATCTTTTCGTCAATTATATATTGTTTTAAGGTTACTCCTTCAAACTGACTAAACTGTTCTGAAAGATAATTCGGTGACACACCTATATATTTTGCTATGTCTCTCACCATAAGAGGCTCATGTATATGCGCAAATATATAATCTTTAACCTGATGTATCAATGGATTATTTATATCGTTATTGTTCAGGTTACGAACATCTCTTGTAAAATTATATTCGGCTTCTCTTACAAGGTGCTCAATTTTTATCGGATCATCCAGTTCTTCCTCAAGATATCTGATGTATCCGTCTGCCATTGAAAATGCCGCTTCTGCATTTATGCCGCCCTCTATAGCACATCTCGAGGCACATGTAATAACTCCTATAGCAATATTTTTCAAGCTTCTCACCTGATCTTCAGCAAGTTTTCCAAGCTCTCCCGGATAAACTTCATCTATACTCTCTTTAAGTCCTTTGAGATCTCCTCGCCTTATGCTGTCATGTTCTCTTAGTTCCTGTGCATATGGATTGTGAGTACTGCCGTTCTCCTGATATTCAAATATGCTTTCTGTAACATAAACCTCCACCGATTTATCTAAGCTTATGTTATTTTTCCACAAATCATACTTTCCAATCTTTTTTCCGGTAAGCTCATTCCATATAAGAATAACCGCCGATGTATAGGTTCCTTTTGAGCATACACGTATATCTGAACCTTTGTTTTCAAATGAAGAAAACATTGCCGTCTTTCCTATAACTATAAACTCAGATTCATCCTCATTCCACATAGCACACACCACAATACCTGTATCTACAACAACTATGTACGGAAAATCTTTTCCTGCTTCCTTAACTATCTGTGAATAGAGCATAATATCCTCTTTTCTTGAATCCGAAAGCTGTTCTATAAGTATTCCGTTTTCATCAAATATTGCAATATGAGCATTTAATATAGGTAACATATGTATCAGGAAAAATTTATCTTTCATATAAAACAGTCCTATTATCTATAATACTAAATATTGTTTGCCAATGCTGCTGTAATAATAGCCATAGAATATACTTCCGATGCATTGCAGCCTCTTGACAAATCATTTACAGGAGCATTAAGTCCAAGTAATATCGGACCATATGCCTCAAAGTTACCCATACGCTGCGCAATCTTATATCCGATATTTCCTGCATTTATATCAGGGAATATAAATGTATTTGCATGACCTGCAACGTTTGACTCAGGGCATTTTGTTCTTGCAACTCTAGGTGATACTGCCGCATCAAACTGAAGTTCTCCATCTATAGGAAGATCCGGATATTTCTCCCTTGCTTTGCGTGCAGCGTTGCACATCTTGTCTACATCCTCTCCCTTTCCGGAACCATGTGTAGAATAACTCAGAAAAGCTACCTGTGGATCAACACCAAAAATCTTTGCACATTTTGAAGCTTCCCCTGCTATCTCGACAAGTTCATCCTCTGATGGTTTAATGTTGATTGCACAGTCACCCATAGCAATAACTTCATTCTCACCTGTAGCGCTTGGTCTTACAAGTATAAAGCATGAAGAAACAATACTATGTCCGGGTTTAGTCTTTATTATCTGAAGTGCCGGACGAACAGTATCTGCTGTTGAATATGTTGCACCTCCCAAAAGTGAATCTGCAACTCCCATCTTTACAAGCATAGTTCCAAAATAATTTGCCTGTGAAAGAACCTGTCTTGCTTTTTCAGGTGTCATGCCCTTTTTCTTTCTGAGCTCACAAAGTATTTCAACCATCTCATCCATTTTTTCATATTTTTCAGGATCTATAATTTCAGCTCCACGAATATTAAATCCGCTTTCCTCTGCTGCATTCATAATCTTTTCTTCATTGCCGATAAGAATAGGATGAAGGAAATTGCTCGCAAGCAATCGTGATGACGCTTCAAGGATACGCGAATCTTCACCTTCCGTAAAAACGATTTTCTTTGGACTCTTTTTTAAAATGCCTATCAACTGACCAAAACCAAACATCTAATCATCTCCATTTCTAAATTTTATGTTTATTTTTAAACACCACGCCTATTTTCGTATACTTTTATAAAAAAGTCAATATAAACAATACGAATTTGATAAAATTTCGCTATAGAAATATGATATACTTTAATAATGAAAACTGATGCCACGGATTGTTCTCTTGCATCACTAAATAAAATAACAAGAAATGAGGGTTACAATGACTTCACAATTACCTGATATTATATCAGCCGAACAAAAAAATATGATATTTGAAAACATGTCTGACGGTGTAATAACTTTAGACTCCGCAGGCAGAATAACATACTGTAATTCTGCCTGCTGTAAAATACTTAAAATATCAGCAATATCTGATATTTTAGGACAATCCTTTCCGGAACTCTTTTTACAGAACAAAAAAAACAGAGCCTTCAACAAACTTTTTCGTGACAGCATGGAAAAGCATAAAGTTTTCCCAAAAACACCTGTAAGATACCGTTTTGGAAAGGAAAAAGAACTTCACCACTTTAATATTGATATAAGTCTTTTAAATCCGCCAAAAAACGAAATATTCAATCCCGATTCACCATATAAAAATCCCAATACAGCGTTCAATGGCATGGTCATTCTCATTGAGGATGATACTGACAGATTTAATCTAAGACAACACGAACATGATTGTGCATTCATATTTGCAGGTCTTATCTTATGTATAAGCGTTTTTTTGATGTCATGGAGCCTTATGCGTTTTACACTGCATATATACCTTAAATCATCAGTCTATACACAAATAATAGAATTTATAACTTTCCTGCTCTTTTTGGAAATTGTGTTCCTGACAAGCTTTTCAATGCGTGATATAGGTCTAATCCCCAAAATATCGACATTGAAAAAAAATATTATAGAGACTGTCGTGACGGCGCTGATTGCCTGTTGTGTTCTCCTTCTGAGCAAAGCGGTTCTGTCATTGCTTGGATATCAGATAAAAGCCTACTATATCGGCGGCTCACTTCACGGAGCATACACATATATATTCACGGCATTTGTTCAGGAATTTCTGGCACGTGGCGTAATACAGACAAGTGTAAAATCATTGATGAAAGTAAGATTTCAAAAATTTTTCAGTGTTTTCCTTACATCTCTGCTCTTTTCACTTATGCATATGCCTTTCGGATTTTATTTTATGTTCGGTGCATTCATGCTAAGCCTTGCCTTAGGTTATATATATGAACGCCAGCAGAATATATGGGGCTGCGTCATACTTCACTGGTGCTGCGGCTACCTTGCCATGTGCCTCTATTTCTAAAAGATTACAAAATAGATTTGTTATTCATGCCGCCGGATGATATAATTTTAGCAACATATTTTTAAAACTATGGAGGTCGTATATGAATAATAAAATTTTTTTCCCGCAGGTAAATGGTATACTTCACGGTTCGGATTATAATCCTGACCAATGGCTTGACAGACCGGATATTCTTGAAAAAGACATCGAACTCATGAAAAAAGCCAAAATGACAAGCATGTCTCTCGGCATATTCTCATGGTCAGCTTATGAGCCTACAGAGGGCGAATTTCATATGGATTGGCTCAAAGACATAATGGATAAGTTATATGAAAACGGAATTTATACAATTCTTGCCACACCATCAGGTGCCCGTCCTGCATGGCTCGATGAAAAATATCCTGAATGTATGCGTGTAGGAGCAGATGACCACCGTGCACATCACGGTGTACGCCACAATCACTGCATGTCATCACCAAAATTCAGAGAAAAAACCGGTATTATAATAAACAAAATAATTGACACCGTTGGAAAACACCCAGGGCTTGCAATGTGGCATTTATCTAATGAATTTGGCGGAGAATGTTTCTGTCCGCTGTGCAAAAAGAAATTTCAGGACTATCTTGCCAATAAATTTGATAACGATATAAATAAGCTTAACAAAGCATGGTGGACAGGTTTTTGGAGCCACACATACAATGATTTTTCACAAATCGAACCACCTTATTTAAATGGTGAATTCAGCGTTATGGGATTAAACCTTGAATGGAAACGATTTACTACATGGAACACTACAGATTATATGAAATCTGAAATTGACATCATAAGAAAAAGAACTCCAAATATTCCTATAACCACCAATTTCATGCAGCTTTTTCCGGGGCTTGACTATCGCGTAATGGCAAAAGAACTGGATGTTATCTCCTGGGATTCATACCCGGTATTTCATAATAATTATGAGACAATGGCAGATACCATGGCGCATAACTCTTTTGACCATGCAGTTATGCGTTCCTTAAAAAAGAATCAGCCGTTCATGCTTATGGAATGTGCACCGGGACTCGTAAACTGGCATGAATACAATAAACTCAAACGCCCGGGAGTACACAAACTGTTCAGCGCACAAGCTGTGGCATGCGGTTCTGATACAGTACAGTACTTCCAGTGGAGAAAAAGCCGCGGCTCCTTTGAACAATATCATGGAGCAGTTGTAGACCACCTCGGTACTGATGATACAAGAGTTTTTAAAGAAGTGGCCGAAGTCGGTGCCATGCTCGACAGTCTCTCAAATGTGAAAGGCACAATTGTCAAACCAAAAGCTGCTCTTATATTTGACTGGGATAACATGTGGGCAATTGATAATATGCGTGGTCTTTCAGATAAAACTAAAAATTACGCAAAAACATGTATACAAATATATCATGAATTTTTAAAACTCGGAATAGATATGAATGTTGTCGCATCTGATGATAACCTGGATGACTATAATGTTGTCATCGCTCCAATGCTTTATATGCTTAGACCAGGCGCATCAGACAATCTCAAGGCATTTGTAAAACGTGGTGGACAGCTTATGGCAACATATCTTACAGGCTATGTGGATGACAATACTCTTTGCTATCTCGGAGGTTTCCCGGGTGACGGACTAAGTGAACTTTTTGGCGTTATAAGTGAAGAAATTGATACATATTATGACAGTGATGAAAATTCTGCAACATTCACAGACGGTCATAAAGCAATAATTCATGACTACGCTGAAATACTGCGTGTATCTGATACCGATATTCTCGCCAAATATGATAAAGACTTTTATGCCGGAACACCTGCAATAACATGCAAAAACTTTGGAAAAGGAAAAGCATATTATGTTGGTGCCCGCATCGATATGGATTCAATGTCCGGTTTATTTAAGACAATGCTTAAAGAAACAAACACAACATATCTTGCTCTTCCTGCCGGAATAGAATACCATAAACGAGAGGACGAAAGCGGTAAAGCAATCGAATTTTACCTCAATGTAACTGAAAACGAAATCACTTTTAATATGACTGACAATACACAGGTTACTTTAAAACCATATGGTGTAAAGATTGTATAAACTTGGCTTTATAGCTTAAATTTAACCTTATTTATACAACCCACATAATTTGCTCAGCCCAAAAAATATAAAACAACCGAATCTATAAGATAAACATATTTTAAATGAAAACTTATAAATCCGGTTGTTTTATAATATATGAATTATAATCAAATTATACTTTGCCAAAAAATAATTTCTATATGACTAATAAACACTATCAATCACTCTCACTTTTTGACTTCAATACAACTTCTTTTCCTTAAATTTTCAATTCCAGTAACCCTGTACAAATCCCTATTAGCCCTTATTTTTGTTTTTTAATTCCATGAATCTGAGCTCATCTTCCAATTCGCCCTTAACTTTGAATGCCTTAACTGTCTGATCAGAGGACATGTCAAGCATTTTTCCATACTTCATGGCATATGAACAAAATTCGATTTTTTCTTTAAGTTCCTTAATCTCCTGATAAATATCTGCCATAAGAATTACCTCCTGATCTTTATTTCTTGTCTAATCATGATACCACAAATTCAAAATAAATTAAACACAAAATTTCATTTTATTCTTTTAAACTTTTATATTTGTGTTGCACTTGCATTTTCTTTTTGATAATATTTATCAGTAACAAAATAATTTATTAGCTTTTTTACTGTATTTTATACTGACAGAAAAGAGGAAATAACATGAGTACAAAAATGAACCTTGGCGATTTAAAAGCAGGTGACAGTGCAAAAATAGTATCTGTAGGCGGAGAAGGTGCATTGCGGCAACATTTTCTTGATATGGGACTTATAAAAGGTACTACGCTCTCACTCATAAAACTCGCACCTATGGGTGACCCGCTTGAATTGCAGCTTCACGGCTATGACTTAACTTTAAGGCTTGATGACGCAAAAAAAATTGAAATTGAACCTATTCTAACCGAAAAAACAGCTAAAAAATCAAAAGCACACAAATCAATCCCACACCCCGGTTTCGGTGAATACAACAAAGAACATAAAAGTGAACACCGTACACCTCTGCCTGATGATGAACTTCTGACATTTGCATTAGTCGGCAATCAAAACTGCGGCAAAACAACACTTTTTAACAGGCTTACAGGTTCAAACCAGCATGTAGGCAACTTTCCCGGTGTAACAGTCGATAGAAAAGACGGTATGATAAAGGGACACAAAAATACCCTTATAACAGACCTCCCCGGTATATATTCAATGTCTCCCTACACAAGTGAAGAAATTGTCACCAGAGAATTTATCTTAAAAGACAAGCCAAAGGGAATCATAAATATTGTTGATGCCTCGAATATTGAACGAAATCTTTATCTGACTATGCAGCTTCTTGAACTCAATATTCCAATGGTCATAGCATTAAATATGATGGATGAAGTCAGAGAAAACGGCGGCTCCATACATATAAATGAAATTGAAAAACTACTCGGAGTTCCTGTAATTCCGATTTCCGCTGCCAAAAACGAAGGTATAGAAGAACTTGTCGATCATGCACTCCATGTAACAAAATATCAGGAGACACCTATAAGAACTGATTTCTGTTCCCCTGATGATAACGGGAGTGCTGTTCACGCATGCATTCACGGTATCATGCATCTTATAGAAGATAAGACTAAAAAAGCTCATATTCCGGTTCGTTTCGCAGCATCTAAACTTGCCGAAGGTGATTCTCTCATAAAAGAAGCTCTAAACCTTAGTGAAAAAGAATCAAATATATTAGAGCAGATAATACAACAAATGGAAGATGACAGAGGACTTGACCGTGCAGAAGCAATTGCCGATATGAGATTTCATTTTATATTAAAAACCTGTGCTGAAACAGTTGTCAAACCACACGAAAGCAAAGAACATACGCGAAGCCGCAATATTGACAAAATACTGACCGGAAAATATACCGCAATTCCAAGCTTTGCAATTATCATGGCACTTGTTTTTTATCTTACATTTAATGTCATAGGTGCTGCGCTTTCAAATCTTCTTGAAACAGGCATCGAATTTTTAACAAATGCTGTCGATAATGCACTCACAGCATTCCATGTAAACACAGTACTTCACTCACTTATTATCGACGGTATTTTTAATGGCGTAGGAAGCGTATTAAGCTTTCTTCCTATTATAGTGACATTATTTTTATTTTTATCTCTGCTTGAAGATAGCGGATATATGGCTCGAGTAGCTTTCATCATGGATAAACTTCTGAGAAAAATAGGTTTATCAGGAAGGAGTATTGTTCCAATGCTTATAGGTTTTGGATGTACTGTTCCCGGTGTAATGGCAAGTCGTACACTTTCTTCGGAACGTGACCGAAAAATGACTATACTCCTTACTCCTTTTATGAGCTGTTCCGCAAAATTGCCTATATATGCATTTTTTGCAACAGCATTTTTCCCGGACACTGCTGCTCTTGTCATGATACTGCTCTATTTTGTTGGTATACTGTTTGCCATTGCTGCTGCTTTAATATTCCGGCGAACTCTCTTTAAAGGAGAGCCTGTTCCTTTTGTTATGGAGCTTCCAAACTACCGTATGCCCGGTATAAAAAACGTAGCACAACTCTTGTGGGAAAAATCCAAAGACTTTCTCCAAAAAGCGTTTACCATAATTTTCCTTGCTACGATTATTATATGGATATTGCAAAATTTTGATTTCAGATTCAATGTAGTAGACGATTCAAAATCAAGCATCCTAGCTTCAATTGCAGGTGTTATAGCTCCTGTCTTTTCACCTGCCGGATTTGGAGACTGGCGTATTTGTACAGCTCTTATATGCGGATTTATGGCTAAGGAAAGCGTTGTATCAACACTTTCAGTGCTTATACCGAAAACATCCTTTCTGCTTGGAATCATCTCTCCCGTTAACGCAATGGCACTTCTCGTATTCTGCCTTTTATATACACCTTGCGTTGCAGCCATCGCATCAATAAAACGTGAACTTGGCGGAAAATGGGCACTACTTGTTATATTATTGCAATGCACTATTGCATGGCTGGCAGCCGTTGTTGTAAACATTGTCGGTGGCATAATATTTTAAAAAAAATGAAAATATATTTATACGATAAGTATATTCCTAAGCCGTAACAGTAGTAAATTTATTTATTTGAATTTATTTAAAATAAAAATAGCAGGATTTGTTTAGAAACTTAACATCCTAAACAGATTCTGCCTATTTTTCCAATGTCTGCTGCACCTTTAAATTCAAATTTTGCCGTAAAACTTTTACTGAACATTATAAACAGCTCTGAATCCGGAAATAACTCCATAAATCCCGGTATCTGAATAGCAAAATACTGAATTTTAGAATACGGCATTGTAGCGTATGATTTTCTCTTCCCTGTAATTCCCTGCACAGCAATAGAGATAATTCTCTTATTGGTAAATATCAACTGGTCACGTATAGTTTTAAAAGCAAATTCTATCTACTCTCCCGCTATCAATAAACCTTACTGTAATATCCCCTTCCATTAAATTCTATAATTCCATTATCTCTTAATATTTGCAATTGTTGCCTTATTTTTTCCTTTACATGATGATTTTTGGGATGCTTTACTGCGAGCATTTCTTCAAATTTATACACCTGATTAAGCGTAAAATCTCTGCTTCCAATCATATTAACACAGTTCAAAACATCTAAAGTCCACCCTCTTGCATCCATTTTACTGCCACGTAAAAACTCTGTTCTATGTACTTTTTCAATTATCTTTTCTATAGGTAGCTCTTTCTCGTTCTGTACAATATAAATCCTTCCTTCATTTGGAATTCGCCTTAACAAAATATTACATCCTGTCCAACCTGCACGCATTGCTGTACCTGACAATGGTTTTCTCTTTTCTATTACCTCTGGCGAAAAAAAATATTTGGGTACCATCACAAGATTTTCAACTTGAAAATTACTTTTGTTATAATGCATAAAGAAAAAGTTTGGATTATTTACCGATATAATTCTTTCTATCATCGTATTATAGGCTCCATCATTAACCTTGTTACTAATTGAAGCTCCTTTACTTTTTAATTCATATTCTTCCTTACAACAAGGACAGAAAAAATCTGCAACTGGTCTATTATTTTTAAATTTTGTAATATATTCGTTTCCACAATAAGGACAAAACATATTGTTATTAAACCAATCTTCTGTTATCACCCGTATTTTCTGAGAATTACTCGTATACTGAACCGCTTTTTTTCTATTCATCCGTAAATTCAAAATTATCACTCCAATACTGTTTGATAAAAAATACCATCAAATCTATTCTTGATTTTTTCTATATTTTCTTTTAATATTTCTATCAAAATACAACTTCTTTTTTTATTTAATGCTGCTACACCAACAGCACCACTTCCTGCAAAAGAATCTAACACTATTTCACCTTCATAAGTAACATATTCCAGTATTTCTTCACAAAGTTCAACTGGCAACTCACTTTGATGTATTTTATTTTTTCTAGAGACTGGCTGAACATCAAACATAGTAGGAAGCATCCCCTTACATCCACTCATATAATGATTTTCACCAGTCTTATCAGATTTTTTCTTATCAAATCTCATACTTCTAGCCTTACCCTTTGAAAAAATCATTATGTCCTGCGTATTCTTTGCTTTTCTGCCTGTATTACTTACAAATGTCCCCTTTTTCCATGAAACCTTAGAATAATAAACAAATCCAGCTTCTTTAGCATATTGCTTAATTTGATATAAATATTCATAATTATTTTCATTCTCTGCCGGTAAAACTTCAACAAGAAAGCATCCGTCTTTTAATACTCTAGCCTTTTCCTTAAAATCATCCAATGTATATCTAAAACACATATACTCTGCAAAATTTCTTGTTCCACCCTTATTGGATTTCTTATCCAACCAAGGATGATCAGTTAATATACAATCAATACTCTTATCCTGTAGCATTGATAAATTTCTACCATTTCCCTCAATTAACACACACTGTTCTTTTTCACTATCAATTGTCCGATATACACCTTTAGCCACTCTTTCAAATTTCACACCTATTTTCTCATAAATACGTGCTCTAATTGTTTCGTGTGGTTTATCTATATTTTGTTGATATACCTCCTGTAATGAAAAATAATCGCTATCCTTAAAACAATTAAATATCTTGTCAACTAATGTCATTTTATATATCCTCCTTTAAATTTGGATCTTGATCCTAACACAGAAATTATAAAAATAAAAGAACTTATTCTTTTTCTTATAAAATAATTTTTAGATATTAGTTAACATAAACTATCTCTAGCCATATTTTCAATGCACTTCAATATATTGAATAATTACTGTTCCTAAATTGCTGATATAAAGAACTACCCACTCATTCCCAGAACTACTTATTGACATGATGTCTTTTGCCAGCAATATTATTCCATCAAACCTAATATATCCTGCTCACTCCAATATTCATTCGGATATATTGATAGTTCCTCTTTATGCTTACGAATAATTCTTTCTGGTATTTTAGTATTATCATAAACATGCACAATATCACATATATCAAGCAACTCTTTTATGTTATTAATTGATTTATAATATCTTTCAATAACTTTACCGCTGTCAACATTATGTCCACCTGATGCCACACGGGACTCTATTCTAGCAATATTAATTTGTGGATCTATAGTTAATACAAATACACATTTTATGAAATATCCCTCTTCTTTTGCTTTTCTTAAAATGTTTAATTTATATTCAGATGACAAAACTGTTTCAAATGTAAAATCTTCTTTCTTGGAAATCGATTCATATCTCATCCTGTCAACCATAACAGCCGCTTCCATATTATTCATTCCAACAAGACTGTTTCAAATGTAAAATCTTCTTTCTTGGCAATTGATTCATATCTCATCCTGTCAACCAAAACAGCAGCTTCCATATTATTCATTCCTGTAGTCGCAACAACATCATCAGCATTAGTATATTTACCAACTTTATCAAAAAAAGAGGTTATTGTACTTTTTCCCGAGCCATTTGGTCCTGCTAATACAAGAATCATTGGTTTTCT
>FR887344.1 GCA_000436755.1 Clostridium sp. CAG:253 | reverse complement strand
GTGGGATTGCGGTAGCCCTATTTCAAAATCACGTCCCTTTTGCGAGGAAATCATTCTGCTGCCATAAAAGATTGCCCGGTTTAAAATATCATATTCCGTCGGTTCTGATTTCTGTGCTTCCACATTTATGATTATCTGCGATAATTCGC
Source organism: Clostridium sp. CAG:253 (assembly GCA_000436755.1). Lineage (GTDB taxonomy): Bacteria > Bacillota > Clostridia > Lachnospirales > Lachnospiraceae > Butyribacter. The sequence continues at coordinate 777 of FR887344.1, read as the reverse complement.
CTTTTATGCCGTTTTGTACTGGCATACGGACATAAAAGATAATGTCAAATCTTATCAGTCCCTCATTGATTTCTGCGTTTTCACCATTCAGACCAATTAAGCGTTCCCCGTTGTTTTCGGTGACGGTATTCGTAAGTCCAGGCTCAATCGGAATGGTACTGATACATGGCTCACCCTCAATCAGTGGAACAATGTCTTTGGGATTCATTCCCGTAAATTCTTTGACTGTTTTTACTAAGATATGTGCCAATATGTGTTTCTGACCCAATAAACGCTTGGCACTGACATCATATTGAGCATCTTTATCTGTTGATGCCACTGTATTTTTTAATTCTGTGTTCACAGGTTTCCTCCTTAGTTTGTAGAATATAGCCATCTACAAGAGGTGTCTGACCATGTCTTTATAAAACAACTCAGAAAAATTTCTCGAAGTGCTTACACCTTTATTGGTTGTTTTTTTCTACGAATAAATTAATATTTGCAATAAATGCGTTAAATTCTACATAGCCTACTTTTCCGCTTCAATCTGCTTAATCGGTTCTAAAACAGTCTCTTCACTTTCCTCTATCTCATCTGCTATCTGTGCGATCTCCTTACCTTTTGCAAGTTTCTTTTTTATTTGGTCTTTTAGACTTTCGCTTCTTCCTTCACTTATCCCACGGTTATACATCTTCTTCGCTTCCGTCTCTATTACTTTTCCTCCCATAACTCTTTCCACTCCTCTCGTTATTTTTCCTCCTCCATTATACTGAGTTTTTATGGTGTTTTCAATTGTGA
>FR887343.1:61013-61788 GCA_000436755.1 Clostridium sp. CAG:253 | reverse complement strand
TCTGGAGGGAGAAGCATTTGAAAAGGCAAAATCACCGCTTACATTTGCTGTCGGCAAAGATATTTCAGGAAAACCTATACTTACTGATATTGGAAAGATGCCGCATCTTCTTATAGCAGGGGCAACGGGTTCCGGTAAGTCAGTATGTATAAATACTTTGATTATGAGTATTCTTTACAAGGCAGATCCAAAGGATGTAAAACTTATTATGATTGACCCGAAAGTTGTTGAGCTTAGTGTATACAACGGAATACCGCATCTTATGTGTCCTGTTGTGACAGATGCTAAAGACGCTGCCGCAACATTGAACTGGGCAGTAAGGGAAATGAGCGACAGATATAATAAATTTACTGAACTTGGTGTGAGAAATATTGCAGGATATAATGAAAAACTGCAGAAAGTAAGTGAACCGGAAAAAGCCGGACATACAAAAATGCCGTATATAGTTGTTATCGTTGATGAGTTTGCGGATTTGATGATGGTTGCATCAAAGGATGTTGAAGATGCAGTATGCCGTCTTGCACAGCTTGCAAGAGCAGCGGGCATTCATCTTGTACTTGCTACCCAGCGTCCGTCAGTAAACGTAATAACAGGTACCATTAAAGCAAATATTCCGTCGAGAATAGCATTTTCGGTTTCATCAGCAATTGATTCAAGAACTATCCTTGACAGGAGCGGTGCTGAAAAGTTATTAGGAAAAGGTGATATGCTGTTCTTCCCGTCAGGTTATTCAGAGCCGGTCAGAGTACAGGGTGCATTTGTGACTGATGAGGAA
>FR887343.1:51937-61004 GCA_000436755.1 Clostridium sp. CAG:253 | reverse complement strand
CTGATGAGGAAGTAAGCAAAATTGTTGATTTCCTCAAAAACAATAATGAAGAACCTGAATACAATGACAAGGTTACACAGGTGGTCGAGGAAGATACAACTGAAACTCAAAAAGAATCAAAACCTGAGAGGGATGAATATTTTGAGGAGGCCGGAAGATTTGTGATTGAGTCAGACAGAGCCGCAGCGGGTCAGCTTCAAAGAAGATTTTCAATAGGTTTTAACAGAGCGGGAAGGATAATAGACCAGCTGCATAAGGCAGGTGTCGTAGGTCCGGCAGAAGGAACAAAACCGCGCAAAATTCTTATGAGTAAAAACGAGTTTGAAATGATGCTTGGAAATGCACCGGAGCCGGTATCTGAGGAAGAGATAGATGCAATAACAGAGGAATTTGGACAGCAATAAATTATCATGAACTGAGTATTGTAAATAACGCAGTAAATTATCTTGAATTAAGTGTTATAAAAAACTTTCAATAAACAGCCTTGAAAGAGAAAAGAGGAAAACTATGAACGTAAAAAATAATATTAAAAATAAAGCACTACTTGTATACAATGATTTTTTGCACAGCGACAAGTTTAATCTGCATTATAAATGGCTAAGGGCTGCCGCTGAAAAGCATGGTATATCCTTGGAATGTGAGGGGAATTCAAAAATTTTATGTTCATATGCATCTTCTTTAGACGAAAGTTTTGAAAAGACTCTTTTGGAATATGATTTCATTCTTTTTTGGGACAAAGATATAAGACTTGGAAAAAGATTTTCTGATATATGTTTTAAGGCAGACATTCCAATTTACAATAATATTCAGGCGATAGCTGATTGTGATGACAAGTCAGCAACCTATGAAAAAATATGGAGATGGAATGACAGTCATGATGGCAGTGAGCAGATAAAAATGATACCTACTGTAGTTGCTCCGATGACTTATGAAAATATAGGATACACAAGTTTTGATTTTCTCGACAGGGTAATTTCGGAGTTTGGATTTCCGCTTGTTGTAAAGGAGTGTTTCGGTTCTTTTGGAATGCAGGTGTATATGGTACATGACAGGGAAGAGCTTGAGAAAACTGTCAAAGATATAGGCGGAAAACCAATGCTTTTTCAAAAATATATAAAGGAAAGTAGTGGTTTTGACGTAAGACTTCAGGTTGTAGGTGATGAGGTTGTGGCTGCTATGTACCGCTATACGGATGACGGCGATTTTAGGGCAAATATCACGCATGGCGGAAAAATGAGAAAGTATGAACCTGATGCGGCAGAGATAAAGCTTGCCGTGAATACCGTAAAGGCTCTGGAACTTGACTTTGCGGGTGTTGATCTCTTGTTTTCAAGTGGAAAAAATAAACCGGCAGATATGGTATGTGAAGTGAATTCAAACGCCCATTTTAAAAATATTTTTGACTGCACTGGTGTAAATGTTGCAGACGAGATTATGGATTATATAGTAAAAAGACAGTAGAGAGATGAAACGCAGCAGTTAAAAAGAAAACGGAGAAAAAATGAATATTGCATATATAATTTATTATGACGAGGAAGCAAAGAAAAACAGTGGTTTTATAGATATGTTAAAGTCAGAGTGCAGAAAATATGATATTGCTATTGAATATATTTCTTTTGAGAAAGTTAATCTTATGTCTGAAAGTTCTTTTGAAAATAAATTCAAAAAGATTTTTTTTGTTATAAACAGAACAAGAGAGTATAAGCTTAGTCTGAGATTTGAAAAGATAAACGTAAAAGTATTTCATTCATCAAAAATTACGGAGCTTGGCAACAACAAATATAAAACATATTGTTGTCTGAAAGAGTATTTTGAGAAAAATAAAAATGAGCCACAGGGCGAATGGATAGCACACACTGTCTTGGTCAAAGCAGACGATTTAAATAATGTTTTAAATGATTATATTGGAAAAGATTATGTGATAAAGTCGGTTGACGGTCATGGCGGAAGCCAGGTTTTTTCATTAAATGATGATGGCACGAAACTTGGTTCATATAGAAAAAACAGAGATAATGCAAAAAATAATATATATAAATCACTACAAGGGCATGACTGTGTGTTACAAAAGCGTATAGACAGTGACAGTAATGATATCAGGGTCTATATTGTTTTTGGAAAAATATATGCAGCCGTTTTAAGGCATGGGAATGATGGGTTTAAATCAAATTTTTCTCTCGGGGGAAGTGTAGAGGAATATTTCCTGGATGAAGAGCAGAAAAAATTCATAGAGAAGTTTATAGAAGCATTTGGAGCAGGGCAGCTTTCTATGGCTGGAATAGACTTTATTCTGACAAGAGATGGCAATCTGATTTTTAATGAGCTTGAGGAGATGGTTGGTTCAAGAATGTTGTATAATTGCTCAAAACATGATATAGTAAGAAAATATGTAGAACAAATTGCGAAATTGCAGGAAAGAGGTACAGTATGAAGAGTGACATCGAAATAGCACAGGAAGCAGAAATGATTCATATTCGTGAGGTTGCAAAACAGCTTGATATTACAGAGGATGATTTGGAACTTTACGGAAAATATAAAGCAAAACTTACGGATGAGCTTTGGGAACAGGTAAAAGACAGAAAAGACGGAAAACTTATTCTTGTTACAGCCATAAATCCGACACCGGCAGGTGAGGGAAAGACAACTACATCTGTAGGTATAGGACAGGCGATGGCAAAACTCGGAAAGAAAGCAGCTATTGCACTTCGTGAGCCATCACTTGGACCTTGTTTTGGTATAAAGGGCGGCGCAGCAGGCGGCGGATATGCACAGGTTGTTCCTATGGAAGACTTAAATCTTCATTTCACTGGAGATTTTCATGCGATTACTTCAGCAAACAATCTGTTGGCAGCTATGCTTGACAACCATATCAAGCAGGGAAATAAGCTTGGTATTGATACAAACCAGATTGTATGGAAACGCTGTATGGACATGAATGACCGAGTTCTCAGAAATATTGTTGTAGGACTTGGCAGACCGGTTGACGGTGTTGTCAGAGAGGATCATTTCATAATCTCTGTTGCATCTGAGATTATGGCTATACTTTGTCTTGCCGACAACATGAAAGACTTAAAGGAAAGACTCGGAAGAATGATTGTTGCATACAACTATGAGGGAAAGCCTGTTACAGCGGCTGAGTTAAATGCGGTTGGTGCAATGGCAGCACTTTTGAAAGATGCAATCAAACCAAATATGGTTCAGACATTAGAGCGCACACCGGCATTTGTACATGGTGGTCCTTTTGCAAATATCGCACACGGATGTAACAGTGTACGAGCTACAAAGACATCACTCAAACTTGCTGATTATACTATTACAGAGGCAGGTTTTGGAGCAGATCTCGGAGCAGAGAAATTCTTTGATATTAAATGCCGCATGGCAGGTTTAAAACCGGACGCAGTTGTACTTGTCGCAACAGTAAGAGCATTAAAATACAATGGTGGTGTTCCAAAGGACAAACTTTCTGAAGAAAATCTTGATGCTTTAAAGAAAGGTATTGTAAATCTTGAAAAACATATTGAGAATGTTGCTAAGTTTGGTGTGCCTTGTGTAGTTACACTCAACAGATTTGTGACAGATTCAGAGGCAGAACTTGAGTATGTCAAGAATTTCTGTGAGGAAAGAAATTGCGATTTCGCACTTTCAGAGGTCTGGGAAAAAGGTGGCGAAGGCGGAATTGAACTCTGCAAAAAGATTATCAATACACTTGAGACAAAGGAAAGCCACTTTAAGCCACTTTATGATACAAATCTTTCAATCAGAGAAAAAATTGAGACTATTGCAAAGGAAATTTACGGTGCAGCCAGTGTTACATATGATGCGGCAGCTTCTAAGGCAATTGACAGACTTGAAGAACTCGGTTATGGAAATACACCTATCTGTATGGCAAAGAACCAGTATTCATTGTCAGATGATGCAAAGAAACTTGGAAGACCTGAAAACTTTAATATAAATATAAGAGAAGTTTATGTCTCTGCCGGTGCAGGATTTGTAGTTGCTATCACAGGAACAGTAATGACAATGCCGGGACTTCCGCTTCATCCTGCTGCTGAGAGAATTGACGTAAATGATGATGGAGTTATCGTAGGATTATCATGATGATTTTTGACTATATTCACAAAAAAAGCATATTGTGTATGCTTGTGATAGCATTTGCTTTTGTTTTGTGTGGCAATACAAAAAACACCTCGGCACAGAGTGTGTTCAATGATGAGTCAGGTTTTTATTATACTGAAAATGTGGCAAATGGAACATATAACGTTGCGGCTTACAATGGAACAGATATGTCGGTGACAATTCCAAGTTATTTTAACGGAGGGGAAGTAGTATCAGTACTTACCAACGCATTTAGCAATAAGGATATTACTGATGTGTATATTCCGGATACGGTAAAAACATTGGGAGACAATGCATTTGGCTATTGCACGAAGTTAAAAAATGTACGACTTTCAGCAAAACTTACTTCAATCCCTATAACATGTTTCAGCAATTGCAAGTTGTTGAAAGCAATTTCCATACCTGTGTCATGCACTCAGATAGGATATGATGCATTTGCATCATGTACAAGTTTGTATCAGATAAGTGTATCAAAAGCAGTCAAAGTAATCGCTTCATCAGCATTTGAGGGCTGCAACAAAAACATACTTACAGTAGTTGCACCAAAAAGTTCATATGCTGCCAAGTTTGCTAAGAAATACGGCATTATGACGACAACGACAAAGTCTGCAAAGCTTTCAAGTAAAAGCAGAAAAATGATTATAAAAGAAAAAATTCAGCTTTACCTGTATAATTCACCGCAAAAACCTAAGTGGAAAAGCAATCATTCATCGATTGTCAGTGTAAACAGCAAGGGAAAGATTACAGCAAAAAAAAATGGCAAGGCTACGATTACGGCAGTATGTGGTACAAAGTCATATAAATGCAGCATAACGGTAAAGACAAAGACTGTAAATTCGATGCTGCGTGTTATATACAGCCAATATGTCAAAGATAGTATGAGCGATTACGAAAAGATAGCGGCTGCGCATAAATGGCTTATACAAAACGTCAAATATGATAAGAGATTATATACTAAAGGTGATGTTCCGTGGGTAAGCCATACCGCTAGGGGAGCGTTAAAGTATGGAATAGCAGTGTGTGACGGATATTCAAAAGCGTTTATGATGATAATGGAGCATTATAATATTCCGTGTATGATGGTCACGGGAGGGCAGCATGCATGGAACCTAGTTAAGATAAAAAATAAATGGTATCATGTTGACTGTACATTTGATGACCCTATTGTAAATTGGAGTTTCAATAATACTCATGTATATAAGACATACTTTTTAAAGACGGATGCGTATATGTCAAAGGATCATACATGGCTTAGAAAGTATTTTCCTAAGGCAAAATCTACTACAGTTGATAAAAAATACAGAACAAAGTAAAAGAAGAAATACAGACTAAAAAACTTAAAAATAAAAACTCAAAACAATGTTTACCGATACAGGTAATGATGTTTTGAGTTTTTTGTTTACAAAATATTGACACATAAATTATCTGCCATGAAATAAATATAATGCTGCAAGCAAATGTACTGATTATAAGTTATAAAAATCAGTTTCCCTTAAATTTTGATTCGCAGTAAACACATCTGTATATTCTGTGTTCACGGTTGGTGAGCTTAAATTTGTGAGGAAGTTCCTGCTCTATGGATGTTATACAGCGTGGGTTTTTGCACTTGATTATGTTTGTTACGGTTTCAGGTAATTCAAGTGTATGTTTTCCGACGATTCTGTTGTCTTTTATAAAGTTGATTGTTATCTTGTGGTCAAGAACTCCCAATACATTTAAATCTACATCAAGATTACCTTCTATTTTTATGATGTCTTTTCTGCCCATTTTACTGCTTTTAGCATTCTTTATTATGGCTACCTGACAGTCCATCTTTTCAAGATTAAGATATTCGTATATCTTCATGGCTCCGCCCGCCTGAATATGGTCGATTACGATTCCTTCGCTTAAACCGCTTATATTAAGCATGTTATGACTCCCCTTTCTTTGTTAAGAACATATTTTAAAATATAAATTATAAATCTTATTGAAAACGAATGGAGTGGTGCATTAACACTTATCTTTGAGTCCGAGCAATGTTATGATAAGTGCCATTCTTACATAAACTCCAAATTTAACTTGTTTAAAGTAGACGGCTCTCGGGTCGTTATCTACATCCGTTGAAATTTCGTTTACACGAGGAAGAGGATGGAGAACATACATATCGTCTCTTGCAAGTTTCATTTTCTCACTGTCAAGTATAAAACTGTCTTTTAATCGTATGTAATCCTCCTCGTTAAAGAAGCGTTCGCGCTGAACTCTTGTCATGTACAGGATATCAAGCTCAGGCATATATTTTTCAAGTTCATTTGTCTCGACATATTCAATATTTTTTGCGTCGAGAACTTCCTGTCTGAGATAGTCAGGTATTTTAAGTTCATTTGGTGATATAAGAATAAAACGCACATTTTCGTATCTTACCATTGCATTGATAAGAGAGTGTACTGTACGGCCAAATTTTAAATCTCCACACATTCCGATGGTCATATTGTCAAGACGGCCTTTAAGTGTTTTTATGGTCAAAAGGTCTGTAAGAGTCTGTGTTGGGTGGTTGTGACCGCCGTCACCTGCATTTATAACAGGAATTTCAGAATACATAGATGCAACTGTCGGAGCACCTTCTTTAGGATGGCGCATAGCGCATATGTCTGCATATGAAGAGATAACTCTTATAGTATCTGCAACGCTTTCTCCTTTTGATGCCGAACTCGAATCAGCCGAAGAAAAACCAAGTACCTTACCGCCGAGATTAAGCATTGCAGCTTCAAAACTAAGACGTGTTCTTGTACTTGGTTCATAAAATAATGTAGCTAATTTTTTTCCATCGCATACATGGGAATACTTTTCAGGATTCTGCATAATAGCATGTCCTAAGGATAGAATTTCATTTAATTCTTCAATAGATAAATCAAGTGGACTTATTAAATGTCTCATGGTTACCCCCTATAAAATGTATTTTTCTAATTTTACTACAATGATTGAAAGTATTCAATAGTGTCATATAAAAAAATTGAATTATTTTGGTTTTGGTTGTTTGAGATATATGAATTGATTTAATCAAAATGGGAAATCTTATCATTAGCAAATATTGATTTATGAGAAAAGTTAGTATAAACTAACCTAAAAGGAAACTTATATCAGGCGTACATGAATATAAGTGACCTCATTTACTTACAACAGTATTGCAAATTGATTATAATAATGTGCGCAGAAACGAGGAAAAATATGTCATATTTGGAAATTGAAAAAGTAGTAGGCAGAGAGATTCTTGATTCGAGAGGGAATCCAACGGTTGAGGCAGAGGTTTATCTTATTGATGGATCTGTAGGCAGGGGAACTGCTCCTTCCGGTGCATCGACAGGTGAATTTGAGGCACTTGAACTTAGAGACGGAGATAAAGAAAGATACCTTGGAAAAGGTGTTACAAAGGCGGTAACCAATATCAATGGTACAATAAATGACGTTCTTACAGGAATGGATGCGTCAGACATATATGCCATAGACGCTGCAATGATTAAAGCAGACGGAACAAAAGGAAAAACGAATCTTGGTGCAAATGCAATTTTAGCTGTTTCAATTGCATGCTGCCGTGCAGCTAGTATTGCCCTTGACATTCCTCTTTACAGATTTTTGGGCGGAATTTCAGGAAACAAACTTCCGGTTCCTATGATGAATATTGTAAACGGTGGATGCCATGCACTTTCATCAGGGCTTGACGTTCAGGAATTTATGATAATGCCCGTCGGAGCACCTTCATTTAAGGAATGCCTGCGCTGGTGTGCAGAAGTATTCCACGCATTAGCTGCGATTCTTAAGGAGAGAGGACTTGCAACATCAGTAGGAGATGAGGGAGGATTTGCACCGGCATTAAAATCTGACGAGGAGGCTATTGAGACAATTCTTGAAGCAGTAAAAAAAGCAGGATACGAGCCTGAAAAAGATTTCCGTATTGCTATGGATGCCGCATCATCTGAATGGAAGACAGGAAAAGCCGGAGAATATAAACTTCCGAAAGCTGGAACAGTATACACATCTGAACAGCTTATCGAACATTGGAAATCACTCGTAGAGAAATATCCTATTATCTCTATCGAAGATGCACTTGACGAGGAAGACTGGGAAGGATGGCAGAAGCTTACAAAAGAGCTTGGAGACAAGGTTCAGCTTGTCGGGGATGACCTTTTTGTTACAAATACTGAAAGACTTGCAAAAGGTATTAAACTCGGCTGTGGAAACTCAATCCTTATTAAACTCAATCAGATTGGTTCTGTATCAGAAACACTTGAAGCTATCAAGATGGCACACAAAGCAGGATACACAGCTATTAGTTCACATCGTTCAGGAGAGACAGCAGACACAACTATAGCAGACCTTGCGGTTGCATTAAATACCTGCCAGATTAAGACAGGAGCACCAAGCAGAAGTGAGCGTGTTGCTAAATACAATCAGCTTTTGCGCATAGAGGAAGAACTCGGGGAGAGCGCAGTATATCCCGGAATGGATGCATTCAATGTAGAATAATTCATCATTTAAAAATCTACTCTTGAAAAAACAAAATAAAAGTAATAATATATGCAAGGGCAAAAATATAATTTTTGCTCTTGTTTTTCGTTAAAACATTATAAAAACATTGATTTTATATATTTTTGAAAGGATTTTGATAAAAATGAGCAATGTTAAAGTCGGAAAGAGTAAACAGATAGATATGCTTAACGGCAGTCTTATTGATAAAATACTTGTTTTTGCAATACCTATTGCGCTTAGCAGTATTTTGCAGCAGATGTTTAATGCTGTTGATGTGGCGGTAGTCGGAAGGTTTGCGAGCAGTACGGCGCAGGCGGCAGTTGGCGGAAACGGAGCTTTGATAAATCTGCTGTTAAATCTTTTTATAGGAATTTCAGTGGGGGCAAATGTTGTTATTGCAAAATATATAGGGCAAGGAAGAATCAACAAAATAAAAGGGGCGGTACATACA
>FR887343.1:44796-51928 GCA_000436755.1 Clostridium sp. CAG:253 | reverse complement strand
CGGTACATACAGCAATGCTTATCGCCGTGTTAAGCGGTATCATATTGCTTTTTCTTGGTATTTCGGTTGCAAAACCAATACTTGAGCTTATGGGAACGCCATATGATGTAATAGACCAGGCAGTAGTGTATCTAAGAATATATTTTGCGGGAATGCCGTTTATAATGGTTTACAATTTCGGAGCATCTATTTTGAGAAGTATTGGTGATACAAAAAGACCGCTTATATGTCTTATAGTTGCAGGAATTACCAATGCAATAATAAATCTTACATTGGTGATTGTCTTTCATATGGGAGTAGCCGGTGTAGGAATTGGAACAGTTGTATCAAATATGATAAGCTCATCGATGGTTGTGTATTTTCTTATAAAAGAGAAAGACCCGATAAAATTGTATCCTAAGGAGCTTAAAATACATAAGATTGAATTGCTTAGAATGCTTAAAATCGGTATTCCTGCCGGTCTTCAGGCAATGGTATTTTCGGTTGCCAATGTGTTTATTCAGGCTGAATTAAATAAATACGGTTCAGATGCAGTTGCAGGTTCAGCCGCAGGTCTTAATTATGAGTACATAGCATATTTTATGATTTCAGCATTTAACCAGGCGACTATGACATTTACTAGCCAGAATTTTGGCGCAAAAAAATATGACAGATGTAAGAAAATATATAGGATAACAATGACATTGGCAATAATGGTTACAATAGTAATGTGCGGTTGTTTTTTGATGTGGAGAGGATTTTTTATAGGAATATTTACATCTGAACCTAAAGTGGCGCATTATGCGGCAGTAAGAATGATACGTCTTTTAAGTTTTTATTTCCTGATACCTACATATGAGATAGCAGGTTCGACGCTGAGAGGAATGGGGTATTCAATGACACCGGCTGTTATCACAGTATTTGGGACATGTGTATTCAGATTGGCATGGATATACACGGTGTGCAGAAAATTTAAGGGATTTGAAGTTCTGATGAATGTTTATCCGGTATCATGGGTGATAACAGGTGCTTTGGTATTGATTAGTTATTATATTATACGAAGAAAAGTTTTTAATAAAAAAGGGCAAAACCAGCGTTTAGCGGTATTTTAAATAATCTATAAATTTTTTTGTTGCAAGTGACGCATTTTTGCTGCTTTTTAGGGCGAGTCCAATCTGCCTTTTTGCAACAACATCAAGTGGTCTTGTAATTATGTTAAAAGGTTTCTTTTGTAATATGAGTTCCGGAAGAATACTTACGCCGAGACCGTGTTCTACCATTGACATAATCGCATAATCATCCCATGTTGTAAACTGGGTGTTTGGTTTTATATTATTTTCTTTGAAAATGGCAGAAATCTCAGTATTTTTATCTTTTTCAAGCAGCATAAACGGTTCCTTTGAAAGTTCTTTTAAGGGAACTTTTTTGTATTTTAAAAGAGGATGTTTTTTTGGCAGTATGGCAAGGAAAACATCTTCTTCTAGAAAAATTGTCTCAACACCGGTAGAAACAGGGAGACAAAGAAAACCGCAGTCAACACGTCCGTCTAAAATCCAGGCTTCTATTTCGTCATAATCACCTATGAGAAGTTCGTATTCAATATTTGGATAATCTTTTTTAAATTCTTTAATAATATTGGGAAGCCAGTAGGTTGCCACACTTGAAAAAGTGCCTATTCTTATAATACCTGATGAAAGGTCATTTAAGCTATCTATCTCGATTTGTAATCTTTCAAAATCATCACATATTTTTTTTGCAAAAGGAAGTACCCTGAGTCCGTCAGACGTGAGTTTGACACCGGAGTGGTCTCTTTCAAGCAGACACATGTTCCATTCTTTTTCTAAATCACCAATCATTCTGCTGATGCCGGATTGAGAGTAATTTAAAATCTCGGATGCTTTAGTAAAACTTCCATATTCAACTGTTTTCACAAATGACATGTATTTCTGGATATTCATTTCCATTTTGCAGATTCTCCGTTTAATAATATATTTTATCTGATAAAATTGTACACTTATTAAAAAGTAATATCATAAATAAATATATCTTTTATAGAGAATGTTTGTCAAGGTTCTGCAGTCAGTTTTATGGAGATTATACATACAATTCAAGGTCGTGCATAAAATCTTCCATAATAAAATAAACCTCTTTTCTGTGCATGTTTTGTTTATTAAGCTGTGATTATTATGGGATATATTGTTAAAATTATGCATGTAAGAATAAAAAGGTAAAAATTTCCGTATTGACATATATATATAATGGTGTATTATATAAAATGCAACTTGGTTGCAAATGCAAATTATTTGCAAATTGAAAAGTGAATTTTTGAAACAGTAAGAAGGAGGAAGAGATTATGCTTGAAGTGGTAGAAGACACACTTATTGACGGACTGAAATTAGTACCGTTTTTATTTATAACATATCTTTTTATGGAAATTCTTGAACATAGGATGAATAATAATGTCAGACAGAAAATAGTAAAAGCGGGAAAGACGGGACCTGTATGGGGCGGAATTTTAGGAGTTCTACCACAGTGCGGTTTTTCTACGGCGGCGGCGAGTCTTTATTCTGGAGGAATAATAACAGTTGGAACGCTTATAGCGGTTTTTATGTCAACTTCCGATGAGATGCTGCCCATTCTTATATCAAGGGCATCAGGAGCAGGAATGATTTTAAAAATTCTTGCCGTGAAGGTTGTGATAGCTGTGATTTCAGGTCTTGTGGCAGAATATGTTTATGTAAAGATTTTCTTGAAGAAAGAAAGGGAGCCGGATATTCATACGGTATGTGAAGAAGAACATTGTCACTGTGAGGACGGTTCTTTAGTTTCAGCGATAAAACATACTATAAAGATAACGATATATATCATAATCATTTCGTTTGCTTTAAATGTGATAACACATTTTTGGGGAATTGAAAACATTGAAGGTCTGTTTTCGTCTGTACCTGTGATTGGAGTGCTTTTATCTGCACTTATAGGTCTTATTCCAAATTGTGCGTCATCTGTTGTTATTACGGAGTTTTATCTTGACGGGGTTATAAGTGCCGGTTCTATGATGGCAGGACTTCTTGTTAATGCAGGTGTAGGCATGCTGGTACTTTTCAGGCTTAACAGGCACATAAAACAGAATTTAAGCATTGTTTTGGCGATGTATTTTCTTGGAGTGTTCTGGGGATTTGTAATACAGATTGCAGGTATTACATTTTAGATATATATTGAAGATAAAGAAATGAGGTAAATATGCAGGGATATTCAACACCGAGCAGAAAAAGGATATTAGAGTACCTTGAGGAGAATAAAAGCAGAACCGTTACAGTGGCAGATATTGAAAACTATCTTGCAAAAAAAGAATGTGCAGTAAACAAGACCACGATATACAGGTTTTTGGAAAAACTGATATTAGAAAAGAAAGTTGTAAAATATGTTGCACAGAAAGGAAAACAGGCAACATTTCAATATATTGAGGATGGACATCACTGTGAACAACATCTTCATCTGCAATGCACAAAATGTGGACGTATATTTCATCTTGAATGCGATTTTATGGGTGAGATTGCAACGCATATTCAAAGGGAACACGGTTTTTATATAGAATGCAAAAAATCTATTATATATGGAATATGCAAGGATTGTGTTAAAAAATAATAAAATATTTGTTGAAAGTGCATAAAGTTTTTGATAAAATAATTTAAAAGAAACTAAACAACATAAGTTTATTGTAAATTGTTTTGAGGAGGATCTATGAACAAAAATCTTTTTGCAAAAAATCCGCCGATGGGGTGGAACAGTTATGATTATTATGACACATCAGTAAATGAAGAACAGGTAAGAAAAACAGCAGAGTATATGGCTGAAAATCTTAAGGAATACGGCTGGGAATACGTTGTTGTTGATATAGAATGGTACAGCTATGACACAGGAAGCCAGAGAGATAAATATCAGTATATTCCGTTTTGGAAAGTTGAGATGGACGAATATTCAAGACTCCTTCCATGTGTTGACAAGTTTCCGTCATCAAAAGGCGGTAACGGTTTCAAACCGTTAGCTGATTATATACACAGTCTCGGACTTAAATTTGGTATACATATCATGCGTGGTATTCCAAGACAGGCAGCACATGAGCACACAAAGATTCTTGGAAGCAATGTACTTGCAAATGATATTGCAGACCCTTCAAATATCTGTGAATGGAATCCGGATATGTATGGTATACGCCCTGAGGCAGAGGGAGCACAGGAATATTATGATTCTATTTTTGGATTATATGCTCAGTGGGGTGTTGATTTTATAAAGTGTGATGACATCTGCCGTATGGATATGCCATCTGCAAAAAAAGAGATTGAAATGCTATACAATGCTATACAGAAATGCGGACGTGAGATAGTATTAAGCCTTTCACCGGGACCGGCAAAGATTGAGGAAGCATGGCATTATGAGAAATATGCAAATATGTGGAGAATTACCGATGATTTCTGGGACAGATGGGAATTGCTTCTCCCTATGTTCTGGCGTTGTGAACTTTGGCAGAACCATGTAAGCGAGGGATGTTTCCCGGATTGTGATATGCTTACACTCGGAAAACTCGGAAAAGGTTTCGGACATGAGTGGGAGTGCAATTTTTCACATGATGAACAGATAACACTCATGACACTTTGGAGTATATTCCGTTCTCCGCTTATGCTTGGTGCAGATCTTTTACAGCTTGATGACTGGACAAAGAAACTTATTACAAACAAGGATGTCCTTGGACTTTTAAAACATTCAGAAGGTGCAAGACAGATTGAGAGAGATGATGAGCATGTTATCTGGTGTTCAAAGGATACAGAGGACGGTTCATATTATATGGCAGTATTCAACTTAAAAGAACAGAATTGTGATGTGACAATTCCTTGGGAGGATGTTACAAATTATGGAGTGACAGGCAGAAAGGCTGTTGAGCTTTGGAGCCATGAAGAAACAGATTTTACAGACAAAGAAAATGTGTTTGTAGCGTCACACGGAGCGAAATTATTTAAAATACTGTAATTTATAAAAGAATGCCATGTTAAAAATTACATAGGAAAAAATGCCGTGCATTGGTTAATGTACGGTATTTTTGATGTTTTTTTCGGCGTTTTGAATATATTTTGAACGTGGTTGAAAAAAACTTGCATAATTTATTGCTGTATGATATAATACGACACGTTGTTTAAAACTGCATAAAAAACTTTGGTATAAAATTGGAAACGACACATGTGTGACTTATCACCTGATTAACGAACAACACACATGTATTTTTTATGCCCATTTTTAGAAAAAGGAGATATTAAATTATGCAGAGAACGAAACTTCAAAACTTTATTTTTACTGTTGTTATGGCATTTATCATGGTATATGGAATGGTATGTTATAATATTGCCCTTGATAAGGGTGGAATGAGCAATGAAATATTTTTGATAGCTTTTCATGAGATGCCTATTATGTGGCCAATTGCTGTTATTCTTGAAATGTTTGTTTTTGAGAAACTTGCGGTAAAACTTGCATTTAGATTTGTAAGACCGGGAAAAGACAGTGAGTTTATGGTGACAATAGCGATTTCATCAATGATAGTTGCACTTATGTGTCCTACAATGAGCCTTATTGCAACAGTATTATTTGCACATCCGGGTTCACAGGTTGTAGCCGTATGGCTTCAGAAATATATATTAAATTTCCCAATGGCATTTTTCTGGCAGACATTTATAGCAGGTCCGCTTGTGAGAAATGCATTTAAAATATTTGAAAGTGGAAACAATGTAGAGAGTGAAGAAAAACAGGCTGCTTAGAAGATTATGAAAATTTATAAGACCTGATATTATATATTAAACTAAACCGCCCCAAAGAGCCGAAATTTAAGTCTGACTTTTTGGGGCGGTGTTTTAATATAAAACACTGAAATTTAAAAATAATATTTTGTAGGGTATCCGTAATCATTATAGCGTGAGTTTACAATTATATATGGAACATCAACGCTGCTTATGATTTTATTTTTGGATGCTATAGCCTCATATTCATCTTTTGTGATTTTATTGTAAATTATAGGATATTTTGTGGCAGTGTTTTGATTTTTCCAAGGCATACACTGAATAACTCTTGGAATATTTTTAAAACTGCAGCCTTCAACTGTTATTTTTGAGACACCGCCTCTTATAAGGATTGCTCTGGTAGTATTACTTTTATCAAATGATGTGTATTTCCCTTTGGAGTTTTTGCCAATATTTATAAATTTTATATTGTTTAATGATATATTTTTCCAGTTCATCATTTCAATAGCACCGCTTACACAGTTTTTTATGGTGCAGTCAGATATTGTAATATTTGTGTGATATTTTTTTACGGAATACTGATGTGTTCCTATTGCTTTTTCAAGATTAGAGAATGTGCAATTTGTAATCTTTACATTTTTATTTGCGGTACAGTCATATTTGCTCCAGTCGTGAGTAAATCCTTTGGTTTTTTTGTCGGGAGTGTCAAGATTTATCGCTTCGGAAGTGTGACGTTTGCTTGACTTGTATCCTGTGAATGTACAATTGTTCACGACAACATTATTAGAGGCATCCATCTCAATAAAATGACCGTACTTCATGTTTTTAAATGTTATGCCGTCTATAGTGATGTTTTTGTTGTGACACATAACAAGTCCGATACAGTTTTGACCGTCTTTTCCCTTGTATGCCTGATCTATAACTGCCTTTCCGATAGAATATATTTTGACATTGTGTACACCATTATATTTACCGTGAACACCTTTTTTTGCAGCTTTTGACGGTTCGAGCAGTTCAAAAATACCACCGCTTGGCTGCATCTGTTTAGAGTTTGTTTTCATTGTCTTTTTGATTGTTACACCGTCTTTTAACTCGATTGTTACATTTGAAGGTATGTATAAAACGTTTGATATTTTATAAGTACCTTTTTTAAGAATAAGTTTTCCGCCACCCTTTTTTTCAAGCATTTCCAAATATGAGCGGATAAGGAAATATTGTTTGGTTGTTGAATTATAAGCGGATGCATTTTTATAATTTCCTTTATAAACTGCTGAATTTGGCGATATTGTATAAGTTTTAGCGGCGGATACCGTTTTTTGAATTTGAAGAGTTTTAGAATATGGTGTGGTAACAGCTATTGCAGAAAACAT
>FR887343.1:38810-44784 GCA_000436755.1 Clostridium sp. CAG:253 | reverse complement strand
TATTGCAGAAAACATAATGATACCGGCGAGCATAAATGATAAGTTCTTTTTTAACATTTGTTTTTTCCTCCATTTTTTCTGTTATGTATTTTATTATAATTAAAATTATAAAGAAAATCAAGAATATAAGGCGTAACAGGAAACGAATAAAATTTCAAAAATAATAAAATCTTAATACTATTGCTGCTCAAATCTGTTATACTTTAAAT
The DNA here is from genome assembly GCA_000436755.1 of Clostridium sp. CAG:253. Taxonomy (GTDB): domain Bacteria; phylum Bacillota; class Clostridia; order Lachnospirales; family Lachnospiraceae; genus Butyribacter. Next base: position 44,575 of record FR887343.1, on the reverse strand, counting down.
AGCGTATTAAGGAAAAATAAGGAAGTATACTAAAGTATATTGTACGGATTGGAGACAGGCATATGTTCTTTCAAGTTGGGAGGAAATATTTATGAAGAATGGGAATTTTAAATATTTGACATTGTTTAGCTTTATTGTTGTACTTATTATTGTTGTTGCAGATACGACGATATGTGCCAGAAAAGATATTAGTCAGAAAAGTAAAAAAATATCTTCGGTTGTGAGCAAGGACACAACAAACAGTACTGACAATAAAAAAACATTAAAAAAATCTATTAAAAGTAAAGAAAATAAAATTTTAAACAGTTCAGGTACAAAAATCAAGACAAGATTCAATACTCCGGCAGGTTATAAAAGAAGTGTATCCGAAAATTCATTCGGAGAATTTTTAGAGAATTATCCGTTATATAGTGATGGCAGAAAAATCAGATTATATAATGGAAAATTAAGCAGTACGCAGAATGTACATGCGGCGGTTTTAAAAATGAATATGACCGATGGTGACTTACAACAATGCGCGGATTCTGTTATAAGGCTTTACGCAGAGTATTACTATAAACAGAAAAAATATAATAAGATAAAGTTTCACCTCACAAACGGATTTGAAGTTGACTTTTCAAGATGGAGTCAGGGAATGAGAGTAAAAGTAGACGGAAACAAGACATACTGGGTGAAAAGTGGACAAAAAGACAGTTCATATAAAACATTTGAAAGTTATCTCAGGTTTGTCTTTGCCTATGCCGGAACTTTATCTATGGTTCAGGAGTCAAAGAAAATTTCTGAGAAAGATATAAGACCGGGAGATATTTTTATATATGGCGGAAGTCCGGGGCATGTTGAGATGGTTGTTGATGTATGTGAGAATAAATCAGGAGATAAAGCTTTTTTGCTTGGACAAGGTTATTTGCCTGCACAGCAGTTTCATATTCTTAAAAACCCGGATAATGAAAACGACCCTTGGTACTATGTATCAAAAATGAAATATCCGTTTAGAACAGCGGCAGTTACATTTAAAAAGGGGACGCTTATGCGACCGAATTATTAGATTTTGTGTACAGCAGTGTCCTGTGAAACTCAGATTATATGTGTGAACGGTAATGTTGCTTGCAGAATTCACAAAAAATTCACAATTTAATTAGCAGTCACACTTGACGAGTGCCAAATAAAGTGCTATAACACAATTGTATCAGAAAGATACCTAGTGATCACCAGGCGATTTCAAATTTTGCCTACAATTGCACTGATACTGATATGGTTTTATCACCATATTCGCAATTGCAAATTTTAATCGTTTTGGAGGAAAAGACAAATGAATACTTTAAAAGCAGAAAAAAGAAACGCAAAGGCTAAGGCATTAAGAAGAGAGGGTTATGTGACAGGAAATCTTTTCGGAAGAGAGATTGAGGGTTCTATCCCTGTAAAAATGGCTCAGAAAGATGTAAGCGAAGTATTACGTTATAATGACAAGGGAAGTCAGTTATTCCTTGAGGTTGAAGGAAAGAAGTATGATGTAGTCATTAAAGAAATTGATTACGATAATATGGCTAAGCATGTTTTAGATATAGAATTTCAGGCTTTAGTAAGCAATGAAAAGATTCACAATACCGCTGAAATTATTTTACTCAATAAAGAAAAAGTAGTTGAGGGTGTTTTGGAAGAGTTGCTTGAGGAAGTATCATATAAAGCATATCCTGCTGATCTTGTTGACAAGATTAAGTTAGATGTCGGAAGTCTCAGACTTGGAGATACAATTAAAGTTAAGGATCTTGACATTTCAAAGAATGATAAGATTGAGGTTACAACAGACCCTGAGACGATAGTTGTAAATGTTATTGCATCTAAGAACGATCAGACAGATGATGATGAAGATACATCAGAGACTGCAGCAGAATAGTTAATACATTTCTTAATTATTCATTATATAAGAGAAAGTCAGAGTGTTAAATGCTCTGGCTTTTTCCTTTTTATAGAATAGGAAATTGCTGTAATATAGTGGTATAAAAGGGCACTAGCACAGGCAGTGTCATTCTATACAAAATAATAAAAAGAATGGAGAAAAAATATGGAATACTTAAAAATTATTATTCCCATACTCGTAGGAGCACTGATAGGATATTGTACAAATTACATTGCTATCAAAATGCTTTTCAGACCGCAGAAACCGATTTATGTATTTGGAAAGAAACTGCCATTTACACCCGGTGTTATTCCAAAGAACAAATCGAGAATAGCTGCGGCTGTCGGTAAGGCAGTGGGACAAAATCTTTTTACAAATCAGGATATAGTAAATGCGATAACAGAGTCCGGACTTAAAAATAATCTGTCAGAAAAAATCATGGATACTGCCTTTAACACAGACAGTTCAATAAAAGATTATATAGATAAATATTATTCTAAAAAGTCCGGTGAAAATGATGACTTGATACAGACAGAACTTTCAAAAGAAGTCGATTATGATGCAAGTGATTATGATGATGTTATCATTGAAGAAACGGATTACGATAAAATAAAAAACAAAGTGAGCGATGTTATTACATTAAAAATTTTAGGTGCATTTGAAAAGATTGATTTAAATGCCATGGTATCACAGATTGCCAGTAAGACTTTATCTGAAAAGGTAAAAGGTACCATGATGGAGATGTTTTTAAACGAATCTACCGTATCAGCAATGTCGGCACCGATAGGCAATTCAATAGCAGAATATATAAAAAATCACGGTGAGGAGATTATTTATCCTCTGGTTGATACTGAGGTCGACTCATTTATGGAAAAGCCGGTGAGTGAAAATCTTGAAGAATTGGGATTAGATACCAATATCTTAGAGTCATCTGTAAATAAACTTTTCGATACGGCAGTTTCAAAATGTAGCAGCATGATTTCTGAATATATTGATATACCGGGAATTGTTGAAAGTAAGATAAACAAAATGGATGTCAGTGAACTTGAAGAACTTGTTATGCAGGTCATGAAAAATGAACTTCAAACAGTCATAAATCTTGGTGCTCTTATAGGTGCTGTTATTGGAATTATAAACATATTTTGGTAATGATACAATGTATCAATAACTATATTGACTGCAAATGTTAATTAGTGTAGCATGAAATAGCAGTTAGATACATCTAACAAAAGTTACACAATGTCAATTCTGCATGTGTAGATTATACATGTGGCTAACATTTGCAGGAGGTTATATGAGAACAAATGTACTTTACATGTTGAAAAGTATGGATAAACAGGATGTAGGATTACAGCTTGCATTACAATGTGCACCGGTTATTACAGGGATAAAAGTGTCAAATCTATTTATAATTGATAAAAACATGGTTGAAGAATTATATGATATTATTGACGGAACGGATATATCTGCATTTTTTCTTTACGAAGATGAAATTAAAGCAAATATTCTTCTATACAGAAAGAAGGAACTTCAGCAGTATCTTTTGAGAAAAGAAAATCAGAAATTTATCAGAAATTTTGGGTATGAAAGTGTCTATGTTGACGATCTGTTGCCTGAGTTTGCAATAAGATTTTCTATTTATCAGCTTACACAGGGGGAGTTTCCGCATGAGATGGGGATATTGCTTGGTTATCCCGTAGAGGATGTAGAGGGATTTATAAGTAATAACGGAAAAAACGAATTATACACAGGTTACTGGAAAGTATACGACAATCTACCTGAAAAACTCGTTCTGTTTAATTATTATGAAGCGGCGAGGGAACATTTTATATGTCTTTTGGCAAAAGGGATGGATATGAGCAGTATACTTATGATGTATAACCGTGCAAGAAAAAAATACTTGCAATTTCAAATAAATTGAAGTAAAATAAATAATAAAGACTATTAAAACTCTTTGCACTGCATATATTTACTACAGTACAAACTGAGCAGGCCGACACATAGGAGCCGGGTCACATTAGTGACAGTGGATTATCATAGTCAGACGATTATTTCTCCACGGGACAGTAGTTACTTGATTTATACTGACCCGTGGTCTTTTTTGCTCAAATTTTGAAAGTGAAAATCCGGGAAAGTATGGATTTTCACTTTTTTAATGTTATAGGAAACTTTGGCGTTAAGTATGCAAAGTATGAGTGCTCAGTTAAAAAAGGAGGTTTTATTATGGTGAATGTAAATAATTATGAAAAGACGGCTATGAAAGTATCAATTGTGAGTATTATCTGGAATTTGATTTTATCTGTCGGAAAGCTTTTTGCGGGAATTTTTGCAAATTCCGGGGCAATGATAAGTGATGCAGTCCATTCGGCATCTGATGTTTTCAGCACGGTTATTGTTATGATAGGAGTAAAGATTTCAAGCAGGGATTCAGATACGGAGCATCCATATGGACATGAGAGACTTGAATGTGTTGCCGCCGTAATTCTTGCCACGGTGCTTGCTGCAACAGGTTTAGGTATAGGGTATGGAGCAGTTGCAAAAATCTATTTTGAAAATTACAATGTATCAATGCCCGGAATTTTGGCTCTTGTTGCTGCAATTGTGTCAATTTTAGTAAAAGAAATGATGTTTTGGTATACGAGATATTATGCCAAAGTTATAGATTCAAGTGCTCTTATGGCTGATGCATGGCATCACAGATCAGATGCACTTTCTTCAATCGGTGCACTTATAGGTATTGCCGGGGCAAGGCTTGGATTTGGCATTATGGAGCCATTAGCATCTGTTGTTATCTGCATTTTTATCGAAAAGGCCGCATTTGATATATTTATGGATGCCGTAAATAAAATGGTAGATAAAGCTTGTGACAATGATGTGGTTGATAAATTAAAGGATTGTGCGTTAAGTATTCCAGGTGTCGAAAATATTGACTTGTTAAGAACAAGGGTATTTGGCAATAAGATATACGTTGATATGGAGATTGCAGCAGATGGTACAAAGACGTTGAATGAAACACATGCTGTTGCAGAAAATGTACATGATGCAATAGAAAAGAATTTTCCGAAAGTAAAACATATAATGATACATGTCAATCCAACTGTAAAATAAAAAAAGGATTTTGATGAGATGACAGCTAAAGATAAGAAAAATATAAAGAAAACAAAAGCAAATAATATTTTTACAAATAAGAGTATGGTGGTTGTTTTTGCGGTTATCGCAATGTTTTCTTGGGGATGTGCATTTCCTTTTATAAAAATCGGAATGCGTGAGTTTGCCATTGCTGTTGATGACACGGCAGGTAAGATGTTGTTTGCAGGTGTCAGATTTTTATCTGCCGGGATAATCACACTTATAATTTCTTTCTTTAAAAATAAGGATATAAAAATAAATTCCACAATGGATTTTTTATGGCTTATTTTGTACGGAGCAGTAAATACAGGTTTTCACTATTTCTGTTTTTACATGGGACTATCCAATTGCAGTGGAAGCAAGGCGTCTATCATAGACTCTCTTGGAACTTTTTGGCTTATATTTTTAGCTGCAATAATTTTTAAAGAAAAGATTAACGCAAATAAAATTGCAGGATGCATTTTTGGATTTTCGGGTATTGTAATAGCAAATTATACAACAGACATGATTGGAGGTCTTTCATTTAATGGAGAGGGATTTCTTCTTATAAGTACATTCTGTGCTGCATTTGGAGGCGTTATAACAAGAGTTGTTACGGTAAACAGAAAGATAAGCGTGATTAAAGCGACAGGGTATGGATTGTCGATTGGAGGTATAATGCTTCTTACAGGAGGTATTGTTTTAGGCGGAAGTGTTGAGAGAATAACATTAAAAGGTATTTTTGTAATGGCGGGGCTTG
>FR887343.1:29090-38788 GCA_000436755.1 Clostridium sp. CAG:253 | reverse complement strand
TTGTATGTATTTCTGTAATAGGTTTTGTTTTGTATAATCAGCTTTTGTCATACAATCCTGTGGGGCAGATTGCAATATTCAATGCACTTATTCCGGTTTTCGGAACACTCACATCGTGTATTCTGACTGGGGAGAAATTTTATTTTAAATATACGGTATCAATCATATTGGTAGCTGCCGGAATATGGTTTGTAAATAGGGACAGCTTTAAGGAAAAATAAAAAATCATGCGTAATCTCTTGCAAATATCGGGCATAAGTAATATACTAAATATGTTTAATATACATATAGTAAATAGATTTTTGGAGGGTGTCATGGCAAGAAGCACAAATTCATCAAAAAAGAATACAACTACAACAAAGAAAGCAGAAGCAGTAAAGACTGCACCTGTCACAAAGGAAAACGTAACAGAAAAAGATGAAAATGTTACAACGGCAAATGAAATTAAAAATGAAGTTAAAAAAGAAACAGAGAAAGTGATTTCTAAAGAGACAGAAAAAACAGAATCTAAAAAAGTGGCAAAGAAACCGATTGAAAAAAAGGAAGCTGTCAAAGAGCCTGAAGCAACAAAAGAGGAAGCAGTAAAGGCAGATACAAAGGTAGTCTCTGCTAACACAAAGAAAGAAAGTGCACAATCTGCACCAAAGAAGAGGGGAAGAAAGCCGGGAAGCAAAAACAAACAGAAAGAGCAGCTTACACCTGAGGTATATGTACAGTATCACGGAGAAGAAGTTGAACAGAGTGCTATCATAGAAAAGATTAAAGAACAGTATGTGTCAGAGGGACACAGAGCCGGAAATATTAAGTCATTAAAACTTTATTTAAAACCGGAAGACAGAGCTGCATATTTTGTTATAAATGATCGCTATGCCGGAAAGGTTGATTTGTTTAATTTTTAAATAAAAATAAATTTCAGGTGTTGTAAAAAGGCAAGATTATTTTAGTCTTGTCTTTTTATGATAATACAGTCTGTTTTGGAGAGATACGATGATAAATATCCTTATATCAGTTGTATGTGTAGTAATTATTGGGATATTATACTGCATATACAAATGCAGAAAATCAGGTACAAAAGTAGCAGAATCAATATCAAGGTTATTATTCATAGCTCTTGTGACAGTTATCAGTTATTTAGTGTTTGGATTTTCTGATAATAATATGATTGCATATATTTTTGCAACAATATATTGTTGTTCAATAGATTGGGTTTTAATTGGTCTGTTTGATTTTACGGGAATTTATACCGAATATTCTTTTTTAAATAAAAGAATAAAAGGAATATTGTATATTATTGCTGCGATAGATAATGCATTATTGCTTTTAAATATTCCTTTTCATAATGTTTTTTAGTAGAAAAAAAATATTTTTTTCAAAGTGATTTTAACAGTATAGCTGATTTTGGTGTTGTTTTTTATATGCATTTAGGATTTTCATATATAATTGTTATAGCTATTATGGCGGTTATGGTCAGGAAAATTATGACAGTTCCGGAGTTTTACAGGAAAAAGTACAGTATTGTTTTAAGTACATTTCTGACTGTGATTTTTTTAAATGCAATATTTGTATGTACTGATTTGTCATTTGACATATCAATACCATTTTATATGATTGCGGCGGTGTTTATAAGTTATTGTGCGGTAAGTTTTATGCCTAATGGACTTGTAGAAAAAACACTTTCACTGGTAGTAGATGATATGAACAGTGGCATAATATGTTTTGATTTTCAGGGAAAATGTATTTATGCAAATGAACTGGCGAGAGATTTGTTTGAGACAGGTGATGATATAAAAATATTTGAAAAATATCTTCCTATATGGCTTGAACGCAGACATATAGAGGGTGAGAGTGCCTCAACGTGGACTGAGGGACATTTGTATAAAGACGAAGAAATCTACATAAAAGCAGAATTTAAAAAGATTCTTGATGAAAACAGTCGTCTTATAGGATATTATTTCTGCATGAGTGACAGAACAAATGAAATAGAAAAATACAGGAGTGCAGTTTATCGTGCAAATCATGACAATCTTACAGGAATTTATACAAGAGAAAAGTTTTTTGACAAGGTAAGTGAAATTATTCATATAAATCCGGAGGTAAAACGACTGATAATTTGTACCAGAATAAATAATTTCCAAATGATAAATGATCTGTTTGGAATTGAGATGGGTGACGAAGTCTTGAAACAGCAGGCAGACATATTAAAAGAAAAAATCAGGGCGGATTATGTATATGGACGTCTTATAGGAGACAGATTTGCAATGTGTGTTCCAAAAGAGTTATTTGATATGGATAATTTTATCAAAAAGAATACTGAAATTGGAAAAAAATACCATAATAAACTGTTTGGAGTATATATAAATATAGGTATATATGAAATAACAGATATAGATGAACCGGTTTCTGATATGTGTGATAAGGCGTATATAGCTATTGACGGTATAAAAGAAAGCAATGACTGCAATGTTGCTTATTTTGACGATGATATTCTTGATGAGGTAAATTATGAAAAGGGGCTGGTGAATGATTTTGAGACAGCAATTGAACAGGGACAGTTTAAGATAAAGTTACAGCCTCGTGTTTCAGGTGATGGGACGGTAAAAGGTGCAGAAGCACTTGTCAGATGGGAACATCCTGAAAAGGGAATGATTATGCCTGGGGATTTTATAAGAGTTTTTGAGAAGAGAGGTCTGATATATCGTCTTGACGGATGGGTATGGGAACAGGCAGTGATTCAGCTTAAAAAATGGAAAGAAAAGGGGAGAGAAGATTTATACCTGTCGATAAATATTTCAGCAAAGGATTTCTTTTATCTTGATGTGTATAAAATGTTGACCGGTTTCATTAAAGAATATGATGTAAATCCAGACAATCTTCGACTTGAGATTAAAGAGAATGTGCTTGTGACAGAAGTTGAAGGAAAATTAAATGTGTTATCATCACTCAGTAAATTTGGTTTTAAGATTGAGATGGACGATTTCGGAAGCGGTTATTCATCTTTAAATATTTTAAAGAGTATGAATGTTGATAATGTTAAATTTGATATTAAATTTATTAAAGAAAATATACATGATGAAAAGAATGTTGCTGTTCTTGATGCGACAGCTCTTTTAACAAAGAATTTGGGAAAAGGTTTGATAATAGAGGGTGTGGAGACAAAAGAGGAAGTTGATACACTTATAAAACATGGCTGTGGGATGTTTCAGGGATATTATTTTTCTAAACCCTTGTCTGTTGAAAAGTTTGAAGATAAGTTTTTACAGGATGTAAATTAGCAGATGTTTTTTCAGATTTGGAGGATAAGAATGACATTTAAATACGAATATGATATAGCTTCTGCTGTTATTTTGTTTATATTACTTGTATATAACTGTTGCATTCCGCAAGTAAAAAATCTTGTAACAAAATTGTTTAAGTATTTTTTGTTGATTGGTTTTATAAGTAGTTTTGCCGATTCAATATGCGGTGTGTTTATTTCAGTTCATTTCAGTGATAATTTATTTCTGAGTTATTTATGTATATGGATTAATTTCGCTTCAACTCATTTAATTGCACCATTATATTTAATGTTCGTTATGGCATTGACAAATAAATATGAAAAGATACCATATAGGGAATATTTGTATTTTATTCCGGCGGGTGTTGCACAGATATTAATACTTTTTTCTCCTGTAACAGGCTGGGTATACACTTACTCAGCGGAGAATGGATATCACAGAGGGAAAATGCTGCCACTGTTGATCTGCATTTCATTATTCTATATGATTTATGGCTCGATTTTGGTTTGGTTCAAGGGTAAGCATCTTGGCTTGTATTATCAATTGACAGTGATGGGACTTTTTGTGATTTCTGCAGTATTTTTAGGAATTCAAATTTATTATGGTGAATATGTGCTTTTGGATGCAGCTATGGGAATAAGTGCCTTTATAATGCAACTAACACTTTTAAATCCTAAGATGATACGAGATGCAAGTGAAAAAGAAATTGTAGCAAGAAAAGCTGCTGAGGCGGAAAATGCGGTAAAATCGTCATTCCTTGCAAATATGTCACATGAACTCAGAACACCGTTAAATGCAATTTATGGGATGACGGAACTTCTTGAAAAGAGTAAGCTTGACGATTTTCAGGAAGATTCTGTTACTACAATAAGACATGCAAGCGAGAAACTTATTTCAATAGTTGATGATTTGCTCAATTATTCAAAAATAGATTCGGGAAATCTTGATATAAATGAGACAGAATATAAATTTTCTGATTTGCTCGAAAGAGCTGAGACATATATGGCAGAGCAGCTTGATGAAAGAAATATAGACTTTGAGGTCAATGTCGGTGCGGGAATACCAAGCAAATTATACGGTGATTATGAGAAAGTATATACTATTCTGAAGAATATCCTGAGTAACGCTTCAAAGTTTACTGAAAAGGGAAAGATCATACTTGATATTTCATTTAATATTTTTGCTGAAAATAATATGAAGCTTATATTTAAGGTCAGGGATACTGGTATAGGTATTAAGCCTACAGATATGAAAAAGCTGTTTAAAAGTTTCAGTCAGGTTGATGATAAGACTAACAGAAAAATACAGGGAACAGGAATCGGTCTGGCATTATCAAAACAGCTTGCAAATCTTATGAACGGTGATATAGAAGTACATAGTGAGTATGGCTTTGGAAGCTGTTTTGAGATAAGTGTAATACAGAAATATTTAGAACTTGAAAAGCTTCCGTCTGAACGTGAAGTAGTCAATTATAAGGTTTATCTTTATACTGAGGAATACGATTTAAAATGGCATATAAGTAAAATTTTTTCAAGATTAGGTATTTCGGTAATATTTGTGCACAATATAAAACAATTGGAAAAAATTCCACTAAAAAAGATAAACAATATGAAAACAATATTATTGTATTCATATGAGAAAAGCAAGAAGGAAGTTGAGGCATTAAATCTTCCTTTTAGAACTATTGCGATTGCCGAGTACAACACAGTCATTCCAAAAGATGACCAGAACAATGTTCTGGTAAAGCCGATAGATATTATCAAAATCAGAAGAATTGTCTTTGACAAGATGTATGATATTGTCTTTAAGGAAAGACTGGCAAAAGGGCAGGATAATCAATTTGATTTAAGCAATGCACATATTGCTCTGGTCGATGACAACAAGGTTAATTTAAGAATTGAAGCAGCATTGTTAAAGGATTTCAATGTTAAGATTGAGGCTTTTACAAGTGGAAGTGCAATTTTGAAAGCATATAGTCTCGGCAGAAGGTATGATATAATTTTTATGGATCATATGATGCCTGAAGTTGATGGTATAGAGACTGCGAAAAGGATAAGAAATCTGCCGGAAAATGCTGGAAGAACAGTTAAAATAATTGCGCTTACTGCTAATGTTATTCAGGGAGTCGAAAATGAATACATTGCAGCAGGAATGGATGACTGGCTGTTTAAGCCGGTTAAGCAGGAGCAGTTGAAAGGAATGATATTAAAACATTTAAGAACGTAAATATTGGATACTTATAATAATTATGAAAGGGTATAGCATCATAATGAAAACAGTAAAAGAAAAATTACAGTTACTCAGGATAAAAATGAAAGAAAATAATATCAGTGCGTATATTGTCTGCACTCAGGATTTTCATGGTTCAGAATATGTAGGAGACTATTTTAAAGAGAGAGAATATTTATCAGGCTTTACCGGTTCTGCCGGAACTATAGTTGTTTTAGAAAAAGAGGCTGCGTTGTGGACGGATGGCAGATATTTTTTGCAGGCTGAAAAAGAACTTGAAGATTCTGATATTGATTTGATGAAAATGTTTCAGCCGGATGTTCCTGAAATTGATGAATATTTATTTAATAAATTGTCAGAGAACGGCAGGATAGCGTTCGACGGAAGAACAGTCAGTATAGCTTTTGCAGAACAACTTAATAAAAAACTTAGTTTAAAAAACATTTCATTTGTTTATGATGCAGACTATATAGATGATTTTTGGGAAGACAGACCTGAACTTTCCAAAGAGCCTGTATGGAGACTTTCAGAAAAATATGCCGGGGTTGATTCTTTTGAAAAAATGAGGATATTAAGAAAAAAGATGTCGGATAATAATACAGACGTATTTGTATTATCTGCTTTAGACGAAATAGCGTGGCTGTTAAATTTAAGAGGGAATGATGTCTTATGTAATCCGGTCTTTTTATCGTACATGATAATATATGCAGATTCGGCAGTTTTGTATGCGGATGAAAAAATTTTTAATGAAGATATAAAAGAATATATATCTTCATTAAAAATAGATATAAGACCATACATGTTATTTTACAGTGATTTAAAAGTTATTAAAGCTGAAAATCATGTTTTAATTGATTCAAGAAATTCAAATTATCTTATAAAAATGAGTTTACCGGATAAAATTAAAATAACAGATAAACAAAGTCCTGTTATTTTGATGAAAGCAGTAAAGAATAAAACAGAATACGAAAATGAGAGAAAAGCACATATTAAAGATGGAATAGCTGTAACAAAGTTTATGTATTGGCTTCAGAAAAATGTAGGAAAAATGCAGATTACGGAAGTTAGTGCCGCAAAAAAACTTGAAGCTTTGAGAAATGAACAGGAAGGATACTTAGGGCCAAGTTTTACGCCTATTATGGCATATCGTGAGCATGGAGCCATTGTACATTATTCTGCTACAGAGGAGAGTGACATCGCATTGCAGCCGGAAAGCTTTTTGCTCTCTGACACAGGCGGTCATTATTATGACGGTTCGACTGACATAACAAGGACATTCCCGCTTGGCAGGCTGACTGATGCGGAAAAGAAAGCCTATACGATTGTACTTACTGCACATCTGCGGCTTAAAAACACAAAATTCCCGTACGGAATGACGGGTACACAGCTTGATTGTGTGGCTAGACAGCCGTTATGGCAGTATGGAATGGACTACAATCACGGAACAGGTCACGGGGTAGGTTATATTTTAAATGTGCATGAAGCACCAAATGGAATAAGCTGGCAGATGAGAAATAAAAAAAATATGTATGCCGTATTTGAGGAAGGCATGATAACATCAAATGAGCCGGGATTTTACTGCACGGGCAGATTTGGAATAAGACATGAAAATCTTATTTTGTGCTTGAAAGGTGATAAAAATGAAAACGGTCAGTTTATGTATTTTGAAAATCTGACTATGGTTCCGTTTGACTGGGATGCAATTGACAGAAAATATATGACTGACAGGGATATTAGTCTTTTAAACGAGTATCACAGTGAAGTATATAAAAGAATATCACCGTATCTTGATGAAGACGAAAAAGCATGGCTCAGAGAAAAAACTATGCCTCGTTAAATAAATTTTAAGACAGTTGTGGATATGATGAGTACGGGAAACTGTACATGGAATGGGGAGCACTATGGTTAATGAAGAAAAAGTTAGGATAATGACAGCGATAGCTTATGAAGAAAAAGAACATGGGAGTGAACTTCTAAACGATGCTTTTTTTTATAAAAACGATTATGTGAAGATGCATGTATTGTCGGTAATATGGAATTATACAATCGGATATTTTCTTATATTGATATTGATTGCACTGTATAATATGGATTATTTATTGCTGAATTTTGTGAAAATAAATTATTTATATGCCGGAATGGCATTATTGTTTTCATATTTGTTAATAATTATAGTAAGTATTCTTATTTCCAAGATTTATTATCAGGACAAATATGACAAAGAGCAGGAAACAATGCAAAAATATCATAAATATGTACTTGAATTGAAAAAATTTTACTCAGAGGATGGGAAGGAGACAGAAAATGTCGATATTACTGGAAATTAGAGAACATATTCAAAAATTATATCACAAATATGCACCTGGTTTTAATGTCCTTTTTAGATTTTTGGCAGCATTTATTACTTTTTTTGCAACAAACAAAGTGATAGGATTTAACCCGTATTTAAATCATGCATATATAGCAGGAATTTTGGCTGCTGTCTCAGTAGTTTTCCCGACACAGATATTACTATTTTTTGAAGTTGTGTTTATTGTTCTGCATATTTTATATGTATCACGTTATTTAGCGTTTATAACGGCGCTGATTTTTGCAATATTGTATTTTATATATGTGCGTTTTATTCCGAAAGACGGATATGTAATATTGTCAATGCCTGTATTATCTTCGTTTGGAGTGCCATATGTTGTTCCTGTACTTCTTGGTGTTATGGAAACACCGTTGTCAATAATTCCTGAAGCAATAGGTGTGGTGATATATTTCTTTTTGCAGAACGTAATTACTGTTGTAAGTACATCCACAGAGGACACCATAAATTTATATTATCTTGTTATGCAGCAGACTTTTACGGATAGAAAACTCTATATCACACTGATGGTATTTTCGGTGGTTACAATTGTAGTATATTTTGTAAGAAACGCAAAAATTGATTATTCATTTGAAATTGCAATTGTTAGCGGAGGATTTGTAAATATGATACTGCTGCTGATAATGAATTTTTTCATGGATATAAATATGAGCATGATAAAATTTTTCAGTTCAGTGATTATATCAATAATAATAGTTTGGATTATCCAGTTTTTCAGGCTGTCATTAAATTACAGCGGTGTAGAAAATCTGCAGTTTGAGGATGATGAATATTATTATTATGTGAGAGCAGTTCCAAAAAACAGTATTGCGAAAGCTGACAAGAATATAAAAAGATATAATGCACACACTTTTATAAAACATCACAATGAAGACAAACAGCAGGGTGATGAATTATCGAATGATAAAAGTGCGGAAAATATGTTACAGAATAATCAAAATCAGAAGGATGACTTTGACCATAACTTTGATTTTACGGTTTCACTTGATGATGATGATTTAAATGATATTGAAAAAAAAGAAAAATAGATATAAAATATATTTGGTATATTAAAAATAAGAGTTAGAAACAATATGGAGGAATAATGGAGGCTGTAATATCATTATTTAAAGAATATTTTTATGTATTATCTTTTCCTAAAATAGGATTGACTGATATATTAGAAATTTTTATAATAGCATTTACGATTTATCATGTCAGTTTATGGGTGAAAAGGACAAGAGCGTGGGCTTTAGTTAAGGGGATTTTAATATTATTTTTATGTTATATAGTTGCATATTTATTAAATATGAGTGTTATTCTGTGGATATTTAATAAAACAATAGCAATTGGAATTACTGCTTTGATAATTGTTTTTCAGCCTGAACTCAGAAAAGCTCTTGAAGAACTCGGAAAGAAAAATATTGTGCGTTCAATAATACCTTTTGATGAACAAAAAGATAAAAATAAACGTTTTTCAGACCGCTCGATTAATGAGATAATCAGAGCCACTGTTGAGATGGCAAAGGTCAAGACAGGTGCACTTATTATATTAGAGCAGGATATTGTTCTGACAGAGTATGAGAGAACAGGAATTACTTTGGACTCAACTATAAGTTCGCAGCTTCTTATAAATATATTTGAGCATAATACTCCGCTTCATGATGGGGCAGTCATAATAAGAGGGGACAGGATTGTAGCAGCAACATGTTATCTGCCTCTCTCGGACAATCTCGGATTGTCAAAAGAACTTGGTACAAGACACAGGGCGGGTGTTGGTATCAGTGAAGTAAGTGACAGTCTTACAATAATCGTATCGGAAGAGACAGGGAAGATTTCAATAGCCA
>FR887343.1:27653-29062 GCA_000436755.1 Clostridium sp. CAG:253 | reverse complement strand
GCGGTAAACTCCTAAGAAATGTTGACGGAGATCTTTTAAGGAAAAAGATTTCAGAAATTCAGGGCAATCCCTATGAGACTAAAAAAAGATTTAAAATCAACTTTCATTCAAAGAAAGCTAAGCAAAATTAGGATGGGAGGGTATTATGAAAGAGGAAACAAAACATATTTACTTAAATAATATTGGTATAAAAATTGGTTCTGTTTTTTTTGCACTGCTTATTTGGATGATTATTATCAATATTGATGACCCATATAAAACAAGGACATTCAGTGTAAATGTCGAGACGATAAATGAGAGTGCACTTCAATCGGTAAATAAAGTTTATGAGGTCATAGACGGAAGTACAGCCAGCGTAAAAGTACGGGGAAAAAAGAGTGTTGTAGACAAACTTGAGGCATCTGACATAAGAGCGACAGCAGATTTATCTGATCTCTCAGCAGTAAATGCAGTTGCGATTAAACCGTCATTGACAATAAATGTTTCGTCAGAGGTAACTCTTGAATGTGACCAGGTTTTGAAAGTTTCTCTTGAAAACAGGGCAAGTAAGCAGGTCAAGGTGACTGTTATTACGGAGGGAAATCCTGAAAAGGGATACAGCATAGGAGAGTGTATTGCAAAACCGAATATGATAGAGGTATCCGGAGGAGAGTCTGCCATAAGACAGATTGATTCTGTGAGAGTATACCTCAATGTGAACAATGTATCAGATGATTTTGCAAAAAGATTGGTTCCCGCGGCATATGACTCTGACGGAAATAAGGTTACATCCAGTACGCTCACATTCAGTTCCAACAGTATCAGGGTTACGGCAAGCGTTTTAGAAACCAAAAAGATACCTGTAAAAGTTAAAATTATTGGTGAACCTGCGGAGGGTTATCAGTATGTAAAGACAAATTGTCTGCCAAAAGAGGTAGAAATAGCAGGAAAACCTAGAATTCTTTCACATGTAAATTCTGTTCCGATAACGCTTGATATTTCAGGAATGAACACTGATTCGAGAAAACTTGAACAGGATATTTTGATAAGCGATTATCTGCCGGAAAATATTACCGTGTTAGATGAGTCTGCAACTGTCTCAATTAAGATAGTTATTGAACAATTATACAAAAAGAAAATTCAGATAGCGGCAAATGATATAGCGTACAGCGGATTGGATGACGATTACGAAGTTATACCTGCGTCTGACTTGTCGAATGTTTATGTTGTCGTTACAGGTATAGCATCGGATTTGAGAAATCTGAATACAAAAACAATCAGTCCGTACATCAACTGCAAAGGATTGGGAGAGGGAACATATGCCATGAGACTTCGATGTGATGTTGGAGAGGAATGTGAAGTTCTTGAATATCCTAAGATTAAAATAACGATAAGAAAGAAAAAATCTGATAAAACAGAGAGTACACCTA
>FR887343.1:26940-27648 GCA_000436755.1 Clostridium sp. CAG:253 | reverse complement strand
CAGAGAGTACACCTAAACCGGAGGCAACAAAAAAGCCGACAGACAGTGAGGATATAATTCATACACCTGAACCTACTCCTAATGACGAAGCGGGAGATGATACAAACAAAGACGTTGAAGACTCAAAGGACAACAATGAATAGTTATAAAATTCAATTTGTGTTAAGAGCAATTTCCTATTCCATAAAAAATATCCTGAGAACAGATTAACTGTTCTCAGGATATTTTTTTTATATTTGGATATTATATATTGTTTTAAGCTTTATAAACTTATTATTTTGCGTTTTTCTTAGAGCGGAATCTAAGTGTTGAATCAAGTATTTTTTTGCGGATACGAAGATTTTCAGGAGTGATTTCAAGTAATTCGTCCGTATCAATAAATTCAAGAGCTTCCTCAAGACTGAGCTTCTTTGGAGGAATAAGTTTAAGGGCATCGTCTGCTGATGAAGAACGTGTATTTGTGAGATGTTTTGTCTTACAAACATTTAATTCTATATCCTCAGCTTTTCCATTCTGTCCAATAACCATACCGGCATAAACTTTCTCACCCGGACCTACAAATAAAGTGCCACGTTCCTGAGCACTGAATAAACCATATGCTACAGTTTCGCCAGATTCAAATGCTATAAGTGAACCCTGTTTACGATATGCAATGTCTCCTTTATATGGACCATATTCTTCAAACATAGTATTAAGAATACCGTTTCC
>FR887343.1:7044-26933 GCA_000436755.1 Clostridium sp. CAG:253 | reverse complement strand
ATACCGTTTCCTTTTGTATCTGTCATAAATTCGCCACGGTAGCCGATAAGACCACGCGAAGGGATGAGGAATTCAAGTCTTGTAAATCCGCCGCCTATAGATGACATTCCCTGAAGTTCACCTTTACGATTGCTTAATTTCTGAATGACATTTCCTGAAAAATCGTCCGGAACATCAACATATGCGCGTTCCATAGGCTCCAATTTTTTGCCTCTCTCATCTGTCTTGTAAAGAACTTCAGCTTTGCTTACCGCAAACTCGTATCCCTCACGGCGCATGTTTTCAATAAGAACTGAAAGATGAAGCTCTCCACGTCCTGAAACTTTAAAGCTGTCAGTGTTTTCTGTCTCCTCAACTCTTAAACTTACATCGTGATTTAATTCGCTGAAAAGTCTGTCACGAAGATGTCTTGATGTAACAAATTTTCCTTCCTGACCTGCAAGAGGACTGTCATTTACGATGAAGTGCATTGCGATAGTTGGCTCTGAAATTTTCTGGAACGGAATTGCAACAGGATTTTCAGGAGAGCAGAGAGTATCACCGATATGAATGTCTGCAATACCTGAAATTGCAACTATAGAGCCAATGCCTGCTTCTTTGACTTCAACTTTATTAAGACCGTCAAATTCATAAAGCTTGCTTACTTTTACACGCTGCATTTTGTCTTTGTCATGATGGTTTACGATAACAACATCCTGGTTTACACTGACTTTTCCGTTGTCAACTTTACCTATACCGATACGACCTACATATTCATTGTAATCGATAGTGCTTATAAGTACCTGAGTTCCTGCATCAGGGTCTCCCTCAGGAGCAGGAATGTAATCAAGTATAGTCTCAAAAAGAGGAACCATGTCCTTGCCTTCTTCATCCATGCTGTAAGATGCGACACCTGCTTTAGCGGAAGCAAAGATGAATGGGCAGTCAAGCTGTTCCTCGCTTGCATCAAGGTCAATAAATAATTCGAGAACCTCGTCTACAACCTCAGCAGGACGGGCTTCAGGGCGGTCAATTTTGTTTATGCATACGATAACAGGAAGATTAAGTTCAAGTGCTTTTTTAAGAACGAACTTTGTCTGAGGCATAGCTCCCTCGAATGCATCGACAACAAGTACAACACCGTTTACCATTTTAAGAACACGTTCAACCTCACCGCCGAAGTCAGCATGTCCCGGTGTATCTATAATATTTATTTTTGTGTCTTTATATGTTATGGCAGTATTTTTTGATAAGATAGTAATACCACGTTCTCTCTCTATATCACCTGAATCCATTACTCGCTCAGCTACTTCCTGATTTGAACGAAAAACACCACTCTGTTTAAGAAGTTCATCTACTAAAGTAGTTTTTCCATGATCGACATGGGCGATAATGGCAATGTTTCTTATATCATCACGTTTAATGTTCATTTTTTAATTTCCTCCATTATTTTTAAATCAAACAAAAATCCACAGATAACTATTATATCGAAAAAAACGCCGGTGTACAAGATATAAAAATAAACAAAAAAATATTTATATATAGTATAAAATTGTTACTGTTCACTTTTGAATGGCTGAAATTGCATTTGTTGAATAAAAACATATTTATATGTGGAAAAAATACGCAAAAAGATGTATCTTATATAGGTATAAAAACTGGAAATGTCGAAAAATGATACACAAAATATTGAAATAGGAGGTATAAAGTGGTTCTAAAAAGTTTAAAATGTCATATAATTTATTAAAACAAAATACAAGCGGGTTGTAACACACCTGCAAAATAATGGAGGAAAAGAAAATATGTTGGATAAAGTGTTTACGAATAATCAGGTAACAATTGCAGGAGAAGTTGTGAGTGATTTTACTTTCAGTCATGAAATTTATGGTGAAAATTTTTTCTTAGTGAACATAGCAGTGAGCAGGCTCAGTGATTCCTGTGACATTATTCCGGTTATGGTTTCAGACAGACTTATGGATGTAAAGGGAGACTATAAAGGCTGCATTTTACAGGCCAGCGGACAATTCAGGTCATATAACAGACATGAGGAGACTAAAAACAGACTTGTGTTATCTGTTTTTGCAAGAGAGGTATCATTTATTGACATTCCTGAAGGAGAACAAAATCCTAATCATATCTTCCTCGATGGATATGTTTGCAAAAAACCGGTTTACAGAAAGACACCACTTGGAAGAGAGATTGCCGATGTATTGCTTGCCGTAAACAGACCTTATGGTAAATCTGATTATATTCCATGTATCTGCTGGGGAAGAAATGCAAGATATGCCGACCAGTTTGAAGTCGGTGCACATATTCAGCTTTGGGGCAGGATACAGAGCAGGGAATATCAGAAAAAAATCGATGAAGAGCTTTATGAGAAGAGGGTTGCATATGAGGTTTCAGTCAGCAAGCTGGAATATCTCTCAGAGGAATAATTTTTCAAAGAGTATGGGTTAGGAGATATAGAGGTTGAATAAGAGGTATAAAATATGCTGTAATAAATTACAGAAAAAATACTGATTAGTGAAATTTAGGTAGATTTTTTAGAATATATGTGATAGAATGGCTAGAGTTGACGATGATGAATAAATATGTCGTTATCTGGCCATTCTTAGATTATAAGAATAAAAAGGAAATGAGGAAAAATGGGAAAAAGAATAGTTCAGGTTTTTTACGGACCGGGAAAAGGAAAGACATCGGCGGCAGTCGGACAGTGTATCAGAGCTGCAAGTCTTGGACAGTCTGTTATTATAATACAGTTTTTGAAAGGAAAAGATGCAGAAGAATTTAATTTTCTTGAGAGACTGGAACCGGATATAAAATTATTCAGATTTGAAAAATCCGAGGAATCATACGATTCACTTCTGCCGTCTCAGAAAAAAGAAGAACAGCAGAATATTTTAAACGGATTTAATTTTGCCAAAAAGGTCATTGATACGGGAGAATGTGATGTTCTGGTACTTGACGAGGTGCTTGGTCTTTTGGACTTCGGGATTATAGAAGTTTCAGATATTATAAAGCTAATAGAACTTCGCGACGATTACACTAGACTTGTGCTCACAGGCAGAAATCTGCCACAGGAACTTATCAAGTATACGAATGTCATATCTAAGATTGAACTTGAAAAAGATGATACAGATAAAATGTGATTTGAAAAGTACACAACAAGTGTAACTATTTTGAATATAATATTATATACATAATTGATGAGGAGGAGATAGTTATGTCTATTTTTACTGGTGCAGGTGTTGCACTTATAACACCTATGCATGAAGATGGCTCTATAAACTATGATGAAATGGAGCGCATCGTTAATTATCAGATTGAAAACGGAACAGATGCCATAATTGTTTGTGGAACAACAGGTGAAGCATCTACAATGACACATGAGGAACATATCGAGACTATAAAAGCTTGTGTTGAGATGACAAAGAAGCGTATCCCTGTTATTGCGGGTACAGGTTCAAACTGCACTGACACAGCGATTTATTTATCAAAAGAGGCACAGCGGGTTGGTGCTGATGGAATATTAGTTGTATCTCCTTATTATAATAAAGCGACACAGAACGGTTTGAAAAAGCACTTTACTGCTATTGCAGGCAGTGTGGATATTCCTATGATACTTTACAATATCCAGGGAAGGACAGGTGTAAATATCCAGCCTAAAACTATAGCATCACTTGCTAAAGAGGTTGACAATATCGTTGCCGTTAAGGAGGCATCAGGAGACCTTTCACAGGTAGCAAACATTATTTATGAGTCTGAGGGACAAATCGATGTATATTCAGGAAATGATGATCAGATTGTACCTATCGTAGCTTTGGGCGGAAAGGGTGTTATCTCTGTTCTCTCTCATGTTGCACCGAAAGAGACTCATGATATAGTTGCTAAACTTATGGCAGGCGATGTAAAGGGAAGCCAGGAACTTCAGATAAAACTTCTTCCTGTAATCCATGCACTTTTCAGTGAGGTAAATCCTATTCCTGTAAAGGCTGCCATGAATATGCTCGGTTTCAATGTAGGCTCACTTCGTATGCCGCTTTCAGAAATGGAAGATGCACACAAGGAAGTTCTAAGACAGGCATTGAAAGATGCAGGTTTTAATGTGGTTGCATAGTGATAAATTATATAATCTATGTATAAAAAATATGATATTGTAAATAATAAAGTGGGCAGGTCCGTTGGTCTGCCCTTTATGGTATAATACAGAAATTGGAGGATAAAATGACAGATATAATTATGTTAGGATGCAATGGCCGCATGGGTCAGATGATTACTGAAATAGTAGGAAATGACAGTGAGGCACAGATTGTTGCAGGTATTGATATAGTAAACAACAGACAAAATACATATCCTGTTTTTACGGATATAAAAGATTGTGATGTAAAGGCTGACGCAATTATTGATTTTTCTTCTGCAAACGGTTTTGAGGAGAGAATGGACTATGCAGTAGAGAAACAGATTCCTATAATTGTATGCTCGACAGGTTTATCTGACGGACAACTTGATTATCTTAAAGAAGCAAGCAAAAAAGTTGCCGTACTGAAGTCAGCAAACATGTCGCTTGGAATAAATCTCTTAATGAAACTTGTTAAGGAGGCTGCAAAAAAACTTGCAACCGAAGGATTTGATATTGAGATAGTTGAAAAACACCACAATCAAAAGCTTGATGCTCCTTCTGGTACTGCACTTGCACTTGCAGATTCAATAAATGATGAGATGGGCGGACAGTACGAGTATGTCTATGACCGTTCTAAAGTAAGACAGAAACGTGATAAAAAAGAACTTGGTATTTCAGCTGTAAGAGGTGGTACTATAGTCGGAGAGCATGATGTTATTTTTGCAGGGACAGATGAAGTTGTAACATTCTCACATACAGCATATTCAAGAGCTGTATTTGCAAAAGGGTCTGTTACTGCTGCTAAATTTATTAAAGGAAAGGGCGCAGGTCTTTACGACATGGCAGACGTTTTAATGTAATGGATATCGGTACGATAATAGATATAGTATTAGCATGTATTTTTTGTGTGTCGCTTGTAAGCGGATGGCATCAGGGACTTGTTATGAAAGTGGCAAGCCTCATAGTTGTCGGCGTTTCTTATATTCTTGCAGGGATATTGTCAAAAACAATATCTCCGTATATTGCAGATGAAATATCGAAAAATATTTCAAAAGATACCGGGATTTTAAAAAACGGGGTTACGAATGTAACAGAAGCGTTTTTATATACAGTCATATTCATGATAGTTTTTTTTGTGGTAAGGTATATTTTCAGAAAGCTTATCAAAGTATTAAAAATAGTTGACCATATTCCGGTAATAGGCTTTTTAAACAAAGCAGGCGGGGCTGTTGCAGGATTTCTTGTTGACTTTATAATAATATATGTCATTTGCAGCTTTTTATTTACAATTGTGCCGGCTGCTGCATGGACTGAAATAGGACTTACCGGAGCAGTCATAAAGAATACTATACTGTTGTCGGTTTTTGCACCATAAAAGGAGAAGAGAACGTTAACAGATGAATAAGATAAATTATCAGATTGAGCTTGACAAAATAATTGACAATTTGCAAAAAGAAAACCGAGTACCGACATTACTGCTGCATAGTTGTTGTGCACCTTGCAGCAGCTATTGTCTTAGTTATCTTGCAAATTATTTTAAGATAACAATATTTTATTATAATCCTAATATTTCTCCGGCAGAAGAGTATCAGAAAAGAGTAGAAGAACAAAAAAGGCTTATAAGCGAACTCCCAGTAAAAAATAAAGTTTCATTTGCGGAAGGTAAGTATGAACCGGAAAAATTTTTTGAAATGGCAAAAGGACTTCAAAATATTCCGGAAGGCGGGGAGCGCTGCTTTAAATGTTATGAAATGCGGCAGAGGGAGGCGGCGGTATATGCAGCTGAAAACGGTTTTGAGTTTTTTACGACTACACTATCGATAAGTCCCCACAAAAATGCCGCTAAATTAAATGAGATAGGTCTAAAACTTGAAAAAGAATACGGTATCAGATACCTTGTCTCTGATTTTAAAAAGAAAGGCGGGTATTTGAAATCTATTGAATATTCCAGACAATATGATTTATACCGCCAAAATTATTGTGGATGTGTTTACAGCAAAATGGAAGCAGAAAAGAGATAAATCTAAACATTGCACGAATTTGGAGGAAATCATGACGGAAATTTGGGATGTATATGATGAAAACGGTAAAAAAACAGGACGCACTATGGAAAGAGGAATTCCGAAAGATGGTGACTATATGTTATGCGTACATATGTATCTGTTCAATCTAAGCGGTGAAGTTCTTGTTCAGAAACGCTCAAAGAACAAGGAGTCTCATCCGGGGGAATGGGATATAACAGGTGGTGCAGCTCTTTCAGGTGAAAACAGCAATGATGCAGTTATAAGAGAAACATGTGAAGAAATTGGTGTAAATTTGTCAAAAGAAGAATTGCATTATGTCGGTCGTATCATAAAAACAGGTCGCATAATTGATGTTTTTTTTGCGCAAAGGGATTTTGCTATCACTGATTGTCATATACAAAATGAGGAAGTTGATGAAATAAAATTTGTTTCATGTCATGAATTGTTTAGTGAAATTCTTGAAAAGCGGGGCAGAAAGAAAAATTATATTTCTATGATAAAAAACGCTGTAAAAAATTATGATTTCAAAAATAATCAGTATTGACATTATACTATAGGTGTTATATACTTGATTTAATTTCAAGGCGGGGTGCGATTCCCCACCGGCGGTATTTTCATTTTATTATGATTGAGCCCGCAAGCCTTTACAGGCATGATTTGGTGAGACTCCAAAGCCGACAGTATAGTCTGGATGAGAGAAATTAAATGTACCGATTTGATTGTTTATGTATATTATTCAGAACATTATATAAATTTATCTTATTAGAAACCTTGAAATTTTTTCAGGGTTTTTCTTTTTTACAAATAAGATTTTCTTGAAAAAAATTTCAAAATATTTTAACAATATCAGAAAATCAATAAATCTATTTTAAATTTAGAAATCTATATAATAGATACATCTATATCATATTTTTAGAAAAAACCCATAAAAATTTAAAATTGGAGGTCATATATGGATGAGAAGTATATGCGGCGGGCTATAGAGCTTGCTAAAAAAGGTGCAGGAAAAGTTTCACCAAATCCTCTGGTTGGTGCTGTTATAGTTAAGGAAGGCAGAATTATTGCAGAGGGATATCATAAAAAATATGGCGAACTTCATGCGGAAAGAGATGCATTTTCAAAACTTAGTGAAAGTGCTTGCGGAAGTGATATGTATGTTACATTGGAACCATGCTGTCATTACGGAAAACAGCCTCCGTGCACACTTGCGATAATTGAGCATGGAATAAAAAATGTGTATATTGGTTCAGATGATCCAAATGAACTTGTTGCAGGTAAGGGAATAATACAGCTGAAAGATGCCGGTATCAATGTTGTGAAAGGTGTATTAAAAGAAGAGTGTGATGCATTAAATGATGTTTTTTTTCATTACATAACCAAAAAGACACCGTATGTCGTAATGAAATATGCAATGACACTTGATGGGAAGATTGCATGTGATAATGGTGAGAGCAAGTGGGTGACATCAGAAGAAGCAAGACAAAACGTGCAGTATACAAGAAATGCACTTAAAGGAATTATGGTGGGAGTACAGACTGTTATAAATGATAATCCGAGCCTTACCTGTCGTATTGAAAGCGGTACAAATCCGGTGCGTATTATATGTGACAGTAATCTGAGAATACCGGAAAACAGCAATATAATAAATACTGCGTTGGAAATACCGACAATTATAGCAACCGTTTCTGATGATAATAAACGTATCAGATTTTTAGAACAACGAGGAATCAATGTTATAAAAACTGCAAAGAAAGACGGGCGGGTTGATTTAAATGACCTTATGTTCAAACTTGGAGAGAAAAAAATAGACGGAATTTTACTTGAAGGTGGCGGGACTTTGAATATGAGTGCACTTGAAGCCGGAATTGTAAATCATATTCAGGCATATATAGCTCCAAAGATATTTGGGGGAAGCGGCATATATAATCCGGTAAAAGGGATGGGAGTAAAAAGCCCTGATGAAGCATTTATCTGTAGGAATGTTAAGGTTTCAAATATTGGCATTGATATTCTTATCGAATGTGATTTATAAAAATATCAATGTTAAATGCTGCATAAGAAAATATAAGGTGGTGAAAAAATGTTTACTGGTATAATCGAGGAAACAGGAAAAGTTGAAGCTGTTGCAAAAGGCAGTAATTCGGCAGTTATTACGATAGCCGCCGTCAAAGTGCTTGAAGATACCAAAATAGGTGACAGCATTGCGGTAAATGGTGTGTGTCTGACTGTTACTTCAATAAGCGGTAGAAAATTCAGTGCGGATGTGATGGCGGAGACATTGAGACGAAGTTCCTTAGGTTCATTGAAACACGGGAGCATGGTTAATCTTGAGCGTGCGATGGCTGCAAACGGAAGATTTGGAGGACATATAGTATCAGGACATATAGATGGTGTCGGGGTTATAAGTTCTTTTGAAAAAGAGGATAATGCAGTCTGGGTTGAGATAGAAACACCTGCAAAAATTTTGAGATATATAGTTGAAAAAGGATCGATAACTATTGATGGAATAAGTCTTACGGTGGCTAAGCTTACAGACAGCAGTTTTGCGGTTTCAGTGATACCTCATACAGGCGAGGAGACGACATTGCTTAACAGGAATCCGGGTGATATAGTGAATCTCGAAAATGATATAGTAGGCAAATATGTTGAAAGACTTATGAACTTTAAAACAGATGATAGAGATAATAAAAGCGAAGAAAGAAATAATTCAGACAGTATAACGATGAATTTTCTGAATGAAAACGGTTTTTATTAAGGGTAATAATAAGAAAATATATAGAGAGGAAGGAACTTGATTATGGAAAATAAATTTAATACTATTGATGAAATCCTGGAAGATATAAAGGCAGGAAAAATCGTAGTAATGATTGATGATGAAGAAAGAGAAAATGAGGGAGATGTAATATGTGCTGCACAGTTTGCCACAAATGAAAATGTAAATTTCATGGCAAGTTATGCAAAGGGACTTATATGTATGCCTATGACCGAAGAATATACAAATAAATTTATGCTTCCGCAAATGTGTGAGGTAAATACTGATAATCATTGTACGGCATTTACGGTATCAATAGACCATGTAGATACTGCGACGGGAATTTCGGCATATGAGCGTTCAATTACGGCGATGAAATTTGTTGAGGATGATGCAAAACCATCTGATTTCAGAACTCCGGGACATATGTTCCCGCTAAAAGCAAAGAAAGGTGGTGTACTTGAAAGAAACGGCCACACAGAAGCAACTGTAGACCTTGTAAGACTTGCCGGACTTAAACCTGTTGGACTTTGCTGTGAAATCATGAAAGATGACGGAACTATGGCAAGAACACCTGATCTTATGGAATTTGCAAAAAAGCATAACCTTAAGATAGGAACGATTGCTGATCTTGTGCAGTACAGAAAAGAACATGAGGTTCTGGTAGAGTGTGTTGCAAAAGCAAAAATGCCTACAAGATACGGAGAATTTACAATTTACGGATATATCAATAAATTGAATGGAGAGCATCATGTAGCACTTGTCAAAGGTGATATAACAGACGGAAAACCGGTTCTTTGCAGAGTTCATTCAGAGTGTCTTACAGGTGATGCACTGGGTTCGGCAAGATGTGACTGTGGCCAGCAGTATGATGCAGCTATGAAGATGATAGCAAAAGAGGGAAGAGGTGTTCTTCTTTATATGCGCCAGGAGGGAAGAGGAATTGGTCTTATTAACAAAATAAGAGCATATGAGCTTCAGGATGGCGGATTGGATACAGTTGAAGCCAACCTTAAACTTGGTTTCCCTGAGGATGCAAGGGATTATACGATAGGAACACAGATTCTTGTGGATCTTGGCATTCATGAACTTAAGCTGATGACAAATAATCCACTCAAAGTTTATGGACTTGAGGGATATAATCTCAAAATAATTGAAAGGGTTCCTATTGAAATGGAACCTGGAAAATATGACAGCTTTTATCTTAGAACAAAAAAAGAAAAAATGGGACATCTGCTTAATATGTAAAAAAGCAAAAGAAAAATAAACTTTTGCGCAAAATACAAAAATAAAATGATTTTTGCTAAAAATAATAAATATTAAAATAAATAGCTATTTATAGAAAAAATAAGGAGATAAAATATTATGAAAACATTAGAAGGAAAATTAGTCGCAGCAGAAGGAATGAAAGTAGGAATAATCGGAGCAAGATTTAATGAGTTTATCGTATCAAAACTTATTTCGGGCGCAAGAGACGGTCTTGTACGCCACGGTGTTGAAGACGATAATATAACTTTTGCATGGGTTCCCGGTGCATTTGAAATTCCGGTTATAGCCAAAAAAATGGCAATGTCAGGCAAATATGATGCAGTTATATGCCTTGGTGCCGTAATAAGAGGTGCAACAAGCCATTATGATCTTGTATGTAACGAAGCTGCAAAGGGAATAGCAAGTGTATCTCTCGAATCCGGGGTCCCTGTACTCTTTGGTGTAGTTACGACAGATAATATCGAGCAGGCAATTGAGAGAGCCGGAACAAAAGCCGGAAATAAGGGATATGATTGTGCCCTCAGTGCGATAGAAATGGCAAATCTGGCAAGACAGTTATAATAAAATCCTCTCCATAATTTTTCTTGATATGATACGTTTTTTCTTACACATATTGCTTGTGTCATTGGCAGCGTATAGTGTATATTTATTATAATGAAGCTTGTCAATTCTTCCCGAGGAAAGGAAAGGTGATTAATATGAAAAAGCGTATCTTATCAATGGCATTGGTTGCGCTTATGTTAGTAAGCGTTTTACCTATTATGCCTGTCCGCAGTACATCAGCGGCGGATCAGACACAAACATTATTTGACCGTTATATCCCGGTAAATCAGGTTTACTCTGCTAAGGCGAGTTCATACAGCGTTGATGTAAGCGGAAAGTACAGTTTCAGTTTTTTTATCGGTACAAGGTTTAGGGATGAAAACGCTGAAAGTATTATGTTTGCAGAAGAACTGAAACGAACGGACATGCAGGGACAGTTTTTCAAAATCAATTATAAAGGCACTTTCGGTACCTTAGATAAGGCTGACATGATGAAATATTTTGATATAGATGAAAATAATTATCTGTTGGCAATGGGCGATCCGTCTGCTACGACTTATGAAAATTATAGCAAATGGATTACGAAGGATTCGATAATTATATCTATTGACCTTTACGATGCTGAAAAGAATTTTGTCAGAAATATCAGTCCTGCAACTGCCATCATGGCAGTCGGACCTGATGGAGAATTTCTTACATGTTCCCTAATACAGGGACATAGATGCTGTATTTATTTTTCAAAACAGAATAACCTTTTTAAAGCCACGGATGATAAAAGTTCAAGTTCACGTTACATATATTTTAAACCTCAATATGCGTGGCTTGAGGATAAAAGTGTTGCCGATGGGCTTATAGGTTCAAATCAAAGTGAAAGCAGTGATGACAGCAAAGAGGAAGAATTTAATTATGAGTATAAACAGTATCCGGAGCTTAAAGGCACACCGCGATATATGACAAACAACATTTTAAGTGTCAATGAGTTTATATCTCCGGATAATACATACTATCAGGTAGGACGCAAAGATGGTGAGATTGACCCTTGCGTTATGAATAAAATTGAGAATGTTGCAGATTATTCAGAAAATGTTCTCACAGTGTCCTCAGGAGTTACAAGAAGGACTGTTCTGACTGCTGATGGAACTCTGTACGGTGTTTCAAGTGATTATGAAATGAAAAAACTTGCAAGTGATGTCAAACAGGCCGGAATGGGGCATTATCTGACAAACAAAGGTGAGGTAAAAGAAATCAATAGTGGAAAAACAATAGCCGCTGATTGTAAGGCTTTTGCCGAGCACCGCTATGGCAGAGTAATTGGTGTATTGAAAAATGACGGTAGTTTCTCTATGGGTTATACTTATCTTGGCGAGCAGAAATATTATGAAAAGGGTCTTGTATATGCAAAAAAGGATAATGTTACAACAATTGTTCCAGGTGGTATCTGCACTAAAGACAAAACATTCTACCGCTGGGTAGAGGATGTCAGAATTGGCGGTTACACGATGGATCCTGCAACCGGTTCATTTTCACAGTCATATACTCTGGAACTTAAACTTAATCTTGTAACTAAAAATGCCGTGCGTGTTTTTCCTTATGAGTATTATACAAGACAATATGATGCATATAGTTCACAAACAGGAACTACTGAAGTTGCAAAGACTGGTTTTGTTGAAAATGCCGACGGACGTATGTGGGCATTCGGACTGCAGGATACTGAAAGTATGGGAACTATGACTAAAAATGGCACAAAGTCTCTTATAAGACGTATATTCCCTATATATCAGAGCACAAAATCTCCGGGATTTGACAATGGAAACTTTGTAGGAATGGTTCCGGAAGAAAGCAATGATGTATCAATGCTTATCAATAATCATTGTTCAGACAACAGACCTAATGTACTTAAGAGTAAGACGGATTACCTTACTGATGTTCCGGGCGGTTACAGGGCACTGGATGGTTATGCGTATTCTTTTGATAATGATGTAGACGATGGTTCGCCTATAAGAAGTTTTAAAAAGAAAGCAACTTCATTCCATTATCTTAATGACAGCAGCGAGATATTTAAGGCAATCAATACTACAACAGGGACAGGCACTATTGCCAATCTGTATCTGCTGCCAAATGTTGCGAGAAGTTCTTACAGAATGGACAATAAGAGTGGAAACACTATTTTGCTTGAACGTACCGACGGTTCTATGTGGATGACGGAAATTTATCCTGTGGCATCTGCAGCCGCTACAGTAGCTAAACTTGGTGGCTGGGAGTGTTCAAATGCAATACAGATTACAAAAGGCACCACAAAGAAAACATCTACAGTGGATTATGTTGACCTCGTAAGCAGAAACGTGCTTGAGAAGAATTTCCCGGCAATGAAAAAAGGTACACCGGTTGAAACTGATGCAGCTAAGTATATCACATCAAAGTATTATTCTCAGATTACACCAGGAAAGGCAGACCAGCTTTCAAGAGAGGGTAAAACTTTCCTGCTGCTCGTAACTAAGACCGACTGCAGTTATTCAAAGAAAATGAAGAAGACTATAAAAACAGCTATAGAAAAGCAAAAAGTTCCTATTTATGGCTGCGTTAATAACTATTCATCTTTAGAGTTTGTTTGGGATTACACAAAATTAGATTCACTTACTACACCTTACTTTGTTCTGGTAAACGGTGATAAGAGTGTAAAAGTTTATAATAATGTTATTACACAGAAGAAAGTCACTACAATACTTAAAGCTGCAAAGAAAATCGGTGTTGCAAATGATAAGCTTTCGTCTGCAAGTGCCGAAGTACAGTCAAAATATCCCAGTGATAAGATTTCGGTTGACAGTTATGAATGGGGTGTTCTCAAATATATAAATCAGAAACGATTTGCGAACAGGCTGTCGTTGCTTACTATGCCTGATGCATTACAAAATGCATGCAATATACGTGAGAAAGAGATAGTGTTGTCGTATGATCATACCCGTCCTAACGGTGAAAAACCATATACTACAATTTCGGATTCATTTGAGCATAAATATGCTGCTGAAAACATAGCAAGCGGACAGCATTCTTCGACCCAGGTTGTGACTGACTGGATGAATTCCGAGGGGCATCGGGCAAACATACTAAATGACAAATTTGGGTATATGGGAGTTGGATATATGAATACAAATCCGCCGTACTGGGTACAGATGTTTACAGATTGTGCAGGTTACAAATCAGTGACAACGAGCACAGGTTCCATGAAATTTAAGAGTTTGGCGGCTATGCAGAAAGAATATCTTATCTGTGTAGATAATAATAACGTAGAATCATACATGCCTTTGGATACAAGTGTTATGAGCAAAAAAGGAAATAAATACACACTTAAGCTTTATGGTAAAAATGTTACATTGACTGTATCAAAATAAATAACTAAGCATGGTAAATATTAAAGTTCTCTAAACATCGCGCAGTAATTTGACAAAACAGCTATAATTTAATAAAATACCCATAGTTATTATTGTATAAAAATTTATGGAGGTAAATATGTTTCAAAATTTATATCCCAGTGAGGATTGTGACTCGGCGTACCAAATAGACTATGAAGGCTTTTATGATAAGGGTTATCGAGGAATACTCTTTGATGTTGACAATACTTTGGTTGAGCATGACCAGCCGGTTACACTGCCAGCTATTGAATTGTTTGAAAATCTCAAAGAGATAGGTTTTAAAACATGTATTATATCTAACAATAAAGATTACAGGGTAAAACCTCTTGCAGATGCACTAGAATCTGAGTATGTATATAAGGCAGGAAAGCCTTCAAAGGCAGGCTATGAGAAGGGGATGGAGATTATGGGCACAACCCGTGAAAATACTCTTTTTATAGGGGATCAGATATTTACGGATATTTGGGGAGCCAACAAGGCAGGCATACATTCAATACTCGTAAAGCCGATTGCAAAGCATGAGGAAATTCAGATTATACTTAAACGTAAATTGGAAAAAATTGTGCTGGGAGAGTACAATAAAGCAAAAAGCAGAGCTTAGAACATAAAAAATAAAAGAACAGACTTAGATTTGAGAATGTTAAGTCTGTTCTTTTATTTTTTCAGGTATATGTAATTTTTCGTATACTTCTTTATATTCTAAAACAGAATAATCATTTATATAATTCTTTTCATAGTTGGTAGTACATCCGTTATTTATAAGAAAATCAACTGCCTTGTTGTAGGCTATTGCGGCATGCTCTATTTTATCGTATTTACCGATAAGTACATAACCGTTGATATGAATTTTTGAGTTATAACATATTGTACCGTTTGTGACTTCTAATGTAACCCCTTGATAAGGGTTTATTATTTCGATATTTGCATATCTGAAATCATTTGTGTCACCGTTGACAAATCTGAAATCTATATCTTTCCTTGCAAAATTTCTTATACCGTATCTTGAAGCTATGTTAGTCTGCATGCCGTATTCGGAAACAAATAAATGAGTGCCACGTCTCATTATTGAATGCTTGGAGTAATAAAAAAGGTCATCAACATCAAAGGTCAACACATCTTTTTTTGAAAGATAATAGTTGAAAAAATTGTTGCGCATATATATCGGTGTTTTTATATATATACCATTATTTTTAAAGTTAATCAAAGTTATCCATTTTTTGAAATCAAGTTTTTGGCATACCTTAGCTGAAAAATCATCAGGAAGATAGGAGTTTTCGCTTCTAACAATATTTATTGCTTCGTTATATGCGGTATTGGCATCTTTTTCATTATCAAAACTGCCGAGACTGATATGTTTTGAGCGAAAAGTTATCGATGTTCTGTAATATGTACTTCCATCTTTCTTTTGTGCTTTAAAAACACCGGGTAAATTATTAGCCATGTTTTTTGTAAACCTCAATTCTTTTGTAAATTCATAAATTTTTTTTATGATATATGAAGTGTAACATTTTAAAGGAAAGATTGCAAATTAGGCTTTATTTAATAAAATAATACCGTGAAAACTTATAGATTCTATAAATTTTCACGGTATATGCAATCTTTTTGATATTGTTTTATTTATACACACTTATTTTACAAAAAATTTTCTTGTGCATTTAATATAATTTTTCTTTGATACGATAACAGTAATCTTTGTCCCAGATTTTAATTTAGACACAAGTTTTGCAGTGAATTTACCGGTATTATTGGATTTTACAGTATATGTGTTACCTGATACATTTACTTTGACAGTAGCAGCTTTAATGGTTTTACCAATTACTTTTTTTGTTCCCTTTTTATATGATTTCAGAGAAAGTGTAGTAATTTTCTTTTTCTTAGTGCTGTTGCTGTTATTATTGTTGCCGCTGTTGTTGTCGCTGCTGTTGTCGTTATTGTTGCTGTTATCGTTGTTGTTGTTACTGTTGTCGTTATTGTTATTGTTGTTGTCGATATTGTTATTGTTGTTGTTATTATTGTTATTGTTGTTGTTATTATTATTATTGTTGTTTGTTTCTTTTTGTAAACTTGCTTTTATTGAATAATTTGCAGTATTGATTTTGTTATTTCCGGCTTTAACCTTGACGTATATAGTCTGTCCGTGTCCTGTTACAGAATATTTATTGCTGGTATTATTCGCATCAACTGTAAGTTCACTGAGATTTGCTCTGTTTTCATCGAGAAATTTAACATTTAAGCTATTGTCACATGAAATATTAAAAGCGTATTTGCTGTTATTGTCTGGAAGAGTAACAAAAAAACAGTCAATATCATCTGCTTTTTCTAATTTTCCATTTTGCCATTCATTTGGCTTAAATTCAACTGCTTTAGAGAAAGTGCCCCAGTTGTCATCAGCAAGGGATTTAATAGAAACGGAGGCATTACCTGTAAGCTTATGTCCGTATTTATCTCGAAGCTTTATATAATATGTATTGCTTGGAACTAAGATGTAAGAAGAATCTATCAGAGACTCGCCGCCTTCTATTTTAGTATCAATTGTATATGTTTCTTCCTTTTTAACTGACTGCCCTTTGACTAATTCTGTACCAATAGAGTCTAATAATGTTGCATAAATATTGTTATTTGTATAATTAGTTGCAGAGAAAGTTATCCACTGATTACCAATATCATTAGGAACTGTGAATTTGAAATAATGGGCTTCATATTTCTCATTGGCAAACAGACATGTGGCATTTTCATCAAATTGCAGTACAGATGCTCCCTGCATTGTTGTATCTGATGCCTCAGCAGCATATACAGTAGAATAAAAAGGACTGCCATACACTGATTGTGAACATATAGCCAGTGACAGTGTCAGTAGTGTGCACATTTGTTTTGATTTGATATTTTTTTTCATTTGGTGTGATACCTCCTATTTTGTAAATAAAAAATTGTTTGATTAAAACGTATGAGATTATAGCATTAATAGATAAATACACATTTTTAAAAATTATATATTGTGCATTAAATACATAAAATAATATAACATATATGTATTACAAATGCAATAAAAAGCGTAATACATACAGAACGAAAATATGTATATTTATTTTATTAGTACAAAACTGGATATATTGATGACATATAACCAAAACAAGATACTACAAATGTGTTACGAATACAAAACTTTTGAAGTGCTGAATTGTGAGCTCAAAAGTAATACTATTATAATACGGGAGGTGTTATATTATGGCTATTCAAATTAAAAGTGATAGAAGAGAAACAGAAAACAAAACAGTACGTTTTCCGGTCGATCTTATCAGTCGTATTGAGCAAATAATGATTGAAAAAGATGTTTCGTTTTCGGGTTTTGTAATACAAGCATGTGAATATGTTGTAGATGAACTTGAAAATGAAAAACAGAAATAAAAACACGGATAAATGTTTGAATTGAAAATCAAAGTATGGTAAAAGGACGGAAGTCTGCTTTTGTAAATTTCCGTCCTTTTGTATATTGTTTATATGCTTTTAATTGTTTTGTTTATATATTTTTAATATTTTATTTTGTATATATTACTTTTTATATTAATCTTATATGTACTCCATGTAATTTCTGTGATTTTTCCTTTGTTTGTGATAGTAGCATATTTGTAAAAAACTCTCTTGCATACTTTATCATAATATCTTGCAAAAAAGGCATAGTTCTTTTTTGATAACCAGTCAAAATCTTCCCATGAAGAATATTTTTTTGTGATATTCGTACAATTTGAACCTATTTTTAGTCCTCTATTAAATTTTTTAGATTCTTTATCACATTTATCCCAGGATATTGCTAAATCATAATTTCTGTTGTCTCTATAAGCATCTATATAATTTTTATATTTTTTTCCTTTCCATTTAAATGGCAAATTGTATTCTTTTTTAGTTAGTTTTGAATCTTTTTTATTTCCTCCTGCCAATAATGTAAAGCATATTTTCTTACCGTTAATCTGATATTTAATATCTCCTGATTTTTTGCATGTCATTTTAATCTTGTTTCCTATAACTTTATATTTATTCCCGGCAGAAGAAATCATTTTGATTTTTCCTTTATGTACATCCTTAAATATTACAGGTTCTCCCTTAGCAGTATAAAAATGTGTAACTCTTTCATATTTGTCTGTGGGCTTTTTTGTTGGTTTAGTGGTCGGTTTTGCTGTTGGTTTGGCAGTAGGTTGAACTGTTGGTTCAGCAGTAGGCTCCGCAGTTGCAGTTAATTCGCTGTTTTCTGCGGCAGTTGTTTTGAGCATAGGTGCAGAAGATATCATGCTTCCTGTTGCAAGTGCAGCCACAAGAGCTGAACTTATAATTTTTGTTTTCATTTTGTTTCTCATTTGGAAACCTCCTTATAATTGTAATTGGTGATTATAAAAATGCATGGGTGTATAAAGAAGCTTATAACTCCTTGCAAATTTAAATGCTATCTCAAATAGTAATACAAAAATAATGCTTTTGCAATACGAAATTTAAATGGATATATCATATTTATAAAATAAGTGTATAAAATATTACGAAAGTGTGAATAATTTTACAAAAGTATTCATAGGATATAATGTGAGAAATTATGATGTATATACTTACAATTTACAGAAAACAATGTAGAATGGAGATTATTATGTATAAAAACAGAAAAAAGACAATTAGTATTTTAATTATTAGTAGTATGGCTGCAGGTATGGTAAATAATATTACATGTTTTTCAGAAACAATCAAAGAAAAAAATATAGTTATTATGTCTGAGAATGATTATAACCTAAGAAATAGAGCAAACATTAAAAAAATTTCGACATTAAGAAAATTGCATGTAGAAAGAATGAAACAGTATAAAATTATGCAGATAAAAAAAGCATGTGGTGTAAGTGTGACCGCTTCTGAAAGAAAAATACTCGAAAGAATTGTTGAAGCTGAAGCAGGAGGTGAAAATCATAAGGGAAAGGTGCTTGTAGCAAATGTTGTGCTAAACAGGGTAAAAAGTAAGACGTTTCCTTCAAACGTTAAGGATGTTGTGTTTTCACACCGAGGAGGAACGTATCAGTTCTCGCCCATTATGGATGGAAGGTATTATACGGTAGATGTATCTGAAGATACTAAAAGTGCTGTTTCAGATGCATTAAGAGGTGTGGATTATTCCAATGGGGCATTATATTTTATGGAAAGAGCTTTAGCTGACAGCAGTAATGTATCATGGTTTGACAGAAGCCTTACAAGATTATTTAGATACCATTGTCATGAGTTTTATAAATAAAATTTCCTATTAGCAATACAATAGCGTTGCAAATGTATTATAGAAGTGATAAAATGGCTTAAGAAAACTTACATGTAGGAGAAGAGATTATGAAAAGAACACAAAGGATTATTTTATTATTATTAGTTATAAGTTTGCTGATATCAGGTTTTAATTATAATATAGTTTATTCAAAAGAAATACAAAAAGATGATGAAAAAAATAAAGGTTGGGAAATCTCGAATGATAATACACTTATTATTTCAACATTTGAAGTTAGAGACGGTAATGTGATTAATGATGGTTGGAAAGAGATTCGCAATGCTGTAAAAAAAATATATATAAAAAATGCAAAAATAGTTGATATGACAAAAGGATTATCTGAAACTTCAACAAAAACCAATGTAAGTTTTCAAAGCTTATTTGAAAAAATGGAAAATCTCGAAAAAGTTGAGATAGATGGTTTAGATTTAGATAATGTCGATTGTCTTTCAGATATGTTTTTCTATAATAAAAAATTGACAGAAGTTTCAATTCATTGGACATTAGGAAA
>FR887343.1:0-7024 GCA_000436755.1 Clostridium sp. CAG:253 | reverse complement strand
TGGACATTAGGAAAAGATACAAAATATTTGGATTATATGTTTGGATCATGTGAAAATCTCAAAAAAATAGATATTAGTGATTGGAATGTAAGCAATGTTCAAAAAATGAATATGATGTTTTCTGATTGCATTTCACTTAAAAAAATTAATTTGGCTAAATGGAATGTGAAAAAAGATACAGATATAGGCGGAATGTTTGATGGGTGTATAAATTTGGAAGATTGTACTTTTGCAGAAAATTGGCAAACATCGGGAGATGACTTATGTGGCTGTTTCTTAAATATGGATGATTTTACATGGAACATTGGTGCATGCAGTGAACAGAATTTTTCGGCATTTTACACGGAGCTATTACTTAAATGGAAAAAACTGATGCCTTCAAAATATATGAAAGTAATAAGACAAAGATATAGCCAGGGATGGAGTATGAATCATGATGAGTCGCTTCATTATTGTGAAATTCCACCAAAAATAAAGCCTGCAGGCTATGAGATGGAAACTACACGGCGCGATGAGTATGACTTAAATAAAATGCGTCTTATTATATATAAAAATGATAACAAAATAAATAATATAGATGATAGAACAATTTGTGCAAACGCAACGGTAAAAAGTGATAAACAAACGGTAAAAAGTAATAAATATGGAAATGTCACTATCAATAACTTATCAGACGGAACGGTATCTGTTTCTAAAAATGGGTATGTCACAAGAAAATTAACTAAAAATCAGCTTGATGTGTCAAATGAAATTCGTATTCAGAGAAAATCAAATGATTATCCGGTGATATCAGCAGTGTGGGTTGATAAGGACTATGATGTTATGAATCAGTATTTCTACATAAGCAGTGAAAATTCAGAAAAGAAACAATTACAAGCAGAGGTTGATTGGGGAAAAAGCTCATATGGAAGTATTTTTCTGATACAGGGAAAAATAAGTCAAAAATTTGATGGAAATATTTTAACAACTTCAATATGTAAAAACTTTGATATAAATGCACCTATATATATAGTCGCAAAAGATACTGATGGAAAGAGTAATAAACAGGAATTATATTTTAGAGGACAAGAAAATATTAATATTGGATTTGATATTGGAAAAGGTCAAAACAAAAAACATTCAGATTCAGATTTTTCGTTTTTAAATGGAACAGAGTGGAGTATTGGCTTTTTTGGAGATAAAGTACCGGTTGATTTTAGTATTTGGGATGGAAAAATTAAGATTGTTATAGGTGTTGAAAAAGAAGAATCTAATGAAAATGAAAAAGAAGATTCTGAAAAGAAAGACCCTTTATTAGATAAAGAAAATCAGAAAGATGATGAAGAAAGTCAGGAGGAAGACGAAGAAAATGAGGAAGATGATGAAGTATCAAAAACAATTAAAGCATTTAAGGATATTAAAGAAGCGGTAATTCGTTATAAAAATGATAAAAAGAATGCAAATTATGATGATTTGGATACTTTTAAAGAAATTAAAAGCAGTAAATTCGGGTTTGGACCACAAGAAACATATGATGCAAAAATATGTGGTTATGCAGAAATGGAATTAACCAAAGATGGCGCTGAATTTTTAGATGGAAATATTATGATAGATGTAAATGGATCTGTTAATTTAGAACATCCTTTTGCAGTAGGTCCAATTCCAATGTTTTGGAGAGTGTTTTTTTCAGCCGAAATAAATGCTGAATTAAATGTGATAAATAAAAGTAATAGTACTACAGTTAAATTAAGTCCATCCGGAAAATTTTCAAGTAAAATTTCTGCTGATGGTTCGGTGGGAGCCGGTATTTCTGATATTTTGTATGCAAAAGGCGGAATTAATGGAGAACTGTTAGCTTCATATGTTTTTGATTCAGATTTTCAAAATACAGATAATAATATGGGACAACTATCAGACAATATTTATGCAAATGCTGTTGGTGATTTTTCGGGTTATTTTGAAGTAGGTGGCTTTGGTAAACAATTTAAAAAAATTATTAAAGAATGTAAACCGCAATTTTTTCCACAAAAGAAAGAAAAATCACATTTTAAAACAAATAAAAAAGCAAATAATGTAAATGAAAATACCAATATTGAAACATTTAAAAGTAATGTATATAAACAATCGGCTCCGCAATTAGTTTCATTTGAGGACGGTACAAAACTTTCAGTATGGACAGATGGTGATAATAATGATTTAAATTCCATCACATTATATTTCTCTTATTATGATGGCGTTTCATGGAGTAATCCAAGACAAGTATATAATGATGGCACAATGGATAGTTGTCCTGTGTTAAAGGTAATTGATAATACAGCTTATCTGGTATGGCAAAATGCTACAGATATAATTAACACAAATAACGATGATGCTGACGCGACTCTGGAAGATGGTTTCGGTAAAGTTAATATCGATTTTGACATAAGTGTTGCTGCTTTTAAAAAATTAAGCAGTAATGATGAAAAAGGTTTTTCTGTCACAACTATTAAAAATGGCAATCTGGATATTATGCCTAAACTATGTGGACAGGGTGACAATATATACGTAGTGTGGAATAATAACGGTAAAAATGATTACATTTGTAACAATAATGAAAATACTATTTATTCAAGTAAAATATCATTTAATGGCAATAATGTATCCTATGAAAAGCCGGAAATCTGTTATCAAAATCTAAATTTAGTAAGCAGCTTGACGGCAGATTATAATAATGGTTTGAAAATAGCATATTGTATTGATACTGATGGAGACATTACTACAGATGATGTGTTTATATATGAGAATGGAAAACGTGTGACACAATCAAAAAAGGCAGAATTTAAACCACAGTATCTAGAACATTTGTTATATTGGTACAGTGACGGACAAATTGTTTCTAGAAATAGCAAGCTTACCTCTGAAAAAGTTTTTTCTGATAAATATAGTTTAATTAAAATAGGAAGTAAAACTGCAGCAATTTATCTATATGAAAAAAAGTTGAAAAATAATATGCGTATTTCATATTTGAATGAAGATGATAACGTATGGGAAAAACCAATTACATTATATAATAATGAATATATATATGATAAATATATAAATGACTTTTCAGCCAGTGTTACAAACGATGGAGATATTAATGTATTATTAAATGTATCAGAAGTAAACAAAAATTATAAATATAAAGAAGACGAAGAACCGTATGGAAATGCGGATTTAGAAATGATTTCGATAAATAAGAGGTGTGATATTGAATTAAATAAAGTCAGTTATGATGCTGGAACCTTTAATAGAGGCGAATGGATGAAATGTAGCTTTGAAGTAATGAATAAAGGAAGCGTTACAGTTACCGGAGCAGATGTCACTCTCAGTGATAAAAGCGGAAATATTGTTGCAACAAATTATATATACAGCAACATATTGCCTGGTCAAATAACAGAATCAGATATATATTTTAAAGTTAATGAAAATGCAAATGTAGAAAATCTTGTATTAACGGTCATACCTGACAAAGAAACTGATGAAGATATTACAAATAATACTAAAAATATTTACTTGGAGTATAAAAACATAGCAGTAGAAAATATGACTGTCGGAGATTGTGGAAATAATACTATCATCTCAGCAGACATATCAAATAGAGGATATGATACTTATAAAGACATTACAGTGTCGCTTGTAAAAGATTCATTAACAGGAAAAGTTGTTGAAAAGAAAAAAATAGGTGTAATACCAACATTTGATCAAAAAACAATTACATTTACTACTAAGACTAAAAATAATGATATGTATTACGTTTTACTTGAACAGCAGGACGATCAATTTAAATCAGATGATTATGATTGTGTGAAAATAATTAAGTCAGATGAAACATCTAAATCATCTGTTAAATACAAAAAAATGTCTATTAAGAAGATTAACATTAAAAATAATTATAGAAATATAAGCGGAACTATATCTGTTTCAAATGCAAAAGTTACATTAAAAGTAGGAAATTGTAAGGTAAAAAATGCGGTTGTTAATGGAAAAAAATTTAAGCTTGTATTATCAAAGAAACCTAAAAAGAATACCAAAGTAGTTATTACAGTAACAAAAACCGGTTATTATACTGTAAAGAAAACATTAAAAGTAAAATAAGTTGTGTAATACAATTTTTGGCTTTTTATAAGTTAGTTTGTTTTTAACATGTAATCTAATATTGGCTGATTATACAAAAATACGAAAAGAATACGAATGAATTTATAAAAGAGAATTTAATATTACAAATGTATTGCCAAATAATTACTTGAGTGATATAGTTATTCATGTAAAAATCAACAATTTTAGGGGGGATTAAAAAGTTAAATGCAGAATGATAACTAAATCAAATTAAGATAAGGAAGGATTTCAAAGTGATGAAAAAGAATATTAAAAAAAGTATAGCTATTGTATTAATGGCTTCATTGGTGATTGGTAGTACAAATAATACATTAGTAAAAGCACAAAAAAAGATTGTTATGACAAAATCAGCGAAAGTATCTGTAGGACAAAAATTTGTTATAAAATTAAAGAATAATAAAAATAAAGTTAAATGGAAAGTAACAAATGGACAAAAATTTGTGAAAATAACCCAAAAAAGTAAGATGAGCTGTACTATTAAAGCAGTAAAGAAGGGCAATGCAATGGTTCAGGCGACAGTAAAAGGAAAAAAATACAAATGTAAGGTTACTGTTGTTCAACCTAAGAAAACTAAAAAGACGAAAGCACCGGAAAACACTAACAATCCAATGATTACAAAAGCACCTGAGATAACAAACATTCCTGAAACTACTGCGACTGTAGAACCGACAGTAGAGCCAACGATGGTACCAACTGAGGAGCCGACAAAAGAGCCAATAACAGTACCAACGGAGAAACCAACAGTAAATCCAACGATGGCACCAACCGAGGAACCAACAGTAGAGCCAACGACAGTACCGACGGAGGAACCGACAGTAGAGCCAACAATAGAGCCGACAAAGAATCCAGATGGAATAATAGAATTTGTATATGGTGATGATGATATTGATGATATAATAAATTGTACAGAACCTTTCTCATTAAAAATTAATGAAGGGGTTGAAACTATATATTACGATTCATTTGAAGATCTTTTTAATACTAATATGGTAAGCGTGACTATTCCAGCGAGTGTAACTAATATAGAAAATGGTGCACTTTCACATTGTAAAAATTTAAAAACTATTATAATTGATGAAAAAAATACGGTCTATGACAGCCGTGATAATTGCAATGCTGTAATAAAAACAGCTACGAATGAGCTGGTCGCAGGCTGTGCAGGGACAATAATTCCTCAAAGCGTAACAAAAATAAGTGATGGTGCATTTGGCGGTTGTAAATTGTTGACAAGTATGGAAATACCAAAAAGCGTCAAAGTAATAGCTGATGGAGCATTTCAAGGATGCAGTAATTTACAAGATATCAAGTTATCAGAAGGAGTAATCGAAATAGGTGTCTGGACATTTTCAGGCTGTAAATCATTAGTAAATATTGAAATTCCGGCGAGTGTTGAACGTATAAATGAATGTGCATTTTCAGGCTGCAGCAGTTTGACAAATATAAATGTAAGTGAAAATAATAAGATTTATGACAGCCGTGACAATTGCAACGGAATAGTTAAAACATCAGAAAATGAATTGGTTACAGGGTGTAATAATACCGTAATTCCGGCAAATGTGAAAAAAATAGGCAATTATGCATTTGAAAATTGTACTGAACTGGTGAATATACAAATACCAGATAGTGTAACAAGTATAGGCTTTGCTGCGTTTAAAGGATGTAGTAACTTAAAAGATATAGAATTGCCATCAGGTATAACTAAAATAGGCGATGCTGCATTTCAGCAATGCACTGGTATTACAAGGATAGAATTACCAAAAAATGTAAAAGAATTAGGTGAATGTGCATTTTTAGAATGTTGTAGTCTTCAGAGCATAAATATACCTTCAAGTGTAACTGTTATAGGAGAAGGAGCATTTAGTGAATGTAGTAATTTAACAGCTATAACATGGAATGAAAATACATATAATTCAGTTGATGAATTTTTGGGTGCTTTTAACAATAAATAAACATAAAGAAAAATTTGAGGAGAACACAAAAATGTTTGATTTTTTATTTAAAAGTAAGCCACGTTTATGTACAACCATTATTATCATATTATTTATTGCATATGGGATATATGATAGATTTTATATAGTACAATCATTTGGCGGAATTGTTGTTTTGATTTGCGTTATTTATTTTTGGTTCGGAAAAGATTATAAATGCCCAAATTGCAAAAAAAAATTTCATTTAAAAAAGTTGAATGAAGTTATAATTGACAAGAAAGATATATCTGTTCCTATTGAAACTTATATAAAGGATTCTGAAGGAAAAATTAAATACACAAGTGTACAATATGTTCCAGGGAAAAGATATACATATAGAATAAATAAAATTTGCAAGAAATGTGGAGAAAAGTGTTACAGCGAATATACAAAGGATAAAGCAAGTTTGTAAATAATAAATAATAAGTTAAAATTATATTTTGTGCACTTTTTTGCCGTTAATCTAAAATACATGAAAAAGAAAGCTTGGTAATGCTAATGTATTTCAATTGTAGTACACAAGGTATAAAATCACTAAGGAGCGAACAGTATGAAAAAGAACAAAATGAAAAATATACTAGGCATAATATTAGTTATTGCATTGATAGTATCACCATTTCAAAATACGATATTATCGAATGCAAGCAGCTACCAATCAGGTAAATATGAAATTATAGATGGGATATTAAAGAAATATAATGGAAATGAAAAAGTTGTAAAAATTCCGGTAGGTGTAAAGAAAATAGCAAAACAGGCATTTTATTGGAACGATAATATAGAGGAAGTGGACATCCCAGAGGAAGTGGAAGTGATTGAGGAAAAAAGCTTTTATGTGTGTCAAAATTTGAAAAAGGTAAATATTCCGGGAAGTGTAAAAAAGGTAGATACTAGAATATTTAGCTGGTGTGATAAGCTTGAAGAAATAGAATTAGGCGAAGGAA
>FR887342.1:109441-165752 GCA_000436755.1 Clostridium sp. CAG:253 | reverse complement strand
TATCTAACGTCAGCTTTTGAACGTCCTGATTTTAAAAAACTGATACATGATATACACAGCGGTCTGATTACCGGAATTATAGTAAAAGATTTATCAAGACTCGGAAGAAACAGTCCCAAAACAAGCTATTTTATTCATGATTTTTTTCCGTCAAATAAAATCCGTTTTATTGCAATTGATGATAATATAGATAAAGATTTTTTTGATTTCGACACATCCAATGACATGATAATAGATATAAAAAACATGTTTAATGGCTTCTATCCACGTGACATCAGTAACAAAGTTCGCTCTACGCTGCGTGCAAAACAGGCTGACGGCCAATTTATAGGAGCTT
Source organism: Clostridium sp. CAG:253 (assembly GCA_000436755.1). Taxonomy (GTDB): domain Bacteria; phylum Bacillota; class Clostridia; order Lachnospirales; family Lachnospiraceae; genus Butyribacter. The sequence goes on along the minus strand of FR887342.1, from coordinate 165,415 downwards.
TCGCATGCTATGGCTATAAAAAGTCACCGAAAAATCATAATAAACTTATAATTGATAATGATGCCGCCGAAGTCGTAAAACAAATTTATGCCCTCTATATTTCAGGTGTCGGTCAAAATACAATTGCAAAACTTCTCAACGCATCAAGTATTCCCTGCCCATCGGAATATAAAAAATTGCAGGGACTAAACTACAAGAACGGAAACAGATTAAATTATACAACATACTGGACATATAGCAGCATAAGACATATTCTTAAAAATGAAATGTACACCGGCTGTATGGTTCAAAACAAGTCTTTCCGAACATTATGCAGTAAAACGGTATCTGCACTTCCAAAAGACAAATGGATAATCGTCCCTGATACACATGAACCAATAATAGATAAACAGACTTTCGACCGTGTTCAATTACTGCTTTCAAATAATATCCGGCAGCCTTCCTTAAAAAATAACATTCATCTTCTTGCCGGAATCATAAAATGCGGTGACTGCGGCAGAGCCATGGTTAAAATTTCAAGAAATAATAAATCGGTATTCGTGTGCGGCAGTTATAACAGATACGGTAAAAACACCTGCTCGTCACACCGAATTTCTGAATCAACAATTTTAAGATTTATTACAAATGATTTCAACAAATTGTTAAAAGAAACTGACAATTTAGAACATTTTTTATATAAAGAATATACATCTGTAAACAACTCATCACATAATCTGAAACCAGATGAACATATTCACTTTAAAATTAACAGACTTGAACAAAAGAAAAGAAGCTATAATGAAGATTTAAATGAAAATCTTATTTCAGAAAACGAATATGATAACTTTATCAGACGGTGCAATCTACAAATTTCTGCCCTCAAAAAACAACTCGACAAAACTTCCCACAAAAAAACAGATAACATTTCCTCATTTGATTTTGGCAACACTCCTGCTGTCATCAGCGAAATGCTCAAAAACAATGAGATTTCAAAACCTGACAGAATTATCTTAACTCAGATGGTCAATTGTATATACATATACGAAAACAACACTGTCAAAATCGTATATAATGTTGACCACCTGTAAGTTAAAAAGTTTTAATGCTATTATTAAATGTTTCCAAAAATAATATTTATGAGTGTTTTATCGAGCATAATTGTTCTATTCCACGGGTTTAATATTATTCCATTTATCTCGTCGACATCGAGTACTGATTTAAACAACTGTTCCATATCGGTTAGAAATGTTGACTTTATCTGATTTCCGCCTTTCATTTCTTCTTCAAATCCGGTATACGCTGTCCACCACAAAAGTCCATCTGCCGTTTTTTCGACGCTTATATTCATTTGCTGTGAGCCAAATGACGGCTCGACAGCAATTATAAGCTGTCCTTTCTGTTTCATTCTCTTTCTTATTACAGTCAGTGTATGTGCAAGCATTTCCTGTGTCGCTTCTTCCTGCAGACCTTTTATCGCTTCTTCTATCAATTTATTTCCAACAAGACCTTTATCTATCTTATCATTAAAGTTTTGATTCATCCATGCTTTCCTTTCCGCTTATAACTTTATAAATATTTTTGCATAACATCCATCATATTGACAATATCGAGAGGTTTAGATAAATGTGCGTTCATTCCGCTTGCAATAGATTTTTTTACATCCTCTTCAAAGGCATTTGCACTCATCGCAATGATAGGTACTGTATTGCAATCAGCACGTCCTATATTTCTTATTTCTCTTGTTGCCTCCAAACCATCCATTTTTGGCATCATTATATCCATGAAAATAAGGTCATATTCATACTCTGCTGATTCCCTTATTATATCAACCGCCTGCTGCCCGTCAAATGCTGTATCCACTATCATACCCTCATCTTTAAGAATTGTACACAGAATTTCACTGTTAAGTTCATTATCCTCGACAACAAGGACATGTTTTCCTCTCAGTTCAACATTGTCTCTCTTTACAACTTTCTCTTTTTCTTCTGTTTTCGCTACTTTCAATTTAATCTTAAAACTGAATGTACTTCCGCTTCCCGGTATGCTCTCCAGTTTTATGCTGCTGCCCATCATATTTATAAGACGGCTACTTATCGCAAGACCAAGACCTGTTCCCTGCTTATAGATACTCTTGTAGTCTTTAACCTGCTCAAAACTCCTGAAAACTCTTTCCTGATCTTCTTCACTTATACCTATGCCATCATCCGCAACTGCAAAATACAATTCTGAAGATCCATCATTTGTACTCAATTCCCTTACCATCAATGTTATATTTCCACCGGATTTTGTATATTTAACCGCATTTCCAAGCAAGTTTATCAAAACCTGCGTAATTCTAAGTTCATCTCCATAAAAAGATTTATTTGTCAGTTCTTCAATCTTTTTGTAATTTATATTTTTCTCAGAAAATCTCGCATCCATCAAATCACCGACAGACTTAAGAGCACTGCTCAACACAAAACTTTCTTCTATCAACTGCATCTTTCCGCTTTCAATTTTAGACATATCAAGAATATCATTTATCAAACTGAGAAGATAATGAGATGAATTTTTAATTTTATTCAAACAATCGGTAACCATTTTTCTTTCACGATTTCTTCTGATTGCAATTTCTGTCATTCCTATAATGCCGTTCATCGGTGTTCTTATCTCATGGGACATACGTGCCAAAAAGTCTGATTTAGCCTGTGCCGCTGAATCATGTTTATCGAGATTCATACGATTTTGTATAATAGTTCCTATTTCCTGAAGAGTCTTTTTCTCCATATCGTCATTGCAAATATCTGACGGTATCCCAAATAAAAATATACTTCCGAAATATTTCCCGTTGTCCTCCATATTTATAATTACTCCATCTTTCGCATTATACATTTCAGATATACTCTGATTTATTGGTACACTCTCGTCCATACGTCTGACTGTATCCAAATCGGTAACTCTCATAAAAGCAGCACAATCCTGTGCAGTACATCTGAAAATATTTATATTATTATGATTTCTCGTCTCTTTTTTCCTTTCTGACCAATCATAATCCACACTTATCACTGCATCTTCTTCATTAAACATTGTTATCAAAAGATTTTCTATATTATATTTTTTTATTAACTTTAATGTGAAAATGTCGAGAATTGTATCAAAGTTTCCGCCTTTATCAAAGAGATTAAGTGCTATTGATACAATAGACATTTGTTCTATATAAAGATATGATGCTATTTCACCGAATTTTGCTTCATCATCAAGTTTTTGACAATTTTCTTCTAAATCCTGATATACCGAATAAAGACTGCCTTTATCCTTTGAAACTTTAATTGCCGCCTGTGCCTGTTTTACAAGCTTTTCTGTTGAAATATCTTTATCAGCTATTGTTATTCCAGTTTTAAAACTTAAATCCAAATAATTTTTGTTTGTGAGTTCCGCAAAACTTGCACTCATTTCTTCGATTATATGTATAATTTTGTTTATCGATACACCGGCTCCCATACATAAAAGTTCGTCTGAACCTGCACGAATACCGATAAACTCCGCAACATTGTTACGCCTGCAGCATTCAACCATTATGTCAGACATTTTTTGTAAAATAATATCGCCAAACACAAGACCGTACTGCTCGTTAATATTCATAAATCTGTCAATATCAACCAAAAATAATATTATATCTTCTTTTCCTTCTCTAAACTTCTTTATAAGTTCTATACCCGTTTCCAGATTATAAAGTGAAGTAAGTGAATCAAATTTTTTCTTATGTATTTTTTCTATCTCTAATATCTTTCGCTGATTTATATCTCTTATGTAACCTACTACTCTTGTCTCTTCACCGTTATTGTCTTTTAACAGACTGCCGCATAAATTCACCCATCTGTATTCATGATACTTATTCATAAGCAGACGAAATTCTATGCTCATATCCCCAATATCGTGTCTGAATTTATCTAACACCAACGCCCTGTCTGCAGAGTGAATATTGTCTAACAGTGAACAATCGTCATCCGAACAATCCCATTTGCCGTCATATATTGAACTGTTAACAATCTCCATAACACAATCTTTTATTTCATATGTAAAAAATATATCTTTTGAACTCTCAACTGCAATTCTATATTTCTCTTTTTCATCAAGAAGCTGGTCTTCAGTTCTCTTCTGTGCATCTGTTACCTTCTCAACAATATCATGTAATTCATCTATTTCCAATATATTTGACACTTTAAAGCTGTGTATTCCGGCAGTACCGCCTCTAACACTTTCCATAAGACGGTATACAGGATTTGTAACATATCTGATAAGCAATATAACTACCGCTATTCCAAGAAGTGCACAAATAAGTATAGCTATGACAATACTCGTATAAACCTGCTCTCCAAGTTCAAAAATAGATTTTTGCGACACCAGACCGTATAATGCCCACTCTGTATCCTCATACGGAGCATTGTTAATGTATAAATCAAGTGGATTTTTCACTGCATATATCTTATTTTTTCCAAGCAATGCATCTTCTATCTCAAATAATTTGGAAATCTTTTTATATTTCCTGATTTTAAATTTCTGTTCTCTGACAATCGTGTCATATAATATTCCATTTCCCGTAACCACCTCAAATTTTCCATTCTCTTTTTCCATTACGAGAGCATACCCGGAATTAAGTCCACGGGCAAAATCAGAAGCTTGAAAAAATGTGTTCAAATATGGCAACGATACCTCAACCCCTAAAATACCATATATTTCATTGTCATAAATCAATGGCACAGAATATGTTATCATTTTGTGATTGTCCATATAATGATCTTCAAGAATAAACGGTTTCGACCAATATCCGAGATTTTTCATGTCTGTATCTTTATTTTTCTGTGCAGCAAGAAACGGCTTATAAAAAAAATCGTCTGCCGCTCTGTTCAATGCACCTTTAAATTTAAAATTTGTTGTCCATGCAGTATCAAGAGTAATATTTTCTATGCGTGCCAGTCCCTTACTGCCTCTTTCAAGCAGTAAATCTGCATTGTTTGCCGTTTTTGTCTGCGGATCAGAATCTCTGATAAAAAAACCGTTATACTCCGTTTCTTCATCTATATTTTCACCGTTAGCAAGTACAACAAATAAACCTGAACTATTTTCATGCTGCAGGCTTGAGACCAAATTCTTAAATATATGTTTTAAATAATTTTGCTGTGCCGACGAATCATTTAAAAAGTCTTTTATATTCAACTTTCCCTGCTTTAATTCATCTTTTAAAACACTATCCATTTCATCGCTTTCCCTGCTTATCCCTCCCCATTGTTCATTCATTGCATTCTGCAGGGTCAACTGACGGTTTTCTGTTATATGGCTGTCCATATTTACTGTATTTTTTTCTAAATTTTCTTTAACACCGCTGAAAAACAGCATTGAAAACGGAACAACTCCCTGAAAAAGAACTATTCCCAAAAGCGGTATTAAAAATACATAAAGCAGTCTCTTTTTCTTTTTCAAAATTCCCCTCCTTGGCTCAAAATACCCCATATTTTAAACCTATTTTATTGAATTACTAAGTGCATCACTAAACTCCCTATACCACTTGTCAAATGCTTCCTCTGTTGTATACTTTTTGATAACTTCTGAACGCTTCATTCCTTTTGCCAGCGCTTTTTCTATTTCTTTTCTGTCCTTCTGTGCTTTAGAAGATAAATTTGTCTCCAAAACCTCTCTTGCACTGCTTCCGTTTTCAAAGTTTTTAGTTGTATAATATTTTGTATTGTCGAAATCTCCCATTACATTTTTCAGACAGTCATATGTCTTATTATTTATATCAAGTGATTTCTTTTCTATTATATCATCCAATGCCTTAACATTGTTCGCAGACTTTAATACAGGCATATAAGCCGATTCACATACAAACTGCAGATTTTGTTCTTTTTGTGTAAACCACTTTATAAATACACAAGATGCATATTCATGTTTTTTATCTGACTTTGTTACAGCCATGTCCGCTCCCTGCTGAACTTTATAATTTTCTCCACCTGACATTATCGGTGCAGGAAGCACCTCATAATCTATGTCATAACTTTTATCGTCATCTTCTACTCTGTCCGGAAAATACATGGCTGACATTGATGAGCCGGTATATGCAAGTATGTCACCAGTCTTAACATCATCTGACCTGAATTTGCCAAGTGCCGTAAAATAACTGTTTATATAAGGTACATAATAATTTTCCCACAGACGTTTTATAAGCTTCTTATCTACATTAAACGTTACATTGCCATCTTTAATTTCAAAAATATCCTTGCCAAGCTGTTTCATTCCTATAACAAAATAATTTGCCATAGAGTCTCTGCCATAAAAAGCTTTTCCATCGTTCGGCTTATTAGGTGTTTTTGCATCTGTCCATTCATAATAACGCTTCGCAACTTTAACAACACCTTCAATTGTCTTAAGCTCGTCTAATGATGAACCTGTCTGTTTCGCAAACGGTTCCCAATCTGTTTTATTTATCATAAGACTCTCTGTTGTTTTTGCTACAGGAAACAGGTATAATGCCTTGTCATTTTTTAAATATCCTTCTTCTATATATGAATCAACATATTTTTCCAATTCCTCTTTAGAAAAATATTCTGAAAGGTCAACAAGTTTTCCATTCTGCTGTGCATAATAAGCTGTATCTGCATATGAAGAAAAAATATCGGGAAGTTTGTCAACACCGACTTTTCCGTCAATAGAATCTGAAACTGTCTTTGCCAAATCAGAAACTGTTCCCTGGCTTATTCCTTCAACATTTATTCCAAGCTCTTTACCTTTTGTGGAATTGAATTCATTTACAAGCTCATCAAATGCCGCCTGCTGACTGCCGTTATAGTAATGCCACACTCTTATTGAAATCGGATTTTCCGGGTCTAATTTGACTTTTCCCTCATTTTTTTTGTTATCTTTGTTTGTACCGCATCCTATCAAAAAAAATACTGCCATAACAATAACGCATAAACTTTTAATCGATTTTTTCATTTGTATTTCCTCTCTGCTAATATACCGATGTAATGTATCAATGACAGTGAAATGCCAATTATACAGTGCACTAATATTTTGTTGTAAAATAGCACAATAGTATTCCTAATGCACCTATTGCGGCAAAACCTATTCCTATTGAAATAAGCCACACCCACGTAGGTATCGAATCACTCTCCACCCAGAAATCAGATGGTTTGTTTGCATTAAACCTTATCTGCACCAAATCTCCCTTTTTCCACACACCTTTTGAATAACCTATTTTTGATTCCTCCTGAACAATACAGTTTCCGTCAAAAAAGGCAAATGTCGGATAATAATTATCATTATTCTCACTGTCACCTATCTTGCGTATCGTCTCAACTGTACCTTTCGCTATTTCAGTACACTCATTTTTCTTGCGCTCCATCTCTTTTTTTGATTTGATTGATAAATATATAAGTACAAGTGATGCCGTAAAAAATGTCACCATCAGAAAAATTCCTATAATCATTTGTTGACCACCCCATTCTAATATTTATTCATTTTTCTTGTATACAGTATACATCTTAGCACCCTAAAAATCAAATTTAACTGCGAAGTCAAGGCTATTTTGCACATCCAAAAGTTAAAAGTAACTTACAAGGCGGCTCTATAGGTATACCAAGATAAAAACAGCCCCCGAACCGACATTCATTTGCAAGTACCTGACTTATATAAACTTTAGTCTGACTTTTGTAGCCGGTTCAGGGGCTTATTCTTTATTTTCTTAGTTCTGTTCTTTATTATTGTTTATTTGTATAATCTTTTACTCATTCGCTTCTTTGCTATAAACTGTATATTTTACTTTAATCTTTAATTCTCATCATCGGTGCAAGCGGTACATATAAAAGCCATGCAAGCACTACACAGATTGCACCTTTTAATAAAGTAAACGGTACGTTAAAAACGATAAGTGCCTGTAATATACTGTGTACCCCCGGAAATATTGCCTGATAAGCTTTAAGTATCATATCCTTTGGCATAAAATTATAGTAAATCGGATATACCAAAAAATAATTTGATACAATGCTTAAAAGTGCCATCGCCACTGTACCTGTAATTGAAGCTATAATTGCTCCTGTTTTGTCACTTCTTTTTTGATAAATCACTCCCGCCGGTACAACAAAGGCACAACCTAAAATAAAGTTAGAAATCTCACCGACAAACATCGTGTTCGTAGCAAATGAATGCAATACATTCTTCACAAGACATATCAATACTCCGCATGCCGGACCATATATAAAGCTTCCAAAAAGTGCCGGCAAATCAGATATATCCAGTTTTATAAATCCCGGCATAAACGGTACCGGTATTTCCATATACATAAGAATAACTGCTATAGCGGCTAACATCGCCGTAAGTGTCATTTTCTTTATGCTTCCTCTTTTTTTCGTGCCGTTTGAACCATTTGTAACGTGTAATGTCTTTCCTGCTGCTGCCATTTTCCTCTTCCTTTCTTTGTACGAAAATTCTTTGAGGTTTTATTCACATTAATAATGGAGTTTTTGTTCATTTGCCAAAGTTTATGCATCATTGCATAGATTTTTACTTTGCGTGGATAAATATAAAAACCCTGAGATAGAATAACCTCAGGGTTCTGCAACTTCAAATATAATAATGCTTTCTAAAATCTTCTCTCATCCAGACTATACTGTTGGTATCGGAATTTCACCGATTCAGTCGATATAATCAATGTTTTGGTTTTGAGCAATCCAACAGATATCCTCAACACACCTGATACAATCGATTCGCGGACTTTACCGCCAGTGGGGAATCACACCCCGCCCTGAAGAATTTTCTTTATTTTGACTTATAATATCACATGTTTATGTTATGTGCAAGTGTAAATTTTACAACAAGCTACACACCGCCTGGGGTAATGAAGACACTCAGACAATAATTAAAATATTGAAAGAGAAAAATGTCCATGTAACTTTTTTTATGACCGGCGGCTGGGTTGATACCTACCCTGATGATGTAAAAGCACTTTACAAAGCCGGACACGAATTAGGCAATCACAGTCAAAATCACAAGCAAATGTCAACTATATCTTCCAGCGAATGCGAGGATGAAATTATGAAAGTACATAATAAAGTAAAAAAACTTACTGGATATGATATGAAAGTTTTCCGTCCGCCTTATGGAGATTACAACGATACACTTGTTGAAACTGCTGAGAAATGTGGTTACCATGCTATACAGTGGGATGTTGACAGTCTTGACTGGAAAAATTACGGTGTTGATTCCATACTTACCACTGTCTTAAACCACAAGCATCTCGGTAACGGTTCTATTATACTCTGCCACAATGGTGCAAAATATACCGCAAAAGCACTTCCACAGCTTATTGACGGTCTAAAGGAAAAAGGCTTTGATTTTGTAAAAATATCTGAACTTATATATTCTAAAGATTATGAAATGGATACTGAAGGTCGACAGCATAAAATAAATGCATCAGACAAAGAACCAGATAACAGCAACTCCACAACCGCTTAACATCCCACTCCCTTAACCTTAATTAAGCCAAGTCAAAAAATTTGCTGTTATGCTGCTATAATTTACTGCAATTTTAACAATCTATCATAATCAGAAAAAAAGCGGTCAAATGCTTTTTAATTCAAAAACATTTAACCGCTTTAATAAGACTTCCAAGCTCATCCTCTGATTTATATTCTATATTCACAACGAAAATAAATTGACTAAGCATTTCTTAAATGATACAATCAATCCGATATGTCTTATTAAGAAAACCAAGAAAGGAGTTTTCGTATGTGTTTTAGAAAAAAACTTGTACTACGATTTGTTTTCATTCTGTTTTTTCTGATTCCAAATATCTGTATAGCTTCATTGCTTGCGGATAATGTTTTTGGCATGACACATTATGATACGCACAACTCCTCTTATTCGGTTAATACCAATTTATCAAAAGACGTACATAATAATTCTGAAGCTATTGACGATGAAAACTACCTGCTTTATTCATTATTTATAACGGGTACGTTTAATACCTCAGAAACATTTCAAATAAATCAATTTATAAATCTTTGTAACAGACAATCAAGAGTTTTTAAATACTCTCCTTTTATTGTATCATTCTTTTTATTAGCAGGATACTGTTTTTTTGAAACAGAATGCCTTTCTGTAATTATTGGGCATCTAAATGAACTCATAACTATCTATATCCATAAATCAGACGGCAAAAAAAGATTCGCCTAAAAAATACTTTCACACAAATGCTTTATTTCGTATACTTTTTTTAGGAGGATTTTAATAATATGAGTCTTACAAATATAATGGGACTACTGGGCGGTCTTGCTTTATTTCTCTACGGAATGCAGATGATGAGCAATGGCCTTGAACTTGCTGCCAGGAATCAAATGCGTGACATCATGAAAAAAATAACATCTAACAGAATTATAGGTGTATTAACAGGTGCTCTAATCACAGCCGTAATTCAATCTTCATCGGCTACAACTGTTATGGTTGTCGGCTTTGTAAATTCAGGTATTATGACACTTGAACAGGCCACATGGATTATAATGGGCGCAAATATAGGTACTACAATCACAGGCCAGCTTATTGCTCTTGATGTCGGAGCTATAGCACCTCTTTTCGCTTTTATAGGTGTCGCCGCTGTTGTTTTTCAGAAAAACGAAAAACTCAAACATTTTGGCGAAATTCTTGCCGGGCTTGGTGTTTTATTTATCGGCATGACTATGATGAGTTCTTCTATGGAACCTCTTGCAAACCAGCCGGCATTTATAAATATCCTTGCAAAAGTCCAAAATCCTATTGTCGGAATTCTTATGGGTATGATATTTACAGCCATAATCCAGTCTTCTTCAGCATCTGTAGGTATTCTTCAGGCACTTGCTGCCAGTGGTGTTATAGGGCTTAACAGTGCAGCTTTTATACTTTTCGGGCAAAATATAGGTACATGTATAACAGCTCTTCTTGCCTCAATCGGCACAACCACGAATGCTAAAAGAACAACTTTGATACACATCATGTTTAATGTTTTCGGAACAATTATATTTACAATTTTGTGTCTTGTAACCCCTATTATAAGCATAATACAAAGTATAACTCCGACAGCCGTCCCTTCACAGATTGCCAATCTTCATACATTATTTAATATTGTCACGACATTATTACTGCTTCCTGTCGGAACCATGCTTCCAAAAATCGCCTCACTTATTTTAAGAGAGTCAAAAAATGAAGCATCCGGTGAAAACGGCATGTCCGTAAAATATCTGCTTGACCCTAAAAATGTACATACAGAAACTACTATGATATCAGTTATCTGTATTGAGGGAATACGCAATGAAATTTTAAGAATGACTGAAATGGCAAAAGAAAATATTCATGATTCGTTTGATGTATTTATGCATGGGGATATTAAAAAATATGAAAAAGTTGAAAATCGTGAAGAATATGTGGATTTCCTAAATAAGGAAATATCAAGATACATAACAAATGCAATTACTCACGAGGCAACAAAAGCCGGCAGCCAGATTTTCAATTCTTTTTATACAATCACAAGTAATATTGAGCGTATAAGTGACCACGCTATCAATATTGCAGGCTATTCTAAAATGATTGAAGAAAAAAACATTTCATTTTCGGACAATGCCAACACTGAAATTGATGAGATAAAAGATATTTGTGATAAAACAATGGACATGCTACTTCAAAAACCGGATAATATAATAAAGTGGCATGAAAATGTTATCTGCATGGAACAAAAAATTGACGATATGACAGTACAGTTTAGAAATAATATGTACGAACGCATTCAAAAAGGGCTTTGCACTGATGAGGGAAGTATACTTTTCTCAGAAATGCTTACTGACTTTGAACGTGTTGGAGACCATGCACTCAACATATCAAATGAGATGCTGAAAATTACAATGAAAGAAATAGTATGATGCAAGGGTCAAGCCAACATCATAGTACAAAAATACAACCTTAAAATCTCTTACTTAATCAATCTAAAAAACCCCCTGCCTTACAGATAATCTTATCTGTAAGGCAGGGGGTAAAATAATCACTTATATTTACACTTTATAAACTAAAATCTCTTGTACTCGATTGTTCCTGTAGTTTTAGGTGCATAAATATTTCTTAAATCAGCTTTTTTTATCTTTACATTCTTTTTCTTTACTGTAAATGTAAATCCCTGCTTAGCACCTGCTTTAATATTGACCTTTTTATTCTTAATAGAATATGTAGCTACAGTTTTTCCACTGAGTGTTTTAATTGTAATCTTAAGCTTTTTGATTTTTGTATCTGTATGATATGAATTATTTAAAATATTTGCTTTCATAACAAGATTTCCTTTTTTATCATAAGAAACCTTATATACATCAACACCTGTTTTTCCATATGCAACAGATGATACAGGTGTCTTGCTCTTAGAATATACATTCTTCTTTACAGAAACCGTGCAAGTAAGCTTTGTGCCATCTGAAAGTTTTGCTGTAATAGTTGCAGAACCGTTCTTTTTAGCCTTTACAAGTCCTGTTGATGAAACAGCGGCTACTTTGCTGTTGCTTGAAGACCAGCTTACGCTTCCCTCTGCATTTGATACTGAAAGTTTATGATTAAATCCTTCTGTTATAGTAAGCTTTGTATTGCTTATAGCAGCCTGATTGGCATCATGCACAACTTCTAAGTCATAAAGTGCATCTGCATTTAATGATATTTCAACTTTGTATGCAGAGTCTGCTGACGGTGTCCATTTATATCCCCAGCAATAGCATTTTGCAACATCTGAATATACCCAGTCAGAAGAACTAATCGTTACATTTCCTAAAGATTCTCCATCCTGATAATATGATATTGAGCCGCTGACATTTTCCGTTGCATATAAAAAAGTATATGTCTGCTTGCCACCGACAACATTAAACTCATACGATTTTTTCTCAAATGCTGATACCGATACATCTCCGCTTGAGAAGATTTGGACATATTTAGTATCTGCTGCTTTACTCTGTTTTGGTGCACTCCATACACTTCCTACCGCAACTGCTGCAGTTAATAATACTGCTCCTGTCTTTTTCAATAAATTTGTTCTCATTTTGCCTCCTTTGATTTTCAATTCATACTTTTATTTAGTTTTAATAAAAAACCGAGGTTCATTATACCATAATCTTTCCTTGTTGGCAAATTATGCCTCCAAGCTAAATTTTACTCTAAATTTCGCTAAAACTGTTCACCTATAGACTAATATAAACTTTTCAGCAAATAATATCAAAACACATCACTCAACCTTTATCTCATAAAAGAATACCTCGTCATCCTCTTTTACTGTATATTCATAGCCTGATTTTTTTATTATATTCTCCCAAAATCTTACGGAGATTTCATTTTTCTTCAGTGCACACACTGCACATATTCCCTTATTTTTTTTCCACAATTCTTTTATTATTTCTGCCGCAATATGATTTTTTCTGTATCTTCTCAGAATAAATATTTCTTCTATATAAAAGTCAGCTTCTGCCGGTTCTTTTTTCTTATCCGGAAATAAAAATACAACCAAACCCGCTGTTTTATTTTTATATTTTACTATGTACGGCTTTTTTTCATCCATCTCATAATATTCTGAAAGTCTGTCAGGAATAAACAATGCATCATCCGTCATACACTCGCCCATCCAATCTGCATAAGCTGACAGTTCATACATATACATATTGAACAATCTTTCAAATGTCTTTTTATCATTATCTGCATCAGTCAGATAAAAATCTTTGCCTGAAATATAAGCATTTTCATCGTTGTCTTTTCTTTCATTTATCCCACAAATTCCGCATATAAATTTTTCGGTTTTCTTTAAATTTTCTGCTCCGCAAAATCTTTCTTTATCCCCGGTATCTCTAACCGAAAGTTTCCCATAATAATCAAATCCTACATGCTCACACCATCTTGAAAAACCTGTTTCAAACGGTTCTGTCGCATATTCTTCATCATATCCGTGAGAAACCATTATCCCGCATCTTATCTTTTCGCCGTTTTCATTCAATGAATTTTCAAAAAATTCCTCATCTTCAAATGCTAAGTCCATAAGTTCTTTTACCATATCACTACAGTAAAAAGAGTGTATAGGCGTAGCAATAATAACAGCATCGTATTTTGATATTTCTAAAAGTACATAATCAATTTCTTCCTCGTAAAGATTATAAATTTGATATTTTATTTTCATATTATTAAGAAAAACTGCTGCATTTTTACACATTGCAGCAGTATTTCCATTTACATCCGGACTTCCTAATAATATGCATACATTATCACAATTATTCATTTCCATCCTCATTCCTATTCAAATCCTACTCTTTAATAAGTGATAGCATTCCATCTACAAAATCAAGTCCAACTTTGTAAAGACAATATAACAGCACAATTGCCAAAATCCAAACTAAAACTTTATATAAAATATAGCCTTTTGCAAACTCCTTTTTATACTCAGGTGTTTTTTTGCTAAATGCCATTACCAGTATATATATAAATCCTATTACCGGTATTCTCATATAACAGAATGTCTGAAACCAGTTTCCTATGTGTCCTGCTTTTTTTACTTTCATTTCGCGAATATTCTGCTTTTGTTCTTCAGACATTTCTGTTTTGTCATTCTTATCTTTAGTTTCATTCTCTTTCAAATTTTCTAAAAGCTCTGCTTTGTCGATTTTACCGTCATCTTTTAAAACTTTGGCTTTTTCTTCCTTTTTTTCTTCTTCCGTCTTGTCCTTATCAAAGGATATGTCATCTGCCCCGAAATAATTTTCATGGGCAGCTACAATATCCTTAAGTGACATCTCCTCAAAAGATGAGTCTATACTTTTCACGAGTTCATCAATGTCATTTTTATTTTCTTCCATTTATTTTCTGATTCCTCCTTTATTTGATGCTGTTGACTTTTACAGTATAAACAGTACCCGTTATTCTTCCCCATCCTGAACCGGTTCAGCAGTCTCAACCGGTGCTTCTGTTGGTGTAGTAGTATTCTTTTTCTTGTCATACTCAGCTTTTGTCGGAAGATTTTCAAGTTCGGCTTTATATTCATCATACATTGCTTTTAAACTTGTATATTCTGCATATCCCTTACATGCATCAAGTGCCTGTTTTGCCGAATCTATAAGAAGCTGCATATTCGACGGCTGATATACATAGCCATGCATTCTCTTTATTCTTGTTCTGGCAAGGTTAATCCTGTTTTTATAAATCTGATTATTTAAAGCTCTCTGTGAATCATTTTTCTTCTTCTCGGCAAGTCTCTCATTTTCCTCTTTCTGCTGTTTCTCGTATGCTTTTACTACTTTCTTCCAATCTACAGTCTCATCTTTAAGAGAATCATATTTATTTCTTGCCCTTATAGCATAATCTGTCCTGACATCGTCATCCACAATACTTGATATCATGTCAGTAAGCTTTTTATAATCATTTTCAAGGTCATAATAGTCTGCTATATTCTTAATATACATTTTTTCAAACTTCTTGAGAGCCGCAAGGACTTCTTTCTGGTACTGTTTATCTTTAAGTACCTGAACTTCCTCCGCTTTCTCAGATAAAATTGACTTTGAAAAATAATCCATGCCTGCCGGTCTTGTCTTGCTTCCGGCAACAGCCGTTCCCTCAATGATATTTCCTGCACTGTCATATTTTGCGAGACTTATCGTAGACGGCATTGTAAAGTCCTGTGGTTTTAATTTTTCATGTATCTTATCCATATAATCTTTCCAGATTACACCGGGGATCGATGCACCTGATGCTCCGGGCATTGCTCTAGGAGTATCATATCCGGCCCACACAACTGTCGTATAATACTTTGTATATCCACAGAACCAAACATCCTTACTTGAGTTTGTCGTACCTGTTTTACCGGCACATATCTGTCCGTTTTCAAGTTTTAACTTGCGTCCTGTTCCGTAAGACTCATTGAATACGCCTTTTAAAACATCTGTCATCATCCATGCAGCATCTTCTGAATAGACCTGAGTCTTTTCATTATTATTTTTGTACACAACACCGTCAGATACATGCTCTATCTTCTTTACACATGTCCTGTCACTAAAACTTCCGTTGTTGGCAAGTGTCGAAAATCCTTTAGCCATATCAACTACACGCACACCCTCTGTAAATCCACCGAGAGAAAGTGCCATATTATCATTATCAATATAACTTATATTGTGAAAATGAAGTTTATCAAGGAATGAAAGACCGTACTTAACTGAAATATTGTCAAGAACCTGCCATGCTACGGTATTGAGTGACCTTGCAACAGCCTCTCGAATGTGTACACTTCCATAATAAGCACCACCAGCATTTGACGGACCGTTTGCAAATTTATTGTCATTTACTATTGTCGAAGGAGAATACATTCCCGATTCAAAGCCGGGTGTATAATCTATAAGCGGTTTTATTGCACTTCCCGACTGTCTTGCAGCAAGATATGCCCTGTTATACTGATCGTTTTTTCCTCTTCCTCCTACAACCGCTTCAACATACCCTGTCTCATTATTAACGCAGACCGCTGCCCCCTGAAGAGCATACTTACCCGAATCATTATCCTTTTCCTTATTAAAAGCAAGTCCTTCATCTACAGATTTTTGTAATTTCTTCTGTTTTTTCATATTGATGGAAGTATAAATCTTATATCCTCCTGAACGGATACTCTCAATCTTCTCACTGTATGCTTTTGAATATGTTTTGTTGTATTTCTGGTAATCTTCTTTTGAATCGAATACATACTTGAATTTAAAATCTTCTTTTTCCATAAGTGAGATAGCGGAACAATGAATGGCATAACTTATAACATATGTCTCATTGCTGCTGCCTTCTTCAGACAACTGTTTTATATTTAACTTCTTTTTCACCGCGGCTTTATACTCTTTTGGAGTTATAACTCCATCATTACACATAGTTTTAAGCACACGATTTCTCTTCTTTAATGCTGCCTGTGGATGAAGCACCGGATTGTAGGCTGCCGGACTGTTTGAAAGTCCTATAAGCATAGCCGCCTCCTGTGGTTCAAGGTCAGCACATTTCTTTCCAAAATAATATCTGCTTGCCGCTCCGACACCATAACACTTGTTGCCGTAATAATTGCTGTTACAATAAAACTCCATAATCTGAGCCTTTGTAAACTTACTCTCAATAGTCGGTGCAAGAAGTATCTCGGCAATCTTTCTTGTATAACTTTTATTCTGTGTAAGCAGATTGTTCTTTATAACCTGCTGCGTAATCGTACTTCCTCCCTGTGTAATTTCCATATTATGTTTCAACAGAGAAACTCCTGCTCTCATTGTCGCAACAAGGTCCACTCCTCCATGAGTTCTGAAACGCTTATCCTCAACAGCAATATATCCGTCATAAATATATGGTGATATGTCATTTATACTCACATATTTATAACTTCCGGCATTTACCGAACCAACTTTCTTACCGTTAGCGTCGTATACTACCGTATCCTCCTTCATAATAAAATCATCCTTGCTAAGATGAACAAGCTTGTCAAATACTTCCTCTCTCGCCTCTGTAAACATAGGCAGAACTTTGACCTATACACACAAACCGACAATTCCGCCAATTACCATAACAGACGCAAGTATTCCCATGACAGCACCAAGTATATTTGACACTACACCTACATAGCTTCCTATCGCACCTACTATAATACGGAAAACATCCTTTGCATTTTTTACATATTTGCGTAAAGTATTCATAACTTTCCTCCAACTAAAAATCAACTGTAAAATATTTTTTGCGAAAATATCTCACCATACTATAATACAATTTTTTGATATAAGTGTAAAGTTTTATTGGTTTTTGTTGACATGATTTTTTCACTAGCTTAGAATAAATAAGAAACAAATCAGTATTCTATTTTATACTGAAATCAGGATTATTACGAAAGGTTATATCATGACTGAACAACTTATCTTAAAAAACTTTGGATTTGTAGGCTTTGGACTTATTGGCGGCTCTATAGCACATGCCATCAGGGAAATATATCCGGAGTCTTATATTATAGCATATAATTATTACCGTACCAAACCGCATAAAAAACTTGAAAGAGCGAAAGCAGATGGTATTCTAAATGAAATCTGCACATCTCTTTCCGATTTTTCACAATGTGACATAATCTTTTTATGTGCCCCGGTACTTACAAACATATTATATCTTAAAGAACTCGCCCCATACATATCTGAAAAATGCATTATTACTGATGTAGGAAGTGTTAAGGGAAATATTCACCATACTATAGAAAGTCTTGGTCTTAACAGTCATTTTGTCGGTGGTCACCCGATGACCGGTTCTGAAAAAACAGGTTATGCAAATTCAGATTCATCATATCTGAAAGATGCATATTATATACTTACGCCGACAAACGAAACACCTAAAGAGTATACTTTATGGCTTAAAAACTTTATAATTTCAGCCGGCTCTCATTGTGAAATCATGGACTATGAAACACACGATAAGATAACTGCTGCCATAAGCCATTGTCCTCATCTGATTTCAGCTTCACTTATAAATACTGTTGCAAATGAAGATTCTGACGGCAGCTACGCAAGGCTCGCTGCCGGAGGTTTAAAGGATATTACACGCATTTCATCATCTTCACCTGAAATGTGGCAAAATATTTGTCTTTCAAACCCCGATGCGATTACATCTTTTCTTGACAAATATATCGGGACACTTACTGACGCAAAAAATGCAGTTAGCAATCGCGATGAAGATAAACTTATGAAAATATTTGAAAATGCAAAAAAATATCGTGACAATTTAAACTAAAACAAACCTATGGAGGTAAACATGAATATATTAGAAGGTTTAAATCCTGAACAGGAAAAAGCCGTAAAACACTTTGAAGGTCCTCTTTTGATACTTGCCGGTGCAGGTTCGGGCAAAACAAGAGTTTTGACCCACAGAATTGCTTTTTTGATAAACGAATACAATGTCAGACCATGGAACATTCTTGCGCTGACATTTACAAATAAAGCGGCAGGCGAAATGCGTGAACGAGTGAAATCTCTCCTTGCCGATGAAGCCGACGATATATGGGTCAGCACATTTCATTCTACATGTGTCCGCATACTCAGAAGAAATATCGAAGCTTTAGGTTACTCCCGCAGTTTTACCATCTATGACGGTGATGACCAGAAAACACTTATGCGCGAAATCATAAAATATCTTAATCTTGACCCAAAGAAATATAAAGAAAGAACTTTTATGAATGCTATCTCATCCGCAAAAGACGAACTTATCACACCGGAAGAATACGAAAAAATGGCTATGGGGGACCATCAAAAAGAACTCTATGCCCGTGCTTACAGAGAATATGAACGCAGGCTTCACGACGCAAATGCACTTGATTTCGATGACCTTATCTGCAAAACGGTACAGTTATTCAAAGAAAATAACGATGTACTCGAATACTACCAAAACAGGTTTAAATATATTATGGTAGACGAATATCAGGACACTAACACGGCACAGTTTAAGCTTATTCATCTTCTTGCAAACACACGCGGTGAAAACGGCGAAACTCTGCATAATCTTTGTGTGGTAGGTGACGATGACCAGTCAATCTACAAATTCCGTGGCGCAAATATAAAAAATATTCTCAATTTTGAAAATTCATATCCAGAGACAGAAGTTATCAAGCTTGAAGAAAATTACCGCTCGACACAGAACATTCTTGATGCGGCGAATGCAGTTATAAGAAATAATCAGGTCAGAAAAGATAAATCACTTTGGACGCACCATGAAAAAGGAGACCTTATCTATCTGTCACAATTTGACTCTGATTATGACGAGGCATCATCAATAGCTGCGGCTATCGCAGCAGTCACAAGAAGCGGTCAGGCTGACTACAAAGATTTTGCCATTCTCTACAGAACTAATGCACAGTCCCGTATTTTCGAGGAAAAACTTGTAACAAATAACATTCCTTACAGAATTGTCGGTGCAGTAAACTTCTATCAGCGTAAAGAGATAAAAGATATGCTCGCATACCTGCGCACAATTGAAAACGGACTTGATGATATATCGGTAAAGAGAATTATAAATGTCCCAAAAAGAGGTATCGGACTTACAACAATCGACCGCATAACCTCGTATGCTATTGAACATGAACTCAGTTTTTACGGTGCATTACAAAATTGTGATTACATTGACGGCATAAAAAGAAGCAGCGGCAAAATAAATTCTTTTGTCAATCTTATTGAATCTTTCAAAAGACATTTACAGACGGATGGCTATGGTCTTGATGACCTTATAAAAGAAATCATAGAAGAGACAGGCTATGTCAGACTTCTTGAAGAAGAAGATACCGAAGAAGCCAGAAACCGTATAGAAAATATCGAAGAACTTGTCAACAAAATTGCATCGTATATTGAAAGCTGTGACGAGGAAGAACCTACTCTAAGCGGTTTTCTTGAAGAAATCGCTCTCGTTGCCGATATTGACAATGTTGACGAAAGCAACAATCTTGTACTGCTTATGACACTCCACAGTGCCAAGGGGCTTGAATTTCCTTATGTATATCTTGTCGGTATGGAAGACGGCATTTTCCCTGGATATATGGCTGTAAACGGTGATGACCCCGAAGAAATGGAAGAAGAACGCCGCCTTTGTTATGTAGGTATAACAAGAGCACAGAAAAAACTTTCGATAAGCTGTGCAAAGGCAAGATTTAGAAACGGCGAAATGCAGTTTTACAGACCTTCACGCTTTATTGATGAGATACCTCGTTACCTTATCAAACAGGCAGGTCCAGCAAAACAGCAGTCTACCCAGACTACCTCAAAACCTGCCGGCAGTTACAGTGCAGCAGACTTTTTAAAGACACAGCCAAAAATGCAGCAGACACCTACATATAAAAAACCTGACAGCACTAACTGGAATCCTCTCGCCGAAAAGAAAGTAAAACAGCAGAAACATAAAGCATCCGGTGCTGGACTTCTTGACAATCCGCTTATCAGAAAAGGTTTCGGAAATGATACCTCCAATACAGCCGTAGAGCCTGATTACAAAACAGGAGACAGTGTTTCACATGTTAAATTCGGTGACGGTGTCGTAAAAGACATGTTAAAGCGTTCAGGTGACTATATGGTAACTGTTGAATTTGACAGCGGAGTCACACGCAAAATGATGGCTTCTTTTGCAAAACTTGAGAAAAAATAATTATGTTACTACTAGATATCATTTACATCATATGATATACTATAGAGGAAGACGAAACTCAATATTTTGTCTGAATGATAAAACTTAATATTATCAATTTGAAAAGAAGAAAGGATGGGGATTATGAGCAACAAATTTGAAGATTTAATCAATGCAGCAAAAGTATCTGAATTATTACACAAAAAAGAACTCGAAGAAAAAAATAAAAATACTATCGTTATTGCCCTTGCAATAATCGGTGCCATTGCAGCAGTAGCCGGTATTGCTTTCGCAGTATACAAATATCTTACACCTGATTATCTTGAGGATTTCGACCCTGATGATTATTCAGATGATTTTGATGATGATTACATTGAATTTTCTGACGGAGAACCTGAGGCAGAGGACTAATACACTATTTTTTATAGTTTTTTTTCATTCTAACTTGTACAGATATTTACCAAATACCGAAATGGTGTATCCATTTCGGTATTTTGATGCAAGGGTCGGAAATTGCACAGCAATGAAGCAATCCGTGGCATCAGTTTGGGCAAATTTATATATATATGATACTAAATACTTACGAAACGGAGGAACATGCAATATGAAACTTTGGGGAGGAAGATTCACAAAGGAAACAAACAAACTCGTACACAATTTTAATGCATCTCTTTCATTTGACCAAAAGTTCTATGAAGAAGATATTACAGGAAGTATCGCTCATGTTACAATGCTTGCTGAACAGCAGATTATCTCTTCCGATGATAAGGACAAGATAATAGGCGGTCTCAAATCAATTCTTGAAGATATAAAATCAGGAAAACTTATCATTGATGAAGAACACGAAGATATACACAGTTTCGTTGAAGCTCACCTTATTGAGCGTGTCGGCGATGCCGGAAAGAAACTTCATACAGGAAGAAGCAGAAATGACCAGGTTGCTCTCGATATGAAACTCTACACAAGAAAAGAAGTCCTTGAAATGGACAGCCTTTTAAAAAATCTTTTAGAGAGTCTCTTAAAGATAATGAAAGAAAATATCGATACTATCATGCCGGGATTTACTCATTTACAGAAAGCACAGCCTATAACACTTGCTCATCATATGGGTGCTTACTTTGAAATGTTCAAAAGAGACCGTTCACGTCTCAAAGATATATATGAACGCATGAACTACTGTCCTCTCGGTTCAGGTGCTCTTGCCGGTACTACTTATCCTTTAAACAGAGAGCGTACTGCTGAGCTTCTCGGATTTTACGGTCCTACATTAAACAGTATGGATTCTGTTTCTGACAGAGATTATCTCATTGAGTTTTCATGTGCAATGTCTATCATAATGATGCATTTAAGCCGTTTCTGTGAAGAAATAATTATATGGAATACAAATGAGTACAGATATATTGAAATTGATGATTCATACTCAACAGGCAGCAGTATCATGCCACAAAAGAAAAACCCTGATATTGCCGAACTTGTACGCGGAAAGACAGGCAGAGTTTACGGTTCGCTTACATCACTTCTCACAACAATGAAGGGACTTTCACTTGCATACAATAAAGATATGCAGGAGGACAAGGAATTTGTATTTGACGCAATCGACACAACAAAAGGCTGTATCGTTTTATTCAATGGCATGCTTGATACAATGACTTTCAATAAAGACCGTATGCGTGCAAGTGCAGAGGGTGGATTTACAAATGCTACTGACGCTGCAGATTATCTTGTAAAACACGGTGTTCCATTCAGAGATGCACATGGTATAATCGGTCAGCTTGTGCTTTACTGCATCGACAAAAATATTTCTTTGGGCGAAATGTCTTTAGATGAATATAAGGCTATAAGTCCTGTATTTGAAAACGATATATACGATGCAATAAGCATGGAAACATGTGTAGATAAGAGAAACACTATCGGTGCACCGGGTCCAAATGCAATGAACGAAGTAATAAAAGTTTACGAGAAATACCTTGCCGAATAATTTTACTATTTAAAATACCGAAAGTATGTAAATATTGGCAACAAAAAACTTCCACTTTTACAATTTTAAGTGGAAGTTTTTTATTTACAAAATTTTTAATTACAAAAATTTCTTTTTCTTTAAAACTATAAGCATCACTGCACATACGACCAAAATAAGTATACATATAATTCCAAATCCAAATGGTACATTTGCAAGAGGTACCCACTTTGAATTTACATTCATGCCGTAAATTCCCGATACAAGTGTCGGAATACCCATAACCAGTGTGACTATCGTAAGCGTTTTCATAACATTATTCAATCTGTTGTCAATAACTGATGACATAAGTTCTCTCGTTCCATTTACAATATCTCTGTAAATGCTTGTCATCTCAATAGCCTGCTGATTTTCTACGATTACATCGTCAAGCAGATCCTTGTCATCAGGATACTGCTCAAGTCTTTTATATCTTGTAAGTCTGTCCATTACAACCGCATTGGCTCTAAGTGATGTAGCGAAATATACCAATGTGGATTCGAGAGCATGAAGGTCTATGAGGTCTATGTCCTCTGTATCATCATCAATTCTCTCCTCAATCTCAGTACGCTTTTTATCTATAACCCTAAGACTTGTCTGATATGCAGAAGCAACTCTGAAAAGAATCTGATAAACAAATCTTAGTTTCTTTTTGGTGCTGAACTCTTTTACTCTTCCATTCACAAATGCCTGCAATATGGAAGTCTCTTCGGTACAAACAGTAATAATAGTATCTGCCGTAAGAATTATGCCAAGCGGTATAGTAGTGTAGGCTTCCTTGTCATGCCTTATCTCGGTTGTCGGAATATCGATAAGAATAAGTGTATATCCGTCTTCCAGTTCGACACGCGAACTTTCTTCCTCATCCAATGCGGCAAGCAAATCCTGAATATCGATATTCAGCTTTTCTGCCACTTCTTCACCCTCCGAAACTGTCGGGTTTATCATATCTATCCAAATACCTTGTGTGAGTTCAGAAAATTCATAAATCTTTTTGTCATCTGTTCTGTAATACTTAACCACTTAATCTCACCAACTTTCTTTCAATTTTTAATATTCAAAACACAATTAAATTATAACGCATCACCTAAAACCTTGCAACACAATACTTATCTGCTCAATTAAAAGATATTTTACATCCCAGTAATCTTCACTCTTTGTCCATGCCTTTGCCTGCATTTTTATATTTACCGGTGTAAGTTTGTCAACGACAACACATTTATTCATATCATGAAGTATTCTGTCATCTGCTTCAAAAAGCTTCATGATTTTTTCTCTCACTTCAGCTATATCTGTATTAAGACCGACAGTAAAATCCAGAACCAGCATCCTCTCATCCTGTTTCGTCGTATTTGTAACATTAGAATTTGAAATAGTACCATTCGGTATAACAACTACTTTATTGTCTGTAGTAGCAATCCTCGTATAAAAAATATCTATACTCTGAACCGTTCCCTCTGCACCTGCCGAAATAATGTAATCTCCGACCTTAAACGGCTTAAGCAGAAGTATCAATACACCTCCGGCAAGATTTGAAAGACTGCCCTGCAATGCAAGACCTACCGCCAGACCTGCCGAACCGATGATAGCTACTATTGAACTGGCTCCTATTCCCAAAACACTTGCTATTATAATTATCAGAAAAATATTGTATGCGAATGTGGCAAGCGACATAACAAATTTTTGTACACTGATTTCCACATCTTTACGTTCCATTGTCTTTTTTGTGATTTTAAGTGCAAATTTAACAATTTTTCTACCAATGACAAAAACTATAACAGCAATCAAAAGAGTCTTTGCAAAATCAAGGAGCCATTCTCTCTGACTTAACAGATATTGAATGAAGAAACTTGTCTTTTGTTCGTCAGATGCCGATGAATTCATGACTTTCTGAAGTTCATCGACACCTATTGCCTTTCCGCTGGCAGACTGCTCTGTAATACCGGCAGCAGCACTGAGTAGTCCCTTTGTATAAAGCATAAATTCCTCCGTTAAATTCTATGAATAAAAATACCGCTTCTGAGTTTTGGCTCAAACCATGTACTCTTAGGAGGCATAAGAAGCCCTGCGTCTGCGACATCAAACAACTCTCCTATTGAAGTCGGATACATTGCAAATGACACCTTCATATCTGACTCTGCACGCTTCTCAAGTTCTTTAAGTCCTCTTATTCCTCCGATAAAATCAATCCTTTCATCAGTTCTCGGGTCTTTTATGCCAAGAACCGGCTCAAGAAGATAATTCTGCAGCAATGAAACATCAAGTGACAAAACAGGGTCAGTTATATTTAGAAGTTCCTCTTTTGCTGTAAGCATATACCATTTTCCTGATAAATACATGGAAACCTTTCCCTTTTTGTCAGGATGCTTTGCCTCTTCCAAACTCTCTATATCAAAATATTCTTCTATCTTCTTCATAAATTCATCTTCTGTAAGACCATTCAAATCTCTGACACTTCGATTGTAGTCCATTATCATAAGCTGGTCATCAGGGAATAAAACTGAGAGAAAATAATTAAATTCTTCTGTTCCATCGTAACCCGGATTTTCTTTTCTGCGCTTCAAACCGACTTTTACGGCTGATGCTGCCCTGTGATGTCCGTCTGCTATATATATTTCTCCTATATTTTCAAATGCTTTCTTTATGTTCTCTACATCTGACTTTTCAGCTATCTTCCATACAGTGTGTGTTATCCCGTCAACAGCCGTAAAATCATAAAGCGGTTTGTCCTGTTCCATAACTCTTGAAACAATATCATTTATCTCTTTTTTAGACCTGTATGCAAGGAAAATAGGGCCTGTCTGTGCACTGAGCGTATCCACATGTCTGATACGGTCCTGCTCCTTTTCTTCTCTTGTATTTTCATGTTTTTTGATAACGTTGTTCATATAATCATCAACGCTTGCACAGGCTGCAATACCTGTCTGGCGTCTGCCATCCATCACAAGACTGTATATATAATAGCACTCGTCACTATCCGTAATATATGTGCCGTCAGAAACCATATCCTCAAAAATTTCTTTCGCCTTATCATAAACTTCAGGTGCATATGTATCTACACTGTCAGGAAACTGAGTTTCCGCTCTATCTATTTTTAAAAATGACAGCGGCTCCCTTTCAACTTCTTTAGCAGCCTCTGCCCTATTATAAACATCATAAGGTAATGCTGCGACCCTGTCTGCAACTTTGGCATCAGGTCTTACTGCCACAAATGGTTTTATTATTGCCATATATTTATCCTCCATCTTATCTTTTTGATATAACGTTACTGTCTGCATATGCGTTGAAACAGCAGCAATATAACTTCATATATTTTGACCATAGTCCCAATATATGATATTATATCAAAAAAAGATACAAAATAACAGGTGTAAAATAATCCACTGAAAAATGATAAAGAGGAGGTGTTTACCATGCTTAAAACGGTTATATTTGATATGGA
Organism: Clostridium sp. CAG:253; assembly: GCA_000436755.1. Taxonomy (GTDB): domain Bacteria; phylum Bacillota; class Clostridia; order Lachnospirales; family Lachnospiraceae; genus Butyribacter. The sequence goes on along the minus strand of FR887342.1, from coordinate 138,845 downwards.
TGGTGTTATTATAGATAGTGAAGCACAGCATGCAAAAGCGTCACTAAATACATTTAAGGAACTCGGAGTTGACACAGATTTAGATTATTGCAAATCCTTTACGGGAAGTTCCAGCAAAGAAATGGCAGAAACTGCAATTAAAGACTTTTCACTCGACATAACTACAAATGCACTCTTAGATAAACTGAACCTTGCAAAGAAAAAACTACATGAAAAAGAGGGTTATATTCCTGTTGAAGGTGTTGACGCTCTTATAAAAAGACTATACAAAGATGGAGTACAGCTTGCCATCGCTTCTTCTTCCTCACCGAAGGAAATAGAAACAGTTGTCAAAAAACTCGGCATAAAGAAATATTTTGAAAAACTTGTATCCGCATCATCGGTTGCAAATCCAAAACCGTCACCTGATACTTTCCTGCTTGCACTCGAAAAACTTGGTGCATCACCTGAGGATACCGTTATCATCGAAGATTCAACTTTCGGTGTGAAAGCTGCAAAAGCCGCCAATGTAGCATGTATCGGCTTTATCAACCCAAATTCGGGCAATCAAAATCTCAATGATGCAGATGTACTTATTGAAAGTTTTGATGGTATCGACAAGACATTTATTGAAAATACCCTGTTACGTTCCCAGGGAAAGCCACTGACGATTGCATCGACTAAACGTCTCTTTATCAGGGAACTTGCCGTATCAGACATTCCGGATATTTATCCTATATATTCCGACCCTCAGGTGAAAAAATATATTGATAATATAGATGATTATCTTGAACTTGAAATGGAAAAACAGAAAGCATACATACAAAATGTCTATTCTTTCTATGGATTTGGTCTTTGGGGTGTTTTTGGAAAGACAAGCAAAAAACTTATCGGCAGATGCGGTCTTGAAAATGAAACCATTGACGGCACAAACGAGATAATGCTGTCATATCTGTTAGACAGCCAGCACTGGGGCTACGGATATGCCTTGGAATGCTGTGAAGCAGTTCTCAAATATGCCAAAGAACAGCTTGAGTTAAAAAGAATTGTCGCTGTCATAGATTTCGACAATATGCGTTCCATAAAAACAGCAGAAAAACTTGGAATGAAATATGAAAAAGATGTTGTTTTCAACAACAGAAACAGACATCTTTACAGTATTTATCTATAATTTAATAAATCTGTAAACCATTAAACAGTCGAATACACTTATCGGCAGATATTTTAAATTTATATATACGAAAAATCGGACACATCTTTCAATATGTCCGATTTTTTATTTATCAAAGCTTTAACACCGTGTATCAAACCGGTACAGCGTTCTGTATCATTGACATTTCGATAAATAACTGTTTTTTCTTATAAGTCTGCTATCTGCTTTTATTGTCAGTTGTCTTTTTATTATTAGCTTTTTTGTTTTTAGTTTTTTTGTTACTCTTGTTTTTCTTTTTGTTGTTATTTTTATTGGATGTTTTTTTTCCGTCAGGCGCTGTTGTTGCCGCATTGTCATCTACTGCTGACTGTCCTGCATTGTTTGCCTGTCCGTCAGTTCCCTGATTTCCTGTAGCATCGTCAACAACGTCGGCTGTGTCATCAACAACATCATCAACCGCATCCGCTGCATCATCAACAACGTCACCTACAACACCGTCACCGTCCTCATCTACCCTGTCACTCTCATCATAATCACTGTCATCCTCATTTACAACCGGTCCTTCTGTGGCATTGCCATCCGGTTCCTCAGTAGCAGAAGATGTAACCGAATTATTTGTCTTATTCTTGTCTCCGCATCCTGCAAGCATCATGGTAGATAACGCCAATGTAGTAATAAACATCACAATCCTTTTTCGCATAATTTCCTCCTAACACAACTTTAGTTTTTTTAGCTTTCTAATGCTTTAGAAACAGATACGATTTTACAATCATCCCATCTCTTAAAACTATTATGTTACGAGATGCGTAAAGTTATTCATGTTAATTATGATGCAAAAGTCAAAAAAACTTTTGACCACAACCTCTTATTATTTAACAACAATTTTCATAAATTTTTTCTTTCCGCGTTTGAGTACAATACCATCTTTACTAATGTCATTTTTGTTTATTACAGTCTTAGGGTCTGATACTTTTTCTCCGTCAATTGAGACACCGCCCTGCTGTACATTTCTTCTCGCCTCACCGTTTGAAGCTGCAAGGCCTGCTTTTACAAGCAATGTAAGAATACCGATATTTTTATCTTCACCAAAATCCAACTCACTAAGTTCTGTCACAGGCATCTGTGATGTATTTCCGCCTGAGAATAACGCTCTTGCACCTTCTTTAGCCATCTCGGCTTCTTCCTCACCATGCACAAGTTTTGTAAGTTCATATGCAAGAATTTCTTTAGCTTCGTTTAACTTGCTGCCTTCCCACTTATCCATCTCGTCAATCTGCTCTAACGGAAGGAATGTGAGCATACGCAGACATTTAAGTACATCAGCGTCACTTACATTTCTCCAATACTGGTAAAATTCAAACGGAGATGTTTTTTCAGGGTCAAGCCATACTGCTCCTGACTGTGTCTTACCCATCTTCTTTCCCTCAGAATTGAGCAAAAGGTTTATTGTCATTGCATATGCATCCTTACCAAGTTTTCTTCTGATAAGCTCAGTACCACCAAGCATGTTGCTCCACTGGTCGTCACCGCCAAATTCCATGTTACATCCATATTTCTGATATAATGTGTAGAAGTCATAGCTCTGCATTATCATATAGTTGAACTCGAGGAATGAAAGACCTTTTTCCATTCTCTGTTTGTAACACTCGGCTGCAAGCATACGGTTGACAGTAAAGTGAGGTCCTATATCTCTGAGAACTTCCATATAATTTAAATCCATGAGCCAATCTGCATTGTTGACAAGCATAGCCTTATCTTCCCCAAACTCGATGAAACGGCTCATCTGCTTTTTAAAACACTCAACATTATGATTTATTGTTTCAGCAGTCATCATCTGTCTCATATCTGTTCTTCCTGAAGGGTCACCAATCATAGCTGTACCTCCGCCGATAAGAGCTATCGGTCTGTTTCCTGCCATCTGGAGTCTCTTCATAAGGCAGAGTGCCATGAAATGACCTACATGAAGACTGTCAGCCGTAGGGTCAAATCCTATATAAAATGTAGCTTTACCGTTATTTATCAATTCTTTTATTTCTTCCTCATCCGTGACCTGTGCAATAAGTCCACGAGCCACTAATTCGTCATATAATTCCATAATAACCTCCGTTTATTGATTTATTTTCAACAGAATATAATTTTAACTGTCGTTTTTCTTTTAATATTTTATCTGCAATTGTGCTTTCTTCTCTTGTCCTCATACATTCTGTCATCCGCTATCTTGCAAAGTTCCTCAATCTGAAAACTTCCCCTTGCAAATGCAGTTCCGACAGCTACGCTGCATGGGCTCATACCATATTTTTCATTGACAATTTCAAGTTCCTTTTCCCACCTTGCTTTTATCTTTGGAATATCACTTTCTGCACAATTTAAGGCAACCATAATAAACTCATCGCCACCCATCCTAAAACCATGTATATTTTCACATACCATAGCTTTTATACTCTCTGCCGCCTTTTTTAATAATGCATCTCCTGCATCATGACCATACATGTCATTTGTCTTTTTCAAATAATTTACATCCATAAAAAATATTCCAACAGATGCGAGCATATTATATTCTTCTTTGCACTTAGAAAAATAACATCTTCTGTTATATAAGCCGGTAAGCAGATCATGCTCACTGTCATAGCGCATTTTCTGTGTCATTATCCGGCTCTCCATCATAAGATGGACACTGTTTAAAAACATATCGGAACAATCATTGAACTCTATACCAAGATCTGTATCATGTTCTCCCAAAATAAGCACAACGCTGTAGAGAACACTCTCCACTATTCCCGAACATACAACTATCTCCTTGCCGGCAATATCCTCATATGCTTTTTGAATTTCTTCTCTCATATCATCAGGCAATTCCTCAGGAAATGAATAAATGTTGTGGTTCATGTTAAACATTCTTCCAATACCTGCATTAAGGTATGTATTATACTTTGCCGGATTTGATACATCCTTATTGTATACAACACTTTCTACCATTCCGGCTTCAGTGCAGGAATACGTCAGCATAGCATCAATACCTAAACTCTTGGAAATAATATTAAACAATACTGAAAAGTCATCGTGTATATGTTCCAGCACATAACTCTGAAACTGAATAATATTTTCAAGAGATTTTAGGTACTCTGCTGTATTAATATTCTCTTTGCCCAATGTTAAAATCCTCCTATTACTATTCCTCATATCCATTTGGGTTCTGAACCTGCCATCTCCATGCATCTTCACACATTTTATCTATGCCCCTCGCTGCTTCCCATCCAAGCTCTTCCTTAGCTTTCAAAGGGTCAGCATAACACATATCTATATCTCCTGCTCTTCTCGGAGCAATTTTATATGGAATTTTCTTTCCACATGCTTTTTCAAAACTTTTTATAATTTCAAGTACACTGTAGCCGACACCAGTTCCTAAATTATATGTCACAAGTCCCGGATGCTCTGACAGTTTTTGAAGTGCTTTTATATGACCATCTGCAAGGTCTGATATATGAATATAATCACGCACACCCGTACCGTCAGGTGTATCATAATCATCACCAAAAACATTTACACACTCAAGCTGTCCTGCCGCAACCTTCGCAATATAAGGCAGAAGATTGTTAGGAATACCGTTCGGGTTTTCACCTATGCGTCCGCTCTCATGGGCACCAATCGGATTAAAATATCTTAAAATCGCAATATTCCACTCATTGTCAGATTTGTATATATCCCTGAGCATATCCTCCGTAATAAGCTTCGTTCTGCCATAAGGGTTTGAAACGGATAACGGAAAATCCTCTTTTATCGGAACAGTTTTTGGTTTCCCGTATACTGTAGCTGAAGAACTGAACACCAGTGATTTGACATTATGCTTTTCCATAACTTTAAGAAGATTTAATGTTCCAGTAAGGTTGTTGTCAAAATACCGCAAAGGAATCTCACAGGATTCACCTACTGCCTTTAATGCTGCAAAATGTATAACCGAATCAATCTTTTCTTTGTCAAAAATATCATCTAATGCTTTTTCATTAAGTAAATCTTCCTCATAGAAAGTAATCTTTTTTCCTGTAAGCTCCTCAACTCTGTCAATCGACTTTCTGCTTGAATTTATGAGATTGTCTACAATAACAACTTCATAACCCGCATTTAAAAGTTCAACATTTGTGTGACTTGCAATAAAACCTGCGCCGCCTGTAACCAAAATCTTCATCAGGAAACCTCTCTTTCAACTTCAGTAATTTTACATTGTATTTTATCCCACTTTTATAATTTTCGGTCAATAAACCGTTTTTCTTAAATTATGTCTGTATTTTACAAAACACTTATTTTAAAGTTCCTCGGAACACATATCAAGTGCCGCAGAAATAACTTTATCCATATCATAATATTTATACTGCCCAAGCCTGCCGCCAAACAAAACATTCTTTTCTGCCTTTGCAAGTTTTTCGTATTCCTGATATAAATTATTATTTTTTTCATTGTTAACAGGATAATAAGGCTCATCACCTTTCTTCCACTCAGAAGAATACTCCCTGCTTATAATGGAAACAGGCTGTTTGCCAAAATTAAAATGTTTATGCTCTATAATTCTTGTATAAGGTACATCAGCCGATGTATAATTGACTACCGCATTTCCCTGATAATTGTCAGTGTCAACTTTCTCAGTCTCAAAACGAACTGAGCGGTATTCCAAAACACCTAGTTTATAATCAAAGAATTTGTCAATCATGCCTGTATAAACAACCTTATCGGCATCTATCTCATCCTTTATATCAAAGTAATCTGTCGATAATCTGACTTCTATGCCTTCAAGCATATTCTCAACCATCTTTGTATATCCGTCTATCGGTATTCCCTGGTATCTGTCATTGAAATAGTTATTATCGTAGGTAAATCTAAGCGGAAGTCTCTTTATGATAAATGCAGGCAGATCTTTGCATTCTCTTCCCCACTGTTTCTGTGTGTAGCCTTTTACAAGTTTTTCATAAACATCTCTTCCTGCAAGCTTAAGTGCCTGTTCCTCGAGATTTGACGGCTCGCCAATGTTAAGTTCTGCAATCTGCTTTTCAATAACAGCTTTAGCCTCTGCAGGCGTTTTTATTCCCCACATCTTGCTGAATGTATTCATATTAAACGGAAGATTATAAAGTTCATCATTGTAAATTGCTACAGGCGAGTTTATGTAATTATTAAACTCTGCAAACCTGTTTACATAATCCCATATCTTTTTGTCTGATGTATGAAAAATATGTGCACCATACTTATGTACATCTATATCTTCTATTTTTTCAGTATAAATATTTCCCGCAATGTGATTTCTCTTGTCTATCACAAGGCATTTTTTTCCTTTCGCTGCTGCCTCATGAGCAAAAACCGCCCCAAAAAGACCTGCGCCTACTATCAAATAATCGTACTTCATTTTTATCCTTTCCCCTCACGCTTTCTCTGTTTTCTTTGCAAATATAAATAATTTGCTGAACACAAAATTCAATACAATAACAAGAATATTTGATAAAATCTTCATAACCATATCTGACCAATGAAGAACATCAACTGTTACATACATAATCGCCATGTCCATAAGACCTGTGGCAAGACGACACCATACAAATGAAAGACATTCTTTTATGAGAGCCCCCATTCCGGAAGTTTTGCTCTCAAAAACAAATATTTTATTTGTAACATACGCAAATGCAACACTAAGTATCCAGGCGATAGCATTTGCAGGAATGGTATCAATTCCTATGACATGCTTACATAATGCGTAAGCAACAATATTTATAAGAGTTGTAAGTCCTCCAAATACAAGGTATAATACTGCCTCCTTGTATTTAAGGAATAAATTCCAGATTTTTTCTACCATAAGTATCAAACCTCAACTTTACTCTACCGTAACACTCTTTGCCAGATTTCTCGGCTTATCAACATCAAGCCCCTTAGCAACCGATACATAATAAGCAAGAAGCTGAAGCGGAATAACTGCAAGACTTGCCGAAAAATGTTCGTCTGACTTTGGAATATATGTTGCAAACTCAACAGTATCTTCTATATTATAATTTCCATAGGTTGTAAGTCCCATAAGATAAGCGCCTCTGCTCTTACACTCAACCATATTGCTTATTGTTTTTTCATAAAGTGCATTCTGTGTAAGGATGCCGATAACAAGAGTACCGTCTTCAATAAGACTTATAGTTCCATGTTTAAGCTCACCTGCGGCATATGCCTCTGAATGTATATAACTTATCTCCTTGAGTTTGAGACTTCCTTCAAGTGAAATAGCATAATCTATGCCACGTCCGACAAAGAATATATCTTTTGCATTTGCCTGCTTAGAAGCAAACCATTGTAATCTCTCCTTATCGTCAATAATCTTTTGTATCTTATCAGGAAGTTTTGAAAGCTCATCAATATACCCGTCATACTGATCTTTAGTAATTTTTCCACGCACCATCGCAAACTCAATTGCAAGTATATATGAAGCTATAAGCTGAGTGCTGTACGCCTTGGTCGTAGCCACTGAAATCTCAGGTCCCGCAAGTGTATAGAATACATTATCCGCCTCTCTTGCAATAGAAGAACCAACCACATTTACAATTCCAAGTGTCTTTATTCCCATGCTCTTTGCTTCCCTGAGTGCAGCGAGACTGTCAGCCGTTTCACCCGACTGGCTTATAATTATAACAAGATCATCTTTATCCAATATAGGTTTTCTGTATCTGAACTCTGATGCAAGTTCAACCCTCACTGGAATCCTTGCCATATCTTCAATGACATACTGTGCAACCATGCCAACATGCCATGCCGAACCACAGGCAACTATATGAATCCGGCTTATCACTTCAATATCTTCCTTTGTAAGACCTACATTTGAAAGGTCAATCACACCGTCTTTGACAACTGAGTTAAACGTATCTTTGACAGCTTTTGGCTGTTCATGTATTTCTTTCATCATAAAATGCTCAAAGCCTGCTTTTTCAGCTGCCTGCGCATCCCATTTAATCTCTTTTGACTCTTTTTCTATCTCATCTCCGTCAAGATTGTAGAAAGTAATCTCTCCGGCTTTTACTCTTCCTATTTCAAGGTTTCCTATATAATATACATTTCTTGCATATTTAAGTATAGCAGGAACATCTGAGGCAATATACGACTCTCCGTTTGCAGTTGCAAGTATCATAGGACTGTCTTTTCTTGCAACATAAATTTCATTTGGATATTCCCTGAACATAACAGCAAGCGCATATGATCCACGAATTCTTATCATAGCATGATTTATCGCATCGACAGGTGTTCCCTCATACTTTTTATAATAATAATCTATAAGTTTTACTGCTACCTCTGTATCTGTAGCTGAATAGAACTCATACCCATTTTTAGTAAGCTTATCCTTGAGTTCCTGATAATTTTCAATAATACCATTATGTACGGCTACTACATTTCCATCATCACTCTTGTGAGGATGTGCATTTGTCTCCGATGGTTCTCCGTGTGTAGCCCATCTCGTGTGACCTATACCACATGTTCCTACCATAGCCATACCGTCATTTGTTTTTTCGGCTAAGACTTTAAGTCTTCCTTTTGCCTTTACAACTTCTATATCCGATTCGCCGTCTCTTACTGCAAGACCTGCTGAATCATATCCTCTATATTCAAGCTTTGACAAACTGTCCAAAAGTATCGGAGCAGCCTGGTGTTTACCTATAAATCCAACTATTCCACACATATTTTTTTGTAGTCTCCTTTATTATCTGCATAAAATCATAAACATTTTTTATTATATTTAATTTTTTAGGAAATTGCAACATAAATAGAGCCTTAATCTCCTGAAAATAAAATAATATCGACAAGCACAGCTTTTTTTCTTTCCTCTCTTGAAACCTGACGCAATAAACTATATAATGAAATTATCTTACAATAAAAACAGCAAAAACAAATCAATTATAAAACAATGGAGGTATTATTTTATGAGCGATACACAAAATTCAAGTTTTTCACTTTTAAACCAGAAAGAGATTGATTCCCTCATAGGTTTCCTCTCAGAACAGAAAAATTCTTTAAACAGTGATGTTTTAAGTCAGACAAGCATAGATAAACTTATTAAACTTATTTCAAGTGACAGTGACAGGATTATCACCGATGTGTTTGATCCATTTGCACATGTTAACAATTCCGTACTTGCCACACTCGGATTCAGAGAAGATGTGTCACAGCTTTGTGAGCTTAAATTTGCCGTAGACGAATCAAATGACTACATTATACTCACAGCTTACAATACAGTTACAAAGAAAGAGCTTATCATAACTCCAAATCTTATAAATGCCAACGATACAAAAGACTGGGGCTGCTCTATCTCACCTGTATTCTTTAACCGCATTGCTAAAGTATTTTCATTCAAATATACTCAGCAGACACATGATGCTGTATGCAACTGCTTTGCAAAGCATACATACGGTGATGTACATCATAAGATTCCTGAAATCTATCTCCCTGTCAATGAAAAGCTTTTGGAGTGCTTATTATAACTTTTAAACTGTTATGCCATACCTTATAATGCTCGCTCATTTCTATAAGCAGTGATAAAAAAACAGAAACACCTTTTTGCGATGTTTCTGTTTTTTTATCTTTTTTCGTATTTTTATCTTTACTCAAAATACTGTTTACTATAATTTATGTCAGACCTCTATAAAACATTCAGTTTCTTTTCTAAGTTTATCCGAAACATCCTGATTTGCTTCCATCTCTTTGTTTACATCATTCATGTCGGCAACCAAAGAATCAACACTCATAGCTGCACTTGTAACACCATCTGCACTCTCTTCAACAGCCTTCGTAATTCCATTTATTGCTTCTGACATTGAACTTATTGTGCTCTGCAGGTCATCCGCCAATGATGTGAACTCTCCCATAATTTCTTTGATATGGAGTGAATCATTATTATAATGCTCACCACTTGAAACAAAATTATCATAATCAGGAAGTATAGTCTCATCCACATAATCTACTATTTTATTTGAGGACTTTATAAGACCGTCAACAGCAGAAATAACAAGTTCGTTTATTTCCTGAATGTTGTTTGCGGTCTTTCTGCTCGACTCAGCAAGTTCTCTTATCTCGTCAGCAACAACAGCAAAACCTTTTCCAGCTTCTCCTGCTCTCGCAGCTTCTATAGATGCATTTAACGCAAGAAGGTTTGTCTGGCTTGATATACTTAAAATATCTGTTGTAAGCTGTGAAATCTTCTCAACCTGCTTACTCTCTTTCATGGCATTTTTAAGTTCTGCTATAATCGTGCCAACCATCTGTGTAGTTTCATCTTTGTTTGTTTTTGCAGTTTCCTGAAGTTTTGTTGCTCTCTCGTTCATCTCATTTGAATACTCAAGAACATTATTTGTCTCTTCAGCCATTCTGTCTACTTTTCCGTTTGCCACACCTGTACTTTCATCAATGTTCTTAACTGTTGCGGCAACTTCCTCCATAGTAGCAGACAACTCTTCCATAACTGCTGAAATATCACACGCACTTGAATTTGCAGTAGAAACCTTTCCGACAACATTTCCGACTGTCTCATCAAGCTGTTTTGAATTTGATGTAATCTTTGCCATAATTGACTGAAGTTTTTCTATAAATACATTGATATTGGCTGAAACCATTCCAATTTCATCTTTTCTGTTGAGACTTATTCTCTTTGAAAGGTCCCCTTTGTCATTATTTATCTCATCTATAATAACATCAAGCTCTCCGTCAATCTTTTTAAGAGGCTTTATGACTACAAATTCTATACATAAGATAACTAAAATCACAAGTATTGCAACTATAACAAGCACGACATTAGCTGCTGTATTTGCCTGTGAGCTCTTATTTGAAAGCTCCTTAATCTGTAAATTTGTAACCTTATCATTATCTGTAATTATACTGTCTGCATAATCTGCCACTTTATCAGCATACTTGCTGAGATTGGTATTTGTTTCTTCAAGTGCACCTATAGAGTCTGTAGCTGCCATTTCCATAATTTCATCAAGCTTCTTCTCATACTCACTATAGTCACTTGTAAGTGTCTCAAGCTGCTTTTTTAATTTATCAGTCTGAAGCGTAGTTTTTAATTCTTTAAAATATGATGCATTATTGCTCTTAATCTCTTTTATTTCTTTTAGTATAGACTGTTTCTCACTGTCCTGTGACTTCTGGCAATATGACATAACATCTTTTTGCATCACTATTACATTTTTATTTATCTCATCCATACATATTATATTTCTTACCTGCTTCTGTGCAATATTTTTGCTTATTCCATTCACATTTCTTAATGACAATCCTGACATTACAAGTGCAATAACACTAAAAATTCCAAGTATAAGTACCGGAATTACAAGATATGTTCTCACACTTCTGGTTTTAAATTTCATTGATGTACCTCACTTTCATTTTACCCACTAAAAATCAATTTCGTATGTAATATCCAACAGTGTTATACTGTTTATACACTCTTTCGACCAGAAACTTAATAGCTGCTTATTTTTTCTGATTCGTCATCACTTTTCTCTATCTTTCTTATCACAGCATAATATCCGTCACTATCGTTAATCTTAATATAAACTCTGTCTCCGACTTTATGTTTAAGCAGTGCCTCACCTATAGGAGACTCAATACTTACCATATTGTTTATTGCGTCAGACCTTATAGTCGTGACTATTTTGAAGCATTCTTCCATGTCATCCTCTTCGATATAGATAGTTACCGAATCATTCAACCCAATCTGTGACTCATCAGAATCATCTTCTATTATCGTCGCTGTTTTTATCATTTTTTCAAGATATCTTATACGACTCTCATTTCTGTTTTTAAATTGTTTTGCCGCCTTGTACTCAAAGTTTTCGCTTAAATCTCCTTGTGCCCTCGCCTCTTTTACATCTTCCAAAGCCTGTTTTCTTACAACAAGCTTTCTCTCATCGACCTCCTTCTGCATTTTTTCGACATCTTTCCTAGTCAGCCTGTCATACATATTTACCAACTCCCATAATTTAATAAACATATATTACCACTTTTCTTTAGATAAAACTATACTAATTTTGTTTTTTATAAACTTTTTTTATTAAATGATACTATTTACATCTTCAATTTTGACAATAGCTTATAAACATCGCAGTAACCTGCCATTATTATATGCATATATTCATATTAAAGAGAAAAAATCCCAAAGAATATAAATTTATCAGTTTAATAATTTATATCTTAGGGTTTGAAACTCTTGCTATATCTTACATGAGGAAAAATATATGGCACTCTTTTTTAACCAGGCAACACTTTCCCACAACGGAAAGTCAACCGTTTCCAACATCACTACAGGCGAAATAATCGAGGCTGTGACTGCAACAAAAAAAGCTGTAATACCAACTTACAACTCTGACAGCACCATAACTTATGTTATAAGCCTGTTAAATTCAAGTAATACCCCTGTCTCAGGTCTTACAATAACAGATAATCTTGGTGCTTACACGTTCAACACTCTTACACTCATTCCCCTTGATTATGTCGAAGGTTCAGTTAAATATTATACAAATGGTGTACTTCAGGCTGCACCTGCCGCAACAGTTTTACCTGAGCTCACTTTTTCTGACATCTCAATACCTGCAAACGGAAACACCGTACTTGTATATCAGGCAAAAATCAACGAATCTGCTCCTCTTACAACCGGTTCAACTGTCACAAACACGGCAACTGTTACAGGCAATGCCATCACCGGTCCAATAACTGCCGCTGAGACAATAACAACCGATGATGCGGCTTCACTCAGCATCAACAAAACTCTTTCTCCGACAACTATTACCGAAAACGGACAGATAACTTACACGTTTATTATCCAGAACTTCGGTAATACTGCTGCCACTGCCGAAGATTCACTGAGCATATCCGATGTATTCACTCCTGCATTGACAAATATAAGTGTAACTTACAACTCTGCTCCTTGGACAGAAACAGGCAATTACACCTATGATACAACAACAGGCAGCTTTGAAACTGTTACCGGTAAGATAACAGTCCCAGCTGCCTCATATACTCAGGACCCTGCAACAGGTGCATGGAGTGTTACTCCGGGAGTAACAACACTCACTGTTACCGGAACAATTTAAAATTACTGTCCGATATCATCTATCGTGATTTTACTCTCATGTGGAATAGGTTTCCACTCTACTTTCTTAAAGAGCGCTATGTATTTTACATAGCGTTCTATTACGTCATATAGCGGCCATGTAAGACAATACAAAACTTTTTTGCCAAAACTTACTTTTTGTATACGTTTTCTTTCTATTATAAATATATAAATTGCCATCCATATGCTGGCAAGATACATTCCAATTCTATAGAAAAATCTTATCCAGATTACAAGCAGGACACATATAGCATATGACTTCCAGCCCGGTTCAAGATTCACAACAACATTTCCCGTAAAATGTCTTACAAGTTTTGAAAGCCATGTTCCATTTCTAAATATATACATCTGTCCGCCTGCATTGTATATCGTAAACGGGAACAAAAACAAATTCCAGACTATCCACTTAAATGCCGTAACTATCTGTTTTGGCAAAAGCTGGGCAAATGTATCAAACGACATAAATCTGTGTCTTATAGTACGCCATAAAAATCTGTACCATGTATCGTCTTTTTCCCATTTAGTGTTTTTGTCTATAAATATATTTTTGAAAAGTCCCCATCCGCTCTCGCCGAAAGCCTGAAGATGTCCTTTTGCCCATCTTAAACGCTGGCGCAATGCAACTCTTAAACTTGTCGGCTGCTCATCATAAAAAATCGCATCATTGTTGTATGAAATCTCATATCCGTTTACCACGCAGTCAGCAGTAAGTGACCTGTCCTCAGTAAGAGATGTATACTTCCATCCATCTTTTACTATCTCATTTGCAAACAGAAATCCCGTTCCCTGAATATTCGTCGCAAGATGCAGAAATGATCTTGTTCTGTGACGCTGTCTTATTGAGCGCAGCCAATGAATCGCATAAAGCGAAGCAATCCATCCCTCCGTCAGATTCTTTGTACTTCTGTACGATGTGATTATCTTCTCACCTGCATCGAAAGAGTCATTCATTCTTGAAATATAGTCTTTCTTTAAAAGATTGTCCGAATCAAAAATAAAATATCCCTCAAAAGATTGTATTCCATAATCTTTTTCAATCTGCTCAAAAAGGTATTTAAGACCGAAACCTTTTGTTCTCTCATCAGGATTATTGTGTTCATAACAGATTGCGCCGAGTTCCCTTGCAATCTTTGCCGTATTGTCAGTACAGTTATCCGCAACAACGAAAATTGTTATAAGCTCCTGCGGATAATCCTGTTTCTTTATGCTGTTAATAAGATTTCCTATAACCGGTTCTTCGTTTCTTGCCGGAATAAGCACCGCATATTTGTGATTGTGCTTTGCCGGCTTAAACTTTCTTGTACAAAAAAGCCCGATTATCATATACGGAACATCATGTATACTCAGTATCTTCATAAACATACCTATTGCTGTAAATAAAAACAGGCTCGGTGTATAAATATTCCCTAAAAAATGCGCTATGTTGCTTATAATATTCATTATTTTCTTTTCTCCACTCCCTGCTGTTACTGTACCTCTGTCTCTCTATTTATAATCTTTCAAAAAGTCATACTTTAATGTAAGGTCATTTTTCTTTATAAGTTCTTCAACTGTTTTACTTTTCTTTTCTACTTCATCCTCAGATATCTTCGCACCGTTTGTCACCTTTGCGTCAGATACATATGCATTTCCGTCATACCAGCTTGAATCCGAGAAAAATGCCAGCGGTTCGTAATCATCAGAAAGAATATCCTTTCCTATATAATAATTACTGTTGTAATCAATTCCAAAAAGATTTAACACCGTCGGCAGAATATTCATCTGCATATTTGCCTTATCAATCTTCTGAGATTTTACATCACTGCTCCATATAAAAAACGGTGTACGGTTTATAAGATTGTTGTCTGTCTCCTTGTACTTATCAAGAACCGACTTATCGTTTATTGTATAAAGATAGTGGTCTGCATATGCCACTATAACAGTATTGTCATAAAGATTATTATCCTTTAATGCCTGAATCAGCAGACCAACCATATAATCGGTTTCTCCTACCATGAGGTCAGCAACCTGTTCCTCCGAAAGTTTTGGAACCTTCCCTTTTCCATATTTCATCTCTGCAACAAGTTTTCCAACCTCTTTTTCGGTTGTGAATGGCGTATGCGGTGTATATGAGATAATGTAATCCACAAACTTATCATTTTGCTTAAACATCTTGTTATAGAAAGTCTTATTCTCAATAAGCTTTCTGTCAAGCTCATAACTCAAATCTTCTTTATCTTTGCTGTCAAGTATATCTTTAAGACCATAATAATTGTCGTAACCCCAGCTTCTATAATTTATTCCTCTCGAATAAAACTCACTGCTGTTCATATGAAACGCATTTACAGCATATCCCTGATTTTTAAACAGCTTTGCCATCGTATTATTAAATGTATTTTTATTAAATGTATACACATTTTCATTATACGATATAGGAGTTGTAAAACCTGTATTTACGGCAAACTCAGAGTTAAAGGTTGAACCGCCTCCCGTATATATCGAAAAATGATTTGTAAAATCAACAGACTCATTTTTAAGCTTATATAAATTTGGCGTATTCTTCTTTGTAAGAAGCCACTCATCCATACCCTCAAGCTGTAAAAATATTACATTCTTACCTTTAAACAAACCTGTATAATCATTCGGCTTTTTATCATCCTTCGCTTCATATATGTTTTTCAAAAACTTTTTGTCACTGTCACTTATCTTTTCCTTAGGTTTTAGAAATGTAATGTAAAAATTTCTTACAGTATATTCATAAAGACCTGAAACTTTCATACTCTTATTTGAATCACTGAACTCATTGTATACATTTCTCGCTTTCTTAAAGCTGTTCCACCTGAGATTTTTGTTGCCGCTTCCCATAGTAACAGGAATAAGCAGATGCAGGCATATAAATACGATAAACGAAATCAGCAGCTTTCTGCCCTGAAATTTCTCACTCTTTTTCATATTTATCGTGGCGGCAACCGCAAGTACAACAACAATCAGTGCGATTATATATACATACACCGGTGTATGCTTTATCGTATCACCTATATAAGAACTTCCCTCACTTGCAAGTTCCAAAAGTGAAAAATTAAAATAAAACGAAGTAAGCGGATAATATATCGCGTTTGTCAAAAACATAATAAAACTTATGATAAATATAAGCCAGTAAAAAATTTTTCCAAAAATACCTTTTAGATATTTTGTAACCGCAATAAAAAGTCCCACCCATATTATAGTAAACAAATTCGGCTGAAGATAATATGCCGGGTAAAACTCTATTTGATGTCCCATAATCCTAAGACTTAAATCCATCACAAAAAATGGCAGAAACATAATGATTTCACTCTTATGCCAAACTAAAAAGTCAAAAAATCCACCTCTGCTTTTATTTTCCGTATTTGAAGCATGTCCCATTCCATAAAAACTAAGACCGTGTCTTCTCTTAAAACCAAAAGAACCCATGTATTCGCACCCTCTTTAAAAATATTTTCAAACAGAGTTTAATATAACACATAGTTAAATTTATTTCAATTGTAATTCTATCAGCGCACATTCAATCGGTAGTAAAGCCCCTTCTTTTCCATCAGTTCCTCATGGTTTCCTTCTTCCGCAATTCCTTTGTCTGCTATGTAAAGAATTCTGTCTGCATTCCTTATTGTTGACAGTCTGTGTGCGACGATAAATGCAGTTTTTTCCGATAATATTACGTCAAGTGCTTTCTGTATCATATTCTCTGTTTCCGTGTCTATCGAACTTGTTGCCTCATCAAGTATTATGACTGACGGATTTTTAAGAATTATTCTGGCAAAACTGATAAGCTGTTTTTCACCTGCTGAAAGCCCTTCGCCTCTTTCTTCCAGTTCCTCGTCATATCCATTAGGAAGTCTTTCTATAAATTCATCGGCATAAATATATTTTGCCGCATTTATGCATTCCCCGTCTGTTGCATCAAGCCTTCCATATCTTATGTTTTCCATAACACTTCCCTTAAATATAAACGGGTCCTGCATCAAAACTCCAACTTCTTCTCTAAGCGACTCCAGTGTTACCTTTCTCACATCATTTCCGTCTATTTTAACCGAACCACCTGTCACATCATAAAATCTCGTAATCAGATTTATGATTGTTGTTTTTCCTGCCCCTGTAGGTCCTACAAGTGCAATTGTCTCTCCCGGTTTTACATGAAGATTAACATTTTCAAGGATATTTATATCATCCTCATATGAAAATGTAACATTGTCAAAATCTACCTGCCCCCTTACATTTTTCAGAGAAACGTCCCCTTCTTCATCTTTTATGTCTACTTCGTAGTCTATTGTGTCAAATACCTGCTCAAGATTTGAACTTACCTGTGCCAATTGCTGTATTATTATAGCTATCTGGGTCAGTGGTCCGCTAAAAAGTCCCATATAACTTATGAATGCGACTACTGTTCCCGCATCAACGTGACTGCTTCCATTTAATATAAGGTAAAGTGCCACTCCGTAAAGACAAAGAGTACCAATATTCCAAAATATCTCAACAATCGGCGTATTTAAATTATTTAATTTAACAATTCCCCACCATACATTAACACTCTGGTTATGTAAATCTTCATATATCTCTTTATTTTTCTTTACCCTGTTATAGTTCTTTACAATTTTTTCTCCCATTATGGTTTCAATAAGAAATGCAGAACGATTTGAAAGTTTTGCTCTGTGCCATGCAAATCTCCTTCTTATTTTATATCTCAGCAGCAAAACCAACGTCATCATCGGAATTGTGGTACACGCTACAATCAATGTAAGCTCAGGACTGAGTGAAAGCATAAATATCGTAACTATAACTATTTTTACAAGGTAAACTAAAAACATTACAACATAATTTGTAAAAAAGTTAGCGAGATCATTTATATAATCTGTCACACGCACAACTATTTTACCGTCAGGTCTGTTGTCAAAATATTCAAACGGAAGTTCCTGCAGTTTATAGAAAATATCTCTTCTCATGTCAGCAATTACGCTGTGTCCCATCTGTCCCATCATTCTCTGCTGTGCATAAGTAAGCCCAATATCAGTTGCCGCAAGAAAAATAAGACCACACACAACATAAAAAAGCTTTGCCATATCTTTCCCGATAACCACATCATTTATTATATATCTCAAAAGCATTGGCGGTAATAAAGCCGTACAAGCTGATACAAGCATAAGTACACTTACTATTATAAATATATGTTTATACGGCATAATGTATTTTAAAATACGTCCAAATTGTTTTATATCAATCTTTTTATGAACAACTTCATCCTCAAAATATGTATTCCTTTTAGCCATAACAATCCTCATTTCTACTCATTTTTTAAGCTACAGTCTGCTTTGCCATCTGTGTCTTATACACATCTGCAAAATGTCCGTCAAGTTTCATAAGTTCATCAAATGTCCCTCTCTCAACAATCTTTCCTTTACTTAAATAAATTATCTCGTCACAATCAATAACAGAGGACATTTTGTGTGCAGCAATAAAAATAGTTTTTTCCTTATAATATTTTCTCAGATTTTCAAGAAGTTTCTTTTCTGTTTCCGCATCCAGTGCACTTGTTGAGTCATCAAATACAAATACCGGTGCATCCTTTAACATTGCTCTTGCGATAGATACTCTCTGCTTTTGACCTCCTGAAAGTCCAAATCCCTTTTCACCCACTATGGTTTGATAGCCGTCTGAAAGTTCATTTATAAAATCGCCTGCCATTGCCCTCTTAGCACATTCCCTAACCGTCTTTTCATCAACATCGGGATTTGAAAATGCAATATTGCTGTCTATTGTATTTGAAAATAAAAATGCATCCTGAAAAACATAAGAAAATTTTTCTCTCAGTTCATCAGTTTTGTACTCTTTTATATTTTTTCCATCCATCGTTATCTGTCCCGAACTCACATCATTTATTCTTACCATCGATTTAAGAAAAATGCTCTTTCCGCTTCCTGTTGCTCCTACAACACCAACCTTCTTTCCATACGGCACAGACAGCGTTACATCATCAAGAACTTTTTTACCGCCAAGTTCTAAAGTTACATTTTTAAATTCTATATCTGGCTTATCAATATTTTTCGCAGAATATGTGCCATCCTTTATTTTTGTTTCACATGCCATAAAACTTCTTATCTTGTCCCCCGCAACAATCTGCTGCTGCATCTGGAAAAGCATATTGTTTATCTGTGACACATGATCCATAATCTTCATAACATAACCGGATGCTGCTACCAGAAATCCAACCAGCATCTGACCTTTTATAACAAGAATGGCACATAAAGCTATAGTGCCTATATAGGCAGCCTGCTTTATCGAACTGAATATAACTTCAAAACCCGCTGAAAGTTTAACCTGATTTATATATGAATTTTTCATATTCATGTTTGATTTATCAAACTTTTCCTTTTCACGCCCCTCATTTGTAAACGACCTCACAAGTCTGACAGCTTCAATATTTTCCTGAACCGTAAGATTCATATTACTATTGCTGCTTCTTATATCCCTGTAATTCTTCTGCGCTTTCTTTCTGAACTTCAAAAGAGCAACTACAAAAAAAGGTGCAAGAAGTACAGGAATTATCAGAAGTGTTACATTTATTGATGTAAGAAGCATGGTACACACCCCTAATACAAACATACTGTCAAACATTCCCGGTATTATTCTTCCAAACAAATCTTTCATCATTATGGTATCAGTATGAAGTGTTGTAAGAAGTTCTCCCGTGTTATATTCTGACACCGTCTGGCTGTCTAACTGCATAAGCTTGTCAAAAGTTACAACCCTTAAATCAGTCTCAAATTTCAATGCATATTTTTCAAGCATGGTATTTTTTATATATATGAATATAAGACGAAAAACAAGCAATGCCAAAAAGACAAACGCAATGTTGAAAAACAATTCAAAACTGTGTCTCTTACCATAATCACCATCTATCAGAAATGCAAAAACACCGCTCGCCTCACTGTCATTATCCATAATTACAAAATCAACAAAAAGTTCCGATACAAACGGAATAAGCAGGTCAGCAATAATTGCCAGAAAACTTACTATCTGTAAAATAACCGCCGCCACAATATACTTTTTCCAATATTTAAAACCAAATTTTATCGCATCCATTTCTGTTCTTACCTTTCTTTTTAGTTTTATTTTTGTCTGAGAGTCTTATCGTGTGCGTACACGATTTTATCTCGTTTTAAGAGGGTAGGTAAATAAATATATATTTTTTAAGAATAAATATTCTTTGACACATTTTATAATTTGTGTCATATAATAATCTATTTATTTACCTATCCTCTTTATTTTTAAAGTGTCTCGCCCTCAACAATATTATAATCAACAACGCAGTCTCTTATATCTTTTTCACCGTTTATCATTCTTATAAGATTCGTCGTAGCTTTACGCCCGGTCGTTTTTATATTACAGTCAACCGATGTAAGCCTCGGTGACATATTATCAAGTATGGCAATATTATCAAAACCTATAATACCTACATCCTCCGGAACTTTGATATTATTTTTTCTAAATATTGTCATAAGCCTTACTGCCGGGGTATCGTTTCTGCATATAAAAACTTTTCTCTTGCCGTCTTTTCTTTTAGCTATATCTACAAGCTGCTTCTCGTCCATATCTTCAAGAATATTACTCTCTCCAAGCTTTTCATGGTCTATTCCCTCAAGATAACCTATACGGCGCTGTTCTATAGAAAAGACATTGATTCCCCTCGATTTCATATTCTGAAAATGAGGGTCAATATATATCATTTCATTGTAACCTTTTCCAGCAAGATAAGAAACAACATTTCTCATAATCAGACGGCAGTCAACATCCACATGCACAAAATCACACTCAATTCTGTTGTAGATAGTAACTATCGGGATATTTAGTTTCTTTAAAAAAGAACTGAACTGCGCTCCTTTTCCCAACGGAAACAAAATAATCCCATCAACTCTGCGCTCTGCCATATACCTTATGGCTTCCATCTCTTTTTCCGGGTCATTATGAGATAAAGCAAGATTCACAAAATATCCATGTTCTCTCGCTGTCTGCTCAATACTCTCTACAAGAAGTGCAAAAAAGTTATTACTTAAATCTACTGACACTATTCCAAGCGTTTTGGTAATTCCCGTTGCAAGGCTTTTTGCCAGATGATTCGGTCTGTAATCCATCTGTTCTGCCATTTCAAGAATACGCTTTTTAGTACTTTCCTTTATACCACTCCTGTTATTAACAGCTCTGTCAACTGTCCCCTCCGAAACACCACATGCTTTTGCAAGTTCTTTAATAGTACATGAAATAAATATCACCTCTTTTTGAACAGCATTTCGTGTGCGTACACGATTTTATATATAATAACATCTATTAAATTTTTTATCAACTGTATTTTTGAATTATTTAAGATACACGAAAAAATCATGATATTCTATGGCTGCTTTGACATGAAGATTGATACCAAAAAAGATCCAATACACGAAAGAAGAACCGAATTTCGGAAAAATCCCAAATCGGTTCCTTTCGATTTTTGATATGTTATGTATATTTTGGAGACATATCTTTAATATCCAAAAAAGGGAGACTTTGCTTTTAAAAAAATTCCCCCCCTCATGTGTTATATTTTACTCTAAGTAATATCTGTTTGTCAACACCAAATTTGGAAATATTTTTCCATTTATATCATCACTTCTTCTATAACGCATGTATGATGTTTCTTATCTTTTCCATCCGCATCATAACTAATTCCTACTAAGAGTATTTTATCACTATATCCTGACAGTGCTCCGTGATACCTTTTTTCTTTTATCTGTTTAATAGCCGTATCTGCCGATTTATTGTATTTTAATTCTACTACCATTGCAGGTCTGAACCCCGCATTTGCTCTTGGAATAAATACAAAATCCGCAAATCCTTTTCCTGCCGGCATCTCACGAATTATATTATAATAACCAGGTGCCGTAAAATATGCCATAGTAAGAACACAGCTCAAGGAATTTTCATCATTATATTTAAGGATAGATGTATATGTGTCATGGGCGAGTTCTATCAGTTCTGCAACTCTTTCTGCATTCCCATCTATTGTTTCAAATAACAGATCATCACAAGTTGATATTGCTTTCGCTATATCTTTCCATTCTCCTGTCTGTAATGCAAGTTCAAATGCTGTTGCAACTTCGTAGTTTGGCACATATGCACTCTTTCTGTCTGCATCATATCCCAGATATCCCAAATGTATAAGTGCCGTCAATGCATCATCCTTTGATGTTATGATTGATAAATCATTCCTGAATGTATTCGGATTTACCCTCACTTTTTTACCTGACAGCATACTCATAATATCATCTTTCAGACCTTCATAATTCAGCGTTATAAATGTATTGATTGATTCAAACGATGATGTATTTCTCCAGTATGAATCAAATTTATGCCTATTTAATGCCATAGACACAGAATTCGGATTATACATATAGATTCCATCAATCAGATAGCCGTTATACCATGCTCTTATCGTTTCAAAATCCATATCAAATCTTTCGCATAACACTTTAACTTCATCTTCAGTAAAACCGTAATACTGCGTAATCGGATAAGAATCCAGCATTGTATATTCACTAAAATTGTTCAATGCCGATTCATCCCTAATCTTCTTAATTGGCAGAATTCCGGTAATATATGCCAATGCCAAAAATGATTTTGACTCCTCTGATTTGAATAACGAGTGAAGAAACTGTAAATATTTGTGTACAAGCTCTTTATCGTCGCTGTTCCTGATAACACAATCCCACTCATCAATAATAATTACAAAGGGAGTATTCGTTTTTTGATATATAAGCATTAAATTATAGCTAAATCTCTTTTCATAATCCAGTTCATTTCCAAATACATTTTTAAAGTCTTTATTTATATACTCTATAATTTTATCAACTACATTTTCCTTATAATCATCCCAAAACGATGCTATATCCAAATGAATAACATTATATTTATTCATATATTTCCTATAGTCTGCATTTCCGGCTATCTTCGTATCGTCAAAAATTTCACTTGAATTACATCCCAGACTATAATACGCATCAATCATACCGGCGGCATGCGATTTTCCAAAACGTCTTGCATGGCTTACCGCCAGACAATTTTTCGGTGTATCAATTATTTCATTTAAATAAGCTATTAACTCTGTTTTGTCTACATAAATCTTATAATTTCTGTCTTTCTTAAAACTTGCATTACTTGGATTGAAATATATACCCATTTATAGCCACCTCACTTCCATACTGCCTGTAGAAATCAACATCATAACACATATCTTATTCTCTAATAATCTGCCCCATTCAACTCATTTTCAATTTTTCTTATTACATTTAACTTTTAAAACGCTTTTTATACATTATATTATACAGAAGCTATAGCCTTATTTCAATTATATAACAAAAAACAGTCAGCATACTCTTCAATAATAAAGTATGCTGACTATGTACAAGTTACATCTAATTGAATTTAAATCTTATTTAAATCACTATTTTATATTTACAGTAATTGTTTTAGAAGCTTTCTTATAAGTTGAAGTCTTTTTACTTACGAGTTTAAACTTCACTTTTCCTTTTTTAAGACCCTTAACTATTATTTTATTATCTTTTAATACAATTTTTGCAACCTTTAATTCTTTCTTTGAAATTCCACTAATCGAAAGTTTTGCATTTGAATTTGTTGATACTGAAATCTTAGCTGACTTACCAACCTTAACTGTTACTGATGAAACCTTCTTCTTTCCATTCTTAACAGTAATTGTTGTATTTTTCAGACTAGTTTTCTTTGTCGGTGCTACCGTTGGTTTCTGAGTTGGTACTACTGTTGGCTCTGTTGTTGGTACTACTGTTGGCTCTTCAGTTGGTGCTGCTGTTGGTTCTGTTGTCGGTGCCACTGTTGGACTTGAACTTGGTTTAATAGTAGCTATAACTGTTGGTATGTTTACAAATGACTTATATGAATTTGTACCTTTAACCCTAAATTTAACTGTTAAATTATCTCCTTTTTTTATTTTAGGTAAATTAACGCTATTTAAATTTCCCCAACTGTTTATAAGCGTATATGTATATGGATTTACCACTGCATCTCCAGAATTATTCCATACTGCTACTTCAGAGTTAATCATATACTCCGTATCATTTATAGTTACTGACTCTGGTGTTATTTTAAAATAAGAATTTAAGCTTCCACCATATAAGTTTGTATTTAATGTTAATGAATTTATAAAATCAACATCACAAGTTGCAGTATGCGACAACGTATATTCTCCATCTTCTGTTATATCCAATGAATAGCTTGCCCAGTCACTACTTGCTCCATATGTAAGTTTAATTGTAAACTTATCCATATTTCCTTTGTCTATATCTTCTGTTGGTTCTTTTGTTTCTTCTGGCTCCTTTGTTTCCTCTGGTGCCTCTGAATTATTATTTGTACCGGTTACCTTAATCTTAACTGTTATCTTATCGCCAGCTTTAATTTTCGATAAACCAACACTGTCAAGACCTCCCCAACCATTTATAAGCGTATATGTATATGGATTTTCGTCCTTTCCTGAATTGTCCCATGCCGCTTTTGTTGCATCAACCTTATATACTGTGTCATTAACAACTACTGACTCTGCTGTAATACTAAAATTGTCATTCATAATTCCCTTATAAAGATTTGTAGCAAATGCCAATTGCAGTACTTTATCATTATCTTTAGTTGTAGTATATGTAAATGTATACTCTCCGTCTTTTGTGATTTCTACTGTATCTCCAGCATCCCATTCAACGGCACCATATTTCAGCGTCGCAGTAAACTTATCCATATCTCCTTTAACTATGTCTGTTTCTGATGACTCATCATAACCATATCTTATAAAATAAAAAAGATTCAATCAGAAATTTATCCTAAATTGAATCTTTTTATTTTATATTTTTGGGAGACATCTAACATTTCAATTGTTCTTGAAATATTTTATATATACAAAAAAGGGGAACCACTTATGTAGTCCCCCCTTTATATATCTTTTACCTAATAAATTAGGCGATTTCACCAATCTTGCTTTGCAATATTAGTCCATGTCAGATGCATTCAATGCAACTTCTACTGTAGCTGCTGAACGCTCAACATTGATTGAATTGCTAGCTAACTGATATCCATCATATGTAAATACTGTTACATCATAATTTGTCTTACCTGCAACTGGGATTTCTTTTAATTCTTTAGGATCTGTAACAATCTTAGTGATTGTCTCAGTACCTGCACCCTTTGTAGGAGCAATAACTACTACAAGTGGATTTGTTAAAGATGGAGTTGGAACTGAAGTTCCTTTAAGATTGATTGTTAAAGGAACAGAAATTGTGTTAACCTTTTCACCAATCTTATCATATGTGTACTCAGCCTTAACTACATCACCTGAATCTTTAAGTGTTACAGTCTCAGCTTTCCACTGATATAAATTGTCAGTCATAACTGTTGGATTATAAACATTTACACCAAGCTTAACTGTATATGTACCTGCTGGAAGCTTATCAAATACATAATAACCTTTCTGTGTAACACCATTGTTTGACTCAGCATATGAGTATGAACCATTTGACCATGTAGATGATGTTAAGTAAGCACCAAATCTTGCTGTATTCTCAGTAATTGTTGAAATAGTTCCCTGTGTTGCTGATGGGTAAGCTGATGCCTTAGCACTAATCTTTCCATCTGCGTAGTTTCCAGCGATTGCTGGGTCTACGAAGTACTCATCATAAGCTACTGCAACTGCATTCCAATCTGTTAATACTGCGTTGTTGTTATCAAGTGCGAATGCCTTAATCTGACCATAAGCACCTTTTACTAAGTCAACATTAGCAGCTTTCTTCTCTCCGTCTACAACTGTTACTGTTGTAGCATATGTTTCAGTCTCAGAAGTTCTTACAACCATAGTATATGTACCAGGATTGATTACATTCTTTCCCTGTCCATCAGTTTCACCATTGTAGAATGAATATGTATAAACATTCTTTGAACCATCCCATTTAAGAGTGTCAATTGCTGCAATCTTCTTGTCTGAGTTTAAGAGAACAACTGTACCATTTGTAATACTTGTTTTTGTCAAGTTCATGTAACCAATCTTGTTCTCGTTTAATACTTTAACTTCACCATTAATAGTAGTAGCATCTGCTGTTGCTTTCTCTAACTTCTTGCTGATTGTAATGCCAACTTTTTCGATAGCATTTACATCTACTGCATCTGATACAACTTCTTTGTATCCTGCTAATGTAACACCGAATGTATACTTGCCTTCTGGTAAGTTCATTGTGTAATTACCTGTCTGAGTATTGTACTCAGCATAATCATTTACAGCGATAGCACTTCCTGTAATAGCACTTCCTGATGCTAAAAGATCCTGACCTGTAACCTGCTTATCTGCGGCTGTTGTTGCTGTGTAGTCTTTTGTTGCAACAGCTTTTCCTGTCGAATCGTAAGCTACTAATTTTGTTAATTTACCAAATGTATTCTTTCCGATAACATCAGAACCAGCTACAGCTTTTACAGTAACTTTTACTACATTAGCTGCACCTGCAACTTTGAAGTTAACGCTACCCTTATCGTTTTTAATCTGCTCTGTCTGTTTAGCAACAGATGTTGTATAATCACCTGTAGATTCAATAATATATTTACCTGTTCCTAAGAAGTTTACATACTTAACTGATGAAGCATATGCTCCGTCTGCACCCTTCTTATACTCAGGAGTTGTAAAGTTACCATTTTCAGGAATCTTAATTGCAACTTTGTCATCTGTTCCTGCTACAACCTGGCTGATTGCGTATGAGGCCTTAACCTGTTCCTTATTAAATGGAGCTGCTTCATCTGCTAATACAAATTTCTTAGTTGTAGCATCCCATTTTACAGTGAATAATCCGTTTGTATCTGTCTGTACATCATCACCTGCTACCTTATTTGGTAAAGTAACCTGTGTATTGATTGTACGAACATTACCTTCTGTAAGGTCTGCTGTTGCTGTTACATCTCCACCAGCTGTTACACTAACTTTAACTGCATTGTATGCAAATGTATAACCTGTTGCTCCTGAAGCAAGTTCTGGAGTAAGTAATAAGTAGTAATCGCCTGTTGGTAATGTTAATGCTTTGTTTGAAGCTGCTGCAAGAACTGTATCTTTAGTTGATGCTGATGTAATCAAAGCACTAAGTATATTAGATGTAAGAGTCTTAGCTGAAGTAATTGCATCTGACTCGACTGCTGCAGTATCCTCGATGATAGGTGCTGATACAGCATTACCATCTACCAATGTATAAAGAGCATACTTAACATTAATCTTTGAACTGCTGTTAACATAAGCTTTTTCTGCATTTTCTTTCAAGTTCTGTGTTACCTTGAATGACTTAACAGCTGCTGTCTTTGTACCTTCAATTTCGATTGGATATGTATAATCATTTTCAATCTTGAATGATTTTGTAAATGTAGCATATACATCACTTACATTGCTCTTTGAAAGTTTCTTTGAAACTTCTAATGTATATGTTCCCTGATTCAAATAGTTTGCAACTGATGTTCCGTTTGCTGTAAGATCTGTACCAACTGCGGCACTTTCATGTAAGTCGTTACCGAATGTAATCTGACCGTTTGCATCAGCGTCACCTTCTTTAACAACTGCACCAGCTGAATTTTTCAATACAACATGAGCCTTAGAAATACCTGTCTTTGCATCTTTGTCAATTGCTTTAACATTTACTGTTAACTTTCTAACATCGAAATGCTCTAAAGCAACGTTCTGTGATGTAACATGGCTCTTGTTAACATATACACGCTTAGTTCCTGTAAGATACTTAGTAACAAATCCTGCTTTAGAAATTGTCACGATTTTTCTACCTGCTACTGATGGAAGTTCGTAATAACCTTTTGCATCTGTTGTTGTTGACTGTCCGCCTTCTACTGAAACAGTAGCACCTGCAACAGCATTTTTGAACGAACCATCATATGTACCATTGTTAAGCTTGTCAGTTAATACATAACCTTTAATCTTGTTTCCTGCTAAAGACTCTTCATATGAAGCAACAACGTCACCGCTGATAACCAATGCTTCTGAATCTGAAGAAACTTTGTAATCACCATTTGCAGTAGTATCACCAGGTGTAAGCACCTTAGTATCGTCTACTGTAAATACAGCTTTTCCATCAACATCAATTTTGCTGAATGTTGCTGTTGTAGTAACCTTTGCAGCTGAGTTTGTCAAAGTAACTTTAGCACCCTTTAACTGCTCATCTGTGTATGTACCATCTAATGTTAATGTTACTGTGAATGTATCATCAGACTTTGTAATGTTTGATGTATTAACTACAGTAACCTTAGTAGCTGGCGTTTCTGTAATTGCTGGGCTAGTTGCTGGCTCAACTGTTGGTTCTACTGTAGGCTCAACTGTTGGTTCTACTGTTGGTTCAGTAGTTGGTGCCTGTGTAGGAGCCTTTGTTGCAGAAGCTTTCTTCTTTACTGTAACTTTGCACTTATATGTGCCTTTGTATGTACCCTTTGTAACCTTAACAGTAATTGTAGCTTTTCCTGCTTTCTTAGCAGTTACCTTAATTCCTGTTACTTTAGATTTTTTGGATACTTTTTTGACTGTTGCTACAGACTTTTTGCTTGTGCTGACTTTCACATACTTAGCCTTAATAGTTTTGATAGTCTTTGCTTTTTTCTTATTTGTCTTAAGAGTTAAAGTAGTAGACTTTCCGGCAGTAAGTGTTTTCTTAGTAGCACTAAGCTTAGCCTTCTTCGCTGCAGCTGATGCCGAATTAACCGGGATGTTTACACTTGTAACTGCAAGAGCTACTGATAAACCAACGGCTACAGACTTCTTTGCTTTTTTAATCATTGTTATGCCTCCTTATATTTTACTTGCTATACATTACCATTATACAAAAAAGATACTCTTTGTCAAGAAGCTTTTTCAATTTTTAACAAATATCTCCCTTTTTTATAATGTTTGTATAATGTAATATCAATGTTTTCACGATGTAATATATACTTGTTTTATGTCATTCTAATGTCGATTTTAATAATTTTTCACAATTTTTTCATACTTTTCTTTGTCTTCAAATACACCTATCATCTCCCTTGTGAGACTGATTCCATCATTGTGTGCCGGCAGTTCACCACGTCTGAAC
>FR887342.1:91265-109423 GCA_000436755.1 Clostridium sp. CAG:253 | reverse complement strand
CGTCTGAACCACTGTGCTTTTGAAAGTTCTTCAATATCCATCGTAATACTTTCGTCTCCGTCGAGTTCTGCAAAATATCCCATCAGTACATTACTGTCATATCCCCACGGCTGGCTTTTATAATATGTAAGATTTCTAATTTTAAGTCCAACTTCCTCTTCTACTTCCCTTTTTACCGTTTCTTCTATTGTCTCACCTATCTCAACAAACCCTGCTATAAGTGCATATTTTTGATATTCCCTGTTTAGAGCGTATTTTGTAAGAAGCAGTTTATCATCATGTGTTACAGCTGCTATTATAGCCGGTGCTATCTTTGGATATATCATATTGCCGCATTTCACACAATGCAGCATTCTCTCTTTGTGTGAATGCACCGTTTTAGCTCCGCATCTGCCACAATATCTGTTATCTTTATACCATGTGTTTAAATGCCACGCTGTCATAAGTGCAAAACATACTTCTTTTGATGCAAGCTGCCTTAAATTCTTTATCGGCTCAAATTTAAATTCATCAATTCCATTGCTGTTTCTTCCTATATAATTGCTCACCTCTCCTTCTTTTTCACACTCAACAGCATTTTTTAAAAGAAAATATCTTGTTTCATCTATCGACAGTATGTATATGTATTCTCCTTTTATGTCGGAACATTTGGGGGTATCAAGCGTATCATCTTCAGTTCTCGATATAAGTACATTTCTTCCGTCAAACACCACCGCCCTATCATCTTTTTCAGGTATTACATGTTTGTACTGATTGTATAAGGTATGTGGCTTTATATCCTGTATCATCTTTTTGTTTCCTTTCCATATATTATGGGTGTTACAAATTTTGCAACACCCGTTTTTGTCATGCTGTATTTAAAAAACTGCCGTTTTAATCTGCCAGTTCCCTGATATATTCTACCTCTATTGTGCCATTCTCTACTTTCACATTTGCTTTTGCTCCCGATATAACCGGCATCATCGGTGCTGTATGCCCTATATCCAAGTCCATTATTATAGGTACATTATACTTTTCAAGCAATGGATATACCGCATTATACCTGTCTACGCCTAATATTTCTTCGTCAAGGCAAAGCGGTCTGCCTATAAGAAAGGCTTTTACATTTTCAAACCATCCAGCATGGTCAAGCTGCCATATTGCACGTCTTATCGCCATAGGATTTAAATCGCATGACTCCATGAACCATATTATTCCATCGTCCTCATATTTCTTATTAAATTCTGTTACTTTATCAAATTTTGTGCCAACAAGATTTGAAAGACAATCCAGACAGCCCCCTATCATTCTTCCTTCAAATCGTACTATGCTGTCATCTTTTCCTCTGCCAAATTTCTTTATTTCTGTCTTTTCCGTAACATTATATGGTTCCAGCGGATTTTCTTCATTTTTCAGTGATTCTTTTTCCCACTTGTCATATCCGTGTGCTTTGTCAGTTTCTCCTGTCAGAAGTGCAAATGTGTCTCTGAGCGCCGGGTGCCACGGCTCCATTCCATATGCAGGTGCACATGGCGAATAAATTGCTGCAATGTCACAGATTGTAGGTAGTAAAAATGTGAGATTCGTATTGTCTGAATACCCGAGATACCATACAGGTTTTGACTTTTTTATACTGTCAAAATCCACATAATCCAATATTTCACACATAAGCTCACCGCCCCCGCACGAAAATAATGCCTGAACGGACTGATTATCTTTTCCGCACAAAAAAGAATTTATCTCATCTGCACATTTTTTTGGTGTGTTGCTTATTCCAACACCGCTTCCCTCATAACAATTTGGACCCTTTATGATTTTGTAACCCATTTTTTCAAATTTGCTGACTGCATTATCAAATGCTGTTTTATACGGCTCTATGTTACAGCCAAACGAAGGTGCCGCAAAACCTATTGTACCGCCTTTTTGTAAACTATCAGGAATCCTCATTTTTGTCCTCATTTCTACGCATGTATTTTGCGCTATCTCTTTTTATCTTTAAAACCTGCAATGTGGAACTACCCATTGTCTTAAGCCAATGAAAAGCTCAGAAAATCTGCTGCATTTTCTGCATACGTTTCTCAAATTGCGTGTAAAAATCTTCATTATTATATGGCTCTTCAAAAAATATCTTTAATATATATACATTTATTTTTTTTGACATTTCTTCATTATCCTGTTCCTCAAGAAACGCTTTCATGTTTTTCAAAAAATAGTGCCATGTATTTATATAATTTTCATACGCTGCCAGATTTGGTATACCAAGCCATTTTTTTATCTTCACTTTTGTCCTGTTTTGTTTCGCACACTCATTTATCTGCAAAAAATAACTGAAACTTTCATTTTCATATATCCTTCCAAGCGGAAACAGCCTGCATATTCCCGGTCTGAACGAATGTATACTGCATCTGCCATTCTCATCCAGAAAAAGACACCCCTCCCCTTCTGCTTTTAAGTTTAAATGTGGAAGTATTATCATATCTTTGACAGAAAGACCTAAATTTTCTGCCAAGAGCTCATTAAATGTCATTTTTAGATTTATAGTAAGGTTATATATATCATATGGGTCAAGTGTTATTGACTCTCCCATTCCGTGACAACATTTACTGCATCCTGCGCAATCACCACACCCCAATTTTGCAATGTCATTTGATGTGTATCTTTTTCCATCAGATATTTCAGTCATGTCTACATTTCTTTCCATCAGTCACACATCCATTCTTTAAACATTGCTATCTCTGCAGCATATCCCTCATTGTCATTCGGCGTTTCAAGTATAAAAGGCTTGCCTTTTAATATAGGATGAAGTGCTGCTCTTTTCATTGCCTCAAGACCTATATTTCCCTGTCCTATCTTTTGATGCCTGTCTTTGTGTGAACCGCATACATTCATACTGTCATTAAAATGAACTGCTTTTAATCTGTCAAGACCAATTACCTTATCAAATTCTTCAAGTACACCATCAAGATTTTCCACTATATCATAACCCGCATCCCAGACATGACATGTATCGAAACAAACACCTAATTTATCATTAAGTTCCACTTTGTCTATTATGGTTCTTAACTCTTCAAAGTTTCTTCCTATCTCACTGCCCTTGCCTGCCATTGTTTCCAAAAGTATCGTCGTCGACTGTTCTGGTGTTATTATCTCATTAAGTGTCTGGGCAATATATTCTATGCCTGTCTCCACTCCCTGTCCTGTGTGTGAACCCGGATGAAAATTATAATAATTGCCCGGAATATATTCCATCCGCTTCATATCATCAGCTATCATTTCTTTTGAAAAATTTCTTATATCCTCTTTTGCGGAGCAAAGATTCATCGTATATGGTGCATGCGCTACTATCTTCCCAAATTCATGCTCTTTTGCAAATGCCAGAAATTTCTCTATATCTTTTTCATCTATCGCTTTCGCTTTGCCGCCTCGTGGATTTCTTGTAAAAAATGCAAACGTGTTGCCGCCTAATTTTACAGCTTCCCTGCCCATTGCCGCAAAACCTTTTGATGCTGATAAATGATTTCCTATATAATACATGTTCAATCTGCCTCCTTGTTGGTGTTTTCAAACTCATAACAAAGCAACTCGCAGTTTTTTATGGCATATGCTGCGAAATCCTCATTTGCCATATCTTTGAAATATGAGTTTACAATTCTTGCTATACCATTGTGTGCCACAATAAGGTACGTTTTGTCTTTATCTTTCTTTATTTCATTTAATATATTATAAACTCGTGACGCTGCTTTCAACATTGATTCTCCACCATCGAAGCTATAAATGAAATTATTTCTTGCTTCCGAAAATTCTTTGCTGCGTCTTCCACCGCCCTCGTACTTTCCAAAATTCTGCTCTATGACACGCATGTCCGTATGCATCGGTATCCCTGTTATCTCAGAAATATGTTCGGCTGTATTTTTTGCTCTTATAAGCGGTGACGCAACTATCTCATCTATTTTAATATTTTTATCTGCTTTTATGCGCTCACCAAGTTCTATTGCCTGTTTATGTCCCAACTCAGTAAGTTCTATATCTGTTGCACCACAGACTTTTCCCTCGACATTCCATATAGTTTGTCCATGTCTCGTAAAATATAATTTTGACATGATTTATCCTTTCGTTTTTAAAGCCAGTTTTTCCTCATTTATTTACTGCCATATTTACATCAATTCCTTAACTAATTCATTGTAATCCTGCATTGTTGTACAGTTTGGTGCATAATCTATAAGAAGTTTATTTGCCGTCTGCGCTTCTTTAGTTTTTACACATTCCCTGATTTTAGTTTCAAACAATTTTGTTCCCATGCTGTCTGCTGTTTTTTTAAGCTCATCAAGCATATTCTTTTCAAGGTTTGAGCGTCCCGAATATTTCACAAGCAGCAAACCTTCTATTTTCAGAGACGGATTCTGCCTTTTTTGTACGGCTTTTATCGTGCTGTAAAGCTGGTTTATTCCCTGAAGTGAATATGCATCCGCAGTGATAGGTATAATCACTCTGTCAGCAGCTATAAGACTGTTGTAAAGTACCACTCCCAATGCCGGCGCCGTGTCTATTATTATGTAATCATATTCTTCCAGTTCTTCAATGGCATCCTTAAGTCTGTAAAGACCTTCTACATCTCCATCAAGAAGTTTTTCTGCTTTTATAAGCAATGGATCTGATGCTACAATGTCACCATTTTCAAGATGCTGTACCGCTTCTTCCAAAGGTATACGGTCGGAATCGACCATTACATCATATAGCGTCGCCTGATCTTTTATCTTAGCCTGATATGTGGCACTGCTGTTTCCCTGTGGGTCCGCATCAATGAGAAGTGTTTTGTAATTCTTTCCAAGTATCCCCGCAAGTGTAGTTGCTGTTGTTGTTTTTCCTATACCACCTTTTTGATTTGCCACAACAAATGTAATTGCCATTTTAATTTTCCCCCTTTTAAACTCCTTTAAAATTCAATCTGTCCCTGAAGCTTGTTATTTATAACATAAAATACAGCATTTTCTTCCGGTTTGATATATACATTTACCTCAGTGATATCCTCATCAGCTATTCCGTGATTTTCTATCACATCACGTCTGATAAGACTAAGTAAGTTATCCACCGAGCGTTCTCTCTCATTATACTGTACTGTGATATGCTTCTTTGCTGTCGCAAATCCGCCTAATTTTTCTTCTGCACGCATGGCGCTGCATTTTCTAGCCATTTAAGTCCCCTCCTTGTAAAAAACATATCTGAATATTTGTAAATCAGTCACATATATAACTTATATAGCAACTTTATTATACAACTATCTATAACTTCTTTATATTTTATCATAATGCCTATGATGTTATCAATATCTCAAGCCATAACCCGTACCGCAATTTTTCCTATAAAACGCTATTACTTTCTGATATTTATATTTTATAGTATGCCATAAACAAATTTAATTCTCAATAATACAGTATATGAGGGTAATTAACCAAAAGCTAATTACCCTCATTTTCATCATAAGTTTCCAAAAAACTATGCTTTATTCCGTCTTTTTTGTAAGCGACTATCGTCTTAAGATTTACATTTTCAACACTTTTAAATATATTACTCTCAATAAACGGATTTGTTTTCTTTAATTCTGCTATAAGATTTTTTATCTCCATTCTCTTTGATACACTGCTGCCATCTGTTCTGCATGTCGTACATGTATCCGTAAAACGGCAGGCACATTGTATAAAGTGAAGATTGTTGTAATCTCTCCAGTGTTTTATATCATCTTCTCTTATAAGATACATCGGTCTTATAAGCTCCATTCCCTCAAAATTCTGGCTGTGGAGTTTAGGCATCATTGTCTGTACCTGCCCTCCGTAAAGCATTCCCATAAGAATAGTTTCTATCACATCATCATAATGATGACCAAGTGCTATTTTGTTGCAGCCAAGCTCCTTTGCTTTATTGTAAAGGTATCCTCGTCTCATTCTTGCACACAGATAACATGGTGATTTCTCTATTTCATATACGGCATCAAATATTGTCGAGTCGAATACCGTTATGGGTATATCCATAAGCTTTGCGTTATTCTCTATTACTTTTCTGTTTGCTTCACTGTATCCAGGGTCCATCACAAGAAATACGAGTTCAAATTCAAATTTATTGTGTCGTTTAAGCTCCTGAAAAAGCTTTGCCATAAGCATTGAATCTTTTCCGCCGGATATACAGACAGCTATCTTGTCATGTTCTTTTACAAGTTCATAAGTATTTATTGCTTTGGCAAATTTTGAGAAAAGCTGCTTATGAAATTTCTTTCTGATACTTTTTTCTATATCGTCTTTTCTGCTGCCGTTTTCTTCTTTTTCTTCCTCAATTTTAATATTTTCAAGTATCCAGCCTGTATAACCGCCCTCAAGACTATATGCTTCTATCTGCTTCTGCTCTCTCAGCCTTCCGGCACACTCAGCACTAAATACTCCTCTTGTACAATATATTACAACTTTTCTTCCTGATGATACTTCATCTATTTTTTCATCTATCTTATCCTCTGGTATATGAACAGCCCCCGGTATTATTCCATACCCTACTGAGGATTCATCACGTATATCCAAAAGTACATATGAGTCCTTGTCCCATCCTTTTATCTCACTGTATTTTACATTTATATTGTCCATTAGATTTGATTCCTCTCAATTTTTTGAAAAAGCAATACAAAATATTGTTTTGCATATTTTATATATTTCTTCTTTAGTTCTAAATTTTAACTTGTCACAAAATTTTTCTACAAGTATGTTATTATATTGATATGTAGGTATATTTCCATTATTATCAATTATATTCCTTATAAACTCATATAACCTTTCTCGTTTATACTTTGGATCATTCAACTTAAATCTACAAATATGTGTATTTATAAACTCCTGCTCTTTTTCAGAATATTTGTGAAAAGAATTAGCAGGTTGAAATTCCATCTTCAATATATCATACTGTAGATTTAATATCTCATTAGTATCACAACCTTTTATTCCATTAGGTTGTAATATAATTTCTCCACCTGACAAAGTACAATATTCTCTCTGTAGTTTTTTTAAGGCTCCACACGGAACTGTACATTGTTTTCTTTTCGTAGTTGAGCACAAACTGGCACTCTCATAATCACTAATTATTTTTTGTGACAATCTTCTGTTGTTCTCCCCACGCTTTTTTAAAGACTGATTGCATACTGAGCATGCAAGTCCAATATTAGGTACACACTCAACTAATTTTTTCGAATTATTTTTCTCTATTGCATGCTCAAGATTTGCATAAAATTTTCCGTCTATTCTTATTCTTGTATAACAATACATACAGTATCCATTTGAACATTCTTCTAAAACACTTTTCAAATTCTCTTTTTCAATACTATTCTTATAGCCGTATTTTTTCCACTTTTTATATTTTGGCTTAAATATAGGGATTTCTATCAAAAAGATATCCTCCATAAATTACCACTCCTTTATCTGTTTCAATATGAGCTTTTGCGATGCAGATAGC
This sequence comes from Clostridium sp. CAG:253, assembly GCA_000436755.1. Taxonomy (GTDB): domain Bacteria; phylum Bacillota; class Clostridia; order Lachnospirales; family Lachnospiraceae; genus Butyribacter. The sequence goes on along the minus strand of FR887342.1, from coordinate 101,959 downwards.
ATACAATCATTAATCTGATTTAATTTAACTTCATCCGTTTTCTTCCATGCATTATTTATTCTATTATTTAACAGGCTTCTCAGCAATACATCCATATCTCTTTGTTTATCCGATGTAGAATCATATTTCAAATCAAATAACCTATGAAATAACAGCTGAATTTCTGAAACAGTTTCATAATCATTTATATCGTGTACTTCACAATTTCCATCTTTTATCAATATTAAATTTGCATCCTTGGCACTCACCACTAAATCACTTGAATGTGTCGTCAAAACCCATTTTGCCCACAAAAATTTTTCTGTCAAAAATTCAATTATTTTAGAACAATATTTTGGAGACAAAAACTCGTCTAATTCATCAATTAAAACCCATGCTTCTTTTATATTATATTTCATTACAGACATTTCCTGATAATATAACAGTTCCAATAAGATCCTTATAATAGCTTGATATCCACTTGACAACAATCCTTTTCTATTTCCAAAATCAACTTCACCAAAAAAACTGTTTTCCGTAATCTCAAATCTATCACCTGTCAATTCGCAGAATAATTCTTGAACCTCATCTTTGTAAGAATTATATATCATCTCAACTCTTTCTGTTAATGTTCCTAAATAATTAAAAGAATCTACTAAATTAAAGTATCTGTCATCCATCCTGGTTTCCAGTATTTTTAATTTATATTCGGGCTTTTTGTCCGTATTGGAAATTTTAGACACATCAAAGCCACGATTAACTGCATCTATAAAATATATTTTATTATCACATCCATTCTTTTCAAGAAATCTTTTCATTAAATACGATTTTCCACTCGAATTATCTCCCACTATAATCGTATTATTATAAGGCAACTCTCCTTTATCTATTTTTTCTACTATTATATCAATCTGTTCCGTTCCAAATTGCATAAACAACCTTCCACCTTTTATTCATATTATCCATTTTGACAGTTCCCTGTCTCACAACAGATTTATATTCTGAATTATTAAGGATTTTATTACATATTTTATCAGTTATCATTTTATTTACATGCATTTTTTCAAATACAACAAAAAAGCTCTCCAATATAGTAACCCCTGCTACTCTTCCTGAGACATCAAACAATTTAAAAAATTTTTCCAAACTAGATTTATATTCTTCTATTTCTGATGTAGTGAATTTTACAGCTTCATCTGAAAATCTATCTAATAACCCCGCATATAAACCTTTATATCCTTCTATATAAAAATCAAAATCTGATGATTTTTTCCGTTTTTTTACATATCTTTTTAAAGCACAGAATCTAAGTAATGCCTCTAAATCATCTTCTTTTGCATTTTCCCTCCCCCATATTTTTCTCCAGAATTTATTATCTTCATTAATTGATCTCAACATATCATAAAATTCACACACATATATCCCATTTCTTTGTTCCTGATTTGAAAGCAATGTTCCCCCTCTATTCAAATTGGAAAAAATCTGCCGCAATACCTGTGTTTTTCTTTTTTCATCATCAATTTTAATTTCTATCACAGTTATAGTTGTATAATCTATTTTTCTTTTTAGTTCCTTTGACAAACTGTCATAATCAACATTAATAACTTTCTGGTTTTCATCCTCAAATTCGATATGCAGTTTTTCCAACTTAAATTGACTTAACAAAGCATCTTTAAATGTTTTTCCTTCAATATTAATTTTTGAAAAATCTATACAACTATTTTTCTTATTATTTAAATAATACCCTATATAATAAAAAAACAGACTCATTATTCTTTGCTGTCCATCCAATATTTCTAATTGATTTAAATCATTTCTACATGTATATATGGGTGGAATAGGTAACCCTGCTATTAAAGATTTGACTAACGAAACAACCTGTTCCCTATTCCATCGATATTTTCTCTGATATTTTGGAATAACATATAAATTTTCATTTACCCCCTCAACCAAAGTTCTAAATCCTATATCTGTCTTATACTGTTGAATAGATGCCCCAAACAATTCATTTTTTGACATAATATACAATTTCTCCTTATCTTTATTCGTTTTACCAGTCATGTTTACTAGATTTTATTATAACCACTATTTAATACATTAGCAATAAATATACACTCTTTTATTTCCTATAATTTTCCTCTGAAAATTCTCTCTTTATCATAATTACAGCCACAACTGCCGCAAGTCCGTCAGCTATCGGTCCCGCATACATTATACCATCTATTCCCATGATAAGCGGTAATATTACAATCAGTGGAAGTAAAAATATTATCTGTCTTGTAAGCGACAAAAACATACCGCCCTTTGGTTTTCCGATTGCAGTGAGAAATGTTGATGTAATAGGCTGTAAACAGTTTACACATGTACAGAATAAAAATATTCTGAAATAATTTATTGCAAATCTGTAATATGTCTCGTCACCTTTTCCAAATATTGATATTATCTGTCTTGGGAAAATCTGGAACATTGCAAATGCAATTATACACATTGTAAAACCGCATAAAATAGATTTTTTGTATGCACTTTTTACCCTGTCAAATTTTCCTGCCCCGTAGTTGTAACTTGCAATCGGCTGAAGTCCCTGTGACAATCCTATAACAAATGAAAAAAACATCTGATTTACCTTTGTTATTATGCCGACACATGCCACCGGTATATCCTCTCCGTACACCGACAAAGAACCGTAATGTTTTAATGACTTGTTTAAAATTATCTGTACCACCATCATTGCCACCTGATTACTGCACGGCGAACCTCCTAATGCGGCTACTCTTCCTATATATTTTGAACGTATAACAAGATGTTTTTTCTGTAGTTTTACCGTCTTGTAATGAAACATATAAACAATCACAACTACCGCAGATACGAACTGTCCTATTATTGTGGCTAGTGCTGCTCCTGCCATTCCCATATTCATTCCAAATACAAATATTGCATCTAATACGGTATTTATAACTGCTCCTATCAGATTACACATCATAGACATATTTGGACTTCCGTCAGCCCTTATAAGATGACCTCCGCCTGCCGTAAGTATAACCATCGGAAATCCTATCGCTGTTATCCTTGTATACGTCATCGCATACGGAAGCACGCTTTTTGATGAACCGAAAAACAAAAGCATTGGCTTTAAAAATATCTCACTGATAATGCACAGAACAAGACCGCACAAAAACAACATTGCGGCGGCATTTCCAATATAATATGCGGCAGTTTTTTTGTCTCCCGCTCCCATCGAAAGATTGAAAGCCGACGCACCGCCTATTCCAAACAGCAGTGCTATCGCAATACATGTTATTGATAACGGAAATGATATACTTGTTGCAGCATTTCCAAGTGAACCTACAGACTGTCCGATAAAAAACTGGTCTACAATATTATACAATGCCGTCACAAGCATAGCAATTATGCTTGGTACTGAAAATTTTACCAAAAGTTTATTTATAGGAAGTACCTCCAATGGATTTTTGTTTTCTGTATTACTCATTTTATCCCTCATTTCCGTACGTATTCTAGGTAAATAGTGTAGTTAACACTATCCATCTGTTTCTTGTATAGTTAAAATATGCGTAAATCCACCAACTCGGATTTACGCATACTGCTACTCAGTTATTTATTACTTATATTTACTTTTATTTGTATATTTATAGCCGCTTATAAAAACTTTAGTTAATAACAATATTTCCTATGCTGTCGTTTTTACCCCAAATATTGTCCTCAATACTCCGGATAACATTCCCTGTTCAACTGACACCATAACAAATGCTGCCGCTACGGCAATCAATCCCAGCCATGATGCCTTTATTCCAAATACCTGATTTGCAAAAAATTCACATGCAACACCAAGATGATAAGTTATAAGTACACTTCCGTAAAATTTTGCCTTATGACTAAACTTTTTGTCATGACTGCAGATATATTCAACTCCTGCCATAGTGAACTGTTTCAGGTTGTTCGTTGAAAATATCGTTGAGCAGTTGTATCCGTAAACACCTGAAAATGATGTCCACTGAACTGCTGCCGCAAAAAATACCGGATAAAGCGACACGATAATATTCATGTCTTTAGGGAAAAATCCAAGCATTATAAACGCAAATGCATCTACTATAACTGCCAGATAATGAACACTTATTTTTGTACACTTAGGCCATATTACCACAAGCGCTACTCCTGCCATATAAAGTACGACCCCGCCAAGCCTGATAAACAAATCGAAAAAATTTGTTCCAACTATACTCATAGCTACATGTATAAGATTTGATGTTTGTGCATTTCCAAATACATCCGCCCTGTTTAAGAGTGCGTACGCTCCGATATAACCTCCTATAAATGCCATCATACAATGCAGCTTTTTGCGAAACTCATCTGATACCTCATTATCACTGTTCATTTCTCTGCCTCGATTCTTCATAAAATTAAGCGCATATATTATAGCAGAGCATTTTTTTATTGTCAAACAATCCTATTTTTTTATTTTCTTCTTTTCTCTCAATTCTTTAAAAAAATTCTTCATCATAAGCCGGCATTCCTCTTGCAAAACTCCGTCAACCGACTCCACCTGATGATTAAACTCCTTTATCTGAAACATATTTAAAATACTTCCGGCGCAGCCCGCTTTTGGATTCATTGCTCCTATAACTACCTTTGGTATTCTCGCCTGAACTATAGCCCCCGCACACATAGGGCATGGTTCCAGTGTAACATACATGGTACACTCTTCAAGTCGCCAGTCATCAAGCACTTTGCTTGCTTTTTTTATGGCTGATATTTCAGCATGACCAAGAGTGCTATGAAGTTTATTTCGCTTGTTATAACCTCTCGCAATTATTTTTTCATCATGCACAATAACACAGCCTATCGGTACTTCATCAATTAAAGCTGCCTTTTTTGCCTGCTTTAAAGCCTCCTTCATATATCTTTCATCATTGTTCATTTATTCTTTCCACCTATTTACCTACTTACTTCTCTTATAGAAAAACGCATATTGCTGATAGATTCCAGCATACCTGTCACTCATCCATTTTGGCTGTATTCCACCATATTCCTCGTCTATTATTTTTTTCATCCATACATCTATAGGGCATGCATCAAGATGGTGAAGTCCAAAAAGACTTATGCAATTTGCGACTTTTCTGCCTATTCCTTTATGTTCCATAAGCATTTTCATGCTTTGCTCATAATCACACTTTCTGAGATTATCAAAAAAGACTTTATTTTCATGCTCATATTCACACATAAGCCATATATACTCATCACGGTATCCAAGTCCGAGTTCACTAAGACTCTGTCTGCCTCCGTTTTTTTCAATATCAGTAAGATGCGGAAATCCATATATTTCATTTTCAGTCTTTTCTAAATTATCTTGTTCGTCCTTGCAGATGACAGCCTTATATCTGTCGCATACTGCCTCTATTCCCTTTTTTATTCGTGGAATATTATTATTTTGGGATATGATATATGAGATTATCATCTCCCACAATTCCTGATTCAAAATTCGGATACCGCTTCCGTACTCTGCCGCTTCTTTGAGAAATGTATCGTTTTTATCTATTGCCGCTATTATTTTTCCATAGTCTAATTCTAAATCGAAATAATGTTTCCATATTATCTGATACTCTGCCTCCGTACAGGAAAATTCAAATTTTTCTCCTGACTGTGCCACCGTGACAATATGGTCATATGCCGGGATGAGATATTTACCCTCGTCGATTTTTCTCCATCGGAAACACTGACCTGAGTCCGCAATCTGTTCCAAATCAAAATTTTTAATATTTTGTATCATAAGTAGTTTCCAATCTTATATCACTGTTGTAATCATCTGATATACCATTATTTGATATATATCCAAAATTGTTTTGTCCGTCTTTTATTTTAAATCTTGTCAATATATTTTCAAGTCCATGTGCCTGACCCGACAATTCTTCACTTGCCGAAGCACATTCCTCACTTGTTGCCGAGTTTGTCTGTACAACCTGTGCCACCTGTGCAAGTGCGTCATCAATCTGTGAAGTTGCCGTTGCCTGCTCTGATGAAGCACTTGAAATATTTGCACTAAGTCCCATTATATTATCTATCATATCAGATATAACTTCCAGTGCTCTTTCCGTATCTCCAACAAGAGCAGAACCATGTTTCACTTTTTCTATGGAATCCTCTATCATTTCTGCTGTCTGACGGGATGCTTCTGCAGAACGTCCTGCAAGATTTCTTACTTCCTCAGCAACTACTGCAAAGCCTTTTCCCTGCTCTCCTGCCCTTGCTGCCTCCACTGTCGCATTTAAAGCGAGGATATTTGTATTGAATGCTATATCGTCTATAACCTTGATAATTTTCTGTATATTTTCTGATGCTTCATTTATTTCATGCATTGCAACAATCATTTCTTTCATACATCTGTTGCCTTCATCAGCATCACTTTTTGCACGAATAACAATGTCATTTACCTCTGATGCCTTCCTTGCATTATCTTTTGTCTTATTTGCAATATCGGTAACAGATGCCGTTATCTGCTGTATGGCACTTGCCTGCTCAGATGAACCCTGTGCAAGCGTCTGGCTTGCTGATGCTATCTGAGAAGAACCATTGTCTATCTGCTCTGCAGCATTTCTGATTTTTGAAAATGCCGTGTTATTGTCCTCTATGAGTCTTACTATCGCATTTCCTACTACATCATTTTGAGAACTTGGCTGATATGAAACGGTAAAATCTCCGTCAGCAATCTTTCCCAATACCTCTGCCTGCTTTTTAAGATTAGCAATCATTGCTTGAAAACCATCAACTAAAGCACCGACTTCATTATCTATTTTAGATGGTGTAATATCCACATCAACCTCGCCTGCCGAAACTTTCTTTGCAGCTTTTGCAAGCTCAACAAGCGGATTTCTTATTGTCGTCGTTATAAACCATAACGCTACGCAGGCATTTAACAAAGCTAAAAGCATCACAACTGCAACAAAATAATCACCGATTTTATTCTGTTCAGTAACATAATTCTGCTTTTTCTGTGCATATTTGTCAATCTCATTTATAAGTTTTTTGATATTTTCTTCTGCTGTGTTGGCACTTTTCACTCCATTGTCATGCAGATAATTTCTTGCATCCTGAATTTTTCCTGCATCAAAATATTCAATACATTTGTCTGTATCATCAAAATAAGCGTCTATATTTTTCTTTACCTTTTCGTACAATGCCTTTGTTCCGGAGTCTTTAAGGTCACTCTTTACCTCTGTCATATATTCGTTTACAATATCTTTTGCTTTCTCTATACTCTTCTTAGACGCCTGTAAATTCGTGTCATCACCGACATAAATATACAGTATATTTCTAAGCTGGACTTTGACATTTTGAAACTCTGCAAATCCCATAGCAGCTTCTCCCTGCGTTTCTCCATAATTATTGTAAAGCTCAGTTTCCACTTCAACAGAATTGTTTCTCATGAGATAGCCACATGCTCCGACAATAAACACACTCAGGAACATAAGTCCCAGTGCCAAAAGAAGCTGCATTCCTACTGTCATTTTACTTTTTTTCTTCATATTCTATAATCCTCCAATTTGTTTGTATGTAATGTTTTCTTCCAAAAAAACGTACATAAATATAACCATAAATAAATCATAACATACTTGTCATTTGTAGTACATTTTTTGTTCATATATATAGCATTTATTTTCGCCTTTTGTTATCATATGATGCAAGGGGCAAAGGATTTTTTATTTCTCCATATTTTTTAGAAAGGATTGCTCTGCACTTTTGTCATTTGCATTTTGCAGCAAAAACTAAAATGAATATATTGATATACCGTTGGAATTCTTACAACCAGTCAGATATAGAAAAAACTTTAAAAAACTCAGGATGTACCTGCAGTTGCTTTACCGAAACCATATCAAACTATGAAAATGATGATTTATTTTGCGAAAAACTGGCAGCCGAATTAAAAAATAATGATTACGATTTTTGCTTTTCAATAAATTATTTTCCGCTTATCGCAAATGTGTGTCATGCTGCAGATACCTTATATGTCTGCTGGAACTGTGACGCACCTTTACTTGCAATGTATCATAATTCTGTCTTTTTTGATACAAACATAATTTTTGAATTTGATTATTCAAATTTTTCTGAATTTAAAAATATGGGCATAAAAAATATCTTTTATCTTCCTCTTGCCGCAAATGTACAAAGATATAAAGACATACTTCCTTCTGAAACATCATTAAAATATGACATTTCTTTTGTCGGAAGTCTCTATGAAAAAAATTCTTATGATAATATACGAAACAGACTTCCCGATTATCTTTACGGTTATCTAGACGGTGCGATATATGCACAGACACAGATTTCAGGCGGAAATATATTAGAAAAACTCCTCACTCCCGAAATATGCAGTATGCTCGAGGAAATAACCGAATATAATAAAAGTGACGACTCTTTCGTCACAACCAATAAATTGTTTTCAACAACAGTACTCGGCTTTAAAGCCGCCTCTGTAACACGCAAAAACTATCTTAATTTACTTTCAAGCCATTTTATCCACCGGGTACACCTTTTTACAAACAGTGATACCTCCGATATTCCGCTTGTAAATTCTCATGGCAGCGTTGATTATGTAAACAAAATGCCTTTTATCTTCAATGAGAGCAAAATCAACCTCAATATGACTATACCTAATATTTCATCCGGTATTTCCTTGCGTGTATGGGATATTTTAAGCTGCCGTGGTTTTCTTATGACTGATTTTAGACAGGAACTTTTAAATTTTTTCAAACCGGACAAAGACATTGTTATATATGAATCGGCAGATGAACTTATTGATAAATCAGCATTTTATCTAAAAAATGATGAACTCCGCACAAAAATCATTAAGAATGCCTATGCTAAAATCAGCAGCTGTCACACAATCGACATCCGCATAAAAAAAATACTTGATACCGTCAAAAATTTTATTTAAAATGGAAAGTAGAAAAATAGTGTAAACTGAGTTTTCACACGGAAATGGGGTGTATTATGACAAACATAAAACAAATTGCAGATGATAATATAAAGTATGAGGAGAGGTTTAGTCTTGCCGTCAACCGAATCCGTACAATTCACACCGAATTGTGGGATCAGACAATTACTCTTTCTGACAAACATTTAAACAGTTATTTTATAAAAACTTCTTATTTTGCATTACAGTTAAGTGAGATATACAATTTATCAAAAAGCGGAATTTTAAGGACTTTAACCGAAACCGAACTTTTCCATTTAAACAAATGTCTCTATGAAGATATTGAAAAAGGCCGCTACGAAACAAGCTATACAAATCCTGCATATGCCGTCAAAAGATTCGGTCAGGAAACAGGTGTTTATCTCAGTGCTTTATATGCTGAACTTCGCAGCAATATCCCAAGTGCCATTGAAGAACGCCTTTTTAATCTAACCACTATCTTTGAACTTTTTATTGAAATATACAATCTTTTTGAAGAACCTGATTTCAAACCTGAACAGATTAAATCAGCACTTTATTATTATTTCTTTGATTACAGTGACATTACAATAAAGGCCGGTCTCAATGATATGCTCAATCCTGAAATGTCTTTTATTAAAGATATTATAATGAATGAAAATCTTGAAGATTTGAGATACTTATATTTTTTCGGAGAATATGTTACCGAAAATGAAATAAACATTGCAAAATATTTAAACAGTCTTTCTCAGGATAAAATAGATTCAATAGCCCGCACCTTTACTCAGGGTATCATAAAGGGATATAAGGTCTACAATATGGATATGTCATGCAAAAAAACTGTTAATATCAGATACCCCCTCGGCTTTGAGCGTATCATAAAATCCGCTGTTTCACAATTCAGGGATAGTGGACTTGAGCCTGTAATTTACCGTGCTTCAACTGCTATTACGGCACGAACTTCCATGTATAAAGTCGGATTTCATGGTGCGTCTGCAAATAAGCAATATGAATACGACCACCGCAATGACCTTGCCATTATTTTCGATAAGGGATTTGCCGACAGGCAGCTTTCAGAATACAAGCTTGCATACGAATCTATGAAAGATTCTGCCGGTGAATTTGCCGGTCCCGCACTCATAGAAAGCTTTGGTGAAAAACCTTTCACACCTGTCGAAAAAGACTGTCTGCCTAAATACAGTGACAAACATCAGAAACAGCTTATTGCATTCCGTTCTGAAAAGGGTATGCTCACAAACAATTATATTCCACAGGACAAAATAAGCTTTACTATTATTGCATTTCCTGTCCCTGACATTGGAAAAAACTTTGAAAAGATTTTTGAGGAGACCGTAAAAGTCAATACTCTTGATTCTGACAAATATGAAAAGATACAGACAAAAATAATTTCAGCACTTGATAAAGGTGATTATGTAACAGTTACCGGTCGCGGCAACAATCACACTGACATAAAAGTTAATCTTGTAAAAAAGACTGACCCTGAAAAACAGACAGTTTTTGAAAATTGTCTTGATGATGTAAATATTCCTCTCGGCGAAGTGTTTACATCACCGGAATTAAAAGGTACAGAAGGTATTCTTCATGTAACAGAAGTCTATCTTGATAATTTAAAATATAAAGAACTTGAACTTACTTTCAAAGATGGCTGTGTTACTGATTATACCTGCAAAAACTTTGATAACGAAGCCGACAATAAAAAATATATTCATGAAAATGTACTTTACAGGCATGATACTCTACCTATCGGCGAATT
>FR887342.1:69718-91256 GCA_000436755.1 Clostridium sp. CAG:253 | reverse complement strand
CCTATCGGCGAATTTGCAATCGGAACAAACACTACCGCCTACATGATGGGATTAAAATATAATATTTCAGGTCTGCTGCCTATTCTTATTGCTGAAAAGACCGGACCTCACTTTGCAGTCGGTGATACATGCTTTTCTCATGAGGAAGAACTTGTAACCTGCAACCCTGACGGCAGACAGATGGTAGCAAAGGAAAATGATTTTTCCAAACTCAGAAACTGTGAACCTGAAAAAGCATATTTTAACTGCCACACCGATATTACAATTCCTTATTCGGAACTCGGTGATATTATTGTTCATACAAGTTCAGGCGAGACAATAGATATTATCAAAAACGGTCGCTTTGTACTTGAAGGTACTGAAGCACTGAATGAAGTTTTTGATGATTAAAAGAAAAGGCAGCTGCAGATTTTAGTTCTTTCCGCAGCTGCCTATATAATTTTATAACTCTAATTCATTTCTTCTGTAGATTTTAGAAACTTATTATTTTATCTTAACATTTTTCACTGCGCTGTATGCACCTGTGTTCTTTCCTGATACAGCCTGAACTCTTACATAATACTTTTTATTTGATTTAAGTTTCTTTATTGTAAGACTTGTTTTCTTTGTTGTTTTTATTGTCACATTTTTCTTGAATTTTTTGTCTGTTGAAACCTGTACCTTGTAAGATTTTGCAAGTTTTACTTTTGCAAATTTAACTGTGAGCTGTTTTTTTCCTGCTGTAAGCTTTGTTATTTTTGCTTTTGCGAGTTTTACAGGAGTAACTTTCTCTGTTGGAAGTGTATATGTTGCATCATCTGATGCTGTGTATTCTGCTGTTTCTACCGGAAGCATAAGCTCAGTCTTTTCTGATGCTCTTATCGCAGCATTGAAACCTCTGAGAAGCTGTTCCGGCTGGAATGACATAAGTTTTTCATCTACTGTATTGTTGTCTGTATCCACAAATGCCAATGCATCATCATAAAGTGTTACACCGTTCTTTATAAAGTCTGTGCCATTTTCTTCTGTTGCTGCATCTATTCCAAATAATCCTGCTGTTATCATTACCTGTGCTGTTGTCCATACATTGCTTGCTGAGTATGAATCACCGTATGTTCCATCTGCTCCCTGCTTATTGTACATAAAGTTAAGAACTTTATCACAAGCTTTCTTTACGGCTGATTTATCTACTCCGTCTACATCTTTTGTCTGGTATGCACAGAGCGGCTGTATCTGCATTACTGCACTGTCAATGCTGTTCCAGTCAATTGATGTTGCAATCTGATTATCTGTATCTGCAACTGTTTTATTTACAAGTTCTGCTCTTGTAAAATAATTATCTCCTGTTGGCAACTCATAATTTTTTGAGTCGATTGCCATAAGTATTGTTGTCTCTCTGCTGTAAATGCTTGATGCTTCGTAAACACTCTTGTCTGCAAGTTTTTCTATAAGATTAAATCCGTTTACGTTTGATGCATCTTTTCCGAGAGCAGTCACACAAAGTGCAATCTTTGCATATGTCTGACTTGCTGCACCATCCTTTAAAATACTTTCCTGTGATACATATTTTTTGTTTGTATCATCATAAAATTTACCTGTTGATGTCTTGATTGCTCCAAGCTGTGCTTTTACCTTTGCATAAACAGAATCGTAAAATTTATCTGCTTTAAATCCTGCTCTTGCAAGTGAAAATACAGTATAAAGTCCTGATGAATCTTCTACACCCGGTACATACTCTCCGCCTTTAAATGTTGTGTCATATATTTTCTGTGCAAGTACATCCTGTGCCTTTTTAGCTTTTTCTGAATATGCAGAAAATCCCTCAGGATTTTTTGATGTATCGTCGTTAAAACATGCTGCACTTGTGTTGTAATTGTCATAGCTGTAGATAAGACTTATCTTGTCATTATCATTTACTTTCTGGCTGCTGATTCCAAGATTTGCATACTGACCATTTACACAAAAGCTCCAGTAATACCAGTCATTTCCAACATTATACATATTTAAGTCAGAAATTGAATCAAGACTGTCTCCCCAGGCAGATGTAGAAATTTTATAGTTGTCCTTATATGCAGACTTGTCAAGAGCTGCTTTGATAGCATCCTCTGCTACTGCACCTTCATCGAGCTGTACTGCTGTCTTTCCCATTTCAACTGCTGAGCCTGACGCATTTTTTCCTTCTGCTGCCACATATACAACAATTTTTTCCTTTTCTTCTGCATTTGCTTTTACAGTTGTCATTCCAAATGCTGTTGTAAATGCCATTACTGCCGATAATGCAATGCTTATCGCTTTTTTGTTCCTCATCTTTTTTACCTCCGTTTAAAAATGTTTTTAGTTACGGTATATACCGTATTTTATCTGAACCCTTTCTATTTTTTTTAGGAATGGTTCTCCAAGTAAAAATACACATAACGCTGCTCCTGCGGCATGCATTATATCATACGGCACTCCTGTTATATAAAGTGCTTTCAATGCGGCAAGGCTTATTTTTTCACCTTCCATATATGAACTCTGCATTATTAGTGCTGCAAAATTCATTATTCCGCCATATATTATAAATATTACCAAAAATGTAAATACTGCCATCACTATACTGTCAGTCTGAAGCCTTTTTCTCTGTAAAAGCCCCCCTGCCACAAGTCCTGCCAGACCAAATATATAAAGCATTATTCCCTTTGTGTCTGCCATATCCCTGCCTGTTAAAACCACAAATAGATAACCTGCCGTTTCAAACAAAATTACACTTGCAAAAAGCAGCACAAACGGACTGTTTTTTCTCAACCTGTAAACAACGCCAATACACTTTTTTTCAACTTTATCCGTTTCTTTTTTAGATTGCATTTCATATCTCACAAACACAACCCCGCTTATAAACCCTATAATTCCCCACGATGCCATCTGCCAAGGCGTCCAAGGTCCCTGACCGTCAAAAAAATTACAAATAAATCTACCCAGAGCTCCTGTCAGAAAGCCTGCTTCCGGACCGAGTGCAATGCCTGATAATACTACAACAGCACTCCCACCGTGAAGCGGTATTGTGTGAGCACACAAAAGATTAAATGCTACACAAAATGAAATCATCATGGCAAGCAGCACTATCTCTCTGGCTCTTACCGCCTTATACTCAAAACTGATAAAAAACGGAAGCATTACCGCTGCAAGCAGAAACAGGCTTATAAACAGATAATGTCTTTGTTTTAATACATAACTTGATATATACAATAACGCCGGTATCAAAATAATAATCACAAGCCATACGGATATTTTTCTTTTCAATATATTTCTTTTTACTTCTTCTTCATCATAATTTCTTCGACTTACATATTTATCCCTCAAACATTTCCACCGCCTGTCTGTAATTTACCGGTAAATCCCTTTTAATTCCTGCTGTCATTTGATACAAGTCTGAAAACATTCTGCAGATATCTGTTGTATAAAAATAATTGTTTGAAAAAAAGTCATCAACAGACTGCATTCCTGCCATCTCTCCGTCAAATAAAAGTCCACATACATCTGCATTTTCCGAGCAGAAATCAATATCATGCGATACAAGCACAACCGCTATGCCGTTTATTGTCATTCTTTTTAATATGCCTGCCAGTTTTTTCTTAAACTCACCGTCAAGACCTTTTGTAGGCTCATCAAGCAGCAATACATCCGGTTTTAAAAGTAATACCTTTGCAATTGCAAGCCGCTGTTGCTGCCCCACGCTTATATCAAAAGGATGTCTCAAAGACAAATCTGATAATTCCATTTTTTCAAGCATTTCATTTATCTTTGTATCAACAAAACACTCATACTTTTGTGTATTTTTCCTACCATTATCCTGATATTTTGTATATTCATTCTTAAAGAAATCCTTATGACTTGTAAAAACTTCTCTAAGTTCATCATAAACATTTATCTCAGTAAATACCGTCTGCGGATTCTGTGTAAGGTATACTGCTCTCAAATCTTTTTTTTTCTTTATTTTTCCGCTCTTTGCCTTGTAAATTCCTGCAAGGATTTTTAAAGCGGTTGTTTTTCCCGAACCGTTTCCACCCATAATCGCATATATATTTCCTCCCGATATGTCTATGGAGAAATCTTTTAATATCTTATTTTTATCATATGAGAAACTTAGATGTCCGGCTGACAGTAATATATCTTTTTTATGTTTTTCAGGAGTTTTTTTTGGTACACCTGCCAATACACCTTTTTCAAATGCCGGATTTTTGCCTTCTGTTTCAACATCAAACCTGCTTTTTATACTGTCTATCCACATTTTTGCATCTCTTATCGTCAGCGGCAGACTTCCTTCACTTCCATATTCCAGCCAAAGTTTCATGTATCCCGGAAGTGCCTCATAAACTTTACTTGCACTTTCTTTCATCTGACCGGCTATCTTGTGCACTTTATCAAATCCGATAAGCTTTGTATCTTTCATAAGCATAACCCTGTCAGCCCTTGCAATAACTTCATGTACCCTCTGCTCACAAATAAGAATTGTAACTCCAAAGTCCCTGTTTAGTTTCACTATATTCTGCAAAAATCTGTCAGAAGAAACCGGGTCTAACTGCGATGTAGGCTCATCGAGTATAAGCAATCTGGGATGCATTACCATGACCG
Source organism: Clostridium sp. CAG:253 (assembly GCA_000436755.1). Lineage (GTDB taxonomy): Bacteria > Bacillota > Clostridia > Lachnospirales > Lachnospiraceae > Butyribacter. The sequence continues at coordinate 86,666 of FR887342.1, read as the reverse complement.
AAGCAAGATTTAATATCTGTTTCTGACCCCCTGACAATTCATCCGTCTTTTTCTCATACCAGCCGCTTATGCCCAAATACTCTGACATCTCTGCAATTCTTCTGCGCATCTCTTCTCTTCCGTATCCAAGACTTTCAAGTCCAAAAGCAAGCTCATGCCATACCCTGTCTGTTACAATCTGACCATCAGGGCTCTGCCCCACATATCCTATGCATGAAGCACTCTCCCTTTCGTCAAGCATCTCAATGTCTTTACCTTCAAAATACATTTTTCCGCAGCCATGACCTGTAGGAATCTGATTTTTCTTTGTATGCCTTAATAAAGTAGTTTTGCCACAGCCTGACTCACCACAGAGCAAAACAAACTCACCCTTTTTTATTTCAAATGATATATCGGTTATTGCATTTTCTGACTGTCCCGGATACCTGAATGAAACTTTATCAAACTTAAGCATTTTCTCTCTTTCCTTATTTCTAAAACCTGTGTTAGCTGTTAAATTATCGCAAAAGACATATATATAATTTCAGATATTAAAGCTGCATATGAAACAACATCCATTCTTTTTATATATATTTCCGGAAAATAATATGTCTCAAATTTTCCAATGCCAAATGTGTAAACGATAAAAAATGACAATATCATAAATAATATCATGAAAATTACATCTGCTTTTTTCAACCTGAATCTATGATAACTGCTCCTTCTGCCTGTTCCATATCCTCTTGACTCCATTGATACCGAAGTATCAATAGAATTTTCAAGACACCATGAGATAAGTATTGAAATTTCCTTTGTATACTGCTTTGCTTTTACCATAAAACCAGTGCCCTGTGTGCAGAGCATACCAAGCTGTGCCTCATGTATTTCATGCCATCTTCTTATCATCATCGGTATAAAACGCAGTACCATTGATATTATAAGTGAAAGCTTATGCGATATTCTGTCTGTTACATATAGTATCTTTTCTGAATCTATCATGCATCCCGCTGTCACAAAATAAAGTGATACCCCCATGAGCATCATTGTCATAATCAGACCATATATAATATTTTCGAGTGTTACCGCCATGTCATTTATATAAAACAGGGCTGTTACTCCATTATGATTAAACAGCGGCAGTAATATTACAGAAAATAAAAATATAGGTATAAAAAATAATGTCATCGTTTTTAATGTTTTAAACCCTTTATGTCTCAAAACAGATATTATTGAAATAACAAATGACACTGTTATGACTATAGGATTTAGAGAAAACATTATTATGATAAGCAGCATTACAAAATAAAACATACTTACTGCCGGATGCAGTTCTCTCAATAATTCCTTCTTCATTTAAATACTGCCTCCGTCAGCTTCCTGCCCTTCCACTGCATGTATACATCCATTCTATCTGTTCGCCCCCATTTATCCTGTATGCTGATGCCCCGACATTCGGCGTTTTCCCATCAACAAGATAAAGCCAGCCGCTCATATCTCCTGCCATCTTTTCATAAAGGTAACCTATTCCCTTTACATATGATGAATTATATATGGCAGAATATGTTGCATCATATGCAATATTCTTCTCCTTACATGCAGCCACAAGCACATCATAAACTGATGCTCCTTTTTTTATTTTTATCTCTATATTATCAAGCAGCCTGCCATCTTTTGGCACATACTTTCTCACATTTTTTTCAAGTTTATCCATGTTTGAAAAAAGTATAGAACAGTCAATCGTTATATTACATTTTACATATTCCTTGTTTTCTTCCGGTTCTTTTGTTGCCGGCTGCTCTTTTTTATACGGTGCAGTTGTCTTTTTAGGCTTATCTTTACTATTGTTCCGGCTGTTATCATTCTGTTTTTTTACTTTATTTTGTTTTTTTTCTGACAATTTCCCGTCATTTTTCCCTAAAGACTTTTTATCTGTTTTCCCGCTGTTTTTATCAGATTTTTTCTTTTCTTCTTGTTTTTCTGATTTATTCTTTTTTTTATTTTTTTTGCTGTTTTTTAAATCAGTATTGTTATTTTTATCGCTCTTTTCACCGTTTTTATCGGTGACGTCATTTTCTTCCTTTTTATTATCTGAAACTTCATTAGACTCCGTACTGTTTTCGGCTGTTTTTTCACTTTCTCCAGCAGTTGCCTCTGCACCTTTCATTTCAGCCTTGTTGACATTTTCATGTCTGCTTACCGACTCTATATTAAATTTTGAAATGCCGACTGCAATAAGTATTATCAAAATAAACGGCACTAAATATTTTCTATAATTCTTCAATCTGACTCCTCCAAATAAAATAAAAAACAGATAAAGATTTCTCAAAAAGAGATTTCTTTATCTGTTTTTCGCATATATTAAAATCGGTCAATTTTTATACAACAAAAAAACACCATTTGCTCTGACACTTCCCACCGAAGCATTCTATATAAGTCAAATAGCAGAAATCCCCTTGTCAGCAGGTCTCCTGGCTCGAACTCTCCTGATTTTTTAACCTTCCCATGATAAAATCACAGTGGCGTAACACAAAAAATCATCCTTCTTACAGTAGCGGGGGCTGCTGCAGCATCTCACTGCATTCCCTTTTAAGTCTGTCCCTTTAATCATCCTTAACGGCTGACAAAGTACAGCTCACTGACAACAACATCAAAAGTATAACATACATACACAAAATTTTGTATATATCTTTTCAACAATAATTATCGGTATAAAGTATAATCCTTATGCAAAACTCCCTAGTACAATGTTCAAAAGTTTAATTTACGTTGTCCGAGTATTTCTTTCGCTCTCTCGACCTGTTCTTTTGTTGGCGGCTCCACATCATCAAGACTGTATTTATAGCCAAGTTCCTTCCATTTGAATACTCCGAGTGTATGATACGGAAGTATCTCGACTTTCTTCACTGTTTTTAATTTTGATATAAATTCATAAAGTCTCTTAAGATACTTTTCATCATCGTTTATCCCCGGAACAAGTACATGTCTTATCCACATGTCTTTGCCCTGCTCTGAAAGATATTCCGCCATATCAAGTATATTTTTATTTGTAAAACCTGTGAGTTTTTTATGCTGCTCATCATCAATGTGCTTTATATCGAGCATAAACAAATCAGTATATTTTAAGAGTTCATTAAACTTGTCAAAAAACTCACCTTCTCTTGTAAACGGATTGCCTGCAGTATCAAGCGTTGTGTGAATGCCATCCTGTTTTGCAAGCTTGAAAAATTCAACCAAAAAGTCAATCTGTAAAAGAGCTTCACCGCCACTTACCGTAATTCCGCCTGTTTTTCCCCAATAACTTTTATATCTCTTAGCTTGTTTTAAAAGCTCCTCCGGTGTTTTTAAATTGTCGTAATCCTCTCCCGGAAGTTTCCACGTATCCGGATTGTGACAATATTTACAACGCATATTGCATCCCTGTAGAAAAACAAGGAATCTCACGCCGGGTCCATCAGCCGAACCAAAACTTTCTATTGAATGTATTCTCGCATATACCTGTTTATTTTCTGACATAATAATCCTCATTTCTGCACACATTTTTTATATCAAGTTTGTGCCGAGTGTACACAACCACAAACCCCGTGTATGATTTTTCATCAAAATCTTTCTGAATTTACATTTTCCTGATTAATAAAATATCTCTAAATCGTTTATAGTATAGCAGATTTGCTTATAAAATTATACATTGCTTATTGATTTTTTACATTAATATGTAACCGTTCAGACATAACAAGATAATTGCCAATACAATTAGCTTGTTCATTGTATTGTTGATTATATTTTAGATAGTTGTTAAAAAAATATTTACATGCTAAACTATATATCAGGCATATATATAATGTCAAACATAGCTATTTAATATTTATATTTTGGAGGTGTGATATGTTATTTGTCAATGTCAGACGAATGGAAATGTTTGATGGTGATATAGACAGTGTTTTCAGGAACAACTATGAAGATGAGTGGTTTGATGAACCTATGGTACAAAATATAATAACTTCCATTGATAAAAATAAAATTTTAGCCCGTGGTGTTTTTGAAAGCGAATTTTTAGGTATAATAGGACCTGACAAACTGAGCGGCGGCTGTAAGGCATTGATACTTGCATATAAAATGCCTGATATGGAGCAATGGATTGGGTTGTTTGGTGATAACTGTATTCCGTTACTTATAGAATTCAGTAAAAAAACTGATTTACACATTGTTATATCCTATATTCCGCAAAATCTGCCTAAAAACTTTGATGCTACATTTGTAAACAATGGCATAGTCACTAATGATTATGATGGATTTTGCAGGGAATTTATTACACTATACCACAATTTACCTAAACCGGAGGAAATATAATGATTGGAGGTTTTAACTTTAAACTTGAGTCTAAAAGACTTCATTATTCGTTCGTTTTAAACAGAAAAATCACGAAAATCGCAGGGGACAGTGCAACAGGAAAATCAACATTAGTCAGTAGTGTTGCTGATTCCTTAAATCCCAGAAATAAAATTCAAATGACCTGCGAATATCAATGCAGTGAAATTTCTGAGGTTTTCACAAGCATATTATTTCAGGATATTCACTCTTTAAAAGAAAATTATAAAAATCGTGTTTCATACAAAAAGTATCATACTGCAATGCGTGAATTATTGTCTAAGTATGACAATCGTGTTTATTTTTGTGACGAAACTTTCCGCTACCTACCAACATATGAATTTGCGGCTTTCTGTAAATTTACAGATTCATTTTTTGTAATCTGTTGCAGAGATAAACTTGATAATCTTCCATACAGCTTTACAGAAATATACTCTATTATATCAAGCGGAAAATATCACAAACTTGAAAAAGTCTATGACAGTTTTTTGAAAATTCCTGAGTTACAAAAAAATACAAATATGCTCATTGAAGATTCAAATAGCGGTTTTCAATTTTTCAATAAAATCTCAGATTATGTTGATTCTGCTAATGGTAAATCTAATATAACTGACAGATTACTTAATAAACATTATGATATTATTGTTGCAGATGGTGCGGCAATCGGCTCTGAAATATCAGATATAACCGCTACACTCCCCAAAAATACAATATTATTTCTGCCTGAAAGTTTTGAATATATTATTTTATGTTCTGAAATGTTTTCTAATTTTGATATATCAGACAAACTTTATCATACAGAAAAATATGCTACAGGTCTGTATTTTTCATGGGAACGATACTATACTGAACTTATTGAAAAACTCACCAGCAACAAAAAATATTCATACAGCAAGACCAGATTAAATCCATGCTATTATGAAAAATGCTGTGATAATGACTGTGAATTGAACAAAATCTCAAACAAAACAAATACTATTTTAAATACATTTCATTATACTACAAAAAGATAAAATGCAGATAACAATATGTCTTTACATACAATCTGTGACATAAATTCCAAACACAAACTCCCTGTCACCGCCTTTCCGGCGGCAACAGGGAGTTATTATTATTATCTGTCTATTAGTTTCGCTACTTCTTACATATGGTCATGGCATGTTCTTGCTATTACATCGAGCTGCTGCTCTCTTGTAAGGTCGATGAACTTAACCGCATATCCTGATACACGGATTGTGAAGTTTGCATATTCTTCTTTCTCAGGATGTTCCATAGCATCGATAAGCTTCTCTTTACCAAATACATTGACATTAAGATGATGTGCTCCCTGGTCAAAGTATCCGTCCATTACCTGAACAAGGTTTGTTATACGCTCTCCATCCTCATTTCCGAGTGCTCCCGGATTGATTGTCTGTGTATTTGAAATACCGTCGAGTGCCCATTCATATGGAAGTTTTGTAAGTGAATTGAGTGATGCTAAAAGTCCGCTCTTCTCAGCACCATAACTTGGGTTTGCTCCCGGTGATAAAGGTTCTCCTGCCTTACGTCCGTCCGGCATAGAACCTGTTGCTTTTCCGTAAACTACATTTGATGTGATTGTAAGAATTGATGTTGTAGGCTCTGAACGTCTGTATGTGTGATGTTTCTTAATCTTGTCCATAAATGTTCCAAGAAGCCATACTCCGATTTCATCTGCTCTGTCATCATCATTACCGTATCTTGGGAAGTCTCCCTCGATTTCATAATCTTTTACAAGTCCATTCTCATCACGGATTGTCTTAACCTTTGCATATTTGATAGCTGAAAGAGAATCTATTACATGAGAGAATCCTGCGATACCTGTTGCAAATGTTCTCTTTAAGTCTGTATCCATAAGTGCAAGCTCTGCTGCCTCATAATAATACTTGTCATGCATATACTGGATAAGGTTAAGTGTGTTTACATAAAGGTCTGCAAGCCAGTCCATCATTTCATCGTATCTTTCCATAACCTCATCATAGTCAAGATATTCTGATGTGATAGGTCTGTACTTAGGTCCTACCTGATCACCTGTCTTTTCATCAACACCACCGTTGATAGCGTAAAGGAGACACTTAGCAAGGTTTGCTCTTGCTCCAAAAAACTGCATTTCTTTACCTGTCTGTGTAGCTGATACACAGCAGCAGATAGCATAATCATCACCCCATACAGGTTTCATTGCATCATCGTTCTCATACTGGATAGAGCTTGTTGTAATAGAAATCTTAGCTGCATATCTCTTAAAGTTGTCAGGAAGTTTTGATGAATAAAATACTGTAAGGTTTGGCTCAGGAGCAGGTCCCATGTTCTCAAGTGTGTGAAGGAAACGATAATCAGTTTTTGTAACCATTGAACGTCCGTCAACACCTGTTCCTGCGACATCAAGTGTAGCCCATACAGGATCTCCTGAGAAGAGTTCATTGTATGATGGAATTCTTGCGAACTTAACCATTCTGAATTTCATTGTCATATGGTCGATAAGCTCCTGTGCCTCTTTCTCTGTAAGAATACCCTTCTTCATATCTCTCTCGATATAGATATCAATAAATGTTGACACACGTCCTACAGACATAGCAGCACCGTTCTGTGTCTTTATGGCAGCAAGATAACCAAAGTAAATCCACTGAATTGCTTCTTTTGCATTTTTAGCCGGCTCTGAAATATCAAATCCATAAATTTCAGCCATCTTCTTCATGTTCTCAAGTGCACGAATCTGCTCTGCAATTTCTTCTCTGAGACGGATAACTTCGCCTTTCATGCTTCCACTTCCACATTTGAGTTTGTCTTTCTTCTTTTCCTCAATAAGGAAATCAATACCGTAAAGAGCAACTCTTCTGTAGTCACCTACGATACGGCCACGGCCATATGTATCAGGAAGTCCTGTCATAATCTTGTTGTGGCGGGCTTTAATCATTTCCGGTGTATATGCATCAAATACAGCAGTATTATGAGTTTTGTGATATACTGTGAAAATCTTTTTAATCTCAGGGTCTACTTCATATCCGTATGTCTCACAAGCCTGAACCGCCATCTTTATACCACCATAAGGCATAAATGCACGTTTTAAAGGCTTATCTGTCTGAAGTCCTACTACCTTTTCCAAGTCTTTTAATGACTCATCTATATATCCTGCATCATGCGAAGTGATTGACGATACAATCTTTGTATCCATGTCAAGCACTCCACCTTTTGCTCTTTCTTCTTTCTGAAGTTTCTGAAGTGCTCCCCAAAGCTTATCTGTAGCTTCTGTAGGTCCTTCGAGAAATGATTCATCACCTTCATATGGTGTATAGTTGTCCTGAATAAACTGTCTGACATTGATTTCCTCTTTCCAGAGTCTTCCCTCAAAGCCATCCCATTCTTTCATCTCTACCACGATAAATTCCTCCTGTATATTGATAAAATGTATAAATTATATTGGTTATGGTATAAAATAATACTTATACCTGCAACATCTAATTTTTAACATGTAATCAGACTATAGTCAAGTATTTCTAATTAACAATTTTTCTCATATTTCTTGTTTTTATCAAAAAAAATATTCCATAAATTATCGAAACGCCTGTAAACCAAGTATTTACGGCGTTTTGATAATTTTTATTTATTAGGTTAATGAAGATATTCTCTCAAAAGCATAGCAAAATCAATATTTGCTGTAACCATTATCTTCTAACGATATAATACTTTCGTTTTCATTGAAATTGCTTTTTCCTGCAAATTCAGATGCATCAGGTATTCTGTGCATAGTATTTGACTGATTAATTGTTCCGATATTTTTTGATGCACCGAATGAATCTGCTCTCTGTGCTGTCTGGCTTCCTATAGCGATATTTCCTGCTGTATTGCCAAATTCAGCACCTGAAATTCCTGAATTATTTTTAAGGTTATAATTTCCAAGAAGAACTTTAAGGTTCTGAGCCTGATTTGAAAGCTCTTCACTTGCTGCTGCACACTGTTCGCTTGTAGCAGAATTATTCTGTACTACTGAAGAAACCTGTCCAACTGCTTCATCTATCTGCTCAAGTGCTATTGCCTGTTCATTTGATGACTCTGCTATATTTTCCACTATCTTGACAATTTCCTCAACATTTGATGCTATTGCTGCAAGCTTTGAAGATGTCTCATTCGCAATAACAGAACCATTCTGTGTTTTCTCTATTGAATCCTCTATCATCTCGGCAGTTTCGCTTGCTGCTGCCGCACTCTTTGCTGCAAGGTTTCTTACTTCCTCAGCTACAACTGCAAAACCTTTACCGTGCTCACCTGCTCTTGCTGCTTCAACTGCGGCATTGAGTGCAAGGATATTTGTCTGGAATGCTATGTCATCAATTGTCTTGATAATTTTTGAAATATTTTCTGATGCCTCTGTTATGTCCTGCATAGCTGACATCATCTTGTTCATTTCGTCTGTTCCTGCTATAGCTTCTTCTTTTGCCTGATTTACAAGAGTTTCAGCTTCTTTTGCTTCATCTGCATTCTGTTTTGTTCTTGAAGTAACCTCTGAAATTGATGATGTTACCTGCTCGATTGCGCTTGCCTGTTCAGTAGACCCCTGTGCAAGTGACTGGCTTGCTATTGCAACCTGCTGTGCACCTGCACCTACCTGATATGCTGACTCCTTAATATTTCCAAGTGTCTTGTTATTTGAATCAACCATAAGTTTAAATGCATGTCCTAACTCATCTGCCTGTGATTGTGGATTTATCTGCATTGAAAGGTCTCCGTTTGCAACATTATTTGCAACTTTAACCTCTCTCTTCATTCTCTCAACAACTTCATTGAAACTGTTTATCATTTTTCCCAATTCATCGTTTGTTGTAGCATTTATCTTTTCGCCTGAGATGTCACCCTTTGATATTCTCTCTGCTCTTTCTGTAAGTGCATTGATTGGTCTTGTGATATATCTTGTATATGTTGCCGCAATAGCTAAAAAGAATATCATGCATGCTACTGTTATAATTCCAAGAGTAACACTTGATCGTTCATTTCTCCTTTCAACACTCTTTCTTCCCGCTTCACTTTTGTCATTGAAATATTTTGATACATTTGATACTTCCTCGTCTACATCATCAGATACAGCTTTTATGGATTTCTGATAGATATTCATAGCCTGAGCATACTTTTTCTGTGATACCAATGTAACAATCTGTTTAAATGCAGTCGTCCCATTTTCAAGAGTCTGTTGTACATTTTCAAGCGATTTCTGAGCCTGACCGTTCTTATCTGCTGTTGGAACAGATGATATAAGCTCATCAAGCTGTTTTGAACATGTATCTGATACCTCAGCAATCTGCTCTGAAAGAGCTGTAAGATCAATTCCATCATCTGCTGCATATGAATAATCAGATAATAAACTTTCAAGTTCTTTATAATTCTTTGTAAAATTTCCGATATCAATACATTTTACAGTATATGTATCATACACTTTATTATACTTGTCTGCTATTGTTCTCTGGGCATTTATTGCCATAATACTAAACGCTATCAATATTATTATGGCAACTCCATAACCTATAAAAGTTTTTTTAGCTAAACTCAAGTTCTTCATATATCCGTTCCTCCATTATCTTATTTTTATGATTATAGCTTTTGTCAGCTATTCTTCTTCCTCTGTATCTTCGTCGTCAATAACTTCTTCAGGCTCTGCATCATTTATCAGCTTGTCAGGGTCAAGTAAAAGTTTGACTTCTCCATCCACCCTGCCTATACCAAAAACATATTTTTTTGCCTGTTTTTCAAGGTCACTGACACTTGGCGGAGGGGTGATTTCTTTCTCTGCAAATGCCACAACTTCATCAATTCCGTCCACTATAAGACCTATTACCGTAGATTTTACATCTATAACAATAACACATGTCCTGTCATTGTATTCTAAAGGTTCTTTTCCAAACCTTATCCTTACATCTATAACCGGAATAATTTTTCCTCTCAGATTTATAAGTCCTATAAGGTAATCCTGTGTTTCCGGTATTTTTGTAATCTGTGACAGACCGATTATTTCATTTACATATTTGATTGAAATGCCATATATCTCATCTGCACATTTAAATGTCATATACTGCTCTTTTTCAATTTCATCCTCAAAAATTTTTTCAGCAGGTAAATATTCTTTTTTTACATCAGTCAAATCCATTTTATACCTCCATCACATCAATTCATAACAAGTCCGCCTGTGTCAAGTATAAGACTGATACTTCCGTCACCAAGCTGGGTACATCCCGATATTCCTTTTACAGCCTTGACATAAGAAGGAATAGGTTTAACTACAATCTCCTGTTCACCTACAAGACTGTCAGCAAAGACAGCCAGTTTTCTGTCTTCGTGGTTTAAGATTATCACTATTCCGTCCTCAATCTCTTCAACTGCACCATCAAGATGATAAAACTCGTTCAGCCTTATAAGAGGATAACACTCCTGCCTTATCATCACATATTCTTCGCCATCCGGTTCTACTATAAGCTTGTCTTTTTCAACACGTATAAATTCAGTAACCGCATTAGTCGGTGTAACAAAATTAGTCTCTCCTACAGAGAAGATAATCCCATCTATTATTGCCAATGTAAGTGGTATCTTCATAGTCATTGTCGAACCCTGTCCCTCTATACTTTCGATATCAAGCACACCGCCGACCTGCTGTATATTTTTTACTACAACATCCATACCGACTCCTCTTCCTGAATACTCTGTAACTTTTTTCTTCGTAGAAAATCCCGGTACTGTTATAAAATTGAATATCTCTTTCTCTGTCAAATCTTTTTCGGATTTATTTCCAAGAAGTCCGTTTGCTTTTGCCTTCTCAAGAATTTCACTCTTTTTAAGACCTTTACCGTTATCTGAAACCGAAATCCAGACCTGACCGCCTTCATTTTTGGCTTCAAGAACAACTTTTCCTTTTTCTTTTTTGCCAAGTGCCTTTCTGTCCTCATTGCTCTCTATACCATGGTCTACAGAGTTTCGTATAAGATGCATAAGCGGATCGGAAATATGTTCAATGATATTCTTGTCAACTTCCGTATCCTCACCTATAACTTCAAGTTCTATATCCTTGCCAAGCTTTTTGGATGTATCGTAAACTATTCTGTTCATCTTCTGGAATGTATTTTTAAGAGGCATCATACGCATTGCCATTATTGCGTCCTGAAGTTCTGATGTTATCTTTGAAAGCTGTCCGGCCGATTTTTGGAAATTGGTAAGGTCAAGACCCGGTACCTTTAAATCAGGATTCTGCAAAACAACCGCTTCCGCAATAACAAGCTCTCCTATAAGATCCATAAGAAGATCCATCTTTTTTATGTTTACACTGATGAAACTTTGTGCCTCACCTTTTTTTACACGAGGCTTTTTCGCAGCCTTTTTCTTTGTTGGTGCTTCTTTCCCACTTTCCCCTTTTGTCGCATCCTGCCTTTCAGCCTGCGCCTCTTCCTCTGCCCTCTGGCTGCCCGGCTTCTGACTGTCTACAAGTATCGTCGGCTTTTCAACCGGTGCCGTAAGCACATCACCGGCACTTGATGCAGGTTTACTCTCTGCCTCAACACAAAAGTCAAGAAATTCATCACTTGTGCATTCTTTTATTTCTATATTTTCAATACCGGCACTTGAATTTATAAGCTCTGTAATAGTCTGTGGCTCTTCCGTTGTCTGAAGGGCAATTCTGAAACCAAACTCAAGTACAACATCCGCACTGTCCGGATTTGAAATAATGTCTGACGGCGTATAAAGTATGTCCTCTGCAATTCCCTTCAATGAATTTACAGCCATATATGCTCTTATGTTCGCCATCTCAGTTTCTTTATAGTATGTAATGTAAATACTGTAAAATTTACTGTCGTCCGAAGCAACAGGTGCTATATAAAAGTGTGGTTTTTCACTTTCCTTGGCTTTTTCCTGTTTCTCGGCTATAATCTGTCCGGCATCGACATCTGTTTTATTCTGAATTTTTTTCAGGAACTTATCAAGTTTTTCAATAAGTCCTGCGGGGTCTTCATCAGGGTCTCCGCCGTCCTTTATCTTTTCCATTTCTGCTGTTATAAAATCAGATACTTCAAGCACATCATCAACAAGTTCATCATGTGGTACACCATCGGGATGACTTTCTCTTATAAAGTAAAATACATCTTCAAGTTTATGTGCAAGTGTTGCTATATTCTGAAACATCATAACGGCTGACGAACCTTTTATCGTATGCATGATACGGAATATCTCATTTACATTGTCCTCGTCAAATTCGCCGACATCCTTACTTTCAAGACATATGTTTTCAAGATTCTCAAGCCCCTGTTCTGTTTCGAAGATGAACATATCAAGCATACCTTCGGTAATCATATCATCTCCCATAACACCCTCCTGTTCTGTCTTTTTATTACTGTTTATTGTAATACTTCAATATATTAAATTTAAGGGATAAGTTCCAATTTACGAAGTACACTTTCAAATTTCACCTGGTCGATTGGCTTTCCTGCATATGCTACACAGCCGAGGTCAAATGCCTTATTTACATTTGCCCCCTCATTTAAAGCCGTTGTCATAATAATCTTGGCTCTGTTATCCTCAGGTATCTTCCTTTCCTGCTCAATATCCCTTATTGCTTTAAGTGCCTGATATCCGTCAAGTGCAGGCATCATAATATCAAGACATACAAGGTCATATGGTGTTCCCGCATCAAGTGCCATAAGATAAGCATCGACTGCCTCCATACCATCTACCGTAATATCACACTCTCCAAATTTAGATAAAAACTTAAGCATAAACTTTCTGCTCGCAAAATCATCCTCTGCTATCAATATTCTCATATTTTTTTCCTCCTGTTATGTTGTATTATATTTTAAATTTAATCAATAATGATGTTTGTTTAAAACAATATTTTGACCCCGACTGATGCCAAAGATTACTTCATTGCTATCTGACTCTGACCCTTGCATCACGGTATCGTATTTAATATATTATATATCTTTGATGCCACATTTTCCAATGGTTCCTGATATTGTACTGCCCCTATATCATACGCAACTTTAGGCATTCCATAGACAACGCAGCTTCTTTCATCCTGCCCGATGGTATGAGCGCCTTTTTTTCTCATTGCGAGAAGTCCTCTTGCGCCGTCAGAACCCATGCCCGTAAGTATGACACCCACTGCATCACTCGCCGCCGCCTGTGCAACCGACTTAAACAAAACATCTACCGACGGACAATGACCGCTGACTTTTTCGCCCTCGTAACATCTGACAGAATACCTGCCGTTCTCACGCACAAGTTCCATATGCTTGTCCCCCGGTGCTATAAGAACCTTACCTGTTTCTACAGCATCTCCATCCTCCGCCTCTTTTACATGAACCCTGCACTCTTTATCAAGACGTTCAGCATACATCTTTGTAAAGCCCGGCGGCATATGCTGCACTATAACCGTCCCCGGAATATTCGGATAGAAATTTTTTATCACGGCAAGTATCGCTTCTGTTCCTCCTGTCGATGCTCCTATGGCAACTATCTTGTTGTGATACTGCCTGTTTATATTGTTTGGCGTGACAGCAATCTGTTGTTTTTTTTCCTCAGAATATTTAATATTGTAGGCTGTCTTTACCTTTGTTATAAGCTCGCTAAAAACCCACTTTCTCATCTCTTCGCTGTCCATATCATGTGGCTTTTGTACATAATCAACAGCTCCGTATTCTATATAATCAAGAACCTTATGTTCCATCGAACTTATCATTATAACTTTCATGGGATGCTGAGGAATAAGCTTTTTCATAAAATCTATGCCATTCATCCTCGGCATCTCTATATCTAATGTCATCACATCAGGATTAAATCTGATAATCATATCTCTCGCCTGATACGGGTCTGCCGCCATGGCAACAACTTCTATATCAGGGTCTTCATCAAGAAATTCTGACAGCATTCTTCTAAACACCAGCGAATCATCAACCACCAGAACTTTTATCGCCATATCTTAATCCCCCATTCATTTTTAAACTTAGTAAACAGCATTCTAAACTTTCCTGTATATAGACGGCTGTACATACCTGAAACCCGACTTTACTTTGTCTATACTCTCCGTGGTTCCGATAAACAAATACCCCCCGTTTTCCATATGGTCATATATATTTCTCAACAAAAATTTCTTTGTCTCATCCTCAAAATATATCATAACATTTCTCAGAAAAACCACCTGAAATTTTCCCTTAAAAGTTATGTTATCCATAAGGTTAAAATTCTTAAATACAATCTGTTTTCTGAGTTCGTTGCTTACTTTAAAACGCTCTGCATCTATTCTTTTAAAATATTGTCTTTTCCATCTTTCGGGCAGATTTTGAATCTGTTCCTCAAGATAAATTCCAGCACTCGCTTTTTTCAATACTTCCATCGAAATATCTGTCGCAAGAAGCTGAGTGTCCCACCCAGGCTCCATGCCAAAATAATCTCTTAAAACCATAGCTATAGTGTACGGTTCTTCACCGGTCGAAGCTGCTGCCGACCATACCCTCACATCTTTGGTTGCCGCTTTGGTCTGCCGTATCCACGGCAGTACATAACGATTCATATACTCAAAGTGCATAAATTCACGCATAAAAAATGTATGATTTGTCGTGAGTATATTTACCATATCCATTGCCTGTGTTCCATCCGGCGAATCAACAATTTCTTTGATAAATTCACCATAGCTTGCATAACCGTTTTTTAACAGATGATTTTCCAGTCTTCCCTCTATCAATACACGCTTATGCCCCAGTTCAATACCATAACGGTTACGCATATATGATACTATCCAGTTAAATTCTCTTTCTGTAAGTTTCATTTTTTCTTTCCATAGTGCATATAAAATTTTACAATGTCACAAGCACATAATCTGTTCTTCCGTCGTCTTCTATATTCATAACCAGATAAGTAGGTCTGAACCCATCCTGTCTTGGTCTTGAAATACTGCCCGGATTTAGTACAACTATATCTGATTTTGTATCTATTACAGGTTTATGTGAATGACCAAACATAACTATATCTGCGCCATTTTCTTTTGCTATGTCTTTCATTGTCGGTATTCCAAGCTCACCGCCATATCTGTTTCCGTGTGTTATGAAGGCTTTATGTTCTCCTATCTCAATAAGCCTGGCTCCCTGAAGTTCATTGCCGTAATCGCAATTGCCTTTTACCATCTCAACAGGACACTCTACGAGACTTCTTATGGAATCGGGACTGCATTCCATGTCACCCAGATGAATCATCATATCCATAGTGCCCCTCATGTTTTTTACTGCCTGTATAAGATTTCTGTTGTTTCCATGAGAATCACTGACGATAAGTATTTTCACAGACATCTATAAAATATCCTCCAATTTTTTATACATTGCTTTAAGAGCTCTTCCCCTGTGACTTATCTCATTCTTCTGTTCAGGTGGAAGTTCAGCGGTTGTGCATCCCCTTTCAGGCAGATAAAAAATAGGGTCGTACCCAAAACCGTTTTCGCCTTTCTCCTCATAACCGATGCGCCCCTCGATAGTTCCTCTTGTTGTAAATGTCTCTCCGTCTGGCATAACACAGGCTATGACACACACAAATCTCGCACTTCTTTCTTCACCTTTGGCATCTTTGAGCAATTCTATAATATGATTGTTTTTGATTGTGTACGGTGTATCCTCTCCCATATATCTTGCCGAATAAACCCCGGGTGCCTTGTCAAGATAATCAACCTCAAGTCCCGAATCATCAGCAATCACAATATTTTTTGTAATGTCTGCTATTGTCTTTGCTTTTATAACTGCATTTTCCTCAAAAGTTTTGCCATCCTCAACAATCTCTATGTCCTGCAGCCCCTCATCTTTAAGCGATACAAATTCTATATCATCACGTTTGATGATTTCTCTTATCTCTTTCATTTTATTCTGGTTGCCTGTTGCTACTATGATTTTTGTCATGCCTTGCTTTTCCTCCTGTCAATCTCTTTAAGTGAGCTTAATATTCCTCTGTAAACTCCATCTGCTATTTCATACTGTCCCTTTGCGGAACTTATATAATTCATATCTTTTCTGCTCGACATATATCCTGTTTCAACAATAACCGCCGGCATAGATGTATGACGCAGCACAAATAAATCTTCTCTTCTTATAATCTTTCTTGCCTTATTTGAGGTTGACTTTGATACACTGCCCAATAAAATGCATGAAAATCTGCGGTTCGTCATATATCTGCTGTCACCTTTTCTTTTGGCATAAAGCGTCTCTATACCAAAAGCCTTTGAATGTATATTGTCTGATGCATTGCAATGTATACTTACAAACAAAGCCGCCTTTTTCCCATTCGCAATGGTAACACGCCTTTTTTTAGTAACATATCTGTCATAAAGTCTTGTATATATGACATTTATATCTGTCTGGTCAAGCATTCTCTTTAACTTTTTAACTATGGCAAGATTACAGTTTTTTTCTTTGAACCTTCCATTATTTGAGCTCGCCCCCTCATCTCTTCCACCGTGACCCGCATCTATAACTATCGTATATTTTCCAAATCCCTCTGCTTTGTAAGCAGCCTCATTAAATAATGCATTTTTCTTTGTACTGTCCTGCTTTTTCTTTTCTTCCTGTACAATACTGTCTTT
>FR887342.1:57631-69695 GCA_000436755.1 Clostridium sp. CAG:253 | reverse complement strand
CCTATATCAGCATTAATATCATCGCTGCTTTGTGAAAGCTTTGCCGTATAGATACAACTCGTAATTATCAATAGTATAAGAAGAATACAGCTTTCGACAGTAATCTTGTATTTTCCATTATTGCTCATATACTTTAAAGTATATCTCATTATAAATATGCTTGCAAGAAAAAAGCCGATTTTACTTCTTTTAATGCTGATATAAGTTTTTTTATGTATTTTATGTATGCTTTTTACATTGCTTGTATTTTTTCTACATATTATAATGTTGTCATCAAAATTTAATGGAGGATTTAAATGATAAAAAGAATTGATTTATCCGGATTATGGAACTTTGAACTTGACCCGGACAAAAAGGGAATTGAGGGAAGACTCTTTGACAGGCAGAAAAACGATACAATTAATCTTCCCGGAACTACATCCATAGCCCACAAAGGAAAATACAATGACAAAAAAGAAACCGGTTTTCTTACCGACCCATATCTTTTTGAAGGCTATGCATGGTACTCAAAAGATGTACATATAGACAAAGAATACCTTAAAAAAAATATATTCCTTTTCCTCGAAAGGACAAGACTAACTAAAATATGGATCGATGATACTTTCGCAGGTGAATTTGACAGTCTTACAACACCACATAATTATGATATTACACGTTTTGTCCGCAATACGGATTTCAGAATAACCGTTCTTGTCTCAAACGTGGATTATCCTACAAAGGGCGGTCACCTCACATCACCGGACACACAGACAAACTGGAACGGAATAATCGGTGATATTTCACTCCGCATATTTGATGATTCATATATCGCAGATATTAAAACCTACCCTGATATAGATAAAAAATCAGTAAAAGTTGTCTTAAAAACAGTCAACAATACACAGACAGATAAAAAGTTTACTTTAGATGTCAATGCATTTCTTACTGACATAAACGGTGATACAGGTGTATCTGCACCACCGGCATCATTTGATGTAACCTTTATCTCAGGAACAGACAATGCTGAATTTGAATATTTTCTCGGAGACGATGCCGCTTTATGGAGTGAATATACCCCTGTTGTATACCGTCTTGAAATCGGTATAAACGGCACAGAAGAAAAATCAAGCACTACTTTTGGTCTTAGAAAATTTTCCACTACCGAGACTAAATTCCTTATAAACGGAGAGCCGACATTTCTGCGTGGAAAACACGACGGACTTGTATTCCCTATGACAGGTGCTGTCCCTGCTACAATTGACGAATGGATCCGTGTTATGAAGATTTCAAAGTCATACGGCATGAACCATTACCGTTACCATACCTGCTGCCCGCCGGAAGCAGCATTTATTGCCGCTGACCTTCTCGGTATATATATGGAGCCACAGCTTCCGTTCTGGGGAACTCTTACTGCACCCGGTGACGAAAATCACAACGAAACAGAGCAGAATTATCTTATCGAAGAGGGATTCCGCATGTTAGATACTTTCGGAAACCACGCTTCATATTGTATGATGTCTCTCGGCAACGAACTTTGGGGAAGTAAAGAACGCATGGCAGAAATAATAACCGGATACCGGTGTATTGATGACCGCCATCTCTACACCCAAGGGTCAAACAATTTCCAGCATACTCCTGTGCTGCTCCCGGAAGATGACTTTTTTGTAGGCGTACGTTTCAGCAAGAACAGACTTATACGCGGCTCTTACGGTATGTGTGATGCCCCTCTCGGACATATTCAGTGGGACGAACCATCCACAATGCATAATTATGATGAAGATATTGTTCCAAGTGACACCAACGACGCAAACGCTGCAGGCGAGGGCGAAGAGATAGAGATACAATACGGAACCGGAGTTAAAAAAGTCAAAGCTGCAAGTGCCGACGGCCCGCTTATCCCACATATTCCTGTTGTGACACATGAAATCGGCCAGTATGCCGTATATCCTAATTTCAGAGAGATAGACAAATATAAAGGTGTACTTAAAGCACGTAACTTTGAAGTATTTCGTGACAATCTCGAAAAGAAGGGCATGCTCAATCAGGCTGACGACTTCTTCTACACAAGTGGAATGCTTTCTGTACAGTGTTATAAGGAGGAACTTGAAGCAGCGGCAAGAAGTAATCTCGTAGCCGGTTATCAGATTCTTGACCTTCAGGATTTTCCGGGTCAGGGAACAGCTCTTGTCGGAATACTTGATGCCTTCATGGACAGTAAGGGGCATGTGACACCTGAGGAATGGGCAGGTTTTTGCTCAGATGCCATACTCTTAGCACAGTTTAAAAAGTATGTATACACGTCAGGCGAAGAATTTACGGCTGATATGGCTGTCAGATACTACAATCCTGAAAAACTTGTTGACAAAAAACTTCACTGGGAGCTTATCGCAAGAGACGTAAATACATCGGATGCAACCGGATTTGCCGTAAACGGTGAGACTACAGTAGTAAAATCAGGTGACGTGGTTATCCCTGACGGCACAAGAGAACTCGCTGAACTCGGAAGTATCTCATTTACTTTCCCTGACAACACAAAAACCGTGGTATATGACCTTGTACTTACTGTCAATGGTACAGCTTACAAAAACAAATATGAGCTTTACTGTTATCCTGCAAATGATGATGTTATTTCACTTGAAAATATAGCCAGTCTTGGCGAAGGTGACAATCAGGTATTTATAACAAATGTATTTTCAAGTGCAAAATCACTTCTAAATCAGGGCAAAAAAGTATTATTTATGCCGAATGAAGTCACTGAAAGCCTTGAAGGTTTTTACTGCACTGATTTCTGGTGCTATCCAATGTTCAGGGATATTTGTGAATGGATGAAAAAGCCTGTTGCTGTCGGAACAATGGGACTTCTTATAGATACAAAACATCCTGCTTTAAAAGATTTCCCGACACACAAATATGCAACACCTCAGTGGTACCAGATTGTATCACACAGCAGATGTGCAATTCTCGATGATGTGACAGATAAAGATTACAGACCTATCGTACAGATGGTTGACAACTTTGAAAGAAATCATAAACTAGGTATTCTTTTTGAAGGAAAAGCCGGAAATGGAAAACTCATGGTATGTACTTCAAAACTCGGAGAAATTTCTGAAAGAACAGAAGTAAAACAATTTGTAAAATCACTTGTCACTTACCTTACATCAGATGAGTTTGCTCCTGAAAACGAACTGGATATAGCTAAAATTGAAAAGATTTTTTAAAGCCCGGAAAATTGATTTTATTAAAAGCCCACTCGAACGCAACAAACTCGGATGGAACAAATAAATGTGAAACAGCCACAGATTATCACGATTTTAACGTATTCTCTGTGGCTGTTTTTTATATTTGGGATTTTGCCTTGCATCATATAAATATTTACTTCAATATTTACTTCACAAACCTGTTCAGACATCCTGCTACCTCAAATCTGCGGGGTTTGCTCATGTTAGGAACACTTCCCCTGCTTGTAAGTGCAGAAACTCCCTTTGTTTCTATGAGATTTTGAACATCATCGATAAGCGTCTTTATCGAAATCTCTTTTCCCCCATACTTTCTTATCAGATATTCAAGTGTTTTTGAAATAGCAAGCATCTGTTCGGCATCCGTTATCTGTTCAAGATACCTGAGGTCTACATTTGTTTTATTATACAAAAACCCATCAGTTCCCATGACTTTGATTTTTGTCCTGTCATCCGCTTTTGGAAGTTTTACTCTCCTATTCTCATCAATTTTTATCTTTGTATCATCAGCTTTTATTTTTAACGGATATTCTGCTGCCATCTTTTTAGCTCTCTCAGTAATTTCTTTAGGGACGTATTTTTCCATCTGGATTACAGTGTCTGCAACATGGAAAAAGGCTCCACAACTTCCTGCTACAAGAATTGTCGATACACCTTTCTCACGATAAAGCGGAACCGCTCTCTTTATAAAAGGCACTATCGGCTCATCATCCGCCGATATGACACGCTCCATAAGTTCATCACGTATCATAAAGTTTGTTGCACTTGTATCTTCATCTATAAGAAGTAATTTACTTCCTGCTTCTAAAGCTTCAATTGTATTTGCAGCCTGTGAGGTTGAGCCGCTCGCATCAAATGTTGAAAATTTTTCTGTATCCTTGCCGTTGGGCAGGTTTCTTATAAACAAACTTATATCCTCATTCGCAACACTTCTTCCATCCTCGGCACGAAGTTTCACTCCCGTTTCATCAGTTACCACATATTCTCTGCCATCTCCCACAATATGTGAATATACCGCTTTCTCAAGTGTCTGAAGAAGTGTCGATTTGCCATGATAGCCACCACCCACTATAAGCGTAATTCCTTTTTTTATTCCCATTCCTGTTATTTTTCCCTTATGTGGAAGTTCAAATGTCACACTCATCGATTCCGGTGACTTAAATAAAACAGCATTCTTCATAGGTTTCTCTGAAACGCCGCTTTCTCTTGGAAGTATTGAACCATCTGCTACAAACGCTGCAAAATTATTTTCTTTAGTTAATTCTCTCAGGACTCTCTGGTCGTCAACAAGTTCTATCTGGTCTTTCAACTTTTCTTTGTCGGCAAAAAGTTTAAATATTCCTGAACTCTCAACTGCTTTTGGCAATAACCCAAACAATATTTTTTCCAGTTCTCCCGCATCAATAGAACGTCCTCTTGCCGGAAAGCCTACTACAAATCTAAATAAAACATCACCTGTCTTTTCATCAACATGGCACGCACTTCTTTCCATTATCTCCTGTCCTGGCTGGCTTGCCGATACCATTCCACTTTTTCCTGAACCTTTTGCCTTAAAACTGATTTTTGAAACTTCCCTGCTGAATTTTCTTAAAATAAAATCTTCTAATGCAATTCTTCTGTGATAAACATCATAATAGTTTTTCGGAAAATCTGCCGTCTTTCCCTTAATTCTGACACTCAAAGCAGACGGTGACGCAAACGGGTCTCCCTGTACATGTTCTATATTTAATGTATACTTAACAAAATCATAACTTCCTTTTAAATCTTTATAAGCAGGATACCCTTTATGGTCAATTCTTTTTAATTCATTTTTTAATTTATTCATCCGATTTTCCCTCTTTTTCCTTTTTTCACTATTTTCATATTTTTTACCAATACCTCTGCCCCCTATAACATCCGTTGGGCAAAACAGCTGCTGTCCTAAGGCTTCATTATATATTTTTATATTGCTTCAAAATATGGTTATACATTGTTCTTACTGCCGGTGCCATAAAACCCGGATTCATTGTTGCAATCCCTATAATGCGGTATGCATCAGGTTCTATTTGATAATAGTCAACTTCATACGGAATATCTCTCATAACAAGTTCCGGCATAATACAAATTCCAAATCCATTCGACACAAGTGCTACGGTTGAAAGGTCATCCACAACATGATAATTCGACTGCACATTTAATGAATTTTCCTTTAAAAAATTTTGAATATCTGCATCCGTTGACTCCCTCTGCGTTACAAACTGATGATTTCTAAGCTCTGCAATATGCATTATCTCATTTGTGTCTTTGGCAAAAAATCCCTTAGGCACAACACATACAAGTGGGTCTTTGTAAAGCGGCTCTATCGGAATATCACCCGCACTTGACATAGACAAAAATCCTATATCTACTACACCATTCTTGAGCCAATATGTTACATCATCATATGTCCCCTGAAATACTTCAATCGTAATATCAGGATATTCCTTCTCAAAAGAATTCATAATATCAGGTAACCAGCTTGTACATACACTTGAAAAACAGCCTACTTTTACTTTTCCTTTTTTTAATCCGTTAAACTCTGCAATAGCCTGCCATAAACTTTCATCACTGTTTAAAACAGCATTTACATAAGGCAGCAGATTTTCTCCGTAGTTTGTAAGTGTTACGCCCGCTTTGCTTCTGTTTAATACACTGAATCCCAATTCATTTTCCATCGATGAGATAGCGTGACTTATTGCTGACGGTGTAAGGCCTAATATATCGGCAGCCTTTCTGAAACTGCCGTGGTCTGCAACTGTCTTAAACACCTGATAAGTTAGTAGTGTCATATTTTTGTTCCTTTCATACCATGTCTTTTTTACTATAGTTCTTATAACAATAACTTTGCTTCTCTCAATACAAGCGCATGATTCTTTCCCCATATTGATGCAAACTGCGAAGTTGGAAGTGGGCAGCCGATAACACCTATTTCTAAAGTTATTGAAGGCGATTTGATTTTTTCCATTATATAATCTCTCATACTGCCGACACTAGGGCTGCCTGAACCATAGCTGTCTCCGCTTGTATATCCTGTTATGCTCCTTGCAAGTCTGTACATCTTAAGGGTATTTTTCTTAACATTTCCTTTTCCGCCTGAACCAAATACTATGGAACCCATAGCATGATAATTTACTACACCTTTTAATGTTTTTGTTTTCTTTAATTCTTTTAATAATTTAGATATTGCTTTTGTCTCAGGTTCACTTGCAGCAGATGGTCCCGAAAATCCTTCACTTCCTCTTTTTCCACCATAATTAGCTCTGAAATGTGAATTAGAATTTCTGTTAAGGTCTACACCTCTTGCATTTGCTTTCCATGTAGATGTATGAGATGCTCCCGGCATTTTGTATAAAGCCTTGCGGAGTTTTTTATCTCTTATCTTTGAAATACCAAATTGTGAAATTGTAACACCATCCGGATTTGCCATCGGAATATAATGTATTGCCATTTTATTTAAAACACCTTTTACATTTACTCCGCTTACTTTTCCGTTATAATTTTTAAGATAATGCTCTATCTGAGCCATGCAAAGCTGTGCCGTCATATATTCTCTCGCATGAATATTACTTATAACTACCATTGTTTTCTTTGCATTTGGATTTCCAATAATTACATCATAAATATTTCTTTTATCATTTGATTTTCCTATAACTTTTACATTCACATAATTTGAATATGAGTTTTTAAGTAATTTAATATCTTTGCTCATTTCATTAAAACTGTATTTCTGATGTCTTGTATTAACAAAATCCGCAATCCTGAAATTTCCTGCATCAGAACTTGTAGTATATGTATTTTCCGGACTTGTACTGACAGCCTTAACATAATATTTATATTTTTTTCCTTTAGCAACACTCTTATCAACAAAACTTAATTTATCGGTTTTTGAAAGAACACTGTATTTGCCATTATTTATCTTCCTGTATACAACGTACCTGTCTGCACCGACAGCTTTGCTCCAGTTTAACTTTACTTTTTTACTGCTCAATCTTGTAAATCTGATGCTGTTTTTTCCCGGAATACATACGCTTAATTTGCTTGTCTTTGCCATCGGCTGACCGTCTTTGTCAAACGCCGCAACACAAAATGTGTATTTTGTACCTCTGTTTACCTGCATATTCGTCTGCGTCTCTGATACATCTTTACTCTCATATTCCGTACTGTTATCTTTCGCATAAAATACCGTATAGTAAGCAGCGTCTTCATATGCATCCCATTTCAAATCAATATTTTTGTCACCGCTTTGTTTTACGGATAAAGAGATACTATCCAAATCCGGATTGTCAATCACCGAACCGGATGAAACCTTTGCCTGATTTTTTTTATCCGCATTTATATTTATTTCTGCTGCCAATGCTTTCTTTGCATGTCCATCCACCGCATATGATGAACACCCTACTGCCATCGATGCTGCAATAAGCAATGCTGTTATCTTTCTTTTACTCTTGTTCATTTTTATCCTCTTTTCTGTGCATGTTATTTATTTTTATTTTACCTATTCATCAGTACCTATTAATACCTTTTTGCCCTCAAATGCAAATCCATAATGCCTGATATTTTCTTTTTTTACTCCTGCATTTATCAATTCCGTGTCATATTTCTTTTCCTCTATCTGTGCTAATGCTGATGACACTGTTTCTTCGAGTGTTTTTTCTTTATTACTGTTCATAACTTTAAACTCCAATATCATTGCCGGCAGATTACCTGTCTTTACATTTCGTGGTATCATCATTACATCGTATCTTCCAAAACCGCTTTCTTTATTTGATTTTATTATATAATCATCTCTTTTTTCAACCATAAGCCCAAGTACAAAACCATGGTAAAAGTTCTCAGGTCTTACTCTTGAATTCTCTCTCCCTGCTACATCAAAACTACTGAAAGTCTCTAATGCAATATCATTCATATATTGGTTCATTGCATCAACATCACCCAATATTAACGCTTTCAAAAAATCTTTTTTTTCTGAATACACTTCAGAAAACCACTCTTTTATCATTGCTCTGAACATACTCTTAGTTTCATTGTTTGTAATTGCAAGCTTGTATATTTCGACTATTTCATCAGATATATAAACATCTATTGATACTGCTTTCAAATACCCACTTGCAAGTAACAAGCTCCATATCGAATTTTCATTTTTTTCAAGCTGGTTATATATTATCTGTTCGTCTATCTTTTTTTCTATAGTTTTGCCATCAATCAGCTTTTCCATTGTTTCTTTTATGCCTGCTGAACCTGTTTTTATAAGTTTACTTATAAGGTCATTTGAGCTTGTGTCTGCCCAATAATTTTTTAATTCCTTATATTTTAAGAAATTAATTATTGACCATGGATTATAAATATCTTTTATTCCACCAAACACAAAGCCATCATACCATTCTTTTACATCACACTTTTTATCAGATAAACCATATTCATCAAGTGCATGAAAAACCTCTTCTTCCGTAAAACCAAACGCTGTAGCATAATCTTTTGAACTTGTAGTAATGACCACCAGATTATTCAAGTCTGAAAACATACTTTCTTTAGACACCCTCGTTATTCCTGTCATCATTGCTCTCTCAAGATACATATTTGACTTAAATGTCGCATTAAAAAAGCTTCTTGTAAATGAGACAAGTTCCTCCCAATATCCGTTTACATATGCTTCCTGCATCGGTGTATCATATTCGTCAAGAAGAATAATAACATTTTTTCCATAATATCTGCTAAGATAATTTGACAGACTTGCTATTGCCTCCTGTGCAGTCACATCGTCCATGCCATATGTTATATTTTTAAGATTAGTTTTTTCTTCCTCCGCTAATCCATCCCAATCTTTCAAAAAAATATATTTCTGGATTTCATCGCATATAATTCTCTTAATTCCTGCTACGGCGTCTTCATACGTATTCTGTTTTATCTTTGCAAAGCTCAGAAAAATAACAGGATATGTTCCCTGAATTTCACGATATTTTTCTTCCTTCCAAATGTCTAATCCTTCAAACAAATCTCCCCTGTCCTTGTACTCATTTGAAAAAAAACATTTAAGCATATCCATGTTTAGCGTTTTGCCAAAACGGCGTGGTCTTGTTATCAGTGTTACATCATCCTGATTTTCCCACCATTCTTTTATAAACATTGTTTTGTCTATATAAAAACCGTCATTTTCTATTATCCTGTCATACCTTTGTTTTCCGATTCCTATAACTTTTGGCATTTATATTATCTCCTCCTCATTTAATTCCCGACACTTTACTCTATTCATCAGTACCTATCAATACCTTTTTGCCCTCAAATGCAAATCCATAATGCCTGATATTTTCTTTTTTTACTCCTGCATTTATCAATTCCGTGTCATATTTCTTTTCCTCTATCTGTGCTAATGCTGATGACACTGTTTCTTCGAGTGTTTTTTCTTCGTCATTCTCATGAACCTTAAATTCCAATACAATCGCTTTTTCGCTTTTATCCAATGGAATTATCATAACATCATATCTGCCAAAACCACTTTCGCGATTTGATTTTACTTCATATCTGTCACTCAGCTCCACAATAAGTCCTAAAACAAAACCATGATAAAAACGTTCCGGTTCCAATGTTTCTGATGGATTTTTTCCAGTATCAAAATAACTGAACGTTGCCAACGCTACTTTGTTCATATAATAATTCATTCCTTTTAAATCATTATTTAAAAGTGATTTAATAAAATCATTATATCTAGCATCCGGATTTTCAAACCATCCTGCAAACATATTTGCAAACATACTTACTGTTTCCAGATTTGTTATGCTAATATGATACCACGGTTTTAAAAGCAAACCTTTGTATTCTATATCATCAATTTTAAGATAACCACTTGCTACAAGAAGACTCCATATTGCATTTTTACTTTTATCAAGCTGATTAAAAACTATCTGGTCATCAAATGTCACTTCTATACTTTCTCTTTTTAACAATAATTCCATCAATTCCTTAATTTCCGGAACTGATTTTTTTATCAAATGATTTATCAGTGAATTTGAACTCGTATCTGCCCAATAGGTATCTATTTTTTTATTTTCCAAGAAATTTATTATTGACCACGGATTATAAATGTCTCTTTGACTACCAAACGTAAAGCCATCATACCATTCTTTTACTATTTGTTTCTTATCCGACAAATTAAAATCATCTAATGCCAAAAAGACTTCCTCTTCTGAAAAACCAAATGTATCTGAATATTCATCACTTTCAACTGTTATCACTTTTAAATTATTTAAATCAGAAAACATACTTTCTTTAGACACCCTCGTTATACCTGTTATAACTGCCCTCTCCAAATACAAATTAGATTTAAATGTCGCATTGAAAAAGCTTCTTGTAAATGAGACAAGTTCCTTCCAATATCCATTTACATATGCTTCCTGCATCGGTGTGTCATATTCGTCAAGAAGAATAATAACATTTTTTCCATAATATCTGCTAAGATAATTTGACAGACTTGCTATTGCCTCCTGTGCAGTTACATCATCCATGCCATATGTTATGTTTTTAAGATTATTTTTTTCTGCATCCGCTAAGCCATCCCAATCTTTGAGAAAAATATATTTTTGAATTTCATCGCATATAATTCTCTTAATTCCTGCTATGGCATCTTTATACGTATTCTGTTTTATCTTAGCAAAACTCAGAAATATAACCGGATATGTTCCCTGAATTTCACGATATTTTTCTTCCTTCCAAATGTCTAATCCTTCAAACAAATCTCCCCTGTCCTTGTACTCATTTGAAAAAAAACATTTAAGCATATCCATGTTTAATGTCTTTCCAAATCGGCGTGGTCTTGTTATCAGTGTTACATCATCCTGATTTTCCCACCATTCTTTTATGAACATTGTTTTATCTATATAAAATAAATTGTTTTCTATTATCCTGTCATACCTTTGTTTTCCGATTCCTATAACTTTTGGCATCTGCACACCTCCATTAAATTTCCCCCACAACTACTTTGCACTTTTTCTTACAAAAACTAATTCCGTAAATCATAATGTCATGTCTATCGTCATTTTCCAAATACTCATAATATCTTCTATCTCTAATCTGATCGATTGCTTTTTCACAAGCTTTATCCATACCTGAAAATGTTTTTGAATGCTTAAGTTCAACAATAATCCCTGCATCAATGTCCTCTGTCTCAACTATAATGTCAGCAAAGCCATCCCCTGCTTCAACATTTGATTTTACAAGCCAGTCGGAGTTTCCCGCCAAAAGTCCTACCAAAAATGTATGGTAAGAACTTTCCTTTTCCTCGTCCCTTGCTTTTGTGTCAAAAACACTGATTGAATTGCTAAGTGTTTTATTCAGATAATTCTCAACCGCCTTTGTATCCCCCGTATCAAATGCTTTCCAAAACTTTTTTAACTGCTCTGTGTTGCTCATCACTGTTTTCTTAAACCATTCCTGTATCTGAAGTTTGTAAACCTCTCTGACTTCCTTATTTGGTATGACAAGTTTATATTCACCTCTTTCAGTCATTCCTGACTGTGTCAAATATCCGGTTGTAAATAATACGCTCCACAAATTGTCGATACTATTATCTATCTCATCATATGTTAATTCAAGACTAATCGATTTCTCAATTGTTTCCCCTGAAACCAGACGCTCAATTTCATCCCTTGTCGTTTTATTTGCTTTATCAATAAATCGTTTGACAAGTCCGTTTCCACTTGTATTTATCCAATATGACTGCGGTTTTGCATTTGGCTCCCCACAAAGTCTGTCCACATGATTTATAACATCCCACGGGCAATACACATCAACATCCCCAAAATGATATCCATCATACCACTCTTTTGTCTCTGACATGT
>FR887342.1:0-57612 GCA_000436755.1 Clostridium sp. CAG:253 | reverse complement strand
TCTTCCATGCCATATGATTTTAAAAGCTTTTGTACTTCCGCATCAGTAAAACCAAACTGCTCATCAAAACGCGTATCAGCGATTGAAAGCACTTTAAAATTATTTAATCCCGTAAAAATACTTTCTTTTGAAACACGGAGACATCCTGTCAAAACAGCAAATTTCAAAAAATCGTTAGTTTTAAGCGCATCACCAAACACCGCCCGTATAAGTGATACCATTTCCATATAATAGCCATTTTGAAAAGCCTTATCTAAGGGCACATCATATTCATCTATAATTATTATAGTCTTTTTGCCATAATGTTTGTAAAGAAATTCAGATAACGTTTTTAATGATGACGCAAGAATATCTGTATCCATTGAATATCTGCCATTATCTAAACGAATAAGTGCTTTATATCTTTCTTTTTCATTGACAGTTAATTTATCACTGTCTTCTAAGAAACAAAATCTTTCCGCTTCCCTGCCAATAATTTCAACAAATCTATATACTGCTGTTTCAAATGTAATCCCCTCAACATTTTTAAGTGAAATAAATATAACCGGAAATTTTCCCATGTATTCTTCGCAAATCTTTTTATTCTTTTTTATATATAGTCCGTCAAATAATGATTCATCCGTTCCAATTTCAAAAAAATAACGCAGCATACTCATATTTAAAGTTTTTCCAAAGCGTCTTGGTCTGGTGAAAAGATTTACTTCTCCCCAACTGTCAAGAAGCTGCTCCAACAATTTTGTTTTATCAATATAGTAAAACTTATCATGTCTTATTTTTTTAAAATCATCCACTCCAACCGGCAGTTTTAAATTTTTTCCCATCATTTATTCCTCCATAAATCCCTATATATAAATTCCCACAACATACAAAGTTAATGTTTTTTATAAGACAAAAATTTCTATGCTTTTACACATTGTATTAACACATAAAATCTAGTCATATTTTAACATTTCATAAAGGTTGGGTCAAAAGGTATTTTGCCCCAATTCCATAACCATTTTACACTACTCTTTAAAACACAGACAGGAGTATGTCACCATTTCAACATACTCCTGCCATGATTTATATATTTAATTTAACGCCTTACCATACTACAAAATGCAGCCATCGTATAAAAACCTGCTTTTATTTTTTCATACTATCTTGCACACTTATATTGAAGGTCTTCCCATCTCCTGTCTACCTCTGCCTGGAACTGGGCTATCAAATCTTCATTTCCTTTTTTGAAAAGATGTTTAAATCTTCCCTGCTCTCTCAAGAAGTCTTCTATAGGAAGTTTTTTCTTTGGTTCATACGAAAGTATCCACTTGCCGTGGTCTACTTCAAAGAGTGGCCAATAGCATGTTTCTACGGCAAGTTTACAGATTTTCATTATCTCTGATGCATCATATCTCCATCCTCTTGGACATGGTGTCATGATATTGAGGAAACTTGCTCCCTCCGTATAGATTGCTTTTTCCGCTTTTCTGTGAATATCTTTAAAATCCTGTAATAATGTTGTCTGTGCAACATACGGAACATCATGGTCTGCAATAATACTTGCCAGATCTTTACGATTCTGCATTTTACCGTTTGACTGTTTTCCTACAGGTGTTGTTGTTGTATCTGCATACATTGGTGTTGCTGACGAACGCTGGATACCTGTGTTCATATATGCACCGTTATCGTAACATACATATACCATATCGTGTCCTCTCTCCATTGCTCCGGAGAGTGACTGGAATCCAATATCATATGTTCCGCCGTCACCGCCAAATGTGATAAATTTAAATGTTTCGTCCTTAGGAAGTTTTCCTCTCTTTTTGAGTGCCTTGTACGCTGTCTCAACACCGCTGAGTGTTGCTCCTGCATTTTCAAACGCATTGTGTATATAACTGTCTTCCCATGCCGTATATGGATACATGAATGAAGATACCTCAAGACATCCTGTTGCATTTCCTATAACTGCATGATCTCCTTCATGAAGTCCACGAAGTACGGCACGAACTGCTATTGTCGCACCACATCCTGCACACATACGATGTCCCGGTGCAAGACGCTCTGGTTTATTCATCATTGTTTTTAAACTGTAATCGCTCATTATGGCCTCCTATTATTTGCGTAATCCGATATATTGATACTGCTCTACTTTCTTTCCGTTCTCTACTGCTTCTTCAAGTTCTGCAAATATATCATATACTTCATTTACCGTGAAATCCCTTCCTGCAAGACCATAAATATAATTTACGGCTTCAATCATTACCTTACTTCTGTAAAGTCCTGCTGTTACTTCACTTCCAAGAGGTCCACCGTTTCCGTTGTAACTTTCACAGCGATCCATAATTGCTACTGCCTTACATCCTTTAAGTGCCTCGGCAATCTCTTCTGCCGGGAACGGACGGAATACTCTGAGTTTTAATACTCCGACTTTCTTTCCCTGCTCACGAAGATGGTCAACTGCCTCTTTTGCTGTTCCTGCTGCGGAACCCATTATAAGCATAATATAATCGGCATCTTCTGTTTTATATTCTTCAAAAAAACCATACTCTCTGCCTGAAATTTCTTTGAATTTCTTTGCGACCTCGAGAATAACTTCTTTTGCATTCTCCAATGCTGTCTCCTGATTTTTCTTTGCTTCCATAGCATAATTTGTCACTGAATAAGGACCTACTGCTATCGGCTTACCCGGATTTAAAAGAAATTCCTCAGGCTCATATTCACCAACAAACTCTTTTACAAGTTTGTCTTCCATCAGTTCAATATTTTCAACTGCATGGCTTGTGATAAAACCATCCTGACAAATCATTATAGGCAGATGTACCCTTTTATCTTCTGCAATAGGATATGCCTGAATAAAATTGTCGTATGCTTCCTGATTGTTTTCTGCATATATCTGAATCCATCCTGTATCTCTTGCACCCATACCGTCTGAATGGTCACAGTTAATATTTATAGGACCTGAAAGTGTACGGTTTACAAGTGTAAGTGCAAGCGGAAGTCTGTTTGATGCCGCAAGAAGAAGTTCTTCCCACATAAGTGCAAGTCCTGCTGATGATGTTGCAGTAAGACTTCTTGCTCCTGCTGCCTCTGCTCCTATTGCCGCACTCATTGATGAATGTTCACTCTCTACAGGAATAAACTCTGTATCCATCTCTCCGTTTGCAATATATGTAGATACCATCTGTGGTATTTCTGTTGAAGGTGTAATCGGAAATGCCGGCATAACATCCGGGTTTACCTGACGAATAGCATATGATACTGCCTCGTTTCCTGACATACGTTCTTTAATAGCCATTATTCCACTCCCTCCTTCATTTCAATTGCTCCAAACGGACAGACTTTTGCACAAATTCCACAGCCTTTGCAATGGTCATAATCAAAGTCAAGTCTTTTTCCGTCAACTACCGGAATACTTACATCCGGACAGACAGGTGCACAGAGTAAGCACTGTTTACATAAATCTTCCTTAAATACAGGTGTATTTGTTCTCCACTCTCCGGTATTAAAAAGCTTAGAAGTTCCTCCGGCAAATACCATAAGACCTTCTGTCAGCCCATCGACAGGAGTTGTCTCATTTATCTTTGTTATATCGGTTCTCATTTTTTTCTCCAATCATTTTATATATAATAATGAAATAATTATGCCTTTTGAAAAGTTGTGCCCTGCACTTTTAATGCAGAGCACCGTACGAAAAATCAGTTTGGCTACTGTTTTTCAAGCGCCACCTCACGTGGCTTAGGACAACTTATTTTTGGCATTTATTTCTTGTCAGCTTTTAATCTAATCTAACATTATTTTTGATATTGTGGTCACAGATTGCTCTATTGCTATCTGCTTTTGACCCTTGCATCATTTTTTTTACACTATGCACTCATGCTCATGTCTTTATCAATATCTTCTGCAAGTGTATCGAATGTCATTTCAAGTGCTTCCATATTACCGTCAATAACTTCCGGTTTCTTAGCAAATTTATGCTGATATGAAGCTCTCATTTCTCTGATAAATGTATCTCTTGGCATAACATTGCTTACTGCTACAACTGCTGCAAGCATTGGTGAGTTAGGAAAATTCTTTCCAAGTGTCTTTACTGAGATATGTCTGGCATCTACAGTATAAACTCTTCCCTCATATCCCTTGAGTTTATCTTTAATTTCATCTCTTGACTTTGGTGTATTGATAACAATTGCACCGTCTTTTTTAAGACCTGCTGTGACATCTACAGAATCAAGAAGTGTCTCATCAACAACAACCACATAATCCGGTGTGTATATATTTGAATGAATACGGATTTTATCTTCACTAATTCGATTGTAGGCTGTAATAGGTGCTCCCATACGCTCAGGACCATACTCAGGAAATCCCTGAACATACTGTCCTGTCTTAAATGCAACATCTGCAAGAAGTAAAGCTGCTGTCTTTGCTCCCTGACCACCACGACCATGCCATCTTATTTCGATTCCGTTATTCATGTTAATCCTCCATTTTTTCTTTAGATGAATTTGTTTCACCTTAATAATGTTTTTTTCTCAACTGCAAGTACCATTATAACCCCATAAAAAAAAAAGTAAATACCTTCCATTCAATTTTTTTCATTTTATTGATGAAAGATATTCACTTAAAATATTTTTAGTTTTTTATATTTTAAAACAATACGCCTGCACTGCCATGAATTTTTGGATAATCCGCTATAACTTTTTGTTCTGTTACAAATCTTCTTTTAAAATCATCTCATATATAACCTTTGCGACACCATCCTCGTCATTAGAAACAGTTATATAATCCGCAGCCGCTTTTACCTCTTCCTGCGCATTCGCCATTGCAACACCGACACCTGCATATTTTATCATTGATATGTCATTAAATCCGTCACCACAGGCTATCATATTTTCTCTTGAACTGCCAATAATTTCACAAAGATGTTCTAAAGAAGCCGCCTTGTCAATTCCATTTGGTGTAATCTCAATAAAAAACGGCTCCGAACGCGAAACATTTATCCTGTCGCCAAATTTTTCTATAAATGCCTGCTCTTTCTCAGGAGCAACTTCCGGTTCTGCCGTACCCAGACACTTGTTAAGTGGAAAATCTATATACTCTGCAATATTCTTTTTATATGAAACAGGCAGATGGTTTATCCTTGCCTCAAGGTCGATATACTTGTCAGGTCTGTCCGCCGCTATTATTCCTGTTTTATCATAGGAAATAAAGCCGATATTTAATTCCTCCGCCAATTTAAAAAGTTCAGGAACAATATCTTTTGGAAGTGTCTGCTGATAAATCACCTCTCCACTGCCACAATCGGTAATCTGCCCCCCATTAAATGACGCAATAAAGCCGCCAAATTTTTCAAGTTTAAGCTTCTTTGCAATAGGCAGAGCCCCTGGCGTCGGTCTTCCCGTCGCAATCACAACCTTATGTCCATGTTCCTGCATCCTGAAAACAGCCTCCAGCGTCTTATCCGTAATTTCCTTCTGCGAATTTGTTAACGTTCCGTCTAAATCAAGAACAAGAACCTTTTTATCTTTTCCTATTTTGTTACTCATTATTTATTACTCCTTTACGCAAATTGACTATTATAAAGATTATAATAAAATCCCTTTCTCTCAAGCAGTTCATCATGATTTCCCTGCTCTATTATATTTCCATCTTTCATAACAAGGATAATATCCGCATTCTGTATTGTTGAAAGCCTGTGTGCAACTATGAAGCTTGTTCTTCCCTCCATAAGCTTTCCGAATGCATTCTGAATTTTTATCTCAGTTCTGGTATCTATAGAAGATGTTGCCTCGTCAAGTATAAGCATAGGCGGTTTCAAAAGCATTACTCTTGTTATACAAAGAAGCTGTTTCTGACCCTGTGACAAAGTATCTCCGTCTTCTTTTATTACAGTGTCATATCCGTTTGGAAGTCTCTTAATAAAACTGTGCGCATGCGTTGCCTTTGCCGCCTCTATCACTTCCTCTTTTGTTGCATCAGGTTTTCCCATAACAATATTTTCAAATATTGTACCGTCTTTAAGCCATGTTTCCTGAAGCACCATTCCTATATTTTTTCTAAGACTCGCTCTTGTAAGATGTCTTATGTCTGTTCCGTCTACTTTTATACTTCCCTCATTTACATCATAAAATCTCATCAAAAGATTGATAAGTGTTGTCTTTCCGCATCCTGTAGGACCTACTATCGCAACTCTCTGTCCCGGTTTTACATTAAGATTAAAGTCTGTGATAAGTTTCTTGTCCTCAACATATGAGAAATACACGCTTGAAAGTTCCACTTCTCCTTTTACGTCTGAGAGTTCCACGGCGTCACTGTCTTCCGGTATCTGCGGTTCTTCATCAATAAGTTCAAGAACTCTCGCCGCACATGCAATGGCATTCTGAAGTTCTGTTACAACGCCCGAAATCTCATTGAACGGTTTCGTATACTGATTTGCATAACCTAAAAAGCATGAAAGCATTCCAACTGAAAGGTATCCGTTCAATGCAAAAAACGCTCCTGTTACTCCTACTCCGGCATATACGATATTGTTTACAAATCTTGTCGCAGGATTTGTTATTGAAGAAAAGAATGTTGCCTGAAGCGAATATTTCTGAAGTCTCTTATTTATATCATCAAATTTTTCAAGTGCCTCTTTTTCGTGTCCGTATGCCTGGACAACTTTCTGGTTTCCAACCATTTCATCAATAAGTGCCGTCTGTTCACCCCTTGTCACTGACTGCAGCTTAAACATTGTATATGTCCTTTTAGCAATGAAACTTGCCACAAAAAACGATAACGGTGTCACTATTACAACAACAAGTGTTATCCAGACATTGAGACTTAACATAAATACGAGTGTACCAAGTATCGTAAGTACTCCTGTAAAAGCCTGTGTAAATCCCATTAAAAGTCCGTCTGCGAACTGGTCGGCATCGGCAATTACCCTGCTCACCACATCACCCGACGGATGTGCGTCTATATATTTTAACGGAAGTATCTGTATTTTCTCAAATGCATCTTTTCTAATATCCCTTACGACATTGTAAGTAATTTTATTATTGCAGATATTCATAAGCCACTGTGCAAGTGCGGTAAACGCTATTATTACAATCATCTTTTTTAAGATAACCATAAGACCTGCAAATTTGACAGCACTTTTTCCAAGCATCAGGTCAACCGCATCACCTGTAAGTATTGGAAGATAAAGCGTAAGTACAACGGTAACTGCTGCCAATATAAGCGAAAAAGCTATATACATATTATATTTTTTTGTATATTTTAATACACGTTTAATTGTTTCCCACTGTGTCTTTTTCTTTTCCATTATGCTGTCACCTCCCCTTCTGCTTTCTTATCCTTAAACTGTGACATATATATTTCGTTATAAACTTCACACGTTTTTAAAAGTTCATCATGCGTTCCCTTGCCGACTATCTTTCCATCATCCAGTACAAGTATCATATCCGCATGCTGAATTGATGATGTTCTCTGAGATACAATAAATGTTGTCGGCCTATATCCGAGCTGTTTAAGGGATTTTCTAAGTTTTGCGTCCGTTGCAAAATCAAGTGCAGATGCACTGTCATCCAATATAAGAACCTTCGGCTTTCTGACCAATGCCCTTGCAATCGTAAATCTCTGTTTCTGACCTCCTGAAAGATTTCGTCCATTCTGCTCAAGCATATAGTCAAGACCACCTTCTTTGCCTGCAACTACCTCTGCTGCCTGTGCATTTTCAAGAGCAAAATTTATCTCTTCATCAGACGCCTGGTCATTGCCCCACTTCATATTGTCTCTTATACTTCCCTTAAACAATACAGCTTTCTGCATTACTATTCCGACAAGATTTCTTACCTCTCTCACTTTGTAATCTTTTACATTCTTTCCGTCAATATTTACACTTCCCGAAGTTGCATCATAAAATCTCGGTATAAGATTTACAAGTGAAGATTTTCCTGAACCTGTTCCTCCGATGATACCGATTGTAGCACCTGCCGGTGCCGTAAATGATATATTTGAAAGTGATTTATCACCAGCTCCTTTATATGTCAAATCTACATTGTCAAAGACAACCTCTGCACCTTGGAAATCATTTTCAGGCGCACTTACCGGTGCTTTCTCTGTATCACTCTCTGCTTTTTTCAGACTATTTCCAGTTTCGCCTGTCTTAGCAATCTCTGCATCCCCCAGACCATCTTCAATTTCACCTGTCAGTGCATTATCTATATCGCTCTCTGAATCTCCATCATTTACAGCACTGTCTGTTTCATTATCCGTGATAGATGGCTTCATCTCAAATACACTCTGGATACGCTTTCCGCATGCAACAGCCTTTGTCGAAACTACAATAGTGTTCGCAAGTTTTATAAGCTCAACAAGAATCTGCGACATATAATTTACAAGTGCTATAACCATTCCCTGTGTAAGCATGCCGCCATCGACCCTTATAGCTCCAACATAGAGAAGCACTACAAGTGCTGCATTCAAAAGAATATATGTCATCGGATTTGTGAGTGCCGCTATTTTTCCGACAAGAAGCTGCATATTTGTAAGTGTCTGATTTTCATTATTAAAATCAACTTTTTCTGCTTCTTCCTTATCAAACGCTCTTATTACACGCACACCTGTAAGATTCTGTCTTGTTCTTCCAAGAATCTTATCAAGTC
This sequence comes from Clostridium sp. CAG:253, assembly GCA_000436755.1. GTDB lineage: Bacteria > Bacillota > Clostridia > Lachnospirales > Lachnospiraceae > Butyribacter. The sequence continues at coordinate 48,991 of FR887342.1, read as the reverse complement.
CTGCCTGAACTTTTCTGTAGAGCGGCATACTGATAACCATTATTCCAAGAACAACAATGGCAAGAAACGGAATAACGACAGCAAATACTACAGCCGCCTTCACATCAACCGTAAATGCCATAACCGCCGCCCCAAATACAATAAACGGCGAGCGTAAAAACAGTCTTAACGCCAGATTGACACCTGACTGCATCTGATTTATGTCACTTGTCATTCTTGTAATCAGCGTTGAGATACCAACCGTATCCATCTCCGTAAAAGAAAGTGACTCGATATGTTTAAAAAGTCCGTGTCTCAAGTTTGTTGCAAAGCCAACAGCAGCTTTTGCCGCAAAATACTGTGCCGTAATAGAACTTAAAAGTCCAACAGCAGCTAAAATCACAAGAATCCCACCATATACAAGAATAAAATGTGAATCATTTTTTGCAATTCCATCATCTATTATCTTTGCCATGACAATTGGTACCGTAAGATCAAAACAAGCCTCTAACAGTTTGAATAAAGGACCAAGCACACACTCTTTTTGGTAGTCCTTTATATACTTCGATAGTTCTTTCATGTTGTCCTCCATTTTTTTAATTTATTCTAAAACATTTTCTGTTTTATATGTCACATAACCCTCATAATAGTAGCTGTTATCTATTCCTTTCATATAAACATCTCTGTCATTTATTTTATCCGTAAGTGCATTTTTTAATATATATTTTATTTCGATGTCTTTTATAGGACTTCTCTCCATCGCAAGAAGATAATCGTCTTTGTCAACTTTACTCCAGTCAACAACCTGCCCAATCTCAGATTTTAATATATTATCCAGCCATATCCTGGTGCTTCGTCCATTTCCCTCCCTGAACGGATGCGCTATATTCATCTCAACATACTTTTCAATTATTTCATCAAAACTGTTCTGAGGCATTTTTTCAATATTTCTTAATGCTTCATTCAGATACATAATCGGAACAAATCTAAAATTGCCTTTTGCAAGATTTACATCCCTTATTTTTCCCGCAAAATCATAAATGTCCTCAAACAAATATTTATGAATAGAAACCAATGCTTCAAAAGAGCCCGGTTTCAATTCGTCAAAGAAATCTGATTCAAACATCATTGCCGCTTTCTTTTTGCTTATTTTTTCTTCCTGTCTGGCAAGTTCTGCTGAATCAATGATACCTAATTTATTGTCTAATGCCATAAAAAGCCGCCTTTCACTCAATAGATAAAATGCAATATTATAGGGAACCTTTTTCAAATTAACAAAGTTCCCCATACGTCTGTTATATTTTTTACTTAATTTTCTCTAGGTTTTCTCGGTGGCTTTGGCCCCATATATTGATAAAAATATGTTTTCATCATTCCGTTATATATCTTACGGTTTTTATCCGCTTTTTTGCCGATATATTTTTCCGCCTGCTCATACGCAGTGATAAGATACATCGACCATGAGTCAAGACTTCTGTAAACATTTCCTATTTCTTTATAAAGCGCCGGCATCTCGTCAGGCTCGTCAAGTCTCCTGCCATACGGAGGATTTGTTATGATAAATCCGTATTTTTTGCGATGGCTTGTCTGACTTAACGGTCTCCTTTGAAAATGTACAAGATGGTCAACTTCCGCATTTCTCGCATTTTCCATAGCTGCTTTTATTGCACCGTCACTTATATCATATCCCTGTATGTCCATCTCAATATCTCTGATAATCATATCCTCAGCTTCGTTGATGGCATCATACCATTCCTTTTTAGGTATAATATGCGTCCAATCTTCTGAGATAAACGAGCGGTTCATTCCTGGTGCTATATTCGCCCCTATCATTGCCGCCTCTATCGGAAAAGTACCGCTGCCGCAAAACGGGTCAAGAAAGATTCGGTCTTTATTCCAAGGTGTGAGCATTATAAGTGCTGCCGCAAGAGTTTCCGTGATAGGTGCTTTCACCGTCGCAAGACGATAACCTCTTTTGTGAAGTGAATCACCTGACGTATCAAGTCCAACTACCACCTCATCTTTCATAAGGGTAACTCTCACCGGAAATGAAGCCCCGTCTTCCTGGAACCAGCTCACATTATATTTTGATTTGAGTCTGTCAACCATAGCCTTTTTCATAATCGACTGAATATCTGACGGACTGAACAGCTTACTTTTTATTGATGTTGCCTTTGTGACCCAGAACCTGCCGTTCTCAGGAATGTAATCTTCCCAAGGCAGTGCTTTTGTTCCCTCAAAAAGCTCATCGAATGTCGTAGCCTTGAAACTGCCTATTTTAAGCAAAATTCTTTCTGTCGTCCTCAAAAAGATATTGGCACGACAAATTGCATCCGAATCACCTGTGAAAGTCACTTTCCCATCTTCAACTTTCACTATTTCATAGCCGAGACGTATTATTTCCTTTTTTAAAACTGCCTCCAGTCCGAAATGGCATGGTGCGATAAATTCATATTTTCCCATGATTTTGATTTTCTCCCTTTATTAAAAAATATCATCATCCGAAATTGAATAAAGATAATCAACAATCTGCTTTATCGACTCAACTGTTTCTCTCTGATAAACTGTTTCTTTTTCTAATTCATGAGATACATTATTTACTTCAAATGAAGTGTCAAGCAATTGATTAAAAATATTTTCAACTCCCTGAAATGCTTCTTCCTTCTTTTCTTCCTCCCCTGACTTAAGTACCGCAAGAAGTTCTCTCGCATCACTTAACAATGTTACAATACGGTCTGTTATATTGATTGAATCGAATGACATCTGTTCCAGATTCATCATTGTATTTTCCATTCTCTCCAAGACAACTTCCGTAGTATTTTCGGTCTCTTTTAACCCCATCTATATTACCTCCAACAATTCATATATACTCTTAACTCCTACAAGCTTCATCCCTTTTAATTGCTCCCTGTCAATATTTAAACTGTCACAATTTACTTTTGGCATAATGCACCTGTCAAATCCAAGCTTAGCAGCCTCAATAACTCTCTGCTCTGCCTGGTTTACTGCTCTGACCTCACCTACAAGTCCTACCTCACCAAAACATATCGTTTTGCTGTCAATAGCAATATTTTTATAACTCGAAAGCACCGCCAGAACGATACCCATGTCAAGTGCCGGTTCGTTTATCCTCATGCCGCCGGCAACATTTATGTATGCATCACAATCGCCAAGATGCAATCCTATTCTTTTTTCTATAACTGCCATTAGAAGATTTACTCTGTTATAATCAGTACCCGCTGATGTTCTTCTCGGCATATTAAAATTGGTACGGCATACAAGCGCCTGTACCTCAACAAGTATCGGTCTTGTTCCCTCTATCGAACATGCCACGACCGAACCGGCTTCATTTTCGGGCTTACCTTGAAGCATATATTCTGAGGGATTCGCTACCTCCCTGAGACCGTCTGAGCGCATCTCAAAAACGCCAATTTCATTTGTGGAACCGAATCTGTTTTTTACACCTCTTAGAAATCTAAATGATGCACCGCCGTCCCCCTCAAAATAAAGTACGGTATCTACCATGTGTTCAAGCACTCTCGGTCCTGCCACAACGCCTTCCTTTGTCACATGACCGACTATAAAGACAGATATATGAAGCCCCTTTGCAATTCTCATAAGAATACTGGTTGCCTCTCTTACCTGGCTTACACTTCCCGGTGCTGAACCTACATCTTCCCTGTACATGGTCTGTATTGAATCTATAATCACAACATCCGGCATCATTTTACTGATGCTTTCCGATATAATATCCAAATCTGTTTCGCACAAAATAGACAAATCCTTTTTAAAACTTCCAAGTCTTTGTGCTCTCATCTTAATCTGTCTGAGAGATTCCTCTCCTGAGACATACAAAACATTTTTCCCCTCATTAGAAAGGTTCCGGCACATCTGAAGTAAAAGCGTTGACTTTCCTATACCCGGATCTCCACCAACAAGTATAAGCGAACCAACTACAATTCCTCCGCCTAATACCCTGTCCATCTCTGAAATTTGTGTACTTATTCTGTTTTCATCATCTGTGGTAACTTTAGACAGCAATGTCGGAACTGCTTCTTTTTTATTAGCAGAGACGGTACCGGAAGTCACTCCCGGTACCGCCTTTGCAACGGGTTCTTCAACAAATGAATCCCATTCGTGGCATGCCGGACACTGACCGAGCCACTTTGATGATTCATATCCACACTGCTTACAGAAAAAAACCGTTTTATTTTTAGATTTTGCCATATTTTTCCTCATTCTTACACAACTTCTTTGCACATGGCATGTTTGTGCAAAGCACAAATCTTATAAATGAAAATTCTGCTCTTCACATTTATTAAAGTTATTAATATTTAACAATCTGAATATCAGTTTTCTTTTCAGGCTCTATCTCTATACTGATACTTATCTTTCCTGCAAGATTTGTTTTCATTTTACCGATATTTGTTCCATCAACAAATACTTTATACTCTGTATCCGGCTCAAGTTCAACCGTTATAGAACAATCTTCCCATCCTTCTACTTGAAAGTTCATCTCATTCTCAGTGGTTTTCATCTCGGTAACAGTAGTTCCCGGTACTGACTCATAAACAAACATTCCGTTTTTTTCAAGCTTCGTGATTTCTTTAAAAGTTTTTACTTTGTATAAATCTCCCTCGTATTCAAAATCAGATAACTTCTGCTTAGTGTCAAACTCATAATTTCCAAAGCTTAATGTTCCGTCACTTTCTTTGCGAATCAATTCCTTTATAACAGCCATGATTTCTCCTCCTATGTTTTTTAATTTGACGAAGTATTTTTCTGCTGCCGGTTGTATTTTTTACTAAAAGCAGCCGAATTCTGCCCTCTTATTCAGTACTCATAAGTGGGACTTTTATTTATCTTTAGAATATCACATATTGTCACATTTTGCAAAAAATAAGTAAAATTTTTCTGCATTTTTCAGCAATTTTTTTACTGTTCTTTTTACTTTACAGCTATTGTAATTTTCTTCGCATCTTTATCGTAATCAACCACAACATCATCCCCTGCTTTTATCTCGTCTGAAAGAAGCTTATCTGCAAGAAGATCCTCTATCTGCGTCTGTATTGCTCTCCTTATCGGTCTTGCTCCATAGTTTTTGTCAAAACCGCTCTCTGCTATATGCTCTATTGCCGATTCGGAAACATCAAGTTTTATATGCATCTGCGCATTTGTTCTCTTGTCAAGGCTCTTCAAAAAGATTTTTACTATCTCTTTCAAATCATCCTTAGTAAGCATATGGAATACCAGAACTTCATCAATTCTGTTGATAAACTCCGGTTTAAAAATTCTCTTAACTTCTTCCATAACACTGTCTTTCATCTTATTGTAATCGGCTTCTTCACTTTCAGTCGTTCCAAAGCCAAGATGTTTAGGTGCAACTATTCTCTGCGCACCGGCGTTGGATGTCATTATGATAATAGTATTCTTAAAGCTAATCTTTCTTCCCTGTGCATCTGTCACATGACCGTCCTCAAGAATCTGAAGCAGAATGTTAAATACATCAGGATGTGCCTTTTCAATCTCATCAAAAAGTATAACGGAATACGGATGTCTCCTTACCTTTTCACTGAGCTGACCGCCCTCTTCATATCCGACATATCCCGGAGGTGAACCAATCATTTTTGAAACGCTGTGTTTCTCCATGTACTCGGACATATCAACTCTGATTATCTCATTTTCCTTGCCAAATACAGCTTCGGCAAGTGCCTTTGAAAGTTCTGTTTTTCCTACTCCTGTAGGGCCTAAAAAGAGAAATGAACCTATAGGTCTGTCAGGGTCTTTAAGTCCTACCCTGCCTCTTCGTACTGCCTTTGAAACTGCCTCTACCGCTTCTTTTTGTCCAACTACTCTCTCATGTAAAATCTGTTCAAGCTTCTTAAGTCTTTCAGTTTCTGCCTCCTGAAGCTTCTGAACCGGAATTTTTGTCCAATCTGCGATAACTGCCGCAATGTCATTGTCATCAACACATATGCTCTGTTTCTTCCGCTCGTTTTCAATTTTTTTGTGTATGCTATCAATCTTTTCTGCAGCTTCTGCCTGTCTCTTTTTTAATTCTCCTGCAAGCTTGTAATCTTCACTGCGTATGGCATCTTCCTTTTCTTTTTCCCACTTTAATATATTTTCCTCAAGTTCCCTGAGTTCAGGAGTGGCAAGATACTTGCTTAAACTTACTCTCGCACATGCCTCATCAATCACATCTATGGCCTTATCAGGAAGAAATCTGTCATTGACATAACGCTCTGACATTTTGACTGCTGATACTACAGCGCTGTCACTTATCTCTACACCGTGATGCTCTTCATATCGCTCTTTGAGTCCGTATAATATAGCAATTGTTTCCTCGGTGTCAGGTTCATTTACATCAACCGGCTGAAAACGACGCTCCAATGCCGCATCTTTTTCTATATATTTGCGGTACTCTTCTAAAGTTGTAGCACCTATAAGCTGCAACTCGCCTCTGGCAAGTGAAGGCTTTAATATGTTGGCAGCATCCAATGCGCCCTCTGCCCCACCTGCGCCAATGATTGTGTGTATCTCATCAATAAAAAGAAGAACATTTCCTGACTGTGTAACCTCTTTTATTGCCCTTTTTATTCTCTCTTCAAACTCACCTCTGTATTTTGAACCTGCAACCATACCTGAAAGGTCAAGTGTGAGAACTTTCTTATCCTTTATAATATCAGGTACGTCACCAACGGCTATCTTTTGTGCAAGCCCTTCAACTACCGCTGTCTTACCTACTCCCGGTTCTCCGACAAGACATGGATTGTTCTTTGTTCTTCTGCTTAGTATTTCTATAAGCCTTGTAATCTCACGGTCTCTTCCTATAACCGGATCAAGTCTGCCCTCTTTAGCATACTCTGTGAGATTTCTGCTGTACTGGTCAAGAACAGGAGTTGCAGATTTTCCTCTTCTGCCTTTCTGCATCATGTATTCATTTTTGGCACTGTTGACATCCTGACCTGTTGCCGTAAGTAAATCCACATAAAGCTTTTGAACATTTATTCCTCTTGTATTAAGCAGTCTTACTCCAAGACAGTCTGTCTCTTTCAATAATGATATAAGCAGATGCTCTGTTCCTGCCTGGCTTGCGCCAAGTCTCTCGGCTTCACTTATGCTGTTCTCAATAATTTTCTTTGCTCTCGGTGTATACTGAGGTCTGTCTGCCACCGCTACATTTCCGTCAGCCTCAAGCATTTCCTCTATAAGAATGCTCAATTTTTCTTCCTCAACGCCGTTTTCGCGCATTACTTCAGATGCAACACCCTTAGTCTTTACAAGAGCAATAAGCAGATGCTCTGTTCCAACATAATTGTGTCCGAATGATTTTGCAACATTTAACGAATTATCAAGTGCTTTTGACGCACTTTTCGTAAACTTGTTTCGCATATATTCAAAAATCCTCCATTTTATTTAATCTCTTTTCCAATAATGAGTGACATTGCTTTCCTCTTCTTCAAACAAATTCTCCTGAACCGGATTTTCATTTTCTTTTACATCTTCACTCTCAACTGTCTCTTTGTATGAAAATTCATGTTCTGCCACTTCTTTTTCTATCTCGGTCTGCCCGACTTTTTCAGGTACTTTCCCACTATTACCAAAATCATCATACATATCTATAATATTATTATTTTCACGATAATGCAAATAGATTGTGAGCATACCAATCAACATAAGCAGACATATTATTACCATTATTGCAACAACATACTTCATGGTTTTTATTTTAGTCTCATATATCGAGTCGGAACCTACGACTGTATTTCCCATCGAACCTTTATACCAGGATTTTACCTTATCATATTGCATAAAACTGTCGTTTTCTGTATCGTACAGATAAAACTGCGGCTCCTGCCTTCCTTTTTTACAATAAATCAATACATATGTATGATCAATATCATTTTCAGTTGCATATGCCGTTATAACATGACCGCTCAAAACAATCTCGGTTTTCCCGAATCCGGCAGGTATGATTTTTTCATCTTTTACTTCGGTAACTACATACTCATCATAGCAATGAATTGTCGTGACGCTGTTTTGGTATGTAGCTGTAACACTCTTATCTGTTTTCTTATCCGTTATATCATCTGTCTTATTTTTATCATTGTTTTTCTTTGTTTTCTTCTTAGGCTTTGCGGTAGCTGCTGCCGCCTTCGCTACAGTTGCCTGTGGACTTTCCACATCCGGAGTTTCAGGAGGTTGCCGCATGTCTTTCTTATCTCCGTCTTTTGGCGGTTGTGGCTTTGCAGTAGATTTAACGTCAGGCTTTTTTGCTGCCTTTGCAGTCTTTTTTACCATAATATTTAATGTATCGGATGATACCGACATCTTTGACGAATCCTCCGAACTGTAAACCGCACACGGCTGTTTGAGTTCTATCGAGGTAGAACCTGCCTTTCTTGCAACAAATTTCACCGAATACTTTAATGTATTTACTCCGCTTTCTCTTCCCGTGTCTGATATTTGGAATTTATCATCATTGCCGTTTGCAACACTTCCACCCGTAATATATTGAAGGACTCTGCTGTCATATGTAAAGTATCCTTCAAAACCACTCATTGTATCAGAAGAATTCACCGTAATAATCACATATACAATATCACCTTTTACAACCTGTTTTTCTGATGACTGAATTGATACTTCGGCACTTGATGCACTCGCATTATAGCTTTTTATGCTCCATAAAAGCACAAATACAAAAAGCATACATGTATATTTTAATATCTTTTTTAAATAGAAATCACTTTGCAATTATCTTCCTCCCTTTACAAGGTACAAAATCATTTTCTGGTAACGACAATTTTATATTTTCTGGTATTTCCGCTTTCAGATTTGACTTTTACATAAAATGTGTTTTCTCCAACCACCAGATTTTTCACTCCTGTTCCTGTCAGGGTTGAATACTTACTTACCTTTGTCGCACAAATTTTTACACTTGCAACGCTGTTGTTCACGGTAAGAGTATAAGTTTTTGTACCATTATCGCCAAGTACAAATTTGGAATCAAATGCATAACCTTTTATATAGAGTGTCTTTAAATAGTTATTTGGATTTTTTCCGCCTGAAGGCACATCACAAGGTTTATCCGGCATTTTTTCATACACGGGTATCGAAAATACCATCGGCATTTTTTTGTCTATGACACCATAAGCTGCTACTGTCTTAGTTGCTTCATTGTTAGGTGCCTCTATATTTCCCATATACTGATGATTATATCTGTTTTTTGAAGTTACATTAAATTTTTCAAGATATAATGTATTCTGTCCTATATTTATATAATTTTTTCCGATATACTGCGCACCGCCTACTATCGACTTGTATCTGTTATTCCATGGGCGAAGATATGTACTTCCTGTTTTTGCCCATTTTAGTCCGTTCGCAACGGCACCTCCAGCAACAACACTGTTATTTGCGCCGATATTGTAGAAATTATATATACCCTTATATCCCGCTACCGTACCTGATACGGAATTACTCATTTTTGTAGAGCTTACAACAACTTCCTGTTTTACCCTTGATGCAAGATGGTACGGGCTGACTTTTGATTTTTTTGCTGCCGTCATAAATGTCTTTGAATATTTGACACTGACACTCTTTCCGTTGCTCGTATATTTATATTTCTTATTGTGCATCGGTGTATTATTTAAAATATTTTCAACACCGCTCTGTGTCTGACTGTCACTTTGATACTCAAGACTTTCAAACTGAAAAATCCCTCTCTCATCAAGGAAATTTCTCGGGTCCATATAATATTTGACTGCCTTTTTTGATGCCGTAACCCATGTACTTCCATCGTAAGGTATGTACTTGTCAGTTTTCCAGTTATATGCTTTTGACGCTGTAGACTTCCATGCATATGATTTATTTACACTAAGCAGATTTAATCCTACTTTCGATTCATTTTTTATGACATCTGACCATTTAAGCCCTGTCTTATACGGCTTAAACTGCCAATACGGATATTTTTCATGAAGATTGGCAAGCTCTGTTATATAATCATCCGGAAAGCCTGCTTTCTTCAAACTTTTTTTTAATTCTGCTGTCGTTTCAGGTTCACTTGACGGTGTCTGTGTCTCCTCCGGTTCTTTCGTCGGTTCTTCTGTTTTCTCCGGCTTTGTTGTCTTTGTAGGTGTCTGCGTCTGTGAAGGTGTTGCAGTTGCCTTTGAAACAGCGTTTTCATCTCGTACCAGCTGAAAATAAACACTGTCTGCCTGAACATAACCTTTATATGTCGTTTTTGCCGAGATAACCTTTATATAAAAATATTTTTTTTCATTAAAAAATTTCTGTGATGTTATGACAAACTGCGCTCCTTTTTGTATGAGCACTGATTTTCCCGATGAATTTAAAACAGCAGTCCTTTTTGAAGGATTCGCATATAAAGTCAGTGCCGTACTGCTTTTTGACATTCCCGGAAGTCCCGTTCCGTATGTAATATCCACTGAATCAGCTTCTATATATCCCTTATAAGTTGTGCCGTCATATTTAAATGAAGCATAATACCATCTTTTTTTCTCTGCATATTTTTCAGAATATACCCTTACTTTCCTTTTTACAGGTAGTTTTATCTTTTCTTTATCATGCTTGATATACACTTTCGCAGTATTCATGTTTTTTCTGACATATACTTCAGATACAATATATCCTGCTATGGAAGAATATGTTTTTCCTGTCTTGAATTTAAGATATTTCCTGTTTACATAACCGCTTAAATTCTTACTGTTCTGTTTAAATTTTATATGGTACCAGCTGCCGTTTTTTCCCACGACAGTAACTCTCTGCCCGTCAGACAAAACAACTCCTGTGCCACCGTATTTGAGTTTAGAATAATATGTTCCGGGACCTGTCCTGACATTAAGGTACCCTTTTACACTTACTACACCTATACCCTCTGCATGCAATTTTTCATGTCTTGCTGTCATGCCGAACATAAAAATAACAGAAAATATCATAATCACTGCAAATACATATTTTTTCTTCTTGAAAGACATTTAAACATTATCTCCTTTATTCACATTTTGGTATATTATGTATTGGGTTCAAATGGTATTTTGAACCCAACTGATGCCACAGATTGCTCCATTGCATCATATTATAATGCATCAATGTGTCATTTCGTTGCTTATCAGTTCATAAATGTTTTCAGCTGCTCTGTATCAAATTTATAATGGGAACCACAAAACTGGCAGTTTACTTCAATCGGCTCCCCATCATCTATCATCTCCTGCAAGTCTTTCTTTCCGATACTTGCTATCGCTTTAGATACCCTCTCAACTGAACAATTGCATTTATACTGTGTAGGTATTGTCTCAAGAATTTCTACATCCATGCCATCAAGCACATAACCTAAAATATCCTCAGGAGTCATGCCTTTGTCGAGCATATCTGTAACTGAATGAACCTCACCGAGTCGCGCCTCAAGTTTATCTATAACTTCATCATCTGTATCCGGCATAACCTGAATAATAAAACCACCCGCCTGACGCACATGATTGTCCTTATCCATAAGTACACCGAGACCAACCGAAGACGGTACCTGCTCAGATGTTGCAAAATAATATGTCAAATCTTCCGCTATCTCTCCTGATACAAGGTGTGTCTGTCCGTTGTACGGTTCTCTGAGTCCAATGTCCTTTATAACATTTAAAAATCCCGGGCCAAGTGCACCTGAAACGTCAAGTTTTCCCTGTGCATTTGGAGGAAGTATTACATTTGGATTGTTTACATATCCCTTTACATCCGCATTTGAATCTGCTGTAACCGTAATTCCGCCTATAGGACCGCCACACTCAATCTGAAGTGTAAGCACATCCTTTTCACCCTTCATCATGCTTCCCATCATTGAAGCAGCAGTGAGCAGTCTGCCTATTGCAGCTGTTGCAACCGGACTTGTATTATGAATCTCTCTTGCCTTCTCAACAATATCCCTGCTTGTAACCGCAAATGCTCTAAGCTGATGGTCTGCAGCTGTTGCTCTAACTATATAATCTTTATATTCACTCATTGTTATTCTCCGTTTCTTTTCTGTTTTATTTTAGATTTTATTTTTATATTTGTTTGCAAAATATTTTATTGTCATTTTTTTCCGGTCTCTGTGCCACAAAATAAATTCTCTCACTGTCATCTTTTGCCGCATTTTCAGTAAAAGCATCATAGACCTCAAGACATGTAAGACCCGCCTTTTCAAGACAATCCTTTACTAATTTAATATCATATGCCCTCTGATGATGTATCTCTTCCGACCTCTCAAAAAGGTAATTTTCATCATCAATAAGACTGTATATCGTAAGCAGATATTCGTTGATACCGGTATCTTCGTGAAATTCGTTTTCCCAGATAAAACTTGCATCCTCTCTGTTTTCCGCTATAGTCCTGCTGCCAAGTATATCATTATAAAAATGTCTTGTTTTCATATCAAAAATAAAAATACCGTTATAATCAAGGAATATTTTTATCTTCTCAAATACTTTAAACAGCTCTTTCTCATCCGTGATATAATTCATTCCGTCACAAACACATACCATAGCTGCGGCTGTTCCGTAAAGGTCAAGTTCACGCATATCCTGATTTAAAAACAGAATATTGTCATCCGTATATTTCTGTCTCGCCACATCCAGCATTTCATATGATATATCTATTCCAATCATGTCGTACCCGTCATCTGCAAGCAGCTTTGTCATCGTACCCGTACCACATGCAAGCTCCGTTACTATTCCCTTTTCCACTCCATACTTTATCAGCAGTTTATGAAGATAATCATGCCATTGCTCATATGGAATATTGTCCATAAACTCGTCATAAACATAGGCAAATTCTCCATATATTTCGTTCTGTTCCATAATTTCTCCATTTCCGCATATTTGCAAGCAAATCTGCTACTTGTCAGTGTTTGGCGTGTCAAACCACCAGATAGCAATTTGTATGTAAACATTCATTGCTATCTGCTTTTGACCCTTGCATCATAAATAATGCTTCTATATGTTAGCATAACATGACATTATGTGCAAATCCGTATAAATCCATTTTATGATGCAATTTTCACAATCCGTGGCATTAGTTGTGGTCAAAATACATTTTGAACACAACATCATTTTATATAACTATATAATACAAAACAGAGATGTACACCATCTCTGTTTATATAAATCAATTTAATTCATCCAATGTCTTTTCGTACTCGGGCACAAACTTTTTACAGAAAATGTCAGCTTCATCACACCCAAGATTTTTTATTGCTTTATATGTTGACTCTTTTGCATGATTAAACTCCCTGTTTCCTGTCTTTTCTTCTTCTATGCACTTTATCAGTGCCGATATTTTATCTGCCGCCTTTACAAGTTTCATAACTGAAACATCATCCTTAGGCAGCAGATACTTTTCATACTCAGACACCATATCATCCGGAAGCCTGTCAAGAAGATTTCTCGCTGCCGTTTCCTCAATCTCCTTGTAAGCATCTTTTATGTCAGCATTGTAATACTTAACAGGTGTCGGCATATCTCCTGTAATAATCTCCGTACAATCATGATACAGCGCAAGCATTGCGATATGTTCCGCATCATAATCCTTATCAAGCATACAATTGCCGATAACCGCAAGTGCATGGGCAATCACGGCTGTTTCAAGAGAATGTTCACAGACATTTTCACGGAGTGAATTGCGCATCAAAGCCCATCTCTCAATGTATTTCATTCTCGATATCATAGCAAAAAATGAGTTATCACTCTTATTTTTATCACCCATGCACCCGCCTCCTTATATAAATAAACTTATGACCCCGGCTAAAATACAAAACTACTTTTCAAGCATCTTCTTAATATACTGTCCCGTATAAGACTTTCTGCTCTTTGCAACCTTTTCGGGTGTTCCTTTTGCTATAACGGTTCCGCCTTTCGCACCACCCTCTGGTCCAAGGTCAATTATATAATCTGCTGTCTTAATGACATCAAGATTATGTTCTATAACTATAACCGTGTTTCCGTTTTCGGTAAGCCTTCTCAATATATCCACAAGCTTGTGTACATCTGCAAAATGAAGTCCCGTGGTAGGCTCATCAAGCACATACACTGTTTTTCCCGTGCTTCTCTTGCTAAGCTCAGTTGCAAGTTTAATTCGCTGTGCCTCTCCACCGGAAAGTGTAGTAGACGGCTGACCAAGCTTTATATAGGAAAGTCCTACCTCATAAAGCGTCTCTATCTTTCTTCTTATAGCAGGTACTGCCTCAAAGAATGTAAGTGCTTCTTCTACTGTCATATCAAGCACATCATATATACTCTTTCCCTTATACTTTACATCGAGTGTCTCTCTGTTGTATCTCTTTCCTCCGCAAACTTCACACGGCACATACACATCCGGCAGGAAGTTCATCTCTATCTTGATAATTCCGTCACCGTGGCAGTTCTCACATCTTCCGCCTTTTACATTAAAACTAAAGCGTCCTTTCTTGTATCCTTTTGCTTTTGCATCAGGTGTAGCCGCAAACAAATCTCTTATCATATCAAACACACCTGTATATGTTGCAGGGTTTGAACGTGGTGTTCGTCCAATCGGAGACTGGTCTATATTTATAACTTTGTCAAGCTGTTCAAGACCTTCTACCCCATCGCAGAGTCCCGGAATTGTCCTTGCTCTGTTCAGCTGTTTCGCCATTGATTTGTAAAGTATCTCATTGACAAGTGAACTCTTTCCTGAACCTGAAACACCGGTAACACAAGTCATTATTCCTGTCGGAAATTCAACATCAATATTTTTAAGATTGTTCTCTCTTGCACCTTTTACTTTAATCCAGCCTGTAGGCTCTTTTCTGACATCAGGAACAGGTATCTTTTTTCTGCCACTCAGATAGTCCCCTGTTATCGACTCCTTACACGCCATAATATCTTCCGCAGTTCCTGTGGCAATAACCTTTCCGCCATGTGAACCTGCTCCAGGGCCTATATCAACTATATAGTCCGCTGCAAACATAGTATCTTCATCATGCTCGACAACTATAAGTGTATTGCCGAGATTTTTTAATTTCATAAGTGCACCGAGAAGTTTGTCATTGTCCCGCTGGTGAAGTCCTATACTCGGCTCATCAAGAATATAGGCAACTCCTACAAGTCCCGAACCTATCTGTGTCGCAAGCCTGATTCGCTGTGCCTCACCACCGGAAAGACTTGCCGTATATCTCGAGAGTGAGAGATATTCAAGACCAACCTCAACAAGAAATCCAACTCTCGCTTTTATTTCTTTAAGCACAACCTTTCCGATGTTTAACTGATTCTGCGTAAGTTCAAGGTTATCAAGATAATTTTTAAGGTCTATTATGGAAAGTTCCGTAATCTGAGCAATATTTTTATCTCCAACCGTAACGGCAAGTGCCTCCGGACGAAGTCTCTTTCCTTTACATGCCTTACACGGAGTTATACGCATAAAACTTTCATATTCTTTCCTGGTGCTCTCAGATGCCGTTTCTCTGTATCTTCTCTCAACGTTTTTGATAATGCCTTCAAAAGTAACATCATAGACACCCACGCCACGCTGTCCTCTGTAATGTACCACAACACTTTTCCCATCAGTTCCGTGCATAAGCATATGTCTGATTTCTTTTGGCAGATCCTGATAAGGTGTATTAAGGTCAAATTTGTATTCCTCGGCAAGTGCATCAAGAACACATCTCGCATAGCTTGTCTTGTTTGTAACCGACTGCCATCCGTTTACAACAAGTGCCCCATCTGCAATACTTAAAGACGGATCAGGTATCATAAGTTCCTCGGCAAATTCCATCTTATATCCGATACCATGGCAGACTTCACACGCACCAAACGGATTGTTAAAAGAAAATGTTCTCGGCTCAATCTCGTCTATGCTTATGCCACAGTCCGCACACGAAAAACTCTGGCTGAACTTAAGCTGTTCTTTTCCCGGAATGTCAACAATAAGCAGTCCATCCGAAAGTCTCATAACATTTTCGATGGAATCGGTAAGTCTCTTTTCAATACCGTCCCTCACAACAAGTCTGTCAACCATAATTTCTATGTTATGTTTTTTGTTTTTTTCAATCTTAATCTCCTCAGACAAATCATAAATATGACCGTCAACGACAACTCTTACATAACCGCTTTTTCTTGCACTTTCAAAGACCTTTACATGTTCTCCTTTTCTTCCTCTCACAACCGGCGCAAGAAGCTGCAGTCTCGTACCTGTCTCCAGTTTCATAATCTCATCACATATCTGGTCTACGGTCTGCCTTTTAATCTCCTTTCCGCACTTCGGGCAATGCGGAACTCCGACTCTGGCATATAAAAGTCTGAAATAATCATATATTTCAGTCACTGTACCGACAGTCGAACGTGGATTTCTGTTTGTGGACTTCTGGTCAATCGATATAGCCGGCGGCAGTCCCTCTATTCTTTCAACATTCGGCTTTTCCATAAGCCCAAGAAACTGTCTCGCATATGATGAAAGTGACTCCATATATCTTCTCTGCCCTTCGGCATAAATAGTATCAAAAGCAAGTGATGACTTTCCCGAACCGCTGAGTCCCGTGAGCACCACGAACTCATCTCTCGGAATATCTACATCTATATCTTTAAGATTGTGCTCTGCTGCTTTTCTAATCTTTATATATTTCTTAACTTCTTCATATTTTGCCATAAAAACCTCCGATGTTTTATCTTATCTATCTTTTTCATATCTTAACATCTATTATTCACTTTTTCAAGTACATATGTTCGCAATCCGTGGTATCATAATATTACCCAAATATATAGTTGCAGTTCTTACCTTTTTTTATTATAATAAATTACAATTATTTTAATATTATTTTGTCAGGAAAGGGCGTGAAACATGTTAAGTCGCGATACTCGTATCATTGCTGTATGCTGTGCGGCGATTGATACAAATTACAACAAACATTACATGCGGTATTTTACCGAATTTGCCGACAAATACAACTTCAAATTACTTTATTTCCGTGCTTTCAGTGACTTATACATGTCAGCCAGCGGCGGAAAACACGATATAGGTGAAAGCTGTATTTATAACCTTATAAATTATAATATTATTGATGGCATGATTATTTTATCAGAAACTATAAAATGTCCTTCTATCAGGGACAATATTATTTCACATGCAAAGCATAATAATATTCCTATAGTTTCCATAGACCACCCAATCGACGGATGCTACAACATAAACTACAACTACCGGGCTGCACTTGAAAAAATTTTATTGCATCTGTTGGAAGACCATCACTATACCAGAATCAATTTTATTGCCGGCATAAAAGGCAATCATTTTTCAGACGAACGTATTGATATTTACAAGAAAGTGCTGTCAGAGCACAACATTCCCATCGAGGAAGAACGCATAGGTTACGGTGGTTTTTGGAGTACACCTACCAAAAAGGTTATCAATGACTTTATAAACAGTGACCTTCCTATGCCACAGGCTATTGCCTGTGCAAATGATGTTATGGCTATCACCGCCTATCACTCACTTACGGAAGCCGGATATGACCTTCCGCACGATATTGCCATCACGGGATTTGACGGCATAATTCAGGCAGTTGACCATTTTCCGCCTATCACAACGGCACAGCACGACTATAAAAGTGCCGCAATAAAAGCATTTGACTTATTACAGGATATTTTTAACAACAGAGAAGTTCCTAAAGAAAACTATATAAATTCAAATGTGCTGATTGGCGGTTCATGTGGCTGTGTTCATACAAGTGCACGAAAATACAACAGTCTTGTATACAATCTGAATAATAAATTCGATGAGCAGATACATTTCAATCAAAATCAGATAAATATGTCAGCCGATTTAAACGATAACAATTCCTTTCAAGCTGTATTCGAGAAACTTATGCACTATGAAAAGAATTTTTTCAGTCATCGTTTCTGGCTTTGTATTGTCGACAATTTCCTCACGGAAGACGAAGAATTATCTGACATTCTCGACGAGAGAGTTTCAAAACGGTTTGGATATTCAAGCCATATGGATGTCGTTCTCTCAAAACATGATAAGGTCTGGCAGGGCATGACTGATTTTGAAACTTTAAATCTTCTTCCAAATCTTGAACAGGCTCTCGAAGAAGAAAATAACATCATGTTCGTTCCTCTGCATGCTCTCGACCATACAATAGGCTATGTCGCTCTTGTCTATGAACCTGATAAAATCAATATGGAACAGCTCTATCAGTTTGTTATGAATGTGAGCAATTCACTTGAGACAATGAAGGTTCACCAAAGACAGCAGAGCATTATATCAAGTCTTGAGAACAAATATATACACGACCCTCTTACAGGTCTTTTAAACAGACGCGGTTTTTACCAGAAAGTATTGCCGCTTTTCAATAAGTGTATAACAGAACAAAAATATTTTATTGCTATATCAGTTGACCTGAACGGTTTAAAAAAGATAAACGACACCTATGGTCATTCAGACGGAGACATTGCTATTTCGGCAATAGGAAATATACTCATGCAATCCTGCACTCATGATGAAACATGTGCACGATTTGGTGGTGACGAATTTGTTATGGCTGGACCACTTGCCGATGGTCTTGATAATGATTATTTTTCAGATAAACTTCACCATAACATGAATATTTTCAATGAAGTACATAATTACCCATATAATATCAGTGCAAGTATCGGTGTTATCACAGGTATTCCAACACATGATATTTCTCTTGATGATTTCATAAAAGCTGCCGATGAAGAAATGTATAAAGATAAAGTTATTCATCATCAGCTAAGAAAAGAATAAAAAAAGACTGTCGCTTTTGACAGTCTTTTTTTATTACTTATCTTTGTTTGTTATGTCCTGATTCCACATAACTATATGCTGCTATTTACATACTCTCTTATGACATTGTCATCCTCCGGCATCTGACAGCCTACAATATAAATTCCTTCATTTTCAGAACAACGTATAACCTTACCTTCAAGAATATTGTGTTTTGGCAAATCAAAATCTTCAATCTCAATTGTTATCTTTGCATCTTTGTTTTCTTTAAAGTATGAATCCTCAGTAAGCAATGCGAAACCATTAGCACTAATATTGTCAAGTCTTGCATCTATTACTTTTCCTGAACTCTGAATAGTAATCTTACATTTGTTATTTATGTCCATACGAGGATATTTTCTTCTGTTTTTTATCTTCGGTCTTGATGCTACAGTAATTTCAAATGTATTGTTATTTCTGTCCTTAACATTCTTTATGCTTGCTGTCTTCCACATATACAGGACATTTCCAACTGTTACCTGAAGTGTGCATAAAGTATCTTTAGATATATCCCTTGACTTAGAAAGCTTCACAACAACTTTATCACCATTTTGTTCCAATACATCACCGTGAAGTATATCTGTATCTTTTTCATTTTCAGAATTCAGTATGGAAACCTGAACTTTCATGCCCGGCTGTATATCTTCAATGCCCATGAATCCGCCTATGCCAAGTTCGCACATAAGAGCCTCAACAACTTTTTCAATATCGTTTATGTTCGTCATCGATTCTTCATATTTGCTCAGCATGCGTCCACTCATTTCATTTGAATAAGAAATGCAGTTTGTCATATCCGTAACAATCTGTGACACATTATCCATATTTTCAACAAGCTGATGATTTGAATTCTCCACTTCCTTAATGGCTGTATCAATCTCCTGAATATGATTTTCAATCTGCCTTGAGTCATCATTTATCTTTTCTACATTCTTTCCGGTTTTAGATACTTTCTTAAATGTTTCCTGAACCAGTTTTATTGTTTCTTCCATAGAATTTGTCATCTTATCCGATGTTTTCTGAAGTCTTATAAGCGCCTCTTCTATCTGTCCTGATGATGACTGTGTTTCCGTACTGAGTGAACTTATCTGCTGTGCAACAACACCAAAACCTCTTCCTGCTTCGCCTGCTCTTGCAGCTTCAATTGACGCATTTAATGCAAGGAGTGCTGTCTGCTCCGTGATTTCCTCTATCTTTCCGGTTTCAAGTTTAACTCTGTCAAATTCTTCTTTGAAGTTTTCAAGTATTTTGCCTATCTCTGAAGATAAATCAGTCATGGCATGAGTAGTTTCCACAAGGCTTGTAAGGTCGTCTGAACTGTTCTTTGCATGCTCTCCCGATTCTGCCGTCAATACAACCATCTGCTCTATCATCTGTGCGACATGCTTTACCTGTGAACTTATGTCTGTAGTCATATCTACGGATGATGACGTTGTATCCTCAAGCCTGCCGTTATTATCAGTAAGTGTAGTCATTCCATCGACAACTACATTCGCACTGTGTGTATTTTCAACAGATATTTCTCTTACAACAGAAACACCGCTCATAATTGAATTGCTCGCTGTCTTAACTTTTTCTACAGTTGTAATAACTCGCTGCAAATCCGCCCTTATGCTGTTTGTCATGGCACCGTCCGACTCATTGAGATGGTGGATTGACATGACATAACAAATATAGCAGAGAATAATAGCTGATAATTCAAGCTGATAATTTTTCATGTCTGCCGCTGAATTGTAGCCGCACATAACATGATACACGGAACTTATTATTATAATAATCGAATTTACAACACCACAGTAAATCATAAATTTACGATTTTTGTAAAGTACCAAAAGGCTTGTAACCGGAAGTATGTACGTAAATGCTATCGGCGACTCTGTTGTACTGATAACAAACGTATAAAAAATACCGTAACCTATAACAAGGTTGTATTTATACATATCTGTTTCCCAACCCTTTACTCTGAGTAAAATTTCTCCTGAAATTATCGGTATCCAGCAAAGTGCCAGAAATGCAGCATAATACAACGGCGAGTTAAGTCCATTAGCTACATCAGAACCATAGTTGGCTGAAAGAAGAATGGCAAATACAAACCATATTCTTCTTGCCTTTCTGTTTGCTTTTTCTTTAAAAACATTTTCATCATAATTCATAAAACCTCACCTCCGTATATCTAAATCCGATATATTATAAAATTTTCAACCGAATTTTATTTCTCCTCGCAATGTCTGAAAAAATTTGACATTTTCCTGATTGTCTCAATACTTTCTTTAAGATTTGGTTCAAACACGCTGAACGCATGTGTCAGTTCAGGCTTTTTCTCAAAACAAATCAGCTTGTGATATTTATTATTTCTCTTAAGTGCTTTTGTAAAATTGATAGTATAATGTTTTAAGTTATCTTTTTTGCTTGTGACAAGAAAACATGGCGGCAATGCATTTATCAGCTCCGTATTTTCCGGATTCACATATTTTGCATAACTGCTTTTTTTATAATCCCTGCCGTAAAGATACTTTGGCAGGAACAGTCCGAGTTTATCAAATCTGTTTGTATAAAACATTCCGCTTATAAGGCCGAGTGCCTTTATATCTATCGATGCCGCCTTGACTTTAGCAGCCATCGCCAACGGTCTGCACTTTATCATTGCAGCGGTATATGTGAGCAGACATGCCCCACCGCTGTCACCTGCCGCAAAAATCCTTTCTTTATCTCCGTCATATTTTGGAATGTTTTTATCTATAAAATCAAATGCTCTCGACAAATCTTCACACTGGTCATAAAACATACATTCAGGCACAAGACGATATTCAACACTAAATACAACATATCCCAATTTGCACAAATTGGCACAGAAATATCTGTTAAACTCCTTACTGCCAAGAATCAGTCCGCCTCCATGAACATTTATGATAACCGGAAGCTTTTTGTCTCCTGATTTTTTAGGTCTATATATATCCAGCCTGTGTGCTTTGTCTCCATCATCAAGATATGATATATCTTTAATCTCCGAAACATCATCCGGAAATATAAGTCTTTTTTCTCTCTCCTTCTGCTCCTTAAAAAAATCATCCCTCTGCTTGTAAAAAATATCCGTAATACTATGACTCATATGTTCGCTCCTGCCTGTTTGTCTTAATTTATAGTTATAATTAAAGTGGGATATCACCCTGACACGATGACATCCCTCCCCTAATAACATCCTTATCCTAACAGTGCTTTATCATTTGAAAATTCCTCACCACTTACTTCCTCAAATTTCTGAAGAAGATCCTCAACAGTGAGTTTTTTCTTTTCTTCTCCCTTAATATCAAGTATAACTTGTCCCTCATTCATCATAATAAGACGGTTTCCATGTACAATTGCATCCCTCATATTATGTGTAACCATCATTGCCGTAAGATGGTTTTCAGCAATGATCTTATCTGATAATGCAAGAACTTTCGCTGCCGTCTTAGGATCAAGTGCTGCCGTGTGCTCGTCAAGAAGCAGAAGCTTCGGCTTTTTGATTGTCGCCATGAGAAGAGTAAGCGCCTGTCTCTGCCCTCCTGACAACAGTCCAACTTTTGAAGTCATTCTGTCTTCAAGACCAAGGTCAAGTTTTTCAAGCATCTCTCTGTATTTTTTCTTTTCTGACTTTGTGACTCCCCATCTGAGCCCTCTCTTCTGACCTCTTCTTGCAGCAAGTGCAAGATTTTCAATAATCTCCATTGTCGCTGCCGTTCCATTCATAGGGTCCTGAAAAACTCTGCCAAGATACGGTGCTCTCTTGTGCTCTGAAAGTCCGGTCATATCGACACCGTCAATAACGATACTTCCAACATCTATCGGCCATACACCGGCGATAGCATTAAGCACGGTAGATTTTCCTGCTCCGTTACCACCTATAACAGTAACGAAATCACCATCTTCAAGTTTTAAATTCACACCATTTAAAGCTCTTTTCTCATTTATCGTACCCAGATTAAATGTTTTATGTACATTGTTTAATTCTAACACTTTCCGGCACCTCCCTTTGCAGCTTTTCTATATGAATTTTTAGCTTTTCCTCTCAGATATGGAACTGCAAGGAATATTGCCACTACCATAGCAGAGAACATCTTCATATCAATTGTAGGAAGACCAAGCCACAATACAAACTGAATAACAATATAATAAATTATGCTTCCGACAGCAACAAATGCAAGTCTTCCGCTGAAATTAAGTTTCTTTCCGAAAATTGCTTCGCCAAGTACCTCTCCGATAATAACTGATGCAAGACCGATAACGATTGAGCCTCTTCCCATATTAACGTCAAAGTTTCCCTGATACTGAGAAAGAAGACCTCCCGCAAATCCTACAAGACCGTTAGAAAATACAAGTGCAATAACTTTTGCAACATTTGTGTTTATTCCCTGAGCTCTTGACATATTAGGATTGCATCCTGTCGCTCTGATTGTAAAACCGAGCTCTGTTCCAAAGAACCAATACATAAGAGCTATGACAACTGCCAGTATTATAATTACTGTAACTATTGCAGCCGGATTATCACGTCCTGAAACTACAAGATTATACATATCTACATTTACTGCCTGATTTGCTTTTCCCTCTGAGATATTCAGATTTATGGAATACAAGGAAAGCTGTGTCAAAATACCCGCCAGTATGTCAGGTATTCCAAGAACCGTATGCAGTACACCCGTAATAAGTCCCGCAAGCATACCTGCAACAAAAGCAACTGCAACCGCCGCAACAGGATTCCATCCTTTCAAAATAAGCATAACCGTAACAACACCACCTGTTGCCATGGTTCCGTCAACCGTAAGATCGGCAAAGTCAAGTATCTTAAAAGTCAAAAACACTCCTATCGCCATAATTCCCCAGATAAGTCCCTGGGCTACAGAACCGGGTAATGCACGGACAAGTGCTGTAATGTCCTGCGCACATACCACTGGAATTAAACTGTACATTTTTCTCCTCCGTTCCGTCGGTTTATATTGTCCGACACTTTATATTCCGTTTGGATTCTTGTAATTCTTAACAAAAATCTAATAAATTTATTATATTATAATTATTGTTATAAAAGCAATGAAAATGTATAGGATTTGTATTTTTATTTTTTATTTTTTTCATCATCTTCATTTTCTTTTTCTATTGTATCACCTGTTGCTATCGTTGTCCCCTTCTTCACACCGCCTATAGAAGCACCTCCTACATAATAATCTTTCTGCGGTTTCGGCGAAACAGTCTCCTGAACATCTGCGCTGTATGCACTTTCAAGTCCCCATTTTCCGTGTCTTTCCACAATAAAATAATGGGCAATCATTGCAAATGCAATAATAATTACAACAGTAATAACCGTTTTTCTTCCTCTGCCATGCATCCACTCTCTGATTTTTCTCATATTTATCTTTATCCCATGCTTTCTATATCTTTAAGAATCATTCCTGACATCGGAGGACATTCAACATGAATGTTTCCATTCACAACAGGATAAACTTTCGCCTCGTCAGAATATCCGTCCCTGCTGCTTATCATAAGTCTTGCCATACGGGTCTCCTGAATAATTCCAAGTCTCCATACAGGTACATCCGCTTCTCTGACTTCATCGCTGCTGTTTATCATAACAACTATCTTGTCATTATCATCAAATCTTCCATATCCTATAAGTTTGTACTGACCTTTCAGAAATATAATAGAACCTGTCTTAAACACCTGATAATCTTTGTGTATTCTTATAAGCTGTCTGTGAAACTCTATAAGTTCCTGATCTTCTCTTCCCCAAGGATATGTTCTTCTGTTGTCAGGGTCAGTCCATCCGCACAATCCGGCTTCGTCACCATAATATATCGTAGGTGCACCCGGCCATGTCATCTGTATCATAACACCAAGTCTGAAAAGAGCCTTATCTACTCCCTCATCTGCTGCCTGTGGTCCCACACTTGCTGTTCTGCCGACACGATGATTTGTTCTTGTCATAAACCTTGAATGGTCATGATTTGAAAGTTCGTTCATGGCAACCTGAAGCGACTGGGTATTAAATCTTGTCATATAATTTCGCATAGAGCCAAAGAATGCATCTGCGTTGCCGAGAAGATCTTCCCTGTATTCATCACTGTGTTTTTCAACACCGGTTAAAAACCATGTGATTGGCTCCATAAACGCATCATAGTTCATAACCGTATCCCACTGATCACCTCTGAGCCAGTCTGTCGGGTCTCCGTAATGCTCTGCCAGAACGATTGCCTCAGGATTTGCCTCCTTGACATTTCTTCTGAACTCTCTCCAGAAATAATGATTGTACTCCTGTGACTGTCCAAGGTCGGCTGCCACATCAAGTCTCCAGCCGTCAACATTATAAGGAGGTGAAACCCATTTTCTTGCAACATGCATTATATAATCAAATAAAAGCGGTGAATCTTCATAATTTAATTTTGGAAGTGTATCGTGTCCCCACCATCCGTCATAGTGATAATTGTAAGGCCACATATCCTCATTGAATTTAAAAAATGTTCTGTATGGGCTCTCACCCGATACATAGGCACCCTTTTCATAACCCTGGGCACCTTCGTATATACACTCTCTGTCAAGCCATTTGTTGAATGAACCACAGTGATTGAAAACTCCGTCAAGAATAACTTTCATTCCCCTTTTGTGAACTTCCTCTACAAATTCCGCAAAAAACTTGTTGCTTGCCTCAAGATTTTCCTTGTCCGTAACTCTGCACACATATTTTGTCGCATATTTATTCGGATAAGTTCCGTCACATAAAAGCTGCCCCTGTTCATTCCTCTGTAATACTTCACCCTCATCTTTCACTATTTTGCCAAAATGCGGGTCTATATAATCATAATCCTGAATATCATATTTGTGATTTGACGGTGATACAAAAATCGGATTGAAATAAATGGCATCAACACCTAATCCCTGCAAATAATCAAGTTTCAGCCATACTCCGGCTATGTCACCGCCGTAAAATTCCCTTACACCCATAGATGCCGGATATTTAAACCAGTCATCTACTTTGTCAGTTCCCTCACCGATATAGACATACTCATCCTTTTCTACATCATTTGTCTTGTCACCATTGTAAAAACGGTCAACATATATCTGGTAAAAAACAGCACCCTTAGCCCAATCCGGTGTATGAAACGATGGTGTTATCGTAAAATTATAATAAGGTTCTACTCCGCTGCACACTCCGACACTATTGTAATAACACACAATTCTGCCGCTTGTAACTTCAAAATAGTAATCTATCATTTTGTCAGAAAGTTCAATAGTGCTCTCATAGTAATCAAACATTCTGTCATTATAGACTTTTTCCATATCTACACGTGTATCTCCGCAGACAACCAGAACTACCTTATCAATATTTTCCCTGCCGGTTCTAAACCTTATCTTAACACTCTCACCTGCCTCCGGCTCAGGCGGTATACGATACCTGTCAGTGCCGTCACTAAAAAGTGCCTGTGGGTTAAATATTGTTGTAAGATTGTCGATAAAAAGCTGTGTTTTCATAGCTTTTGTCATCTTCGCAAGCCTTACATTCATATCCATAATAATCCTCCACTCTTATAATTCAATCGCATAATATGATGATGAGTTCAAAAGTTATTTTGCCCCATCATAATTTTATAAAGAAAAATCATCCATTGTCTTTAAATATTCCAATAAGTTTTCTTTTGTATTTGCTTCCGGCTCATCTAAAACCTTATCAAGCATTTTTTTTAAAATTTCTCCCATATTCGGGCCGGGTTTCACTCCTGCCGCTATCAGATCAGCCCCAGTCAGTGCCAGTTCCTTTATTGATAAAGGCTGCGCATTCTGCGTAATATATTCAAATCTTTCAACTCCTGAATTTATCTTTGAAAGTTTTTCCTCTAACATCTTATCACTCTGTGACAACACATCTGCATATTCAACAAGAAAAAGCATATCCATAATATCCGCACCTATCTTTGATACAGCACGCCTGAATGCCTTACTGCTGTCCTCAATACGATAGTCATGAAACTTTACAAGCCTGCATACTTTTGATATTGACTCGTTGTCAAATGTAAGCCTTCTCATAATCTTTTTTGCCATCTTTTCGCTCTCCTGCGGATGACCGTAAAAGTGACCTGTTCCATCACCGTCAATCGTCATGACAACAGGCTTTGCAATATCATGTAACAGCATTGCCATACAAAGAATCGTGTGCTGTTTTTTGTTCATTTTCTTTGCAATTTTCTTCGCTGTAATCATTACTTCCTCAGGCACTTTATCATACATTTTTCTGTCTGAGGTCACTTCAAAGAAACAATTCATGATTTCAATACCATGTATACTGTGCTCTCCGACAGTATATACATGATGCGGATTCTTTTGCTCTGTCACCATCGCTTTGTCAAGTTCCGGCAGGAAATATCGTGTCATGCCCGTGCTGTATGCATCTCTTAATCTGCCCGCCTCTTTTGCCACAAGCAGTTTCGTAAGCTCAACCCTGATTCTTTCCGCACTTATATTTTCAAGTCTGTCTGCTCTTTGGACTATTGCATTTCTTGTCTCTTCCTCTATCTCAAATCCAAGCTGCCCGGCAAATCTCACTGCTCTTAACATTCTTAATGCATCCTCGTCAAACCTCTGTCCCGCATCACCGACACATCTTATTATACCATCTTTAAGGTCTTTAATACCCTCAAATTCGTCAACAAGACCTCTTTTATCGTTGTATGCCATGGCATTTATGGTAAAATCACGCCGTTCAAGGTCAAGTTTTAAGTTGTCGGTAAATTCCACCTTCTTCGGGTGCCTGTTGTCCTCATATTCCCCATCTATCCGGTATGTCGTCACTTCATAGCCGATGTGGTCAAGCATTACAGTAACCGTTCCATGCTGTATTCCGGTATCTATCGTTTTCTTAAAAAGCTGTTTAATCTGAAGCGGTTTGGCAGAAGTGGTGATATCCCAGTCCTGCGGTTTTCTCCCCAAAAGAGTATCCCTGACACATCCCCCAACTGCATAAGCTTCATATCCTGCCTGTTCAAGCTTACTAATAATATATGAAACATTTTTCGGTAATATCATCTTCAATTTCATTTCACCTCACAAACATATATACTATAATACCTAAAAATGCCTGTTTTGACAAATTTTAAAATAAAAAAAATCAGGGTACGCATATTAAAACAAATTTAAACATACATCCCCTGATTACAATACACTGTATTTTAGTGATAAATCACTTTATTTGATTTATTAAAAATTATAAGTATTTCTTCAACACATCAACCTTATCAAGCTGCTCCCATGGAAGTTTTAAATCATTGCGTCCAAAATGACCATATGCTGCTGTCTGCTTATAAATCGGTCTTCTAAGGTCGAGCATCTTAATAATTCCTGCCGGACGGAGGTCAAAGTTTTCTCTGATTATCTCCACAAGCTTCTCATCAGAGATTTTGCCTGTTCCAAATGTGTCAACCATTACAGATGTAGGCTGTGCAACTCCGATAGCATACGAAAGCTGGATTTCGCATTTATCCGCAAGACCTGCTGCAACAATATTCTTAGCAACATAACGTGCTGCGTATGCTGCTGAACGGTCAACCTTTGTGCAGTCTTTTCCTGAGAATGCTCCACCGCCGTGACGTGCATATCCACCGTATGTGTCTACAATAATCTTACGTCCTGTAAGTCCGCTGTCACCGTTTGGTCCACCGATTACAAAACGCCCTGTAGGATTGATAAAATATTTTGTTCTCTCATCTGTAAGATCCTTTGGCACTACAGGGTCAATTACATATTTTCGGATATCTTCATGAATCTGTTCCTGTGAAACCTCAGCGGCATGCTGTGATGATATAACTACTGCATTTACATGAACAGGCTTTCCGTTCTCATCATATTCAACAGTAACCTGACTTTTTCCATCTGCACGAAGATACGGAAGTGTTCCATTCTTACGCACTTCTGTGAGTTTCTTTGTGAGTTTGTGAGCAAGTGAAATCGGATAAGGCATATACTCTTCCGTCTCATTTGTGGCATAACCAAACATCATACCCTGGTCACCTGCACCAATTGCCTCAAGTTCCTCATCCGTCATCTGATTTTCTTTTGCTTCAAGTGCCTTGTCAACACCCATTGCAATATCTTCTGACTGTGAATCGAGAAGTACATTCACTTTACATGTATCACAATTAAATCCCTTCTCATCAGAATCATATCCGATTTCTCTGATTGTCTCTCTTGCAATCTTCTCATAGTCAACTTTTGCTTTTGTAGTAATCTCACCCATGATAAGCACGTAGTCAGTTGTAATTGCTGTCTCACAAGCAACACGGCTCATAGGGTCCTGATCCATAAGTGCGTCAAGAATTGCATCCGAAATGTTGTCGCTTATTTTGTCAGGATGTCCTTCAGTTACCGATTCAGATGTAAATAATCTTTTCTCCATCGTATCCTCTTTTCTGCACTGCTTTGCACTTTCAGTCGATATCAGGCAGTGCTAAGATATCAACTGTACTCTTAATCTGAGGAACAAGACAAATCTTCCTTACGAAAAAAAGCCCATCGACACAACTCGATGGACTTGATATATCTCAACTCCTCTTATTGTTCGATTTCTCGCTTAGATTGGCACCTTCCTATATGGGGTTGCCGTGGTTTCACAGAGCCTTCACTCTCCGCCACTCGGAATAAGAGTATTATATTTTTTCAAAAACATCTATATGATACAACATATATCATATATCGTCAACAACTATTCTGTATTTTTTGCTTCTTTTTAAAATTGTACATATTTCAATGGATTATTTGTATTTCTTTTGTACATTTTTTTGCTTTTTTACTCATAATATGGTATACTCACTCATAAAATCAGTTAATTTATTTAGGAGGTAATTATGCGTAAAGGACTATTTTCAAAAAACGGATTATGTAAGATAATTGTCACAAGTGCTGTTTTTGCTTTAGCTGCTGTAACAGTTCCAAGTCATATCAGTTCTCTGTCAGTAGTTCATGCAGATAGCGAAACCGCTAACCGTTCTGTTTCAATTCAGGAAATAGACACAAACAACTCTACAGATGACAGCGAGTCTGATTCAACAGAAAATGGCACACAAAATGATAATTCTGATTCAAACGCCGCAACAGACACAACCAACACAAAAGCAACAGGAAACGATAAAAATACCGAAAAAAATTCTTCCACAAAAAAGAAAAAAGATTCTGCGAAAAACAGCTCAAAAAAGACGGCTAAACAGACTAAAACAACCGTAAGAAAGCCAGATGCCAAAGGCAAAAAGGAAAAACAACATAAAGAGCCAAAACATTTTAAACCTATTATCGGAAAAACGGTGACTGTCACAATGGAACATATGCAAAAAAAGCTAAACAAAATCTCTTCTGATATTAAAAAAACAAAACATAAGGAATATCGTACTAAAAGAGTATTAAGTTCAAAAAAAAGACAGCTTTCATCAATAAATAAATTAAAGACAGGTGCCAAAGAACAAAAAAATTGTATTACGGTGTCAAATGTTTTTGAGCCTTCACAGTCACTCAAAACATATGCAAAACAATATGATTCATCTTTAAGTATCTATCTGACACAGGAAGTCTCATCATCAGATACTGTAAAAACAACTTCCGGATCTTCAATACTGCCTGATTTTAAAAAGATGTCTTCTTTGATGGATACCGAATCAATAAAGCACACTATAACTCATTCAAAAAAATATATTAAGTCTGATATAGTTAAAAATAAGGCAAAAATTAAAAACATACATAAAAAAATCAAAAGTCAGACAAAAGAGCAAAAAACAGCTGCAAAATATGTTACTGTTTCAATAAATACAAAAAACATATTTGAACCATCAAATATCAGCACAAAAACTTTAAAAAAGGCTCTCGAGGGTACAAATCTTGAAGAGCTTGCTCCTGCCTTTGTAAAAGCCGAAAAAAAATATGGAATAAACGCCATTGCAATGACTTCAATCGCTGCTTTAGAGTCAGGCTGGGGCAAAAGCAAACGTGCAGTAAAAGACAATAACCTCACCGGACTTGGCGTATACAGCGATACAGCAAAAGGAATAAATGCAGACACAAAAGAAAAAAACATCCTTATGACTGCCGAAAGACTGTCAACTCATTACAGCAGACCTGGACAGATGTTTTACCACGGAACAGGTTTTGACGGCGTAAACAAAAAATATTCAGCTTCAAAAACATGGGGCTGGAAATGTGAAAATATTGCTTTCCGCATTATGAACAAGATAGCAAACCCGGGACTTGAGTCACTTAGTACAATGTAAATTAAATCTTTGATATATTAATCAGATTAAAAACGATATGGAAACGTTTTACAAAAGCACTTAAAAAACAAGGAGATGTGTATGAAAAAATTCAAGAAACTTATATGGGCTGCTCTTGCAATTGAAATCATTGTCCTTATAGTTATTGTTATCAATTCAGATGTTGATAATATGACACTTTCAAAAGGCAGGATAGACAATTTTAATACCGGCTGGACTATCACAAGAGAAGATGGTTCTTCATCAAAAATAAAGTCACTTCCCTATAGTGAGAAATCAAAAGCAGGCGAAAAAATCGTATTAAGTAATACCATCCCGAAAAAGTACAGCGGCATGACAATGTCATTTTTATCTGCTGACAAACAGATTCGTGTTACTATCAATGGCAAACCGGTCTATGAATTTGGTATGAATGACTCCAGACCGTTTGGTAAAACTCCCGGAAGTGTAACCAACTTCATCGATATTCCCGAACATCTGTCAGAGGGAAAAATTGAGATTGAAATGGTGTCTCCATATGATAATTATGCCTCAAATATTACAGGTATAACTATATCCAAAAGAGATACTTCCATATTAAATTTATTAAAGTCAAATCTCGGAAATTTTGCCATGTGCATAATTATACTTGCGTGCGGCATAACGCTTTTTATGCTTGCTTTTATACAGGCATTTTCAAGACAGACAAAAGATGGCATAAGCTATCTCGGTTTTATGTGCATATTCGGTACAATCTATTTTTCCATTGAGACAAAATCGTTAAGTGTATTTTATGGAAATCAGACACTTTATTCAAATCTTGTCTTTCTTGTACTTATGCTCTGGCCTGTATTTATGCAGATGTATTACATAAACAACCTTGAAGAAAAATACCAAAAAATATTTTATGTACTTTTCTTCCTGACACTCACAAATGTGGCATGCCAGATTACTTTGCAGATTCTTGGAATATTTGATTTCATGAACATGGCATTCATATCCCATATTCTTATATTCATGTCAGGAATGGCAATACTTTTCTCACTCATATGTACAGTCCGCAAGTCAAAGGATAAACTTCTTATTATAGAATTTTTTGGAATGTTATTTTTCATTGGCGGCAGTGCCATTGACCTCATTCGTACATACACAATTCATATCGGAGACTTCGGAAAATTCAGCCGCTTTGGAATGACTGTTTTCTCTCTCCTGATGGTATTTGTGCATATACTAAAGGTTATACGCGGCTACAGTGCAAGCATAGCCGAAAATGCACGCCATATGGAAATGGAAGTACAAATGATTGAAGAGAAAAATCAGGAACTCATGATTGCAAATGAAGAAGCAGAGAAGGCTAAAGCTGATGCGATAGCCGCCGCCAATGCAAAAAGTGTCTTTCTTGCAAATATGTCTCATGAGATTAGAACTCCTATAAATGCCATTCTCGGAATGGATACCATGATACTTCGTGAATGCAATGATAACGAAATTCTTGAATATGCCGTCAATATCCAGTCTGCAAGCCAGACACTTTTGTCACTTATAAATGATATTCTTGATTTCTCTAAAATAGAAACCGGAAAGCTTGAACTTGTTGCGGGTGACTATGCACTGTCTTCTCTCATAAATGATGTGTACCATATGCTTATCAGCAAAGCAAAAGAAAAGGGACTTGCATTAAATGTTGAGAGTGACAAAAATCTTCCTGCAAAATTGTACGGTGACGAGGTGCGCATCCGCCAGATAATTGTCAATATATTGAATAATGCCATAAAATACACCCAAAAAGGTTCTGTAACATTGACAGTCGAAATGTCAGATATGAAGCTGTCAGATATGCCTGACCATTCAAATGACAGCAAATCGGAAAATATAACAGACAAAAATACTATTATAACTTTCCGCATAGCTGATACAGGAATCGGAATCAAAAAAGAAAACATATCACATCTCTTTGATTCATTTTCACGATTCGATGAAGAAAAAAACAAATATATCGAGGGGACAGGTCTTGGTCTTGCAATAACAAAACAGCTTGTTGATCTTATGAACGGAGAAATTGTTGTCACAAGTGAATACGGCAAAGGCTCAGTCTTTACCGTGAGTATTCCTCAGAAAATTGTTTCCGACTTAAAAATAGGCGATATTTCAGAAAAATACAATGAGCCAGCAAATAAAAAGAAGAAAAAATCAACATTTACGGCACCTGATGCAAACGTGCTTGTAGTTGATGATGTAAAAATGAATATAAATGTATTCAAGGCATTACTTAAACGCACGGAAATCAATGTCGATTCTGCAATGTCAGGCTTAGAAGCTCTTGACATGATTAAAGAAAAGAAATACGACATAATCTTTTTAGACCACATGATGCCTGATATGGACGGTATTGAAACCTATCAAAATATGAAAATGCTTGAAGATAATCCTAATAAGGACACAACTGTTGTCATGCTCACAGCCAATGCAATAATGGGTGCTAAGGAAGAATATCTCGGCATAGGATTCAGTGACTATCTAAGCAAACCCGTACAGGCGCCAAAGCTTGAAGCGATGATACTTAAATATCTGCCTGAAGAACTGGTACAACGAACAACTAATAATTGATATGAATAATAGGAGGAGTAAAATGAAAGGAAATGGTACATTATGTCAAAAACTTTATACTGACTGGGGAAAGAATATAGATACTGATAATGTTTTAAGCGAATATCCAAGCCCCCTTTTAAAACGTGACAGCTATATAAATTTAAACGGAATATGGCAATACGCTTTCACTTCCGTCAATAAAAAACCTAATAAATTTGATGGTGACATTCTTGTACCATTTTCACCGGAAGCTCCTCTTTCAGGCGTAAACAGACAGCTTAAACCGAACGAATATCTGTGGTACGAAAAAACTGTTATGTATGACAGCAAAAAGCTTTCAGAAACACGCCTTATACTTCACTTTGGAGCTGTTGACCAGATATGTACTGTCTATATAAACAGTATAAAAGTCTGTTCACACACCGGCGGCTACCTTCCATTTGATGCTGACATAACAAATATTTTAAAAAATAATGCCAAAGAAAAATCTTTCACACTTACTGTATGTGTAAAAGATATTTCAGATACATCATATCACGCAAGGGGAAAACAGTCACTAAATCCAAAGGGAATGTTATATACGGCACAAAGCGGTATATGGCAGACGGTATGGCTTGAGTATGTTCCAAAAAACTATATAAGAAAAATAATCACACAACCTGACCTCGACAAAAAAGTATTGCGCATAAAGATTATAACAAATTCCAGCCAGGGCAGAGATAAAAATAATAATAAACTTAAATACAAATCAACAAAAACTAATGAAATCAAAATCTGTATCAACAATCCAGAAATATATACAGACATTGATGTTGATAATAATTCAGAAAATGATGTCCGTATAAAAGAAATGCACTCAAAAAAGCACGGTATACCGTTTACATATTATGGGATAAGCGACACATATATCGAAATCCCTCTAAATGAACTCAATATAAAAGCATGGACACCTGACACTCCCTATCTTTACACTTTTTCAATTGATATGGGTAATGACCATGTTGAAAGTTATTTTGCCCTGCGTACATTCACAATAGAAAAAGACAACAATAACATTCCACGCATCTGTTTAAACCACAAACCGCTGTTCCAAAAAGGTGTTTTAGACCAGGGTTACTGGCCTGACGGACTTTACACTGCCCCATCCGACAAAGCACTTATATATGATATAAAAACAATGAAATCACTCGGTTTTAATATGCTCAGAAAACATATCAAAATAGAAAGTGAACGCTGGTATTATCACTGTGACAGACTCGGCATGATTGTATGGCAGGATATGGTAAACGGAGGTTCACATTATAAATCATGGTTTGTAACTTACCTTGCCACCTTTATGAGCATCTTCGATATTTCATGCAGCGACAAAACAACTTATCTTTTTGCCAGAAAATCAGATAACGAAAAAAAAGAATTTATCAGAGAAACTTTACAGACTGTAAGGACACTCTCAAACCACCCCTCAATCGCCACATGGGTTATATTTAATGAAGGCTGGGGACAGTTTGACACAAACCGTATTACAAAGCTTGTCAGAAAAGCTGATAAAACAAGACTTATAGACCAGGCAAGCGGCTGGTTTGACCAGGGAATGGGCGATATTAAAAGCATACACAATTACTTTTTCCCACTCCGCCTTTTTAAGAAAGACAAACGAGCATACGCACTCACTGAATTTGGCGGCTACACACAAATAATAAAGCACCACAACCTTGCACATAAGTGCTACGGCTATGGTGCCTGCAAAAATTCCGCCCATTTAAAGAAGCGTTATATAAAAAGAGAAAATGAGATTTCTGCCCTTATACCATCTGGATTGTGTGCAAGTATTTACACACAGCTTTCAGATGTAGAAAACGAACTAAACGGTATCCTCACTTACGACAGGGCTGTCAATAAATTTAAATTTGATTTTCATAAGCACTGAGGCAAACAATGACACAAGCGGAACCGTAAGGATAATTCCTATACTTCCTGCTACTCCTCTCATAAGCTCTATACCTATCGTATACGAATTTACAATTTGTAAATACGGTAGGTTATAGGCATAATCAAGTAAAAGTTCACTAAGCGAGCCGCCTGCAAAAGCAAGTATCAGTGTATTTGCCATCGTACCCATCATGTCTTTTCCTACATTCATACCTCTTTTAAACAATTCACCCGTATTCAATTCAGGATTTACATCATGTATTTCAGTAATTGTCGATGCAACAGATAACCCCACATCCATAACCGCACCAAGTGACGATATTAAAATTCCCGCAAACAGCAAATCTCCTATTTTTATATTCGTGCAATTTGCAACAGATACAAGATTGTCTATATTACTTACATTGTATCCTGATATGCCTGATATTTTGCCAAAAAGCCATGCTGCAATCCCTGATATTATAACTCCAGATATTGTTCCTAAAATAGCCGCAAGAGATTTTCTTGTGTAACCTGTCAGCACAAATATTGTTATTATTGTAGTCAGAATAACAGTTATAACTGCTGCATTAACAGGGCTCATGCCTCTATATATCGCCGGGAACAAATACAGCAAAACAAGTATAAATGTAATCACAAGACCTATTACAGCTTTTAGACCGTTCTTTCCGCCTACAATACACAACAACAGGAAAAATAAACCGATAAAGCCATATATAAACGGTTCTCTGTTAAGACTGTAAACGGATGTAACTGTCACTTCTCCCGATTGATTTGTGAGTGTAACCACTTTCAAACCCTTGTAACATGTCGCTCCGTAAAGACTGCCGTTCGTGCTTACAGCCTCAACAACCTTACCTTTTCTTTTTCCGCTCAGAAACTTTACTTTCACTTTCTGGTTTCCAACCCTGCTTCCGTCCTCCTGAAGGTTATCCGTTATCACTTCCGTGACAACGGCTTTTTCAAATTCCTGAGATTTGTTTGACACAAGGTCAACCTTTTTTACATCACTCCATTTTGCAAGAAATATGCCAAGCAATGCCAGAAAAAGTATGGGTATCAGATATTTTATAACCTTTAACGGTTTAACTTTCATTTACTTTGTGCCTCCGGTTTCTTATTATTTTACTACAATCTTACATGTAGCCTTCTTTGTGCCTGCTTTTGCAGTAATAGTTGCCTTTCCTGCTTTTTTTGCAGTCACAACACCTTTTGCATTCACTGTTGCAACCTTTGTATTTGAAGAAGTAAATGTCACATTCTTGTATGTTGCATTTGAAGGTGCAACTGTTGCTTTAAGCTTAACTTTTTTGCCTTTGGACAAAGTAACCTTTGTCTTGTTGAGTTTAATGCTCTTTACTTCTACATTATCCTTTGTTGTATCGTCTTTCTTATCTTCTGCCTTTTTTGTGATTGTGAATGAATTATCAATCTTGTCACCTGTATTTACATCATATGTATTTATTGTAAATGAATCACTTGTAACATTTACAACTGAATATGTCGGTGTCCATGTCTGGCTTCTTTCAGCAATATAATCCTGCTGTGTTGAAATAAGATTATAATACTTACTTCCTGTTGCAGAGTTTGCTTCCATATAAAGTACACCCTCAGGATTATTTATTGTACCCTGTGTCTTATCTACAATTTTATAGCAAAGGTTCTGGTTGAGATATTCCTGCTTAGATGAAAGTGCGGCACTATCGTCTGTTTTTCCGTCTTTTACATTGAGATATTCATCTTTTACATTGTCTTTTGTGTATGCTGTATGTGTATTTCCGTCACTTGTAAGCATATAACTTCTTGAATATGTATGGTCATGTCCCTGAAGAACAACGTCAATGTCGTATTTGTCGAGAAGTGTTGTAAGCTGTGTACGAAGTACAATACCATCTGAATCTGAATGGTCATAACCTGAACCGTAAATGTCATGATGGAATGTTACAATCTTCCATTTTGCGTTTGGAGCTGCCTGTTCAGCCTTCTTGATAAGTGCCTCGTGGTCTGCACAATTATAATTATTTGTATTTAAAACAATAAATAATACATCGCCATATGTGTAATAATAATCGTTTCCTGCCGGTGTTGCATTCTGTTCTTCCGTATATGCATTTGGTACATTGAAATGATTCTGATAGTTTGCGAATTTAGAATCGTGATTACCGATAGTTGGGGCAACAGGAACATTTGAAAGAACATCTGCTGAGAGAAATCCTGCATACTCCCGTTCCTGTCCGTTGTCATCACCTGTATTGTTTATCTGGTCTCCCGCTGACACAATAAAATCAACATCTGAATGTTCACTTATTGCTGCTGTAAGAGTCTTATTCCAGCTGAACGCATCGTTTCTGGCAGCAATATCTGCCGACTGCGCTTCTGAACTTTCAGTCGGTGTCTGACCTTTAGATGCACCAATCTGAGGATCTCCAACATAGAGAAAACTGAAATTTGATGTATCACCTGTCTTGAATTTTTTAACTGATGTCCACTTACCGTCAACAAGACACTGATAATAATAAGTTGTATTTTCCTTTAATTCTGTTATTGTAACTTTGTTTGCATAATATGTTACATCATCAATTTTTTTGTATTCTTTAGATGTTCCTGTAAACTCTTTATAATTTTCTGAATATGTATTACTTCCATCTGCTTCTGTTGTTTTTGACATATCAACATTTGTTGAGATGCGAACCTTTGCTTCATCTGCTTTCTTTGAATACCATGCATAATTCAGCTTTGTTGCATCCGCACCCGGCACCATAGAAACTTTTTCATAATCTGTCTTAATTGTTTCCCATTTTGTTTTCCACTGTGACCATTCATCAGAAATTGCTTTCTTTCCTGAATTGTCATTCCAATGCTCTGTTGCCGCAAAACCTGTTACTGCCATTGTACCTGCAAG
This sequence comes from Clostridium sp. CAG:253, assembly GCA_000436755.1. Lineage (GTDB taxonomy): Bacteria > Bacillota > Clostridia > Lachnospirales > Lachnospiraceae > Butyribacter. Next base: position 10,564 of record FR887342.1, on the reverse strand, counting down.
ACAGGCTGCTGCCGCTGACATAAATAATCTTGATTTTCTCATGATTTGCCTCCTTGTGTTGTCTTTTATTATCATGTATTTCCTTTACATGACAGATACTAACACAAGGTTGTAAATCACAAATCATGATATAGTAAAATAAAAGTAAAACATTTTGAGTTTAATGGTTTTAATAATTTTAATACCGTTAATAATTTTTAAATTTTAATTCTAAGTTACATTATAAGTTTTGGTACAAAATCAAGATAATCCGCTGAAACCAGCGTATATTTTATCCCTTTTATCTCACCTGCTAAACTGTAATCAAATCTTTCTTTTCCGTGAAGATGCGAATAAACAACCTGCTCAACCTTAAATTCCTGTGCCAATTTTGTAAATACCCCCTCTTCTTCATACATATTTGTAGGCGGATAATGAAGAAACATGACAAAATCATTGTATCCTGCTTTTTTTGCAGCTTCATACGATTTTGTCATTCTTTTGCACTCATTGTCAAATCTTTTTTCTATTTTATCTGCTGCCAAAAAACAATAGTTATCAGTCGAAAAGCCTTTTGAACCGATAAGCGCATATTTTTTCCCACCCTTTTCATCCGTATACTCATAAAAATTATCCTGAAGGAAGAAAAGTTTGTCTGCAAAAAGTTCGTTTAACTTTTCGGTTTTATTAGTCTTATTCCAAAATCTGTCATGATTTCCTCGCAGTAATATCTTTCTTCCCGGAAGTGCTGCGATAAACTCAAGGTCTTTCATACTGTCCTCAAGTTTTTTTCCCCATGAATGGTCACCCGTAACAACTACGGTATCATTTTCTTTTACTGTATCCATCCAGTTTCTTTTTATTTTATCAGAATGATTTGTCCACTCTTCTCCAAACACTTCCATTGATTTGTCCGACTGAAAACCAAGGTGTAAATCACCTATTGCATATAACGACATAAATATTTCTCCTGCTAATTATATATTTATTTTAAATTTTTCTAAATATAGACAAGAATCACACATTTATTCATTGTCTTGCAGCTCATCAGCCTGCTCAATCGCCTTTTTGTCTTTATTATCCTCAATTTCCATCTTTGTTTCCTGAGCTTTTCTGTCCTGTGCAATAGCACGGAGAATATTTCCTATATCTTCCGGTGAGAACATACCGATTGCCCTGCCAAGTTCACTTATGTTATCACGATTTACTTTAAGTGTTCCTCCTCCTAATAAAGGAATAGTGATTACTTTTGACGGATCACTCATATCGCCTAGACTTATTGAATTATCCTCCTCGTTGCACACAAAGCATACACCTTTATAAATAATATCCGCACCATCTCCGAGTGCAAAATATTCATTTTTATTATTCTTTAATAACTCCTGCTCCTTCTGCTTCTCCTGTATATTTTCATTATTTATCTTCTCTGCCACAAATGTCTGTCCCATCTGCATAAGTTTTGAAATATCTTCAAGCCATACTGCCCTGTTTTCTTCCCGCTCTTTATCAGCTGTTTCGAGATTCTTTTTGCCGTCTTCGACAGTAATCTGTTTATAAAAATCCAGTACATTGTCTATTTTATTAAGATAATCATCCCATTCCTTATCATTCATGCTTTTATCCGGCTTTGTCTGTGCATCTGATACACTAAACATTTCACTTTTTTCACTAAATAAACTTTCTACTCCTGTCATATAATTCTTCCTTTCTACACACATCTTTTATAACCAATTGCAAAACTCATTTTTTACATATACCAGATTTGTGTCACATGCGTACATCCGCAAATAAGCAAAACACAATTTAAAAAAATATGCGCCACAATACACTAAAATGTATTATGACGCATTCCCTTGCTGATAGTTATATCGGCACATTATTCTATTTCTTTAATTTACTTTTGAATATAAATTTTTATTTCCTGTTTGCAGGTTCTACATTTACATTTTTTCCTTTTATCTTTGCATGCTTCATAGCTTCTATAACATCAGCCGCATATTCCCTAGGCACTTCAACAAATGTATACTTATCATACATGTCAATTGCTCCTACAAGATTTCCCTGCATTCCTGACTCTCCTGCTATTGCACCTAAAATATCGCCTATTCTGACACGGTCTTTCTTCCCTATGTTTACAAAAAGACGCACCATTCCAGGCTCTGCTCCTGTATCTCCGAATTCTTCACCCTGATTGTTGTCAAGTGCCGAGTCTCCCATCTCCATTGAAAGAAGTGCTGCTGCCACTTCAATTGCCGAATAATCACTGTCCTCAAGATGTTCTTCAAGAATATCTACCATTTTTCCAAGATTATCCTGCTCAATTATTCCGCTTATCTTCTCGAGAACTTTTTCAACTTTTATATCTGTAATATCATTTATTGACGGTATCGGCTGACGTTTTATCTTTGTCTTGCAATATCTCTGTATATCCTTGAGTTTATATATTTCCTTTCCGACAACAAGTGTAAATGCCCTTCCTGTTCTTCCGGCACGTCCTGTTCTTCCTATACGATGTACATAATACTCGTCATCCTGCGGCACATCATAATTAAATACCGCCTCCACATCATCTACATCTATTCCTCTTGCAGCTACATCTGTCGCAACCAGTATGTCTGTTCTTCCGTTTCTGAATCCATTCATAACCCTGTCACGCTGGCTCTGTTTAAGGTCTCCGTGAAGTCCTGCCGCAAAATAACCTCTTCCTTTCAAATCCTCAACAAGTTCATCAACTTTTCTTTTTGTATTACAAAATACAAGTGAAAGCTCAGGGTCGTACATGTCAAGAAGTCTTGAAAGAACCTCTGCTTTCTTTCTCGGATTTACTTCATAATAATACTGTTCAATCTTAGGAACAGTAAGTTCTTTCTTTACAACCTTTATTATCTCAGGCTCCTTGAGATATGTTTTTGCAATCTCCATTATAGGCTTTGGCATTGTTGCCGAAAACAGGAGTGTCTGGTGTTCTTCCGGAAGTGTCTGAAGCACTGTTTCTATATCCTCCCTGAAACCCATATTTAACATTTCGTCAGCCTCATCAAGAACTATGGTTCCCACTGTAGCCATTTTTAATGTATGACGGTTTATATGGTCAATAACTCGTCCCGGTGTTCCTATAACAACCTGTGTTCCACCTTTAAGTGAACGTATCTGCTTTGTGATGTCCTGTCCTCCATATATAGGAAGCACCTTTATTCCATGCATAAATTTAGCAAATTTACGCATCTCATTTGCACACTGTATTGCCAACTCTCTTGTCGGGCAAAGCACAACTGCCTGTAACTTTTTGTTGTGCGGATCTACTCTCTGTAAAAGCGGTATTCCAAACGCTGCTGTTTTTCCCGTTCCTGTCTGAGCCTGTCCTATCATATCCTTTCCTTCAATAGCAACCGGTATAGCCTGTGCCTGAATAGGACTCGCCTGCTCAAACCCCATCTCCGTAACAGCTCTTAATATACGCGTATCCAAACATAATTCTTCAAAATTCATCTTTATTTTCCAATCTCTGTACGACGCACACATATGCAAATCTACCGTACAGTTATAGATTTGCAAAAACGACCTCGTCGATTATACCACATAAAGACTGAAAAAGAATGAATAAACAGTTAATTTTTCAACTGCCCACATCGAAACTTTTCCTCACAAACTTGATTTTCCGTAATTTATCCAATATACTTATTACAATTTTAATGATGTTGGGGGCAAAAAGTATTTTCCCCCAACTAATACCACGGATTGCTTCATTGCTGTGCAATTTTCGCAATCCTGCAAACACCTCCAATCCCGCATATTTGCAAGCAAATCTGCTACTTGTCGGTGTTTGGCGGGTCAAGCCACCAGATAGCAATTTGTATGTAAACATACATTGCTATCTGCTTTTGACCCTTGTATCATTTTAATGATGTTTAAGAAAGGACAAATCCATATGTCAAAATTACTTCTTATAAATATAACTGATGCCGATAAAATCCGCCGTCTTGTTTCTCCCATGAATATTCCGGCTGAAACTGTACATCCTTCTGATTTTGACAAAACTCTTGTATCTCTTGCTTCAGCAAGACAAAAAGAGACACCTGTGCCAATTGGTACAGATGCCTCAATTTTTAAAGATAGTCTCCTGATTTTTTGCGATGTTCCCGAGAAAAAATTCGATAAAATCCTTTTCAAACTGCGCCAGTCAAAGATTTCCGTTGACTATAAAGCTATACTCACTCCGACAAATTCAAAGTGGACTGTCAAAAGGCTTATGCTCGAACTTGGACGCGAACATGCTGCTTTTATATCAATGCACAAGGGATAGTATAACACTTCCCTGTGCATCAATGTCTGCATATACTTTTTACTACTTCAATTCAAAAGTTGTAAAGTAACTTTTCTCATCTGAAAGCATTTTGATTTTTTTATCACCTTTTCCATGATATGCCTCTTTATATGTCATTATCTTTTCTTTTACGGCAATATCCACATTTTCAGACGTACCATCCTTATATGTGATTTTGCAAGTCACAGTCAGATTATCAAATGCCGCATTTATGCCTTCAACAAGCTTCTCCAAATATACATTATCATCTGAATCCGTATTCCACATTTTTTCAAACACATTTTTAGGCACCTTTTTATAATCATACAAATATATAACAGCTTTCTGCTGGGATTTTGCAGCAATCGTAAATGTAGAATAGAAATTCTTTACCATTTTAACCTTAGATTTCACTTCAGAATCACCGATTTTGCCTTCATCGTCATCATACTTATCTCCGCTTAACACATATGAATTTTTCTCAGGCTCTACAACACGAAAACCTCCATGGTTTACAGAATATGTTATTGTATCAATCTGGTCACCTTCAATAATTATCGGACACGAAATCAAATAATCTATTTCTTTTGTTTTCTCGTCACCGCCCCAGACCGCTCCGTCACTGTCTTTCTCAGAAATGACAGGTATCTCTTTTCCTTTTTCCAGTTTCTGTACTTCTGCTGCTTTTACCTTAACTGCAAAGCTGTTTACAACACTTTCTTTTTCTCCCGGTGCAGATGTGCCTGAATTTGTCGATACTGTATTATTGTTCATAATTTTTCCCGGCACATCGCCATAGGCAACCCCTACTACTAATGCTGCACATGCCACCAATGCCACTGCCGGTTTAATATAAGTTTTTCGTTTTTTCATTGAATAATCCCCCATTTCAAATTTGATTTTTGTTTCATCATCTCTAATATCCTGAGTAAGGGCTTTTTTTAACATTTGGTCCAATTCCTTATCCTTCATAGCGAATATCCTCCAAATCTTTTTTTAACATGTTTTTTGCCTTGCGCATCCTGCTCTTCACGGCACTCTCCGTAATATGAAGACATTGAGCAATTTCTTTAATTTTAAGTTCCGCAGAATAATACAGATAGATAACAACCCTGTATTTATCCGGCAGCTGCTGCACCTTCTGCCTGATTATCTCATCTGTTTCTTTGCGTAAGAACTGCTGCTCCGGTTCTTCTGCCTCTTCTCTGATACATTCTACTCCACCGCTTTCCAAATGTTTTTCATAGCTTTCAAATGCCGCTATTCTATGGCGCCACGCAAACTTTCTTCGTTTATTTTTCCATATAAGGATTGCGACAGAAAGTGCATAACTTTTCAGTGAATCCCTATTATCTAATTTTTCTGTCTGCTCCCACAGTTTTAACATTGTATCCTGATAAAGGTCATCCCCCTGTGCAGTCCCACCTGTAGTCATCCTGCAAAATCGGAGAATGTCTTTTCCATCTTTAGATGCAAACTGTTCAAATTCCTGTTTTGTCACTCCTGTCGTTCCTTTCTCTTCCTTTGACGTCTCGGGTAGAACCCTTACACCTGTATATTGTAATAACTTCAAAAAAAGTTGCTTTTTATTTTTTTACATATAAAAAACATTCCAAATGTGGAATAAATTTAATCTGCATTAAGAATGTCACTGATAATTTATTTCTGATATTTTTCTATTATACATTTATGTTTCTTCGTTTTTTTATCGTAATTTATCCCTACTAATAATATTTCCCCGGAAAATGCTTTTATTTGCTCACTGTAGTGTTTCTCTTTTATCTGCTTTATTGCTCCTTCCGCCTTTTTATTCCATTTTAGTTCCATTACTATTGCCGGTTTATCTGCAAATCTTTTTTTAGGTATATATACCATATCTGCAAATCCTTTTCCGGTCGGCATTTCTCTTATCACTGTATAATAATTCCTGGCTGTATAAAGTGCTAACGAAATTGTGTAACTCAATGCATTTTCATCATTATATTGTATATGTGAAGTTTCAAAATGTGCCTACTCTATTCCACTTGCAACTTTCTCAGGTTTATTCTGCCATATTGCCTCTAATATTTCGTTAGAATTTTTTAATGCGACTGATATACCGCCCCATTGTGACAATGATATTGCATTTACATATTCAGTCATTACTTCCCGATTTGGAATATATACACATTTCGCCTGAAAATCATACCCCAGATAACCAAGATGTATAAGTAAAGTCAGCACATCATCCTTTGTACAAAATGTTGTCATATCATTTGCAAACGTAGCTGTATTTACAGGAATTTTCTCTCCTGACATCATACTTATGACTGCATCTTTTAACCCGTCTATGTTAAGTTCAATATACATTTTCAGTGCTTCAAAGGTTTCCGTCTGGTTCCAATATGTGTCACATATTCCTGACGTAACCGCTTCAACTACTGATTTTGGGCTATAAATAGTTTCATTTTCTCCAAAATGATAGCCATCGTACCACTCTTTCAAATCAGACAAACTTATATTATATCTCTCACTCAGTTCATTTACCTCATCTTCTGTAAATCCAACATACGATGTTAGTTGTCTGGGATTTGTCATTGAAAACTCTGAAAACATATTCAAAGCTGAATGTGTCCCATATTTTTTTATTGGCAGTATACCTGTCATATATGCTAAATGAATGTAACTTTTGTCTTTAAGTAAATCTCTTAAAAAATCAAGATATTTTCTTTGTTCATCAATATTATTCTTGTATTCCCTAAATATACAATCCCACTCATCAATGATAATCACAAACGGAATTTTGGTATTTAGATATATGTCCTGCAAAGACCTTGTGAGGTTTGAATTGTCAAAATATCTTATATCATCATATTTTGCTGTCAATTCCCATAAAACAGATTTCCTAATCAACTCTATCATTTCTGTCATATTTTCTGTCTGACTAAGAAACTCCTGCATATCCAAAAAAATAGTATCGTACTTGTTAAGGTATTTTTCAAAATTTTTATCCTCATAGATTTTTAATCCTTTAAACAACTCTTTTGAGTCACATTCTCTACTGTAATACGCAGCAAGCATATTGGCTGCCATTGATTTTCCAAATCTTCTTGGTCTGCTCACACATATATTCTGCTGCTGTGTATCTAATACCTTGTTTGTGTATAAAATAAGTCCTGTCTTGTCAATGTATATTTCAGAATTGATAATTCTTCTAAATTTATCATTTCCCGGATTTAAATATACCCCCATATTCTCACCTTTTCCTTTTTAATGATTATCAAAATTTAATAACACTATTGTATCACACCCTATTGTTACGAACAAATAATTTATTGTCATCTCACAGCTTTTTCTTTCTGTAAAGACTATACAAGACAAAATAAATCTGAATAATACAAACAAAAGCATCCGTATACCCAGTACAATTTTATGTACCGGATATACAGATGCCTCTTCCCAGTGTACTGTATCAATGATTTTCAGTTAAATAACGCAGGATAAATTACTATTTGTTTTTAATTACATCATATTTTTATTTTGTGCTTACTACAAAATCCCCACCAACAACACTTATAGTTATAACATCTCCCGTATGAACCTTATCACCGAGGATTTCTTTTGCAAGAAGTGTCTCTATATTCTTCTGCAGGAAACGCTTCAACGGACGGGCTCCAAATGCCGGTTCATATGCATTATCTGCAATATATTTTATAGCATCATCAGTAAGTTCCACTTTAAGTTCCTTATCTGCAAGCCGTTTATTTAAATCATCCATAAGTATTGAAATAATACCCTGAATATTGTTCTTTGTCAGCGGCTTAAACATTACTATCTCGTCAAGGCGGTTAAGGAACTCAGGTCTGAAGCTCGCTCTTAAATCGGTCATTGCATGCTCTCTTGCCTCATCACTTATGCTTCCGTCTTCCTCAATTCCGTCAAGAAGATATGAAGAACCTATATTTGATGTAAGAATAATAATTGTATTCTTAAAGTCTACCGTTCTTCCCTGTGAGTCTGTCACACGTCCATCATCAAGTACCTGCAAAAGTACATTGAATACATCCGGATGTGCCTTTTCAATCTCGTCAAAAAGTATTACCGAATATGGTTTTCTGCGGACTGCCTCTGTAAGCTGACCGCCTTCCTCATATCCCACATATCCCGGAGGTGCTCCTATAAGTCTTGACACTGAATATTTCTCCATGTATTCGCTCATATCGATACGAACCATGTTGTTCTCATCATCAAAAAGACTTGCCGCAAGCGTTTTTGCAAGTTCTGTCTTACCTACACCTGTTGGTCCGAGGAAAAGGAATGAACCGATAGGTTTTGTAGGGTCTTTAATGCCCGCTTTTGAACGTAGAATAGCTTCAGATACAAGCTTAACTCCTTCTTCCTGACCGATGACTCTCTTATGAAGCTCATCTTCAAGATGAAGTGTTTTTTCTCTCTCACCTTCATTTAATTTTGTGATAGGAATTCCTGTCCATCTTGACACAATCTTTGCAATCTCATCATCTGTTACATTTTCCTGCACAAGTGTCCTGTCTTCCTTCTTAACCTTTGCTTCTTCTGCCTCAAGCTGTTTTTCAAGTTCAGGCAGTCTGCCGTATTGAAGTTCTGCAAGCTTTTCAAGATTATACTCACGCTTTGCCGCATCCATTTCAGTATGAAGTGCATCAATCTGTTCTTTCACTTTGTTTACTTTATCAACAGATGATTTTTCCTGATCCCATTTTGACTTCTGGACTGTAAAACTGTCTTTAAGTTCTGCAAGTTCTTTCTGAAGCGTTGCAAGTCTCTCTTTTGAAATATGGTCTGTCTCTTTTTTAAGAGCAGCTTCCTCAATTTCCATCTGCATAATCTTTCGCTGTACTTCATCAAGTTCTGCCGGAAGTGAATCAAGTTCTGTTTTTATCATCGCACACGCTTCATCCACAAGGTCTATTGCCTTATCAGGAAGAAATCTGTCTGAAATATATCTGTTTGAAAGTGTTGCTGCTGCAACAAGTGCGGCATCCGTAATCTTTACGCCATGATATACCTCGTATCTGTCCTTAAGTCCACGAAGTATTGAAATCGTGTCCTCGACAGTCGGCTCACTCACCATAACAGGCTGGAAACGTCTTTCAAGTGCAGCATCCTTCTCAATATACATACGATACTCGTCAAGCGTTGTCGCACCTATACAATGAAGTTCACCTCTTGCAAGCATTGGTTTAAGCATATTGCCTGCATCCATTGCGCCATCTGTTTTTCCGGCACCTACAATTGTATGAAGCTCATCAATAAAGAGTATAATCTGACCTTCGCTTTTCTTTACTTCCTCGAGAACAGCCTTAAGCCTTTCCTCAAACTCACCTCTGTATTTTGCGCCTGCAACGAGTGCACCCATATCAAGTGCAAATATTTTTTTATCTTTAAGCTCTCCCGGCACATCACCTCTTACTATACGCTGTGCAAGTCCCTCGACTGCCGCTGTTTTACCGACACCCGGCTCACCGATAAGTACCGGATTATTTTTATTTTTTCTCGAAAGAATACGGATGACATTTCTAATCTCACTATCTCTGCCTATAACAGGATCCATTTTTCCTTCCTTTGCTCTTTCTACAAGGTCGGTTCCGTATTTTTCAAGTGTATCATAAGTTGCCTCAGGATTATCACTTGTCACACGCTGGTTTCCTCTCACCTGTGAAAGCACCTGAAGAAATCTTTCTTTAGTTATCTGACACTGCTTGAAAAGTGCCTTTACTTCTTTGCTAGGATGTGCGAGAAGACTAAGGAACAAATGCTCAACAGAAACATATTCATCTCCCATGCGTTTTGCTTCATCTTCCGCATATATAAGCGTTTCATTAAGATAACGGTCGATACGCATATCTCCGCCTGTCACTTTCGGACGCTTGTTTAAAAGTCCATCTATCTGTGCCAGAAATACTTCAGGTTCAATTCCCATCTTTTCAATGAGTTTGCTGATAAGACTGTCATCAACTTTCATCATAGATGCAAGCAAATGTTCCTCGCCCATCTCCTGATGACCATAGTCCATAGCAATCTTCTCACAACCCTGAACTACTTCCTGCGATTTCTGAGTAAATTTACTAATGTTCATGTAATCTCCTCCCCTCTATGAGAATGACATTGTTTTTTATTCAAAACTTATATGTCAATAACATTGTTTTCTTTATCTGCAAGACATAATAGCACTGATTGTTAGCACTGTCAAGAGGTGAGTGCTAATATTTTTGTAAAGAATTTGTGAAGCCTTGATTTTACGGGCTTCACAGGGATTTTTCA
>FR887341.1:53051-58206 GCA_000436755.1 Clostridium sp. CAG:253 | reverse complement strand
AATATAGCGAAAAAGTATAAAAAAATCAGGAGAGGAGTTGACGTAATAATGGGAGGAAAAGTAATAGAAACGGAAGCGAAGAAGATGTATAACCGTGGAAGAAACGAAGGTGAAAATAAAAAATTAAAAGACCAGATAAAGAAGAAGCTTGCCAAAGGTAAAGGTATCGCACAGATAGCAGATGAAATAGAGGAAAGTGAGGAGACTGTTTTAGAACTGATAAAGCAGATTGAGGCGGAAAAACAGGTAATATAAATAGATTTAGCTGTCGTGAAATCTTACGGCATAAGACTAGCTTCAAACATTGTTTAAAAAGTAACAGCCACAGCGAAAATAATTCAAACATAAACTTTTTTTGCACAATACCTAAAAATATGTTATACTCAAAAAGATAAAATTTTATTAAAAAGAATTTATGCAGAAAGAGGTTACATTTTATGAACAATGAATTTGTTTTGGTACCTGTGCTTGGTGTAAAAGTGTGGGTCGTAGTTATGATTGTAATTATCGTTTTGCTGATAGCTGCACTTGTCGCCCTTAGTATATATGGCAAAAAGCTGCAGACACGTCAGGAAAACACACAAAAAGAGATAGAGGCAGCGGCACAGAGCGTATCGTTGTTAGTAGTTGATAAAAAGCGTATGAAACTTAAAGAATCGGGTCTTCCGCAGCTTGTTATAGACCAGACACCTAAGTACCTCAGAGGTCAGAAAGTGCCGATTGTAAAAGCTAAGGTCGGACCAAAGATTATGACACTTATCTGTGATGAAAAGATTTTTGAACTTATACCTGTTAAAAAATCAGTTCGTGCGACAGTAAGCGGAATTTATATTACAAAAGTTCAGGGACTTAGGACAAACCTTGAAGCAAAGCCAAGGAAAGTGAAATTTTCACAGAAGATTAAAAATAAGTTTTCAAAAGAAAAATAAGAGCAGAGTATATATACTCATAAGATATAAAAAGACAGAAGATTTGAATTTCTTCTGTCTTTTTTTGTTGTAGTTATGTATGAAAACCTTTTAATCTAGCGACTCAATAATCATGTTTATTGTACAATCTGATACATGACTGTAATTCATATCAAGTCCATAATCAATAGAAATCTCTATTTTGTCGTTTTCTTCATTAATATCAACACGTGTAGTATCAAGCCGCATTTGCATTGAGCCAAAAGGAGTCTCATAGAAAGCAGTGTGTGTTTTTCCTTTTTTAAAAGTCATTTCTGTATTTGTAGCACCTCTTTTAGTGAGGGTTACGGTATCGTCTGAAATTTTAAGAAGATTTGATATAATAGCATCTTTTCCGGTATTTTCATCTTTAAAATATTCTTTATAAGAAATAACATGTTTTCCTGCAACAAGGCGGTAGTTGCCTGTCTGTTTTGTCTGTATGCCGTCTTTATCATCTATTTCATGTTGTAAACCATGTACGGTAACAAGTACATTATTATTCATAAAAATCTCCGTTTCATTATAACTGTAATTGTATGAAGCAATCCGTGGCATTAGCAAGGGTCAAAATACCTTTTGACCCCAACATCAGTATATAACAGTATAGCACATGGTAATAAAGAAACACAATAGTTGTCGATTATCAAACATATTTTGCTATGCCTATTTAACGCAAAGATTGATATAAACTTTCTGTCTCATGGACGGATTGTGCCTCGGCAGATTGAGCAGGCATCCGAATTTAAAAAATAATCCGGTAGAAATTACGGATGCTCTGCTTTTGAAGATGTATGAAAAACTTGGTACAATAATTAGCGAAAAAAAGTAATTTAGATGAAAAACTGCTATGTATTGTATCCGTTTATGTGTTTTTTGCGATATTCATTGGGTGAAATGGCTGCATATTTACGAAAAACACGGGAAAAATGTCCGGGCGAAGAAAATCCAAGACAAAGACTGATGGCAGTTAAAGATTTATTAGTGTAAAGTAGGAGGTGTTTTGCCTCTTCCGTTTTTTTGTTAAGTATAAAATCGGTAAGAGTGATATTGCTTTCTGCTTTAAAACGTTTTGAAAGATAGGATCTGCTCATAAAAAATTCTTTTGCCATAGACTCAACAGTAATAGCCTCTGACATATGGCGGTTGATGTAGTTAGATACATCGGAAATTAGCTTTGATGCCGGAGCACCTTTATGTAATTGATTGACGCGTTTTGCAAAATCCATAATCATAAAATGCCTAAGGTTATTAATCTTGTGATAATCATTTAACAATTCACATTTGAGAATATAGTTATCACTTAGTTTAAAAGCATAGTCAGGAAGCATTCCGCCCTTTATAGCTGAACGTGAAGCAAGTGTAGCAATGACAATAAATATATTTTTTAATTGGCGGAGCTGGTTGTCAGCTATTACACCAGTATTGAGTACTGATGAATTTTCAAGCAATTCTGACAAAGAGATATAATCCCTTTTTGAATCATATTCATTAAATTTTTCTCCATATCATAAGTGTTATGAATCGTTATATCATGTTCAGAAAAATCATTGAAAAAAATCTTGTAAGCTTCATTGCGGTTCATTGATTCTTTAAAATGTTCCTGTAAGGAATTATTAATCAAAATATCCTGAAGTGAATATTTCTCATTGTTTAGTATGTAATTTAAAAAGCACAGAAGCTGCATAAGATGCTCCAATGATATATGATTGATTCCCTGCATGGCAATTATGAAATTTTCAATGTCATCTTTTGATATATCCAATTGACATGCCAGTTCCAACAGTTCTGATGTGGAATCAGCAACTTGTCTTGTTGGGCCGATTACAATCTTATATTCGTTGGAGTTGACAATGCCATAGTAACTAAAATGTGCTGTAAAAAAATAACCGATATGATCAGAAAGCTTAAAAATATCTGACTGATATATCGAAATTGGATCTTTGATAAGATTAACTGAGGAATGATAAAAAGCCAGTTTATTATCTTTATAAATACGTATAGGAACTCCGGAAAAATTGTTAATCATAATGGCAATATAATTATAATCAATAGATTTCATAGCATGAACCTCCTAAAATTATTAACACAATTATATCAGTTATAGACACAAATATGCAAGAACTATTGAAACAACGATGATATAATCTCTCAGAAAAAATCATAAAAAAAATAATAGAAGAAAGGAATCTGTGAATTATGTACACAAAATTTGTTAAAAAGAAGATTGAAAGTATGCAGTTACGAGAGAGAATAAAATACGGATACAAAAAAGTAATTATACTAATGATTATATCAGGGCTGCTTTCTATCATAGCAATAGGTATGCTTCTTACAAGTGTTATAAATTATGTTGGGATAATTAATGCTTCAGATATAGCAGTCAAAATGTGCAGAGTGGATGTAAATGCTGCAGCAAGAAATGTAAGAGAGATGGCGATAAATGACGATACATCTTCTTATGATGGTTATGAAAAAACAATAGCAAAATTACTGGATGATGTTGATTCTCAATTGGAAATAATAAAAAATAAAGGTGTTGTTTCGGAAGAAAAGTATACAGAATATGCAACAGCGTTATCTGATTGGAAAAAACTTACTTCATCCATAATGGAAGAGATTAAATCAGGAAATCAACAGCAGGGTGTGGATGATATTCTTAATAAATGTACGCCGGCATTGAACAAATTGGTAAATATTGCTTTGGAATTAGATGAGATTACAGATGTGGTCAGTGCTAAGGCAGTACAAAATACTATAGTATATGCTGTTTTAGGAATTGTTTTTATTATTTTCTTTTTTGTTGTGGCATGTATGATTTCAAGAAAAACAGGTAATGGCATTCTTGTCAGCATTTTGGAGCCGTTGCATGCCATTGAGGATGTTGCAAAGGAATTAACAGAAGGAAATTTACATAGTACATTAGATTACCGTTCGGAAGATGAAATTGGGCGATTAGCACATAGTATGCGTAAATCTATTCGTATTTTAGGGTCATATGTAGACGATATAGACCGTTCAATGAAGCTGTTTTCAGAAGGAAATTTTGACGTTAAGCCTAATGTGGAATGGAAAGGTGATTTTGTCGGAATCTTACATTCATTTATGGATTTTGAAGTAAGTATGGCTAATATAGTAAATGGAATACAGCAGGCTTCAAATCAGGTATCAGGTGGTGCAGAACAGGTGTCATCAGGTGCAACGGAATTGGCAGATGGAGCTACAAATCAGGCGGCTTCAGTAGAAGAATTGACTGCTACAGTTGAGAATGTTGCAGAAGAGGTAAGACATAATTCACAGGCGGCAAGTGAAATAAGTTCAAAAGTAGTGTTACTTGGAAACGAAATATTAGAAAATGATACAAAGATGCAAGATATGGTTAAGTCTATGCTTGAAATTAAAGAAGCATCAATGCAGATAGATAAAATTATTGAAACAATCAATGATATTGCATCACAGACAAATCTTCTTGCATTAAATGCTTCTATTGAGGCAGCAAGAGCAGGGGAGGCCGGAAAGGGATTTGCAGTTGTAGCAAATCAGGTAAACCAGTTAGCAGAACAGAGTTCACAGGCGGTAAAAGAATCAGCTGCTTTAATTAAAACATCTGTTAATGCTGTTGGAAAGGGAATGTTACTTGCTGAAGAGACAGCAAAACAGCTTCAGGAAATTGCGAAAAATTCTAAAGTGATTACTGAAGAGGTATCAGGTATCGCAGATACGCTTGCAGACCAGACATCAGAGATACAGCAGATTAATGAAGGAATAGAGCAGATCAATGACGTTGTACAAAGTAATTCAGCAACTTCTGAGGAGTGCGCTGCGGCAAGCCAGGAAATGAGCAACGAAGCAGAACGTTTACGTGATATGATAAGTGAAATCAAAGTAGCTGAATTTAAATAAGAAAGAATATGTTTCATTTAAGAGTCAAAATGGCGGATATGCCATAAATATATGTAAGGTTGAAATGATTACAAAATGTTCCTAATGTAAATGATGTAATGGTCAAAAGTTTTTTGCCCATTACATCATTTAAATATTACGATACAATTTTGCATTAGTAACAGTTCAGCCATAAAAAATAAATCTTAGTCTAATTACTCTATAATCATGTTTATTGTACAATCTGATACATGACTGTAATTCATATCAAGTCCATAATCAATGGAAATCTCTATTTTATCGTTTTCTTCATTAATATCAACGCG
>FR887341.1:0-53011 GCA_000436755.1 Clostridium sp. CAG:253 | reverse complement strand
TTTGCAAGGATCAAAATACCTTTTGACCCCAACATCAGTATATAACAGTATAGCACATGGTAATAAAGAAACACAATAGTTGTCGATTATCAAACATATTTTGCTAATTTGTTTTGATATGCGGTTTTAATGAAATAAATCATATATACCGCTTCGGATTTGAATTTTAGAATTATTTGCTGTGTCGGTTTTAGGTGTGGTTGATTTGTTGAGTGAATTATATTCCTCGTTTGTGAGTTCATTTTTAAGTTTTGCTTTTGATTCTTTTGGTACAGTGGCGGTTGTAGCATCCTCAAAACACAAACTTGGGAATAGGACGCACCACCAGTTATGCCCATCGGCTTTACCTATTTCAACACATAATGCATCATAATATCCTGCCGGGAATGTGAGGTCACCATATGTTTTTGTGGGAAAATATCTGTTTTGTATAAAAACTTTTGCTGAATAAGAATAGCCGTTTTCGTGAATAGTATAATCGGCGGATTGTTTAATATTTTCAAATTTGGAGGAGACATATTGCTTTGCCTGTGCCGCCGAAGATATGCCCGAAAGACCGGTTTGAAGTTCTGAGAGGATGCTGTCGCGAACTTTAATTTTAAGTTTCTGGTCATCGTCACTGTCACTGTTTGCAATAACATGTAGTCTTAGTACATGTCCGGCAATATTTTTTTGGATTTTCGGGTTACTCTGCGACAAAGTTTTGTAAGGATTTTTTTGTATTGTTTCATTGTTGAAAACAGTCGTTGAAAATTTGTTTATGTTGATACAGTTTGTGTTTTTAATCTTTTTTGTTGAAGAAATATTGGTATTTGAGGCTGATTTACAACTTTTATAAGTATTTAAATATGTCTGATAGCTTTTTATACTCATAAATAAAAGTGTAAATGCTACTGAATATATGGCAATAATAAGTATGATTTTTGATAATTTTATTTTGTTCATGTTATTCTCCGTTTTTTATATTTGACATGTCTTATCTGAAGTGTTGCCGTGAAAAAATATTTTATACAGGAATATAAAGATGTTGGGGTAAAAAGATATTTTAACCCTTGCATCACATAAAGATTTTATTAAGAAAATGCTGAAAAGGTGCATTATTGATGTAAATATGTTATCATAGCTTTAATTGGGAGGTTAATATATGTCAAATAGAAATACAAGGGGAGACAGCACGAGAGTGTTTAATCCCGATGATATTATTGTTCGAGAAAGACAGACAAGAAATGCCACAGCATCGGGAAATGCTACCGGAAACAGAAATAGCAGAACTTCACAAAATATGAGAACTGCCCAGCGTGCGAATGGTACCGGTACACTCACGCCTAAGCAGGCGAAAAAGCAGGAAAAGAAGATTAGAAAGCATAAGAGACATAAAAAGTTTTGGTTTGGTTTTAAGATATTTATGTTGATTTGCCTGTTAGCTATATTAGCGGCACTTGTAATAATTTATTTTAAATTCGGTGATGACCTTTTAAAATGGAAGATGGAAGCTACAGATATAGTGGAAAATTCAACATCAGATACATTTAGAGCATCTGAGACGAGTATTATTTATGCTTCAAACAAATCAATGATAGCAAAGCTGAAAGGTGACAAGGATTCTTATTATCTGACATTTGATGAAATTCCGCAGTCGGTTAAAGATGCGATGGTTGTCACAGAGGATAGAGATTTTTACAAACATGAAGGTGTAAACTTTTTATCAACTGCAAAGGCGGCTGTTATGCTTGTTGAGAGCAAGTTGAGGCATCAGGATATTTCAAGAGGTGGAAGTACCATAACACAGCAGCTTGCAAAGAATGTTTTTCTTTCAAATGAACGGTCGTATGAAAGAAAAGTAAGAGAAATATTTATTGCATTGGAATTGGAGAAGAAGTATACAAAAGACCAGATTCTTGAGTTCTATATAAATAATATTTATTTTGCAAATGGATATTATGGAATAGAAGCGGCAAGTAAAGGGTATTTTAATAAATCTGCCAAAGACCTTGACCTTGCAGAAGCAGCATTTTTGTGTTCTATACCAAACAGACCAAGTTTGTATAATCCGTTAGAACATTATAAAAACACTTTGAAAAGAAAAAGCCGTATTTTAAAACAGATGCTTGATGCAGATTGTATTACTGCTGCTGAATATAGTGATGCAAATTATGAAGAGATAATTTTAAATCCTGCACAGGCGCTTAAAACGCAGAATTATATGACAACATATGCAATCAGTTGTGCGACAAAGGCACTTATGCAGGCGAGAGGCTTCGAGTTTAAATATAAATTTGACAGCACGGAAGAACAGAAACAATACGAAAAAGAATATGATGAATTGTACGACGATTGCCATAATTCATTGTATACCGGAGGGTATCGTATTTATACATCTTTAAATAAGAAGAAACAGAAGAAGCTGCAGAAAGCGGTTGATGACCAGCTTGCAGGATTTAAAGAAAAAACAAAGAAAGATAAAATTTATAAATTGCAGGGAGCGGCTACATGTATAGATAATTCAAATGGTCTTGTTGTAGCTATCGTAGGAGGAAGAAAACAGAAAAATATTACAGGTTACACATTAAACAGGGCATATCAGAGTTACAGACAGCCGGGAAGCTGTTTTAAGCCGGTTGCTGTTTACACACCTCAGCTTGAGAGAGGATACACCCCTGACAGTATAGTTGATGATACTTATTTCAATGGTGGTCCGCACAATGCAGACGGAAGTTATGCAGGAAAAATTTCGCTCAGATATGCGGTTGAAAAATCAAAAAATGTAATTGCGTGGAAATTATTTCAGGAGCTTACACCTGAGGTTGGACTGTCTTATCCTATTAAAATGGGATTTGCAAATATAGTAGATTCAGATTATTATCCGGCGGCATCACTTGGTGGACTTACGAACGGTGTTACAACTGTTGAAATGGCATCAGCATTTGCAGCTATTGAAAATGATGGTGTGTTCAGAGAGCCGACATGTATAAGCAAGATTACTGATTCTGAAGGAAAAACCATAGTAAACAACAAGAAAAACCGGAAGGAAAAACATGTTTACAAACAGAATGCAGCCAGAATGATGACAAGTATTCTGCAGGGCGTACTTGTAAGTGGAACTGCAAGGGGAAATGCACTTGACAATATGTCGTGTGCAGGAAAGACAGGAACAACGAGTGATAAAAAAGACGGATGGTTCTGTGGATACACACCATACTATACAACTACAGTATGGGTAGGCTATGATAATCCTAAGACGCTTTATGATTTGTATGGAAATACTTATCCACTCAGGATTTGGCGTGAGTTTATGTCTGACATACATCAGGGACTTGAAAATAAAGAATTTGAAAGTTATGAGGGACAGAATAGCAGCGGTTCATCAGGTCAGGATTATAGCGGTGATTATACTTCAGACGGAAATACAACCGTGACGGCAGTACCTACAATGGATCCTGATGCAATGGATAATACAAAGCCGACGGAGACGCCGGACAATGACAGTGAAAATAATACGGACAAAGATACGGAGGCAGCCCCTACAAAGAAACCGGCAGATAATAACGATAATACAGACGTTGGAGACTCAGGTGATGATGGGGATGATTCACAGCCTGATGATGTAGGTGGAGATGATGCTTCGATACCTGATGATGTAGGCGGGGATGATACTGTGAATTAATTGTGAAACTTTCACATCAATGGAGCCGTGGCATCAGTTGATGGTAAGTTACTTTCTGGGCACAACGCATTATATGTTCAAAGTCAAATAGTACGAAACGAGGAGAGATATGGTAAGTTTTAGTTTATGTATGATTGTAAAAGACGAGGAGGCAGTCTTATCAAGGTGTCTCGACAGCCTGCATGACATAATGGACGAGATAATTATAGTAGATACGGGATCGACCGACAAGACAAAGGAAATTGCAAGGAAATATACCGATAAAATATTTGATTATAAATGGTGTAATGATTTTGCAGATGCAAGAAATTTTGCGGCATCAAAAGCCACAGGAGATTATATATATACGGCAGATGCAGATGAATATCTTGATGCCGAAAACAGAGATAAACTTTGCCAATTAAAAAAGATCATGCTGCCTGAAATAGAAATCGTACAAATGCTTTACCATACACCTGCCGGTTTGAGTACGGTGTACAATTTTGAGGAGGAATACAGACCCAAATTATATAAAAGACTTAGAACATTTACATGGATAGACCAGATACATGAGACATTGAGAATAGACCCGGTAGTGTATGACAGTGATATTGTGATTGAGCACAGACCACTCACAAATCATGCACCGAGAGATTTTGCGGCATTTGAGAGAATTGCCGTAGATGGAAAAAGACTTTCAAAGAAACTGCATCATATGTATGCAATGGAGCTTTTCCGTTCCGGAAGTGATGATGATTTTCTGAAATCGGAAAATTTATTTAAGAGGACTCTTGAAGAAGATGGAAGAACCATAGATGAGGTAAAAGAAGCTTTTTGTGTGCTTGCAAGATGTTATAGAGTAAAAGGTGATATAGTCTCATTTATGGAATGTGCACTTAAAGATGCAGCCACTTCATCATGTGCAGAGATTTGCTGTGAGCTTGGAATGTATTATGAAAGCGTGGGGAATATTTCAGAAGCTGTTATGTGGTATCATAATGCACTTACAGAAACAGAGAGCATTCTTGACATAAGAAGTTCACAGGAAATCCCTAAGGAGGCACTGGAAAGATTAGAGTAATGTATCAATGACTTATTATGCCGGGCGTGGTGTATTAGTATTTTTGGATGAATGGAGTTTTGATATGGAAGAAAAGACAACATATATGACGATTAATGAAGAAACCGCTGAGGAAATTGAGAATAAGATGCCGGAGGAAAGCGAACTGTACGACCTTGCGGATTTGTTTAAAGTTTTTGGTGATTCGACCAGAATAAAAATTCTCTACGTTCTGTTTGAGAATGAAATGTGTGTGTATGATATAGCTTCTATTCTTAATATGACTCAAAGTGCAATCTCTCATCAGCTTCGCATATTGAAGCAGAACAGGCTTGTCAAGTTCAGAAAGGAAGGAAAGACAGTTCTTTATACACTTGCGGATGAACATGTTTTTACGATACTCAGTCAGGGAATAGAACATGTAGAAGAGTGAACATAGAAAGAAAAAACTCTGTATGTATTTTCATATGGAGTTTTTTGTTTGTTTTTATGTTATTTATACTTGCCTTTTAAATATAATTATGATATATTGAATACAACATATGAATAATTGTTCATATGAACATTGACTAAAATAAATTAAAAGACAAGGAGACCTCTTATTATGAAGAAGAAATATCATATAGAAGGTATTGACTGTGCGAATTGTGCAGCTAAAGTTGAGAAAAAGATGAATGACCTTCCGGATGTCAGTGTTACATTGACATTTGCAACAAGCCAGCTTTTGGTGGAAGCAGAAAATCCGGATGAGGTACTTCCGAAACTTAGAGAGATAGCAGATAAGATGGAACCGGGCACCGTGATAGAAGAGATTTCAAAGGCAAAGAAACACAGTGGAAAAAAGAAAACTCACCATCACCATGACGATGAAGATAGTTGTGATGACGACTGTTGCTGTCACGGAGAGCATGAGGAACATGAGCACCACCACCATCATCATGATGACGAAGATTGCTGTGATGGCGACTGTTGCTGCCACGGAGAACATGAAGGACATGAACATCACCACCACAAACATCTTGATGGGGTGACTAAGAAAAAATATCGTATAGAGGGTATTGATTGCCCAAATTGTGCGGCAAAAGTTGAGAGAAAGATGAATGAACTGCCGGATGTGGCGGTTACATTGACGTTTGCGACAAGCCAGCTTTTGGTGGAGGCGAAAAACCCGGATGAGGTACTTCCAAAACTTAGAGAAATAGCAGATAAGATGGAACCCGGAACTGTTATTGAAGAATACAGCAGTGAAAAAAAGGCATCGGTTGAAGCGGATGAAGATGGAGGCGACGATGATGTCAAAGTGGAACTTATAAAAATTGCGATCGGTGCATTTGTTTTTATAGGTGGTGTTGTCTGTCAGAAATATCTTAATGTTATACCGGCTGTGTATATAGAACTTTTTGTTGTATCATATATTATACTTGGCGGTGAAGTTGTTTTAAAAGCTGTTAAAAATCTTTTTCGAGGTAAATTATTTGATGAAAACTTCCTTATGAGCATTGCTACCATTGGTGCATTTGCTACAGGTGAATATCCGGAAGCAGTAGGTGTTATGCTGTTTTATGAAATCGGTGAACTTTTTGAGGATATTGCGGTTGGAAAAAGCCGTAAACAGATTATGGAGGCAGTTGATATGCGTCCTGAGGTTGTAAGGTATATAGATGGGGATAATGTAATAGAACTTGACCCTGAAGAAATAGAGATTGGAGACATTATAGAAGTACGACCGGGTGACAGAATACCACTTGACGGGGTTGTTGTTAAAGGAGACAGCCGTATTGATACTTCTGCGGTGACAGGTGAGCCTGTTCCGGTAGGAGTAAAAGAGGGAAGTGAAGTTGTTTCAGGTTGCGTAAACATGTCGGGTCTTATATATGTAAAAGTTGAAAAGCTTTTGGAAGAGTCGATGGTAAGCCGTATTCTTGAAGCAGTTGAAAATGCGGCGGCATCGAAACCTAAGATTGACAGATTTATAAGTAAATTTGCGAGAATTTATACACCTATCGTTGTATTTGCTGCTTTGGCTACAGCAGTTATACCGTCACTTATAACAGGAAACTGGCATTACTGGGTATATACAGCACTTACTTTCCTTGTTATAAGCTGTCCGTGTGCTCTTGTTTTAAGTGTACCACTTGCATTCTTTGCGGGAATAGGAGCAGGTTCCAAAAAAGGAATTTTGTTTAAAGGCGGAGTTTCACTTGAGTCACTTGCTGAAGTAAAAGCAGTTGTTATGGATAAAACAGGAACAGTAACAGAGGGAAATTTCAAGGTAGCACAGATAGTAAGTGATGGAAATTATGCCGAGGACAGAATACTTGCTTTTGCGGGTGCGGCAGAGAGCTGTTCGACACATCCAATCGCAACAAGTATTATGGAAGAGGTGAAGAAAAGAAGAATTGAAATACCTGAGGTAAAAGATATAAAAGAAATTTCCGGAAAAGGAATGGAAGTTACGCTGGATGATGGAATGCTTTTATGTGGAAATATTGAGCTTCTGACAATGAAAGGAATAGAAGTTCCAAGTAAAGCTAAAGAAATTTATGGAACAGAAGTATTGCTTGCATTTAATGAAAAATACATTGGTTATATAGTTATCAATGATAAGATAAAATCAGACTCTAAACAGGCAATAAGTGACATAAAGAGATATGGACTTTGGACGGCAATGCTTACAGGTGATGCAAAAAAGAATGCTGAGATGGTAGCTAAAGAGGCAGGAATAGATATTTGTTATGCAAAACAGCTTCCACAGGATAAACTTAATAACCTTTCAAAAATCCGTGAGGAAAAAGGTGCTGTTATGTTTGTCGGTGATGGAATAAATGATGCCCCTGTTCTTGCCGGAGCTGATGTAGGAGCAGCAATGGGAAGTGGAGCAGATGCAGCAATTGAAGCGGCAGATGTTGTGTTTATGAATTCAAGACTTTCGGCTATACCTGAGAGTATAAAGATTGCGAAGAAAACAAAAGCAATTGCAATGCAGAATGTAATAGGTGCACTTGTAATCAAGGCACTTGTAATGGTTCTCGGATTTGCGGGAATTGCTTCAATGTGGATGGCAGTATTTGCCGATTCCGGTGTGGCAATGATATGTGTACTCAATTCGGTAAGGATTTTGTTCGGAAAGAAAAAATAAAAAGATTGAGAAAAAAGTAACGATTTAAAAGCATGAAATGGAGAAAAGGATGATTATATGGAGAAGATACGGCATAAATTATTAAAAAAAATTATAAGTCTGTTTTTAATAATTGCAATGGGAACAGTAAGCGTTCAGTCTTTGTCATTTAATTCTGAATATTGTAAAGCAGCGGCATATGTACAAAAACATGGCAGATTGAAAGTTAAGGGAACAAATATAGCAGACAAAAACGGAAAGACAGTCAGATTAAAAGGTGTCAGTTCACATGGAATAAACTGGGATGTCGGATATCCGTACATTACTGAGAAAACATTTAAAACATTGCGTGATAAATGGAAAGTAAACACGGTAAGGCTTGCAATGTACACACAAGAGTATAACGGATATTGTGTTACAGATGCGGCGAGCCGTAAAAAGCTGCTTGATACCATAGATACGGGAGTAAAAGCCGCGAAAAAACTTGGTTTGTATGTGATAATAGACTGGCATGTTTTGAATGACAGGACACCTTTAAAATATCAGGAAAAGGCTAAAAAATTTTTTGCTCAAATGTCAAAAAAATATGCATCCTATCAAAATGTGCTCTATGAGATATGCAATGAGCCAAATGGAGGGACAACCTGGTCTGATATTAAAAAATATGCAAAAAAGGTAATTCCTGTTATAAGAAAAAATGATAAAAACGGCATTATAATTGTAGGAACTCCAAATTGGTCGCAAGATGTTGATATTGCGGTAAAAAGTCCGATAAAAGGATACAAAAACATTATGTATTCAATACATTTTTATGCGGCAACACATGGGGACAGTTATAGGAATAAACTTAAAACAGCACATAAAAACGGGCTGCCTGTAATCTGTACAGAGTTTGGTACATGCGATTCAAGCGGAAACGGAAAATATGATTTTTCAAGTGCAAATAAATGGATTAAGCTTATGAATAGTTATAATATGGGATATGTTTGCTGGAGCCTTAGTAATAAACCTGAAAGCGCATCGCTTTTAAAAGCGTCATGCAAAAAGACAAGCGGATTTACCGGTAATGATTTGAGTGGTCAGGGTAAATGGCTGGTCGGAAAATATAAGAAATAATAATATAAACAGTTGTTTGCAACTGTTCACAGAATTAACACAAAAATAAATTGAAGTGCAAAGAAAAAAGTAAGTATTGTTAAAATCTCAAAAAAGAGTTAAGATGTTTAATAATGCAGAAAAACAGGAGGCTCATAATGACAAAAGAGATTTTTGACGGATATAAATATATTGAAGGTGGAGTATGTGCTGCTAAAGGTTTTGTCGCAAACGGACTTAACTGCGGTATAAATCCGGTTAAGGAAAAGTTTGATCTTGGTGTTGTGTACAGTGAAAAAGAGTGTAATGCGGCAGGTGTCTATACTCAGAATAAAGTAAAAGGTGCACCGATAATTGTTACTAAAAAGCATCTTGAAAAGAGCGGCGGCAAAGCAAAAGCAGTTATTGTCAATTCAAAAAACGCAAATACATGTAATGCTGACGGTGAGGAGATTGCAGAGAAAGTTTCTGAGCTTCTTGCAGACGCAATAGGAATTAAGCCTGAGGAAGTAATTGTTGCTTCAACAGGAGTTATAGGACAGAGACTTTCAGTAAAACCTTTTGAAGATTATATGAAGCAGCTTGTTGACGGAATGACAGCAGACGGTCATACAGCGGCAGCAGATGCGATTATGACAACAGATACTGTTCGCAAGGAAGTTGCTGTGGAGTTTGAGATTGATGGAAAAGTTTGTCATCTCGGCGGTATGGCAAAAGGAAGTGGAATGATTCATCCGAATATGGCGACAACGCTCAATTTTGTGACAACAGATACAGCTATTTCATCGGAAATGGTTCAGAAAGCACTTAGCGAAATAGTCAAGATTACATATAACTGCCTCAGCATAGACGGAGATACATCTACAAATGATATGGTAAGTGTCATGGCAAACGGACTTGCAGGAAATAAAGAGATTGTAGCTGAAGATGAAAACTACGAAAAGTTCAAGAAAGCTCTTTATATTGTAATGTCAAACATGACGAAAATGCTTGCAGCAGATGGTGAGGGTGCTTCAAAGCTGCTTGAGTGTACCTGCTGTGGTGCACCTGACATGGAAACAGCAATAATTGTAGCTAAAAGTGTTATTAGAAGCCCGTTATTCAAATGTGCAATGTTTGGAGAAGATGCAAACTGGGGAAGAATTCTTTGTGCCATCGGATATGCAGAAGCAGAGTTTGATATTTCAAAAGTCAGTGTATCACTTCGCTCAGAAGTTGGCAGTGTGAAAGTATGTGAGAATGGAGCAGGAGTTGAGTTTTCAGAGGATGAAGCAGCAAAACTTCTTGCAAAAGACGAAATATTTATAGACGTTAATCTTGGTCAGGGAGAAGCCAGTGCGAAAGCATGGGGATGTGACCTTACTTATGATTATGTTAAGATTAACGGAGATTATCGTTCGTAATTATGGGTGTTTAAAACGTATATTAATGTCAAATGTATATTAAAATTCAAAAAAGCTGGTTCTAAGTATGAATCAGCTTTTTTAAATAAATTTTAATAATCTATTATATAATATCCACTTTTATGATGTTCGGTCAGACTGTAGCATTAATCTTTCCAAAATTCCTCTACCCGTTTTCTCATACTATTCTTCGTGACAACTTCATACGGGTACCATTCATTAGGAAACAATTTTTGATATGATGCCTGCGTAAATCTTTCATCAAGCAAAAGGATTGCACCCCTGTCGGTATCGGTTCTTATGACTCGTCCGGCTGATTGTAAAACTTTGTTCATACCGGGGTAGCGGTACGAATAGTCAAAACCGGGTTTATCTTCTCTGTCGAAATAGTCCTTGAAAAGTTCATTTTCATTGCAGACCATTGGAAGGCCCGTTCCGACGATAATTGCACCGATAAGTCTGTTTTCCTTTAAATCAATTCCCTCACCGAATATACCGCCCATAACACAAAAGCCGAGGGTTGTTTTGGTGGGATTTTCCTTGAAGTTGTTTAAAAATTCTTCACGCTGTTGTTCGTTCATCGAGGAGGACTGAATGTAAATGTCAGGTTCAAAATCTAAATTTTCTTCAACAAATGGAAGTACATCATCAATCATTTTGTATGATGAGAAAAATATAAGATAATTTCCGATTTTTGCAGATATAAAATCAATTATATAACCGGCAATTTTTTTGTACTCTGCCGGACCTCTCCTTGTGTATTTTGTACTGACATCCCGACCAATCATTATAAGTCTGTTTTCAGGAGAAAATGGAGACGGAGCATAGACCGCATAATCATCTGTTCCCCCGGCAAGCTGTTCCATATAATATTTAATAGGAAGAAATGTTGCTGAAAAGAAAATACTGCATCTTCCTTTTTTTAAGTAGCTGTCAAGATTGGTGGAGGGGTCCATACATTGAAGACGTAGTCTGAAATTTCCATCTTCTGAGTAATCAGAATAAATAATATACTTATCGTCAAGCAGTTCATATGTATTTAGAAATGCCCTTACTGAAAAATAAAAATCAAGTATTTTCTCTCTTGTATCAGGAACAAGTTCAGAATTATTCACGCCCTCAAATTCCATTAAATTTATCTGTCCTTTTACATTGTTTGAACCATGCTTATTATTGCGGGAGTCCTGCAGATATTCGTCGAGATAATTTGCAAGCTGCATAAGTCTAATAACAAAATCTTCAATATCTATAAGCTGCCATTCGGTAAGAACATCACAGTCACGTTTGAGAGCAAGAAGCGATTTGTTGCAGCGCTCAATGGCATTTGTAATTTTTTTGCTCATAAATTTTGTAAGTTTTTTTATTGAAAGAAAATCCTCTTTTATGAGAGCAGCCGAGTACATTTCTCTGGCTCTGTCAACAAGATTGTGGGCTTCATCTATAAGAAAAATATAGTTGTTTGATGTTGTGTCCGTACCAAAAAAACGCTTTAGACATGCATTTGGGTCAAAAGCGTAATTGTAATCACCAATGACAGCATCGACCCATGTGGATATATCAAGACACATTTCAAAAGGACAGACATTGTGCTTTTCGGCATATGTTGATACAATTTCCCTTGTTATATGTTCTTCATGAGTTATGACGTCAAAAACAGCATTATTTACTCTGTCAAAGTGTCCCAGTGCTCTCGGGCACGAACCGGGATTGCATGTAGGTTTATCAAGAATACATATTTTTTCTTTTGCTGTAATAGTTACATATTTGAGATGTACGCCGTTATCCGAAAGAATATTAAATGCGTCCTGTGCCACTGTGCGGGTTATCGTTTTTGCTGTGAGGTAAAACAGTTTTTCGCTGAGTTCTTCGCCCATTGCCTTGACAGCCGGAAAGATAGTTGAGATTGTTTTTCCGACACCTGTCGGAGCTTCTATATAAAGTCTTTTTTTTCTGAGAATTGTCTGATATACACCTTTTACAAGAGTGTTTTGTCCGGGACGGTATTCAAAAGGAAATTCAATATTTTTTATTGAAATGTTTCTTTTTTCATGCCATTTGAGCTCCCATGACGCCCACTTTGCATATTCATGTAAAAGCTCATAAAACCATTTTTCAAGTGTCTTAAAATCAATATATTCATTAAAGCGTTTGATTTCTTCGGTTGGGATATGGCAATAAGTCATCTGTATACCGATACCTTCAAGACTGTGTTCGCATGCCCATATATAACCATAACAAAGAGCCTGTGCTCTGTGAACTTCAATGGGATTTTCAATGGATGCAAGTTCCCTGTAAACACCTTTTATTTCATCAATATTATAACCGGTTTCGTCTGTGAAAATACCGTCGGCACGCCCCTCGACGCATATTTCAAAATTGATGTCGTCATAACTGATTGGAATAGTAATTGACAGCGCAACTTCAGCCTGATAACCTGATTTCATCTTACGTTGAATTTTTTTGTGTATACGTGCACCCTCCTGCATTGCATCGGGGTCTTTAAGTCCTGATGATGTAGTGAGATTACCGCTTCTTAATATAAATTCAACAAGATTTCTGACTGATATTTTAATGGTGTTCATAAATCAAAATCTCCATTTATAATAATTCCTTAAACATTTCTCTGTCCCATAAAACCACACCGATTTTGTCAGCAAGCCTCTGTGCGGCTTTTGAAAAGTAACTGTTTGTAAGAACGACAGCAACATTACATTCATAAAAATCACGTCCGGCATAAACCTGCTGTACAGCATCAATTCCGACAGGACCCTTGTATCTTTTACATTGTATTGCGTATATGATACCGTCTCTTTGAGCGATAACATCCACACCGAAATCACCACTGTTTTGGGTACTCTCGGCAATTTCAAAACCATTGGCAACAAGAATGTCGCAAGTAAGTTCTTCAAACTCAAAACCGTCCATATCATCAAAATCTACAGCATCATATATGCCTTTTTCAAAAAATCCTACATATTTTCGTGCTTTGCATATTTTGTAGACGCAGAAAAGAAAAAAACAAAACCAGATACCGATGGAACTGAGAATAAATTTTACTTCTTTATTTTTACTATAATAAAGGATAAATATTAAAATTACAAATGTGATAATAATATAAAAAGAATAAGTGACAATTTTTAAAATGTTTCTGTTACGTTTCATTAGTAATCTCCTTCAAGAACATTTGTTCAAAGAGATTTTAACACTATTGTTTAATAAAGTCAATTTCTGCGTTAATACATTCACCGCTCAATCAAACCATTTATGCACAATTTGTGGATAACTTGTGGATAACTTGCAAAAACCATGTGGAAAACAGGTGGAAATATGGTGGAATTGTTGTTGAATAATGTTGAGAAGTTTTGTACTTACTGCCGATATATAGAAAAAGGAGCTAAAAACATAGTGTTAAAAGTGTTAGATGTCTAAGAACAAGGAGGGAGTTTTATGGCAGTAGGTATAAATAATGCACTGTTTCAAACAGGACAAAATCATATAAACAGAAAAGCAAAGAAAGACAAAGTTTTACAGAAAGATAATGTTCAGACAAGGGGAAGTAAACAAGTGTCCAGCAAGCAGAATTACTCAAAATCCGGTGGGGTTTCGGATGATGCAGTCAGTACATACGCTGATATTACAACAAAAAACGGTATCGGAATTTCTGTTAAGTCTGATAACGGTATTGCAAATACATATAAGACAAAAGACGATGGTGTTATGCTTCAACTGAGTGATGACAGTGATATAGAGATTGAGGATGACAGTGTATCAGATGATAAAAGCTCACAAAAGACGAAAAAGGAAGAAGAATATGAAAAGTTTCAAAAACAGCTTGAAGGATTAAAAGATATGCTTGAGCGAATGAAAGAGGCTCAGAAAAACGCTGCAAAAACAGAGACAAAGACGAAAAAAGTTTTAAATTACAGCTATAAAAAAGTATCTTCAAGTATTCAGGGGGCTAAAAGCATATCACAGGCAAGTAATGCCGTTGCAAGTGCAAATTCAAATCTGTCGGCACTCAGGAGAAAAGCTGCAAGCGGTAATTATGATGCGGATGAATTAAACATTGCAATCTCCCATGCAAAAAGAATGATAACTATTGCAAAAAAGAAACTTGCACATATAAAACATGAAGTCATGAATAGAAAAGATGATGACAAGTATATTTCATCAAAGAAAGAAACGGTTGTCAAAATTCCGGATGAAAAGATAAGAGCAGAGCAGCAGAAAGAATTAAGAAAAATAGAAGACGAAATAAGAAAGCAGGAAAAAAGAGAGAAACAGGCTCACAGAGGAGAAGAAAACAGCAAGCTGATGGACGCAGATATCACATATCTTAAAGAAAAGATTGAAATATGGAAACGAGGTGGAGGTGATTTTGGGATAATGATGTCGCAGGCTCAGGGAGCATCATTAAGTATGGATATGTCACAGACGCTTGTGGATACATCAAAGCTTGCCACAGAGCAAATCGAGCTTTCTGCCGGAGAGAGTCCGGAAGGTCAGACAGAGATTGCAGCAAGTATAAATTTGTCAGTTTAAAAACTCTTTTTGATAAAAAAAGCACATCAGTCAATGTTATTTTGAGAAAAAACGAAATGTTAAAGCTGCAGGTACTTATGGCACTTTATGAGAATGAGGACAGCGAAAGAAATGTGTCATCAATAGCAAAGTCCTTAAAGTGGAACTGTAACTGCTACATTAACAGTTGACAAATACCAACCCACATATTAAAATACATTTATCTATGAATGAAAAAGGCTGTGAAAAGAAAAGTATGTTACAGAAAGTATTACAGAGAACCCGCAGAGTTGCTTAGTACATTATATATGGAAGTAACCCGTTGCTGAGAAAGGGCATATGGAATGTAGCAGAAGATGGTCTTGGAGCTGTACACTCTGAACATAATCTTATATTTATGCCGCAGATGAGGCGTAAATATAGTGATAGTATAGTAACGATAAAAGTAGGAGGTACCGGGTACGCCCGTTAAAGCGTGGCACTGTGATGGCAGTGGTTGAGGTTCGCATTCTGAAGTGCGGATGAATTAAAGTGGTAACGCGGTATAATCGCCTTTAAGAATATTTTATGATGTTCTTAAAGGCTTTTTTATTTTATAGGAGGTTCAAAATGGCAGAGAAAAAGAAATTTTATTTAACAACAGCGATTGCTTATACATCAGGTAAACCGCATATTGGAAACACATATGAGGCAGTTCTTGCAGACAGTATTGTAAGATTTAAAAGACAGCAGGGATATGATGTCCGTTTTCAGACAGGAACAGATGAGCATGGACAGAAGATTGAGATAAAAGCTGATGAAGCAGGTATAACACCAAAGAAATTTGTAGATGATGTATCAGGACAGATTAAATCAATTTGGGATTTAATGAATACTTCATATGATAAATTTATCAGAACAACTGACGAATACCATGAGAAGCAGGTTCAGAAAATATTTAAAAAGTTATATGAGCAGGGAGACATCTACAAGGGATATTATGAAGGAATGTACTGTACACCTTGTGAATCATTCTTTACATCATCACAGCTTGTAGATGGAAAGTGTCCTGACTGTGGAAGAGAATGTCAGCCAGCAAAAGAGGAAGCATATTTCCTTAAACTCAGCAATTATGCAGACAGACTTATTGAGCATATAAAGACACATCCTGAATTTATCCAGCCTGAATCACGCAAAAACGAGATGATGAATAACTTCCTTCTTCCGGGACTTCAGGATTTGTGTGTATCACGTACTTCATTTAAATGGGGCATTCCTGTAGACTTTGACCCGGGTCATGTTGTATATGTATGGGTTGATGCACTCAGCAACTATATCACAGGACTTGGATACGATGTTGACGGAAACAACGATACAAGTGAAACAGGAACAGACCTTTTTGAAAAATTCTGGCCTGCAGACCTTCATCTTATAGGTAAAGATATTCTTAGATTCCATACAATTTATTGGCCAATCATGCTTATGGCACTTGGGCTTCCACTTCCAAAGCAGGTATTTGGTCACCCTTGGCTTCTTCAGGGAGAGGGTAAGATGAGTAAGTCAAAAGGAAACGTAATTTATGCAGACGACCTCGTAGATATGTTCGGAGTAGATGCTGTTCGTTACTTTGTACTTCATGAGATGCCATTTGAAAATGATGGTGTAATCACATGGGAACTCATGGTTGAGCGTATGAACTCAGACCTTGCAAACACACTTGGAAACCTTGTAAATAGAACAATTTCAATGACAAACAAGTATCTTGGCGGAGTTGCAGAGGATAAAGGAGCTGCTGAAAGCGTTGATGATGACCTTAAGTCATTCGTACTTTCCGTACCAAAGAAAGTTGAAGAAAAAATGGATAAGCTTCGTGTTGCAGATGCAATTACAGAAGTATTTACAATCTTTAAGAGATGTAACAAATATATCGACGAGACAGAGCCTTGGGTACTCGGTAAAGATGAGTCAAAGAAAGACAGACTTTCAACAGTTCTTTACAACCTTATTGAGAGTATTACTATCGGTGCAAGTCTTTTGAAATCATTTATGCCTGAAACAACAGAGAAGATTTTAAAACAGCTCAACACAACAGAGCGTGCACTTGAAGATATGGATAAATTCGGTCTTTATGAATCAGGAACAAAGGTAACAGATGCACCTGAAATTCTCTTTATGAGATTGGACGTAAAAGAAGTGCTTGCAAAAGCTGAGGAAATTCAGGCAGCGCAGAAAGCAGCCGCCGGTGCAGCAGAAGAAGCAGAGTCAGATGAGGAAGTAATAGACATAGAAGCAAAACCTGAAATTACATTTGATGATTTTGAGAAAATGCAGTTCCAGGTAGGAGAGATAATCGCATGTGAGGAAGTTAAGAAGTCAAAGAAACTTCTCTGCTCACAGGTAAAAATCGGAAGTGAAGTAAAACAAATCGTATCAGGAATTAAAAAGCATTACTCTGCAGAAGAGATGGTTGGCAAAAAGGTAATGGTACTTGTAAACCTTAAACCGGCTAAACTTGCAGGAGTATTATCAGAGGGAATGTTGCTTTGCGCAGAAGATGCAGAAGGAAATCTGTCGCTTATGACACCTGAAAAGAAAATGCCGGCAGGAGCAGAAATCTGCTAGTGGATACGATACGGAGGTCTAAATGCAAAATCAATTTTCACGTTCAGAATTGTTAATAGGAAAAGAAGGGATTGAAAAACTTCACAAATCAAGAGTTGCTGTGTTTGGTATAGGCGGAGTCGGAGGTTATACGGTTGATGCACTTGTCAGAAGCGGAGTTGAACAGATAGATTTGATAGATGATGATAAAGTGTGTCTTACAAACTTGAACCGTCAGCTTATTGCGACAAGAAAAACTGTGGGAAAAGACAAAGTAGACATTATGCGTGAACGCATATTAGAAATAAATCCAAAGGTTACAGTCAATGTTTATAAGACATTTTTCCTGCCTGAAAATGCAGACACATTTCCGTTTGAGGAATATGATTATGTTGTAGATGCGGTAGATACTGTGACAGCAAAAATATCACTTGTTATGAAATGTCAGGAAACAGGAACTCCGATAATAAGCTGTATGGGAGCAGGCAATAAAATGGATGCAAGCGCATTTAAAGTAGCTGATATTTATAAGACAAAAGTGTGCCCGCTCGCAAAAGTAATGCGTCGTGAACTTAAAAAACGCGGCGTGAAAAAGCTTAAAGTTGTTTATTCGGAAGAAAAACCTATGACACCTATTGAGGATGAAAATGATAATTGCAAGAACAATTGCATATGTCCTCCGGGAGTACAGCGTACATGCCTGCAGAGACGAGCAGTACCGGGAAGTATGGCATTTGTGCCAGCCGTAGCAGGTCTTATTATTGCAGGTGAGGTAGTAAAGGATATTATTGCGGAGTAAATTAATCGAAAATAAATATTGATATTAAGCGGCATAAATAAAGAAATCGTCACTTGTATGTATCGATTCTAAAGGAT
The DNA here is from genome assembly GCA_000436755.1 of Clostridium sp. CAG:253. Lineage (GTDB taxonomy): Bacteria > Bacillota > Clostridia > Lachnospirales > Lachnospiraceae > Butyribacter. Next base: position 34,715 of record FR887341.1, on the reverse strand, counting down.
TAGTCTTTTGGAGATTGATTGAGTTATATAAGTGGCGATTTTTTTGACTTATCAGGTAAGGGACTTGTACCCCTACTGATATGCTGCGATAGCAGATGGTAATGTTATGAGCAGGCAGTGAATGTGTATTGCAAATATCCGCTTGACTGTAGTTATCTGTATTTTTATATGCACTTTCGCAATGCTTTTGTTTTAGATAAAACAGAACAAATTTAATAAATAGTAAAAATAAGCAAAAAAGTTGTATAATAATTAAAAATTATATGCATTTTTTGCTTTTTTGTATTTTAAAAATGAAATAATGCTGATATAATCAACATAAAATATAAAATAATTTAGAATTATTTATGCAAAGTATCTAATAGGGTATGGGAGAGTTTCTGGAGGCTTAGTATTTAACACTATCAGGCAAAGAGCGGAGTGTACCACGAATATTCGCTTGGCAAATCTAAAGGAGAGTATGAAAATGAGACTTAAAAAAATCACAACTGTACTTATGGCAGCAGCAATGTGCATATCCGGTATGACGGCTGTACCTGCTGATGCCAATGCGGCGGCAAGTTCATCAGCTGCTTCAAGCACAACGAGAATTTCCGTGCATGACCCATCAATTTTTTATGATTCATCGACAGGTTCTTATAACATTTATGGTTCACACATGGCACAGGCATCATCAAAGGATTTGAGAAACTGGTCTGCTATGGGAACTCAGGGATATACAAACAAATCTTTGTATGCGAGTGAAAATGTCGAGGGTATTTATTATATCAAAAATAAGTTTAGCGGATTGTACCTTGATATTGAAAATGGCTCAGCACAAGATGGAGCAAATATCCGTCAGTGGTCTTACAACGGTTCTGATGCACAGAAGTTTAAATTTGTCTCTACCGGTGATGGTTATTATTATATTCTTACGGGTGCGACAAGCTATAAAAAGTGTGTCGATGTTGACGGTGGTTCATCAAAAGACGGCACTAACATTATGCAGTGGAGTTATTGGGGCGGAGAAATGCAAAAATACCGCATTGTTCAGAATGCAGACGGAACATATGCGATTTTGACAAAAGCAAGTGATTGTAAATCAGGTCTTGATGTATATGACTGGAGCAAATCAGCAGGTGGAAATATAAATGAATGGAAGTATTGGGGCGGTGACTGTCAGAAATGGGAAATTGTAACGGCTGTTAAAAACAGTGGAAGCACAAAAGCTTCAAAAAATGAATCTCTTGAACAGTCGCTTGCATCATCATTCCAGTGGGCAGGTTACAATGACTCCGATTGCAAGGGCGGATACGGTGTCTGGGCACCTGATGTCATATACAATAAAAATTATGTATGGAAAGACGGAAGTAAGGGTGCGTACATGATTTATTATTGCACATCATCAACGGCTGTGCGTTCATGTATAGGATATGGGGTATCGAAGTCTGCGACAGGTCCGTTCTCTTATGTAGATACAGTTGTTTATTCTGGATTTACAAAGGGAGATGTTAAGGTTACGACAACATCTGATCTTGGTACAAAGACTGTTAATACAAACTATAACAATACCAATATTCCAAAATTGATAAATAACGGAAAAGTTGAGAAAGTTGGAAACTGGTTCTCATCAAATGGAGTATATAATAGCAGTCTTTATCCAAATGCGATAGATCCGTGTATTTTATTTGATGCAAATGGAAAACTATGGATGACATATGGTTCATGGTCAGGAGGAATTTGTATTCTTGAGCTTGACGCGGCTACCGGTCAGCCGAAATATCCAAAAACTACAAGTGGTAACACAGACGGATATTTTGGTAAGAAAATAGCAGGCGGATATAAAAAATCAGGCGAAGCACCTTACATTCAGTACGATGCAGAGAGCGGTTATTATTATCTCTATGTAACATATGGATGGCTTGGGGCAGACGGCGGCTACCATATGAGAATGTACCGTTCAAAGACAATCAATGGAAATTATGTTGATGCCGCAGGAAATTCAGCAGTATTTTCAGCAGGAACAAATCAGGCAGACCGTGGAATAAAAGTTATGGGAAATTATAACTTTACCCCGATAATGCAGGGTTACAAATCAGCCGGTCACAACTCAGCATTTATTGACACGGACAATCAGAGATACCTTGTTTATCACACCAGATTTGACAGCGGAAATGAGTCCCATGAAGTGAGAGTACACCAGCAGTTTTTAAATCAGGATAACTGGCCGGTTACGGCAGTTTATGAGTATCTCGGAAGTACGATTTCAAAAACAGGTTATTCAGCATCAGATATGCTTGGAGAATATGAATTTGTAAATCATGGAAAAGATGCTTCAACAAAAAATGTCGGAATGCTTACAACACAGAAAATAAAATTAAATTCCAACGGAAAAATCACCGGGGATGTGACGGGAAGCTGGAGTTATATTAAAGGAACATATTATTGTCAGATGGTTATAGACGGTGTGATGTATAAAGGTGTATTTTTCAAGCAGAAGGATGAAACACCGAGCCACAATGAAGTTATGACATTCTCATTGATAGGAAAAAATAATCAGACGATATGGGGAACAAAAAATTCAGTTAAAGTAAGCAAGACGGAGGGAATATTTTATATAAGAAACAAGTTTTCAGGCAAATATTTAGATGTGGCAGACGGAAGTTCGGCAGACCATGCGAATATCCAGCAGTGGGCATATAATGGATTTGCATCACAGAAATATAAGATAGTATCAAATGGTGACGGATATTACTATATACTTACAGGAGCATCAAATTATACAAAGGCACTTGATGTGGCAATGGGAAGTGCTGCGGACGGAACCAACATTGTACAGTACAGTCTGAACAAAGGGACAAATCAGTTGTTTAAATTAAGCAAACAGTCAGATGGAACATATGCAGTATTGTCAAAGGCATCAAGCTGTAAATCAGGTCTTGATGTGTATGACTGGAGCAGGGATTCAGGCGGAAACATAAATCAGTGGAATTTCTGGGGCGGTGACTGCCAGAAGTGGATATTGGCTGCAGTAAAGTAAGAATGTCTGGATTTTAAAATAAAAAAGTAACAGGACTATCTCCGAAGAGACAGTCCTGTTACTTTTTCGATACTTTTAAGAACTCCAATTGTTAAATCATGTCCTTTGTGGTTCGGAACCGTAACAGAATTTATATGATACATTACAATATAGGGACAGAATGGAACAAAAGCAGAGTGCTATGCTGGATCTTTCAAAAATGACAAATGAAATTGCTGAGGAACAACTGGAATATACAAAGAAGATTAAAGATGAAACTACTAAAGCTAATACTCTTGCAAAGTTAAATGCAGCTTTAAATTATGCTACATATAAGGATACAAAAAAGATTAAAAACGAACTTAATAAGAAGTAAAAATAAAATATCTAGTAAGAATGAAAACACTCAGAGCATTTAGATAAAACTGTCTGAGTGTTTTTGAAAATCTATTATTTTAAAAGTGTTTTCAGATTTTTTATTTTTCATGAACTATCTTCCAATATTTTTCCTACAGCTTTCTCTTACCACAAGTTCACACGGTATTTTAGCCTTAAGCGGTGTTTTTATGCTGAGATTTGAAGCGACGTACACAAGGTTTGCACCATGTTGCCCCATATCGTATGCCGGAGCGTGTATGGTTGTAAGCGGAGGCTCAATGTAGGCGCTTGTTTCTTCGTCGTTAAAACCTATAACGGATATATCGTTAGGAATTTTAAAATTATTTTCGCGAATTGCTTTCATTGCTCCGAGTGCAATAACATCATTTGCCGCAAATACGGCAGTTGGAATATTATTTTCATTAAAAAGTTCATTCATCATATTGCAACCGGATTCAAAGGTAAAACTTCCTTCTTTAAAATAAGGTTTATAATCCATTTTTCTGTGATTCATATATTTTTTATAGGCAGTTGTGCGGGCATCTGTTATAAGTTCATGATTTCCGACATATTCTTTTCCGCCTAAGAATGCAATTTTTTTGTGACCAAGCCCTGTAAGATAATCAAGTGCGCTGTAAACAGCGTGTTCAAAATCCATTGATAAGGAGGTGATGTTAAATTCGTCTACAGCCATATCGAGGAATACAATATTGTTACATATATCAATGAAATTTTTGATTTCTTCACGGCTGAATTTACCTATACATATAAGTCCGTCAACATCGTTTAATTTTGAAAAGTTTTCGGAGTCTCCGGGAAATACACGGAGTACATTTATATTATTTTTTTCACAGAAATCTTCTACACCCTGTCTTGCTTTGAGATAATAGTTGTCTTTTAATTCTTCTTCGGCTGAAAACCATAAAACTATACCCATTGTAAAGGTGTTTTTTGCGGCGGGGGTATTTGCTCTCGGAAACTTTTTATAATTTAAATTTTTTGCAGTATTCAACACTTTTTTTCGTGTTTCGGCTGAGACATGAAGTGTAGTATCGTTGTTTAATATTCTTGAAACTGCACCGGGAGAAACGCCTGCTTTCTTTGCTATATCACGAATTGTTGCCATATAACGCCCTCTTTCTTCGTTAAATTAGTTTTTATAAGTTTATTTGTAAAAAAGAAAATTGGCTGCTGGTCGCACAGTAGGTGTGACAGTAACAACAGTAACCAAAATTGTATCTGTTTAAATACACAAATGTTTACTAAACATATGGTAACACAATAAGCAAAGATTGTCGAGATTATTTATAAAAAATACAGTAAACATTTAGTAAAAATAATAGTAAACAATTCTTGACATTTTAGTAAACAGGTATTATATTAGACTTAAATAAGGCAGAGTGTTAATATATAAGAATTTTTGTTAATTGGCAGATAAATTTAGGAGGATTTTGTGCATGAAAAAGACAAGTGAATTAAAAGAAGCATTAAAAAAAGGTGATTATAAAGACTTATTGTCAGATATTTATGTTGATGAGAGCAAGATTAAATATCAGACAGAGCGTTATATTAAGGCAATTGAAAAGTTTGAAAAACTTTATGGTGAGGGAGAGGCAGCTATTTATAGTGCTCCAGGAAGAAGTGAGGTTGGAGGAAACCATACAGATCACCAGCATGGTGAAATTCTTGCGGCATCTATCAATCTTGATGCTATTGCAATTACAAGAAAAACTGATGACAATATGATACATCTCATTTCAGGTACATATAAAGAGATTGTTATTGATGTCAGAAATCTTTCTTATAATGAAAGTGAAAAGGAGACTACAAAAGCTTTGATAAAAGGTGTGCTTAAAGGTGCAAAGGATCATGGCTTCAATGTTGGCGGATTTAAGGCATACATTACAAGTGATGTGCTGATTGGAGCAGGATTATCTTCATCCGCTGCTTTTGAGACAGTCGTAGGTACTATTATTTCATATCTTTATAATGAAGGAAAGATGGATGCCGTTACAATAGCCATTATCGGTCAGTATGCGGAGAATGTGTACTTTGGAAAACCTTGCGGTCTTATGGATCAGATGGCGTGTTCGGTAGGAAGTCTTGTTCATGTAAATTTTGCAAATCCAAAAGAGCCTGTTGTTGAAAAAGTTGAGTTTGATATGAATAAATATGGATACAGTTTATGTATCACAGATACAAAAGGTTCGCATGCAGATTTAACAGCAGATTATGCAGCAGTTCCGCAGGAAATGAAGGAAGTTGCAGCTTATTTTGGAAAAGAAGTTCTTCTTGAAGTTTCAATGGAAGATATTCTTGAAAATATAGTAAAGCTCAGAGAAAAGTACGGTGACCGTGCAGTGCTTCGTGCAATTCATTTTATAAATGAGAATAAGCGTGTCGGCAAAGAAACAGGTGCTCTTAAAGCAGAACAAATTGATAAATTCCTGAGTCTTGTCAAGGAGTCGGGGGATTCATCATATAAATACCTCCAAAATGTTTATACCGTAAATGATATTAAACATCAGAATGTGTCACTTGCTCTTGCTATAAGTGACAGTGTGCTTGAGGGTGGAAACGGAGTATGCCGTGTACATGGCGGAGGATTTGCCGGAACTATTCAGGCGTTTGTTAAAAATGAAGCGGTGCCGGAATATCTTGAAAAAATGGATAAGGTATTTGGAAAGGGAGCGTGCAGTGTTCTTAAAATTCGCAAATATGGTGGAATGAAAGTCATTGATTAAATTAAGAAGATAAAACATATATAAAATTATTGGATAATAAATGAGAGTAAATATAGAAAAAACAACAGTGAGGTAAAAAAAGTGATTACAAAATATATCAGTGAACTTGTTTTATACGGAAAAGAAAATGGCTTGATTGAAGAATGTGATGAAATTTATGTTACAAATAGACTTTTAGAATTATTTGATGTAATGGAATACAGCGAGGTTGATAAAGTTACATCGTTCAGGCCGGTTAATGAAATTCTTGAAGATATGATGACATATGCCTTTGAGAAAGGAATTATGAAGGAAGATACAATCACAGCAAAAGATTTATTTGATACAAAGATAATGGGTTGTATTACTCCGACACCAAGTATTGTGAGAAAGAAATTCAAAGAAAAATATGATGTTTCGCCAAAGGAAGCAACAGATTTTTATTATAATTTCAGTCAGGCAACCAATTACATAAGAAAAGACAGAATTGCAAAGGACGAGAAATGGGTAACTGATACGGAATATGGAGAGATTGATATTACTATAAATCTCTCAAAACCTGAGAAAGACCCAAGAGACATTGCAAAAGCAGGAAAAGCTAAAAAATCAGGCTATCCGGCATGTCTTTTATGTAAGGAAAATGAGGGTTATGCCGGACATTTCTCGCATCCTGCAAGACAAAATCACAGAGTTATGCCTGTTACATTAGATGGACAGCAGTATTTCTTACAATATTCACCATATGTTTATTATAATGAGCATTGCATTATATTTAATGCAGAGCATACACCAATGAAGATAGATAGAGCAGTATTTAGGAAAATACTTGATTTTGTAAGACAGTTTCCGCATTATATGGCTGGTTCAAATGCAGATTTACCTATAGTTGGAGGTTCTATTTTAAGTCACGACCATTTTCAGGGTGGCGGTTACACATTTGCAATGGCAAAAGCCGGTTATGACAAAACTTTTAAACTTCCGGGATTTGAAGACATAACATCAGGAATCGTGAAATGGCCTATGTCAGTAATTCGTTTACAGGGTGAAAATGCAGAAAAGATTGTGGAGGCAGCAGACCACATTCTTACAAGCTGGAGAGCATATACAGATAAAGATGCTTTTATTTTTAGTGAAACGGATGGAGTGCCGCACAACACAATTACACCGATTGCCCGTATGCGTGATGGCAAATACGAACTTGATCTTGTTTTGCGTAACAACATTACGACTAAAGAAGCACCATGGGGAGTGTATCATCCATCTGCCGATCTTCATCATATTAAAAAGGAAAATATCGGACTTATCGAAGTAATGGGGCTTGCGGTACTTCCGGCAAGATTGAAAAAAGAAATGAGTGACTTGGCAGAAGCGATTTTAAATCACAAAGATATTCGTGCAGATGAGACACTTGAAAAACATGCCGATTGGGTAGACGAATGGATTGGAAATTATACAATCACTTCAGAAAATATTATGGAAATAATTCACAATGAAATAAGTAAGGTATTTGTCAAGGTGCTTGAATGTGCAGGAGTTTATAAGCGCACAAAAGAAGGTCAGGAAGCATTTATGAGATTTGTTGAGAGCTTGTAGTTTTTATTATATTAAGAAAGTTTGCAAAGCACGATTTTATCGTGCTTTGTAGCATTTATACACCATTTTTCTTGTTTATTTTTCATAAAATATGGGAATAGAAAGAAGCAAATTGCACAATACAGTTTGATTCATTAATTATAGAATTATTTTGTTCGCAAAAATACAGACAGAAATTAAGCATGTTGCATATATTATTCTTTTCGTGCTATTATATGAAACTGTACGGCATAAATAGCTTTTAATCTTATAAATGATATAATAAGATTAAATTACTGAATTACACGGAGGGAGATAAAAATGGATAATCAACAAAATTCAGTTCCGGTTCAGGAAAATAAAATGGGAACTATGTCAATTGGAAAACTTGTTTTTAATATGTCGCTGCCGATGATGGTTTCGATGCTGGTTCAAGCGTTATACAACATTGTTGACAGTATATTTGTTGCAAAGTTATCTGAGAATGCGCTGACGGCAGTTTCGCTTGCGTTTCCGTTGCAGACGCTTCTTATCGCAGTAGGCACCGGTACAGGTGTTGGTATGAATGCACTTTTGTCTAAGTCTCTTGGGGAGAAGAATTTCAAGAAAGCAAATAAAACTGCAACAAATGCTGCTTTTATTTATGCACTTAGCTATATAGTATTTCTTATACTCGGTTTTACTATAGTTAAGCCTTTTTATAGAAGTCAGGTAGGGAGTGCAGATGCTGAAATTATGACGATGGGTGTTGATTATCTAAGCACAGTTATGATTTTCTCATTTGGAATATTTACACAGGTCTTTTTTGAGAGACTTCTTACATCGACAGGAAGAACTATTTTTAGTATGACATCACAGCTTAGTGGTGCATTGACAAATATTATATTAGACCCAATTTTGATTTTTGGTATGTTTGGTTTCCCTAAAATGGGAGTGACAGGTGCAGCAGTGGCAACAGTAATCGGTCAGTGTGTTGCGGGTATTGTTGCGGGAACATGCAATCATAAGTTTAATCATGAGGTTAAGTTTGAATTTAAAGGATTCAGACCGGATTTAAAGATTATCGGAACGATTTATGCGGTGGGTATTCCTTCAATAATAATGCAGTCAATAGGTTCAATAATGACTTATTGCATGAACAGAATACTTATTGAATTTTCATCGACAGCTACAGCAGTATTTGGTGTTTACTTTAAATTACAGAGCTTTTTCTTTATGCCTGTATTTGGGTTAAATAATGGAATCACACCTATAATTGCTTATAATTACGGGGCGAGACAGCGTAAGCGTATGACAAAAACGATAAAGCTCAGTCTTTTTGTTGCATTTTGTCTTACATTTATCGGTTTTGTTCTTTTTGAGAGTATTCCACAGGTTTTGCTTGGAATGTTTAGTGCATCTGATGATTTGCTTAAGATTGGTATACCTGCACTTAGGACAATCGGCGTACATTATCTTATCGCATGGTACTGTATTATCGCCGGTACTGTATTTCAAGCACTTGGAAAAGCAATATTCAGCATGGTTGTATCGATTATGCGTCAGCTTGTGGTTCTTATACCTGCCGCATATCTGCTCGCAAAGTTCGGCGGGCTTTATATGGTATGGTGGTCGTTTCCTATTGCTGAGATAATGTCTTTTATCGTATCGACAGCATTTTTTATAAGAATATGGCGCACAGTTATAAAAGATATTCCGGAGGGACGGGAATAAAATCAATTAAAATTAGAAAAATTTGATGAGCGTAACAGCATATATAAAAATGCTTAAAATATGGCAATTCGTACTGTTAGCCGTTAGCAGCAGGCAGATACTTTTTGGCTGTAATTGACATTATGCATTTAAAAATATGTTAAGCAGCTCATCAATTTTTATATTTGTTTATTCTTTTTGTATTTGAGCTATTCTGATTTTGAGAAATTTCAATTTTAACCTGTGCACGTTTTTGTTCTAATAGTGGAATTATTATATAATACAGCCTGTCATCTTTGAATGATATATAGTGCGTTCAGTATATGCGTTTGAATTTATTTTGGCATTCCAGGCAGTTTTCTTTTTACGTGAGCTGTTAAATGAATTATAGCTGTATTGTTTTTTAGTGTTATATGTATCTTTTTTTGAGCGTATTTTTATCAGCATTGTGATTTAAACCGAGAATTTTATAAGCAGCATCAGTTGTCATAAAGTTTCTTTCCTATGCATTTTTATAATAGGTAATTATAATTTAATTCCTTTAAGCAGTTTTGCAAAAGGACTTTCATCTTTTTCTTCTTCCTTATCTGCACGAAACTCATCAGGAATTTCGTATGTATCTTCTTCATCATCAGGAATATCATCTTCAAGTGCTTTCATGCTGAGTGATATTCTGTCACCATCAAGAGCGATTATTTTAGCGGATACAATATCACCGAGCTTGACAATTTCTTTTGGGGATTTGATAAATTTATTTGTAATCTGTGAAATATGACAAAGTCCGATAAGTTCCTCGCCTATTTCGATAAATACACCGTAAGATTCCATACGCACGATTTTTCCTGAAACAGTTTCGCCGACAGCGAGTTTTGAAACTTTCTGTGAATGTTCAAGAGCGGCATTTTCTCTTGCGATTTCTTTTGATGACAGAACAAGTCTTTTTTCAGTTGCATCAGCAGTGATAATAATTGCATTTAAGGTCATACCGACATAACTTTCAGTATCATCTACATAATCAAGTCCGATTTTTGAAGCAGGGATAAACGCTTTGACACCTTTTACAAAACCGGTTACACCACCTGAGTTTGCTTCTGTTATTTTAACGGAAAAAACAGTACGGTTTGCCATATCATTTTTAAGTTCGTCCCATACAAGTAGATTGTGAGCAGCTTTTTTAGATAATATGACAGCTCCATTATCACCCTCTGCATCAATAACCATTGCGCGAATCGTATCGCCGATATTGCAGTCATTTTTGATTGAAAATGCAGGATCGTCGCTGCATTCTTCAAGAGGAATAATCCCCTCCGTATAATAGTTTAAATCGACAGTCAGCTCAGTTTCTGAAATACCGATTACAGTTACATCTAAAATGTCACCTTCTTTTATTACCTTAAAAGAACTTTCAAGTTCCTTTTCAAAATCTTTCATGCTGGCAGCCATGTCTGTTACCTCCTTTACGGTTTGTTATATAAATATTTGGCGATGTTTGGATCAAAAGGTATTTTGCCCCTTGCATCATTTAGTTTAAGTATAGTGTTAAAAAAAGATATGTGCAAGTTTTTTACATTTAAGATTTTATCAATTTTATATTGAGAATGATTTGAGTTAAAAAGTAAGAAGGGTTAAGTATGAATGTGTGTGAGGCGACTATTGGTACAGCAATAAATTTATAGCTTTATGCTGACAGCATATGACATTTATTAAGTATAGTGCTAAAATACAGTTTTATTTTTCAGGAGAATATCGCAAAAGTGATGGAGCAGAATTTATCTTAAATCAGTATTCATCTCCAGAAGGAAAGAATGTAGGAAATTTCAAAATAAATATTCCATATGCATATAACGCATACAGTGGTGAGCTTATGAAACAGGGAAAGGATAAATATTATTCAAAGAAAAAAGGTTTGACAATTAAGGTTTATAAGAAAAAAATTGTTGTTACCGTATCAGGAAAAAAATATGATAAGGCATTAAAAGGAACATATAAGTTGACAAAACGTTATCCTCGCCCATAGATATATCAGTAGCAGAATAAAGAAAGTATTGCAGTACATCACCGATGAAAACGGTGGTGTACTGTTTTTGAGTTCACTAAATATAATATATAGTAATACAAAAGCTTCTCATTGTGGTAGAATAAAAACATGAGAGGCTTTTGTGCTGTGTAATATGAGAGGTAAACACATTGATAAAGAAGGGAAAATATGAATATACTGATTTCGATAGATTCATTTAAAGGAAGCATGACTTCCATGCAGGCAGGAAATGCAGCAAAAAAAGGAATTTTAAAAGCTGTTCCTGATGCAGAAGCAGTAGTATGTCCGCTTGCAGATGGCGGTGAGGGGACAACGGATGCACTTATAGAAGGCATGAGTGGCGAAAAGATTGAACTTGAGGTTACCGGACCTTTAGGCGAAACGGTCAGTTGCTATTATGGATGGCTTGAAGAGAGCAGAACAGCAGTTATGGAGATGGCTTCGGCAGCGGGACTCACACTTGTAAATGAAAAAAAACCGATGATAGCAACTACATACGGAGTTGGAGAGATGATTCTGGATGCAGCAAAAAGAGGATGTGAGAAAGTTATTATCGGAATAGGCGGAAGTGCGACAAACGATGGTGGTATTGGAATGCTTCAGGCATTTGGATATCAATTTCTGGACAAAAACAGAAAAGATGTTGGGAAAGGTGTAGCGGCATTGGGAAAAGTAGAGATGATTATTGCTGATAAAGTAAATCCTTTGATATCAAAAATCAAATTTCAGGTTGCTTGTGATGTTGATAATCCTCTTTATGGTGAAAAAGGAGCCACATATATATTTGGTGCGCAGAAAGGCGTGACCGATGAAATGAAGCCGCTTATAGATAATGATATGAAACATTTTGCAGATAAGACAAAAGAAAAACTCGGTGTGTCGTGTGAAGATATTCCGGGAGCAGGTGCAGCAGGAGGTCTTGGTTTTGCATTGCTTTCATATTTAAATGCAGAACTTACACCCGGGGCAGAGCTTGTAATGCAGCTTACAGATATGGAAGATAAAATTAAAAATTCAGATATAGTCATAACAGGTGAAGGACAGCTTGACAGCCAGACTGTTATGGGAAAAGCACCTATAGGTGTAGCAGGACTTGCAAAAAAATACGACAAAAAGGTGATTGCTTTTGCCGGAAGTATATCTGCTGATGCAGCAATCTGTAACGAAAACGGGATAGATGCATTTTTTCCGATAGTCCGGGGAGTGACTACGCTTGAAGAAGCAATGAAAAAAGAAAATGCAATTAAAAATATGGAGCTTGCAGTGGAACAGGTTTTCAGAGTAATCGTGTTATGAGCAAGCAGCAAAGCGGATTGCGAATATCCGCTTGACAGTGTTATAATAGATAATATATTATCTAAAAGTGGATAAAATAAGCGATTTTGGATAATATATTATCTATATTTGTTTTTGGGGGAAGATTATTATGGAAGGTCTTGTTTGGGAAACGGCAGAGGAACTTGATATGAAGCTTGCAGAAAGAGTAAGAAATATTAGAAAACGCAGGTCAATTTCTCAACAGAAGCTTGCGACGATGAGTAATGTAAGTTATGGATCTATAAAAAGATTTGAAACAAAGGGACAGATTTCGTTGATAAATCTCACAAAGATTTCTATGGCACTTGGAATTGCTGATGAACTGAGAAATGCATTTACACAGGTGCCATATAGAAATATTGAGGAGGTTATAAATGAGAGGAAATAAAAAAATAAATGTTTTATATGATGAAAGACTGGTTGGAACAATAGCTGAGATTTCTAACAGAAAAACAGCTTTTGAAACAAAGAGGAAAGGAAGTGTATGAATATACATTGCTTGACAGATTAGCAATTGTAGGTAGTTCGGGAATGGGCGCGCTAACTTATGAACCACAATTAGAAATGACAATAGACAGTAAAACAGATGATCTTGATGAACTGGAAAGCCAGTGCCGGAAAATTTTAAATACAGAGTATTCAGAAAAACTTGACGAGTTGTATCGACTTGGTGGAACAAGTGGTGGAGCAAGACCTAAGATTATGACGAAAATAGATGATTCATATTGGATTATAAAATTTCCTGCACATGTTGATAAAAAAGAATCAGGAAAAATGGAGTACGATTATTCTATCTGTGCAAAAAAATGTGGAATTGAAATGAGCGAAACAAAATTATTTGAATCATCAAAATGTAAGGGATATTTTGGAACAAAACGATTTGACAGGCAGCAGATAAATGGAAAAACAAGGCATATTCATATGGTGACAGCGGCGGCATTGCTTGAAATAGACTTTGAACAGCCGAGTCTTGATTATCATAGTCTTATGAAGCTTACAAAAATAATAACTAATGATAATAAAGAAGACATTGAAAACATGTATCGTCGTATGTGCTTTAATGTATTTGCACATAATAGAGATGATCATTCCAAAAATTTTACATTTTTATATGATGATATAAATGATAGTTGGAGATTAAGTCCTGCTTATGATCTGACATTTAGCAACACATATTATGGAGAGCATACAACAATGGTTGACGGGAATGGACGCAATCCCGGAATGAAAGAACTTGTAAATGTCGGTGTGCAGGCAGGGATGAATCGGGATATTTGTTTGGGGGTTGCGGAGAAAATAAAAAAATTGGTGTTTGCGATGTTAGGGGAGTATTTGAAATAAAGTTGGGTATAAAATCAGAGAAGGAGAATTGTTTATGACAAAGGAGAATGAAACAGAATATCCGGTTTTAGCGATATGCTACGATTTTGATAAAACATTATCACCTGATGATATGCAGGCACAGGGATATATTCAGTCAATAGATTACGAAGTTGATGATTTTTGGAGAGAGTCAAATGAACTTTCGGAAGAAAACGAGATGGACAGAAATCTTGCATATATGTTTCTTATGGCAGAAAAGTCAAGAGGAAAGGTTCTTTTTACAAAAGAGACATTACATAGTGACGGTGCGAAAGTAAAGCTGTTCCCAGGTGTTGCAACATGGTTTGACAGAATAAATGAGTATGGTGAAAAGAAAGGTGTAACTGTTGAACATTACATAATATCTTCAGGTTTAAAAGAAATGATTGAGGGTACAAAAGTTGCCGGTAAATTCAAAAAAATATATGCAAGCTCATTTTATTTTGACAAAAGCGGTGTTGCCGTATGGCCGGCGCAGGTCGTCAATTATACGAACAAGACTCAGTTTTTATTTAGAATAGAAAAAGGAATACTTGATGTAAATGATTCAAGAGTAAATGATTATTTTAAACCAAATGAGTACAGGGTACCTTTTCGCAATATGGTTTATATCGGTGACAGTGAGACAGACATTCCATGTATGAAACTTGTAAATATAAACGGTGGTCATTCCATCGGAGTGTATGATGAAAAAACGAAAGACAAAACAAAAGTATTTAATATGCTTGAAGAAAACAGAATAAAATATTTTGTACCGGCAGATTATACTAAAAATTCTAAACTGGAAACTCTTATAAAACAGATAATTGACAGAACGGCTTCAAACGAAATTCTCGAAAGCTTTCATTTTGACTGTGTGAAAGAGAAAAATAATGTTAAAAATACTCTTGATTATTATAATTTAAATGCAGATAAATTTGTGGCGAGCACCTTGCAGGTGGACTTTGAAGCGACACAGAAAAGATTTGCGGATAAATTGGGAAAAGGTGATTTTATTCTGGATTTTGGGTGCGGTTCGGGAAGAGACACAAAATATTTCTTGGAACATGGGTACAAGGTTGATGCAGTTGACGGTTCTAAAGAACTTTGCAGGCGTGCGAGTGAATATACAGGGATTACAGTAAAAAATATGATGTTTACCGAACTTAGCGCAAAGGAAAAATATGATGGAATATGGGCGTGTTCATCAATACTTCACCTGACATCGGATGAGCTTGAAAATGTTATGAATAAAATGGCTGCTGCATTGAAAGCAAACGGAATTATATATGCATCGTTTAAATATGGAAATTTTTCAGGAGAGCGAAACGGAAGATATTTTAATGATATGACAGAGGAGGCTTTTGGAAAATTTATTAAGAACATACATGGAATAGAAACAGAAGAACAATGGATAACATCAGATGTGAGAGCAGGCAGAGACAGTGAGAAATGGCTGAATGTGATAATGCGTAAAAAATAATGGATGAGCGTTGATTTCTTTACATTATATTATAAGAATGTTATGATAAGATGCGATGAAGCAAAACGTGATATTATGCTTATGATTTTTTAATTGTATTGATTTTTATAATAAAACAGAAGGTGGGAAATATTATGAAGAAGATTATGAAAGTTTTACTGAAAACAGCGATTTCATTGATACTGCTTATTGCAATATCACTTACAGGTTCTTATGTGGTAAATACTTATGCGGCACAGCGTACGGTGGTAGACGGTCATTCAATGGATGATAATTTCTATGACGGCGAAAATATTATAGCAAATAAGATTATATATAATTTCCAAAAGCCCAAACGCTTTGATGTAGTGACGATATATCCGTATGGTCATAAGCACAAAGAGGATATTGTTGAATATACGCAGAGACTTGTAAACCAGTTGATAGCAATGTCAAAAAATAAGAAATTGGCACAGAGTTCTAAAGATGAGTATTATATAAAAAGAATAATTGCATTGCCGGGTGAGACAATTCAGGTTAAAGGTGAGGATATCTATATAAATGGAAAAATTCTCAAAGAAAATTACCGTAAAGATAAAATGGGCTATGCGGGTGTAGCCGAAAAACCGATAAAACTTGAAGAGGATGAGTATTTCGTCATGGGTGACAACAGGGCAGACAGCAAGGACAGCAGAGAGTTCGGACCGGTGAAAGTAAAGAATATTGCTTCAAAAATATACAAATAAACATGATATAAATGTTAAAATATTTTTTGAACCTTATATCATAAATATAAAAATAAAAGAGACAAAGAAGTCTGATTTTACAAAAGCTTCTTTGTCTCTTTTTTGTTGCAGTATTATGTTTAAACAAGTACTAATCACAAATTAAAAATTACTGATAACAAATTAAAAATTGATGATTATAAATTATATTTAGAATTTGTCTGGAAGGAAAAACAAATGAGATATTTGAGAGTATGGGACAACAGAAAAATAATGATTGTATCGGTTACATTGTTTATAACAGTATGTGCTATTGTGATTTGCGGCTATAGATATATGAATGAATGTACACAGAATGAATCTATGGCACAAAATAACAGATATAAATTTACAAAGTTGAGTAATGATCTTGCAGAGACTTCGGATTTTCTGACGAATGAGGCAAGAAAATATGCCGTGACAGGGGATATATCTCATCTATATAATTACTGGTACGAGGTAAGGGTAAGCAGAACCAGAGATAAAGTTATCGGGCAGTTGAAAGAAGCGGACTTACAGAAAAAGGAAAAGAGAAATTTAAAAAGTGCAAAAAAATATTCGGATGAGCTTATAAAAACAGAAGCGTGTTCAATGCGGCTTGTACTTGAAGCGGAGAATAAAACAGAAAAAGATTTTTGCAGCCATAGGAGGTTAAGGGAATATATAAGATATGTGCTTAAATATCAGATTCCACAGAAATATGAGAATTTAAACAGTCAGGAAAAAAGAAAAATGGCTGTAGAGCTGTTGTACAATCAAAATTATGATGTTATAAAATCAAGAATTATGTCTCCGATTGAATTGTTTAATAAGAGGTTAAATCACCGGCTGGATGATGAAGTGAAAGCGGCGGTAAAAGGGTGCAGAAATGCGCTTGTGGTATTGGTTGGCTGTCTTATTGCAGCGGGCGTGCTTGTGGCATTTATTCTTACAATATTATATAAAAACTATGTGAAGCCGCTTAACAGTTACACAAATCAGCTTAAAAACAGAGAAAAAAACACAAAAGATAACGAATTGAATACTCTGTCTGAAAACCTGATATTGAGAATACGTCCTAAAGGGGCGCTGGAGCTTAGAGAATTTGGAAGAATATATAACAGGATGGCAAATGTTTTGGCATTGGAAATGAAAAAAAGTCATGATGCATGGACGGAAATGAAAAAAGCAAAAGAGGAGGCAATAGAAGCAAATAAGGCAAAGAGTGAATTTATGGCAAGGATGAGTCATGAACTTAGAACGCCGCTAAATGCTATTATTGGGTACATATATTTGCTGAGAAAAGGAACGCTTTCCTCAAAGCAGGAAAAATATTGCAACAGTATATTGGTTGCATCAGAAGATTTGCTTGAACTGATAAACGGAGTTTTGGATTTTTCTAAAATAGAAAATGAAAAAATAGAATTTGAGGAAATCTCATTTTCTCCGATTGAACTTTTGAAGCGTGTTTATGTCGTTATGGAAAATGAAGCGAGCCGTAAAAACATAAAATTAAACATAGATATAAAACAGGATATACCTGAAATGGTTGTGGGGGATTCGGCAAGACTTCATCAGATATTGATGAATTTAGTAGGAAATGCAGTTAAATTTACCGAGAAAGGTTCAGTTACAATAGAACAGAGGGTAGAGGATTGGAACGATGACAGTTGTGTGCTCTATTATGAAGTAAGAGACACCGGAATAGGAATTTCTGATGAGAAAAAGAAAGAAATTTTTGAACCGTTTGTACAGGATGATGTGTCAATAAACAGGAAGTATGGAGGAACAGGACTGGGACTTGCAATATCAAAACAATTGATTGAATTGTACAGTGGAAATACTCAGACACTCAATCTCGAATCAAAGAAAGGCGAGGGCTCAAGATTTTATTTTCGTGTACCGGCGAAGATTTCAAAAGAAGAGAAGAAAAATAATGATTTGCATACAGATAGAGAAAATGATATTGAGGAAGAACTTAAATTTAATGTACTGCTTGTAGATGATTCGGAAATAAATCTTGCTGTTGAGAAGGAAATTCTTGAGAGTTTTGGGCTTACTGTTTATACGGCTGATTCGGGAAAATCTGCTGTAAGATTTGTTGAAAAACAGGGAGTGGATTTGATACTGCTTGACCTTAGAATGCCGGAAATGGATGGTTATGAGGTGGCAGAATTTATTAGGAAAAATCATATATGTGATAATACCGCCATTATTGCACTGACAGCCGATGCCGCACAGGATGTTTTCGAGAAAATAAAAAAATCGGGAATGCAGGAATACGTTATCAAGCCTTTTAAACCGTATGATATGAGAAAGGTAATTGAAAAATATGCGGGAATAAATCTAAAGAATGAAGAAACGGTTGAAAATGAAAATAACAGTAAAAATAATTCTTTATATTTTAATGTCAGCGAGTGTTTAAAAAATATGAATAACAACAGCAAATTACTATGGGAACTTGCAGACAGTTTTGTGAAAAAACAGAGCAAAAATGTTGATTATATGAGAATACATATATCAAATGGGAATTATGGAAATGCGAGAGGAATAATACATGACCTTAAAGGGATGACAGGAAATTTGTGCATGACTTTAATGTATGAAGAACTTGTTGATATAGAGCAGAAGTTAAAAACGGGAAAACAGGTTGATTTTGAAAAATTTGATGCTTTGTGGAAAAAAACAAGATTTGAACTTGAGCAATACATAAAAGAATATAAACAGCCTGATGAAGAAAATAATGAAAAAATTGATTTTGACAATCTTGTAACATACATAAAAAAAATGAGCAGTGAATATGACATGCAGGCTGTTGATATGTTTTTGAAATATGAAACATTGTTTGCAAAAAATATGGACAGGGATAAGTTTTTGAATTTGCAGGATGCTGCGTTGCAATATGATTTTGAAAAAATGAATGAAATTTTGGAGGCTTGACATGTATAAAATTTTATTGGTAGAGGATGATATGGCACTTCATTATGTTTATAAGAAAATGAAAATATGGAGTGAAAATGATTTTTGCATAAGAAAAATAGCATCAAATGGAAAAGAAGCATTGGAAATGCTTGAAAATGATGAGTTTGACATGGTTGTTACAGACATAAGAATGCCTGTACTTGATGGAATCGGTCTTCTAAAAAAATGTCAGAGAAAAAAATTGACATATATACCATAATATTAAGTTCATATGATGAGTTTGAATATGCAAGACAGGCAATGATATACGGAGCGGCAGATTTTATTGTGAAACCGTTGAAAGAAAAAGAACTTGGGGATGCACTTGTGCGTGCAAAAAAACAGTTTGAGGGAGATTCGCAGAAAAGTGACATGCTCGAAAGAATAAAACAGCATATTATAGCTGATGGCGGAGAGATTGAAGATGAAATATTTCTTGGCAGGGTTTTAGAATATATCATGAAATATGTTACTGAAAATAAAACAATGGAAGATGTGGCAGAGTATATGGAACTTAGCAAAGATTATTTCGGAAAGATGTGCAAAAATAAGTTCAATATTACATTTAAACAAATCCAGACTATTACAAAAATGGAGTATGCAGGTTATCTTTTATGCAATTCTAATATTAAAGTTTATGAACTGAGTGAGAGACTTGGATATTCGACACCCGATTATTTCAGCAGAATTTTTACAGAGACAATGGGAGTTACGCCTAAAAAATATGGAGTATAACTTCTTTTTTATGGAAAATACCTTGTTTTTCATGTTTTGCTCATTTATAGCCTGTGCTAGTATATATGCAAGGCAAAGGTAAACAGGTTTTTGAGAGTATGAGGAGGTGTAAAAGGTGAAAAATTTTGTGATAACAATTGCGAGAGGTTATGGAAGCGGCGGACGAGTTATTGGTCGTGAACTTTCAAAACGTTTGGGGATTCCGTGTTATGATGACCAGATTTTGAAAATGGCATCTGAACTAAGCGGAATAAATAAAAACAAATTTGTTGAAGTGGATGAGAGACTAAGAGGCAGCAGCTTTCTTAGAAAACTTTCGGGAATACCTTCCGCAAGTATAGTGGGGCCGTCTGAGGAGGGATTTGTCTCAGATGTAAATCTTTTTAATTACCAGGCACAGATAATTAAGAATGTTGCCAACAGGCAATCATGTATTATTATTGGAAAATGTGCAAATCATATCTTGAAAGATTATGGAAATGTAGTCAGTGTTTACATTGAAGCACCGAGAAAAGCCTGCGTAAAGAGTGTTGTAGATTTGCTCGATGTCACAGAGGATGAAGCAAACAAAATTATTTATCAGACTGACAGGTATCGTGCAGATTATTATAAGTATTATTCAGGCGGTGAGGATTGGACAAATCCGGTTCTTTACGATATGACATTAAACAGTTATCGTATAGGAAGAGAAAGATGTGTCGAGGTAATAATCGATTATCTGAAAATTAAATATGGAGAGGATGTACTTAAATTAAAATGATATGTGCATTAAAACAATGACAAAGGAGTCAATATTTATCAATAAATATGGCTTCTTTTTTGATTTATGGGAAACAACTGAAAAGCAGTACAGAAATGGAGGACAGACTATGAAGAAGAAAATAATGAAAAGAGTAATAGCGGTGTTAACAGGAGCAACATTGATTTTGAGTGCTACAGGCTGCGGAGGAAGCAAATCTTCAGACAGCGGTTCAGATTCGGACACTGTAAAAGTAGGAATTTTACATTCACTTACAGGCTCAATGGCAATCAGTGAAAAGTCGGTTAGGGATGCAGAAGTTATGGCTATAGAAGAAATCAATGCGTCAGGCGGTGTACTTGGCAAAAAGATTAAATATGTAGAAGAAGATGGTGCATCAGAACCGTCAACATTTGCGACAAAGGCAGAAAAACTTGTTGACAGTGAAGGCGTTGCGACAGTATTTGGCTGCTGGACTTCATCTTCAAGAAAAGCAGTAAAATCTGTCTTTGAAGATTATGATAATCTTCTCTGGTATCCGGTTCAGTATGAAGGAATGGAATCATCAAGCAACATAGTATATTGCGGTGCTGCACCAAACCAGCAGATAGTACCGGCTATCGAGTATCTTATCAAAAAGGGATATAAGAAATTCTTCCTTATGGGTTCAGATTATGTATTCCCAAGAACAGCAAACATGATAATCGAAGCTCAGGTTAAGGCAGCAGGTGGCAAGGTTGTCGGCGAGGAATATGCTGACATGGAGCAGACGGATTTTGCTTCAATAATTGCAAAAATTGAGTCTGCAAAGCCTGATATTATTATCAATACATTGAACGGTACAGGAAATGTCTCATTCTTCAAACAGATGTCAGAAAAGAATTATACAAGTAAAGATTATCCGACAATGTCATTTTCAATTGCAGAAGAAGAAGTTGCAACAATTGGTGCTGACATCTTAAAGGGACACATGGTTTCATGGAATTATTATCAGACAACAGACACAGAGAAAAATAAAGAGTTTGTTGCAAATTACAAGAAGAAATACGGTGAGGACAGAGTGACATCTGACCCGGCAGAAGCAGGATATGACGCAGTTTATCTCTGGAAGGCAGCTTGTGAGAAAGCAAACAGTTTTGAGGTGGATGATGTACTTGACGCAATACATACAGGAGAAATAAGCTTTGATGCTCCTGAGGGAACAGTAACTATTGACGGAGACAACCAGCATCTTACAAAACCTGTCAGAATCGGTGAAGTGGATGAAAAAGGTCTTATCAACGAGATTTATGCAACTGACAAACCTGTAAAACCGGACCCATATTTGAAATCATATGACTGGGCAGTAAAAGCAGGTATTCAGCCTTTAGAGTAAAAGAAAAAACAATCAGGAGGTTAAAATATGGAGCAGTTTATTACTACATTATTTAACGGTTTAAGTCTCAGTTCCATAATTTTATTGACATCCTTAGGACTGGCAATCACATTTGGACAGATGAAAATAATAAATATGGCGCATGGTGAATTTGTGATGATAGGTGCGTATACAACATATGTTGTTCAGAATGTGGTTGCCGGGATTGTTCCGGCATCCATGCAGGGAATATATTATATAATTTCAATTCCGGCAGCATTTGGCGTGACATTTTTGCTTGGCAGCATAATGGAGCGTCTTATAGTATCAAGATTGTATGGCCGTGAAATTGACAGTCTCCTTGCGACATATGGAATAAGTCTCATCTTGCAGCAGGCTGCGAGAAGCATATTCGGAACACAGGGTGTAAACGTAAACGTTCCGGCATTTTTGGAGGGCGGCTTAAAAATCGGAGGATGTACATTTTCTTACAATCGTATATTTATTATCACAATGGTTCTTGTCTGCCTGCTGATTATTTATTTTATAATGTATCGTTCAGGATTTGGAAAAAAGATGCGTGCAGTAATGCAGAACAGACCTATGGCACAGTGCATGGGAATCAATTCAAAAAGAGTGGACACAATTACTTTCAGTATCGGTTCGGGACTTGCCGGTATAGCCGGATGTTCGGTTGCACTTCTTGGTTCCATCGATTCGACAGTAGGTCAGAGTTATATCGTAAATTCATTTATGGCAATTGTTCTTGGCGGAGTAGGAAAACTGGCAGGAACCGTACTCGGCTCATCAGTAATAGGATTTTGCAGTATATTTACTGAAAAATATACATCAGCAACAATAGCTAAGGCGATTGTATTACTTGTTGTTATCGTATTTTTACAGAAAAGACCGCAGGGATTTTTCGTTGTAAAAAGCAGAGGATTGGATGAATAGGAGGTTTGTATGAAAATTATAACAAAACATGGTGATAATCTTTGTTTTATATTGATTGTAATTGCATTGGCATTAACTCCTATTTTATCCGGAGCAGGAATAATCCAGAATACTTCGACAGTGTTATTCCTTGGAAAATGTATTGCTTTTTCAATCGTTGCAATAGGCCTTGACCTTATATGGGGCTACACAGGCATTCTAAGCCTCGGACACGGTTTGTACTTCGGGCTTGGTGCATATGTCATGGCAATGTATCTTAAACTTCAGGAAACGGGAGGAAATATTACAGACTTCATGCATGTAGGGGGTCTTAAAAAACTTCCGCTTATATGGCAGATGTGTAAGCCTTTGGGAATGTCTTTGGTGCTTGTAATAGTTGTGCCGGGTGTGGTTGCCGGAATAATAGGATATTTTATTTTTAAAAGCCGTGTTAAGGGCGTATATTTTTCGATTATATCGCAGGCGATAACATGGGCGGCATATTCAATGTTCATTGCTTTATCACCATATACAAATGGAAATGTCGGAATAACAGAAATAAAATCAATTTTTGGAAGCATTAAAGGAAAAGCAAACGCAGATAATATGCAGATGTTGTTTTATCTGGCTGTAGCTATACTCGTTGTTATATATGTAATTTCAAAATATCTTGTAAACAGTAAGTTTGGAAAAATTCTTATAGCAATTCGTGACGGTGAAAACAGAACTTATTTTTCAGGTTACAAAGTAAGCAAATTTAAGACATTTATATATGTTGTGTCTGCTGTATTTGCAGGAATTGCGGGGGCTGTATTTGTTAATTTTAACGGAAGTATCACACCGTCGCAGATGACAATTGCATATTCAATCACGATGGTTATCTGGGTTGCGGTAGGCGGAAGAGCGTCAATCATAGGAGCTGTTATAGGAGCATTTTTGATAAATCTTTGTGAATACAATTTAAGCTCAGGAAGTCTTGTTGAGATATGGCAGTACATTATAGGAGCAATATTCTGTCTTACTATTATATTCTTTAAAGGCGGAATTGTCGGTGTTATCAGAGAACACATACCTGCACTGTTAAAGAAAAAGGGTGAAAAAGTGACAGGTACAAACTAATTGAAATCGGAAAATACGCACAGAAATGGGGAATATTATGGTAAATGATAATGCATTAGTAATAAAAAATATTTCAGTATGTTTTGATGGATTTTATGCACTTACAGATGTCAATGCAAATGTAAAAAGAAACAGTATTCATTTTTTTATCGGACCAAATGGAGCAGGTAAAACAACTCTGCTTGATATAATTTGTGCAAAAACAAGACCTACACAGGGAAGTGTGATTTTTTATCCGAAAAACGGTGACAGCATGAAACTCACAAAAATGAAGGAATATAAAATTGTACATGCGGGTGTAGGAAGAAAATTTCAGGTTCCGTCAGTTTTTGTAAATCTGACTGTAGAAGAAAACATGATACTGTCTTTAAAGGGACACAAGGGAATATGGGATTGTATTTTTTGTAAGCCCTCGAAAGCTGAGATGGAATGGATATATGAAATCCTTGAGAGAATAGGACTTAAGGACTTTTCAAAGCTTCGTGCGGGTGCTCTTGCACATGGACAGAAACAGTGGCTTGAGATAGGTATGCAGCTTGTGCAGAAACCGGAGATAATTATGCTGGATGAACCGGCAGCAGGAATGGGAAAACCCGAAACATTTAAGACAGGGGAAATACTTAAAGAAATAAAAAAAGACTGCACCGTAATAGTTATCGAGCATGATATGGAGTTTGTAAAGCAGACGGCGGATGTGGTCACTGTTTTACATGAAGGAAAAGTGCTTATGGAGGGTGACATAGACAGTGTACTTGCCGACAAGACGGTACAGTCGGTGTATCTTGGAAGAGGCGGCGAGCCGGAAATGTGAGGTGTTGTATGTTAGAAATTCAGAATATAAATTCTTATTATGGAGAGAGCTGTGTGCTCAATGAGCTTTCATTATCTGTTCCTGATGGGGAGATTGTAGGATTGATAGGACGTAACGGTGTTGGAAAAAGTACAACGCTTAAAAGTATCATGGGATTGATAAAAACTACCGGTGGAAGTATTATATTTGATGGAAATGATATTATAAAGATGCCGACGTATGAAAGGGTAAAAAAGGGAATCGGATATGTTCCACAGGGCAGGGATATATTTCCGTATATGACGGTTCAGGAAAATCTTGAGATGGGATTACAGCCGTTAGGCGGAAAAGGAAAAATTCCTGATTACATATATGAACTTTTCCCAATAATTCCTGAATTTGCGAAAAGAAAAGGCGGCGATTTGTCAGGAGGCCAGCAACAGCAGCTTGCGATTGCGAGAGCACTGGCAGCAGAACCTAAAATACTTATACTTGACGAACCTACAGAAGGAATACAGCCTTCAATAATTCATGACATAGGAGTTGCGATAAAAAAAGTAAACGAGTGGAAACACATAACTGTTTTGCTTGTGGAACAGTATCTTGACTTTGTCATGGAAAATACATCGTATCTGTATGTTATGGAAAAGGGAGAGATAATTTACAAAAACAGGACTGCAGATGCAGAGAAAGAAGAAGTTCAGAAAATGATGACAAGCTAAAAGTGAGTGGCGGCAAAGCACTCAGATATGGAGAGTTTTATGAGGGTGGCAGAAATATTGATAGTAGATGATCAGCCTGATCAGATAAGATTTGCAGGAGAAATATTAAAAAGTGCCGGATACCGTGTGTATGTTGCAACATCCGGAAAAAGGGCACTCAGTTTTCTTGAAACCAGAAAACCTGATTTAATAGTTCTTGATATAAAAATGGAAGACATAGACGGAATAACGGTTTGTGGGAAAATAAAGAATAATCCGGATACAAAGGAGATTCCAGTTATATTTTTAACAACGGAAAAAAGCCCGGAAGTTATACGCAAAGGCTTTGAGGCAGGGTGCAGTGATTATATTTGCAAACCTTATATAAGAGAAGAATATCTGGCGAGGGTACAGGTTCATTTGAAAATACACCAACAAAATAAAATGCTTACAAATGCAAATGAAGAATTGAATATGTTTTGCAGTGCGGTATCTCATGACCTTCGTTCGCCGTTACAGGTTATGGGAATGCTGATAGATGCGCTTAACGATGAGATTATAAATGAAAACAAGGAAGAAGTTATAAAAATATCAGATATGATTTCAGCAAAAGCCGGTGAACTTGATACAATGATAAAAAGGCTGCTTGAGTTTTCGAGAATGTGCAATGCGAAAATGAACATGCAGCAGCTTGATATGGATGAGATATTTGACACAGAGTATGAAGAACTTGAAAAATTGGAAAAAGACAGAAAAATAAATTATTTTCATGGGGAGCTTGGAACCATATCGGGAGACGAGGTCCTCATTCGCATGGTTGTAAAAAATATACTTAGTAATGCTTTAAAGTATACAAGGAAATGTAATACGGCGGTTATAAGTGTCTCTATGGAATATGACAAACCTTTTAAGCGCATTTCGGTAACGGACAATGGTGCGGGCTTTGATGAAGAGTATTCAGATAAACTTTTTAATGTGTTTCAGAGACTGCACAGTAGCAGTGAGTTTGAGGGCAGCGGAGTAGGACTTGCCATAGTAAAAAAAGTGATGCAGAGGCATGGCGGAGCCGTGGCGATAAGGGGAAGTGTGGGAAAAGGCGTGACGATAACGCTTACATTCAGAGAATGAAAAATAAAAAAAGTATTGTCAAATAACAATACTTCTGATAAAATACATATTTTAACAAAAATTCAAAATATTTCTTGACAAGTCAGTCCTTTAATGCTAACATGAAAAATGCACTATTGTGGCTGACTATACTTTTCTTATTTATTATATCACAGTTCGTTAAAAAAGAAAAGTCCTTAATGAAAAAAATAGTCAGACTGCAAAATACTCTAAAAAATTAAGGAGTGAACATCGATGGAGAAAAACAGGATACGCCCAGTAAAAGTAGGTAACGGTGTTAGAATGAGTTATGCCAAACAGCAGGAAGTGCTGGAGATGCCAAATCTCATTGAGGTACAGACTAATTCTTATCAGTGGTTCTTGGACGAAGGACTAAAAGAAGTTTTCCGAGATATTTCGCCTATCTCTGATTTTGGTGGTCATCTCAGTCTCGAATTTGTAGATTTTGTTTTATGCAGGGATGAGACAAAGTATGACATCGATCAGTGTAAGGAAAGGGATGCAACATACGCAGCACCTTTGAAGGTGAAAGTAAGGTTACACAATAAGGAAACAGAAGAAATTAAAGAGCATGAGATCTTTATGGGAGATCTTCCTTTGATGACTGCGACAGGTACCTTTGTAATCAATGGTGCTGAACGAGTTATAGTTAGCCAGTTGGTTCGTTCACCGGGTATTTATTATGCAATCGGACATGATAAATTCGGTAAGGAACTTTATTCATCAACTGTAATTCCAAATCGTGGTGCATGGCTGGAATACGAGACTGACTCCAATGATGTATTTTATGTTCGTGTAGATAGAAACAGAAAAGTTCCTATCACTGTATTCCTTAGAGCTATGGGTCTTGGAAGTAATGAGCAGATTAAAGAACTTTTCGGTGATGAGCCAAAGATTCTTGCAAGTATTGAAAAAGATACTACAGAGAATTATCAGGATGGTCTTCTTGAATTATATAAGAAACTCCGTCCGGGCGAGCCATTGTCAGTAGACAGTGCTGAAAACTTATTAAACGGTATGTTCTTTGACCCTAAGAGATATGATCTTGCAAAGGTAGGAAGATATAAGTTTAATAAGAAACTTCATTTTAAGAATCGTATTACAGGCTGCAAGCTTGCAGAGGATGCTGTAAGTCCTGCAACAGGCGAAGTATATGAAGCCGGCACAACTATCACAGAAGAACTTGCAACTGAACTTCAGAACGCAGCAGTTCCTTATGTAATGGTTGAAAAAGAAGAGAAAGTCACAAAGGTGCTTTCAAACCTTATGGTTGACCTTAAAGCATATCTTCCGGACGTTGACCCGGCTGAAGTTGAAGTACATGAGAGTGTTTATTATCCACTCTTAAAGCAGATTCTTGACGAGAATGATGATATAGAAGAAATCAAGGAACTTATCAGATTTAATATTGCTGAACTTGTTCCTAAGCATATCACAAAAGAAGATATTTTTGCTTCTATCAACTACAACATGCATCTTGAGTATGGCGTAGGAACAGATGACGATATCGACCACTTGGGAAATCGTCGTATTCGTGCGGTTGGTGAGCTTTTACAGAACCAGTACCGTATCGGACTTTCAAGAATGGAAAGAGTTGTGCGTGAGAGAATGTCAACACAGGACATCAACAGCATCACTGCACAGTCACTTATAAATATCAAACCTGTAACTGCTGCAGTTAAGGAGTTCTTTGGAAGTTCGCAGTTGTCGCAGTTCATGGATCAGAACAATCCTCTTAGTGAGCTTACTCACAAGAGAAGATTATCAGCCTTAGGACCTGGTGGTCTTTCACGAGACAGAGCCGGATTCGAGGTTCGAGATGTACATTATACACATTATGGCCGTATGTGTCCTGTAGAGACACCTGAAGGACCAAATATCGGTCTTATCAACTCACTTGCATCTTATGCGAGAATAAATGAATATGGATTTATCGAGGCACCTTATCGTAAACTCGACAAGACTGACCCGGCAAATCCTATCGTAACTGATGAGGTTGTATATCTCTCGGCTGACGAAGAAGACAAATATATAGTTGCACAGGCTAACGAACAGCTTGATGAGGACGGACATTTTGTAAGAAACAATGTTTCAGGTCGTTTCCGTGAGGAGACATCAGAGTTTGCAAAGAGTAAGATAGATCTTATGGACGTATCTCCTAAGATGGTATTCTCAGTAGCTACAGCCATGATTCCGTTCCTTCAGAACGATGATGCCAACAGAGCGTTGATGGGTTCAAACATGCAGCGTCAGGCAGTTCCGCTTCTCATAACTGAAGCACCTGCAGTTGGTACTGGTATGGAAATGAAAGCTGCTGTCGATTCAGGAAACTGTGTTGTAGCAGAGGAAGATGGTATCGTTGAGCGTTCAGCATCAAATGAGGTTATTATTAAACCGGCAACAGGAAATGTCCACAGATATAAACTTTCTAAGTTCCAGCGAAGCAATCAGGGAACAAGCATGAATCAGAAGCCTATCGTAAGAAAAGGTGATGAGATTAAGAAAGGACAGGTTATCGCAGACGGACCTTCAACATGTGGTGGTGAGATAGCACTCGGTAAGAACCCTCTTATCGGTTTCATGACATGGGAAGGTTACAATTACGAGGATGCCGTTCTTCTTAGTGAAAGACTTGTAAAAGAAGATGTATACACATCAGTTCATATAAATGAGTATGAGGCAGAAGCAAGAGATACTAAGCTTGGTGCCGAGGAAATTACGCGTGATGTTCCGGGTGTAGGTGATGATGCACTTAAAAATCTTGATGAGCGTGGAATTATCCGTATTGGTGCAGAGGTTCGTGCCGGAGATATCCTTGTAGGTAAAGTTACTCCTAAGGGAGAGACAGAGCTTACAGCAGAGGAAAGACTTCTTCGTGCAATCTTCGGAGAAAAGGCTCGTGAGGTAAGAGATACTTCACTTAAAGTTCCTCATGGAGAGTTCGGTATTATCGTTGATGCCAAAGTATTTACAAGAGAAAACGGCGATGAACTTCCACCGGGAGTAAATCAGTCAGTTCGCATATATATTGCACAGAAACGTAAGATTCAGGTCGGAGATAAGATGGCCGGTCGTCATGGTAACAAGGGTGTCGTTTCAAGAGTACTCCCTGTTGAAGATATGCCATTCCTTCCAAATGGCCGTCCTCTTGACATCGTGCTTAATCCATTGGGTGTGCCTTCTCGAATGAATATCGGTCAGGTCCTCGAAATTCATTTAAGTCTTGCAGCGAAAGTTCTCGGCTTCAATGTATCAACACCTGTATTTGACGGTGCAAACGAGAAAGACATTATGGATACTCTTGAACTTGCAAATGATTATGCAAATACACCGCTTAACCAGAAAGAACTTGCCGAGCAGCTTGCAAAGGCAGAGGAAAACGGTGACGAGAATGAGGTTGCACGCTTAAAGGAAATTGTTCCTTTTGAGGATAAATATAAAGATATTCTTTCACCTGATGTTATGGAGTATCTTGTTGAAAATGAAGCATATCGTGCTCAGTGGAGAGGTGTTCCAATCAACAGAGACGGAAAAGTTCGACTTCGTGATGGTCGTACAGGTGAGTATTTTGACGGTGCTGTTACAATCGGTTTCATGCACTATCTCAAACTCCATCATCTTGTTGATGATAAGATTCATGCACGTTCAACAGGTCCTTACTCATTAGTAACACAGCAGCCACTTGGTGGTAAAGCCCAGTTCGGTGGACAGCGTTTCGGTGAGATGGAGGTTTGGGCACTCGAGGCATATGGAGCAGCACATACACTTCAGGAAATTCTTACTGTTAAATCCGATGATGTTATCGGTCGTGTTAAGACTTACGAAGCTATCATTAAGGGTGACAATATTTCAGAGCCTGGTATACCTGAGTCATTTAAGGTTCTCCTTAAAGAATTACAGGCACTTGCTCTCGATGTTACTGTACTTGATGAGGACGGCAACGAAGTAAAACTTGGTGAGGATGTTGACGAATCTGAAAATGATTCAATCAAATCACTTACTGATGATGATGAAACATATGACGCATTTGACAATGGTGAGTCATACGCATCAGCAGGTTATATCGAGGGAACTCCTGATGAACTTGAAGATGCATTTGGTGCAACTATGGTTGATACAGATTCAGTATTTGATGACTAAGGAGGTTACTATGTCAGAGACTAATAAAGCAGAAAAGCACATCACTTATGATGCTATTAAGATTGGTCTTGCTTCACCTGAAAAGATCAGAGAGTGGTCGCGTGGTGAAGTTAAGAAGCCTGAGACAATAAATTATAGAACCTTAAAACCGGAAAAAGATGGTCTTTTCTGTGAAAAGATTTTTGGACCTAGCAAGGACTGGGAGTGTCATTGTGGTAAGTACAAGAAAATCCGTTATAAGGGTGTAGTTTGTGATAAGTGTGGTGTTGAAGTTACAAAGTCAAGCGTTCGTCGTGAGCGTATGGGACACATTGAACTTGCAGCTCCTGTGTCACACATCTGGTATTTCAAGGGTATCCCAAGCCGTATGGGACTTATCCTTGACGTATCACCAAAGAACCTCGAGAGAGTATTGTATTTTGCGTCATATATCGTACTTGAGACAGCTCCTGATATAGGAATTCAGCAGAAACAGATTTTATCGGAAGCTGAATATCAGGAAGCAAAAGCAAAATACGGTAATGCATTCCGTGCAGGAATGGGTGCAGAGTCCATTATGGAACTTCTCATGAACATTGACCTCGAGGAAGAGTCCGTAACACTTAAAGCGGAACTTGAAAACGCATCAGGTCAGAAACGTGCACGTATCATCAAGAGACTTGAAGTTATCGAGTCATTCAGAGAGTCAGGAAACAAACCGGAGTGGATGATTCTTACGGTTATTCCTGTTATCCCACCGGATCTTCGTCCTATGGTACAGCTTGATGGTGGACGTTTTGCAACATCTGATATGAACGACCTTTATCGTCGTATTATAAATAGAAATAACCGTCTTAAGAGACTTCTTGAACTTGGAGCACCTGATATTATCGTAAGAAACGAGAAGAGAATGCTTCAGGAAGCAGTAGATGCTCTTATAGACAACGGTCGTCGTGGACGTCCTGTTACAGGACCTGGAAACAGACCGCTCAAATCCCTTTCAGATATGCTTAAAGGTAAGCAGGGACGTTTCCGTCAGAACCTTCTCGGTAAGCGTGTTGACTATTCAGGACGTTCAGTTATCGTAGTAGGACCTGAACTTAAGATTTATCAGTGTGGTCTTCCAAAAGAGATGGCTATCGAGCTCTTCAAACCATTCGTTATGAAAGAACTTGTTGCCAACGGAACAGCACACAACATCAAACAGGCTAAGAAGATGGTTGAGAAACTTCAGACAGAGGTTTGGGATGTACTTGAAGAAGTAATTCGTGAGCATCCTGTTATGCTTAACCGTGCCCCTACACTTCACAGACTTGGTATTCAGGCATTTGAGCCTATACTTGTCGAGGGTAAAGCTATTAAGCTTCATCCACTCGTTTGTACAGCGTTCAACGCCGATTTCGACGGTGACCAGATGGCTGTTCATCTTCCACTTTCTGTTGAAGCACAGGCAGAGTGCCGCTTCCTTCTTTTATCACCAAACAACCTTCTGAAACCTTCAGACGGTGGTGTGGTAGCCGTTCCTTCACAGGATATGGTACTTGGTATCTATTATCTTACACAGGAGCGTCCGGAACTTTCAAGAACAAAGCCGGCAGATATAGATGATCCTGATGCAGATAAGCATCCGGAGAGATATTATAGATTTTACAAATCTATAGAGGAAGCTATTACAGCTTACGAAAATCATGAAATCTGTCTCCATGAGAGAATAAATGTCCGCAGAACAGGCATAAATGCTCAGGGAGAAACAGAGTCAAGAATTATCTGTTCAACACTTGGAAGATTTATTTTTAACGAAATTCTTCCGCAGGATATGGGATTTGTAGACAGAAGTGACCCTGCAAACTTCCTTAAACTTGAAGTTGATTTCCATGTAGGAAAGAAACAGCTTAAACAGATTCTTGAAAAATGTATCAATGCACACGGTGCAACAGGTACGGCAGAGACAATGGATGCCATTAAGGCAATTGGTTATAAATATTCAACTCGTGCAGCAATGACAGTTTCTATTTCTGACATGACAGTGCCGGAAGAGAAAAAGACAATCCTTGCCGAGGCTGAAAAGACAGTAGAGCAGATAGCACGTAAATATCGCCGTGGTTTCCTTACTGAGGAAGAGAGATATAAAGGTGTTATTAAAGTTTGGCAGCAGGCCGATGATGAGATTACAAAAGCCCTTCTTACAGGACTTGATGCATACAACAATATCTTCATGATGGCGGATTCCGGAGCCCGTGGTTCTGATAAGCAGATTAAACAGCTTGCCGGTATGCGTGGACTTATGGCGGATACATCAGGACGTACTATCGAACTTCCTATCAAGTCAAACTTCCGTGAAGGACTTGACGTATTGGAGTACTTCATTTCTGCACATGGTGCCAGAAAAGGTATGTCAGATACAGCCCTTCGTACAGCCGATTCAGGATACCTTACACGTCGTCTTGTCGATGTATCACAGGATCTTATTATCCGTGAAATCGACTGCTGTACAAACAGAAAAGAAATTTCCGGTATGGAGATTTCAGCGGTTACAGACGGAAAAGATGTAATCGAGGAACTTCAGGAGAGAATTACAGGACGTTTTGCCTGCGAAGATATATACAGTGATGATGGAGAGCTTATTGTAAAAGCAAACCATATGATTACACCAAAGCGTGCAGCACTTGTATGCCAGCGTAAAGAAATTGCTGAAAACAGAGCAAAAGCAAAAGTTAAAATCCGTACAATACTTACATGTAAATCACATGTCGGTGTTTGTGCTAAGTGTTACGGTGCCAACCTTGCAACAGGTGAGCCTGTTCAGGTAGGTGAAGCAGTAGGTATCATAGCAGCACAGTCAATCGGTGAGCCTGGTACACAGCTTACTATGCGTACTTTCCATAGTGGTGGTGTAGCCGGAGATGATATCACACAGGGTCTTCCTCGTGTCGAGGAGCTTTTCGAGGCTCGTAAGCCAAAGGGACTTGCAATTATTGCAGAGATTGGCGGTAGAGTTTCTATCCGTGATACAAAGAAAAAACGTGAAGTTGTAATAACAAATGATGAATTGAAGGATGAGAGAGCATATCTTATACCTTACGGTTCTCGTATAAAAGTAACAGAAGGTGAAATTCTCGAAGCAGGTGATGAACTTACAGAAGGTAGTGTAAACCCACATGACATCCTTGCAATAAAGGGTGTTCGTGCCGTTCAGGATTACATGATTCGTGAAGTACAGAGAGTTTATCGTCTTCAGGGTGTTGAAATCAACGATAAGCATATCGAGGTTATCGTTCGTCAGATGCTCAAGAAGATTCGTATCGAGACAGCAGGAGATTCTGAATTCTTACCGGGTGTAATGGTAGATGCACTTGAATTTGAGGATGAAGTTGAGAGACTTACAGAAGAAGGAAAAGAAGCTCCTACAGGACAGCAGTGTATGCTTGGTATTACAAAAGCATCACTTGCAACAAACTCATTCCTCTCAGCAGCATCATTCCAGGAGACAACTAAGGTTCTTACAGATGCCGCTATCAAGGGTAAGATTGACCCACTCGTTGGACTTAAAGAAAATGTTATCCTTGGTAAACTTATACCTGCAGGAACAGGAATGAAGTGCTACCGTGAAGTTAAGCTTGATTGCGATGAGTCAGCAGAGAAAATGATTGAGGAACGCAACAGAGCCAAACAGGAAGAGGCAGAGCAGGAAGCCAAAGAAAAGGCAAAAGAAAAAGCTAAGCCGGTTGAGAGAGAGGCAGAGCCTGCGGAAGATGAAACAGGCTCAATTCTCCAGTCAGACAATGACGGAGAACTTGTATTTTCAACAACAACTGAATTAGACGATTAAAATTTAAAATCATCATCTAATATAATATAAAAAAGCTGACAGC
>FR887340.1:34726-56995 GCA_000436755.1 Clostridium sp. CAG:253 | reverse complement strand
ACCTTAACCCATCGTCTAAAGCCAGTGGGATTGTGGTAGCCCTATTTCACTCTCCTTTTTTGTAATTTTATTTTCACATATAAAAAGAGAAGAATATTTCCACATTCTTCTCATATTTGCACCATACAATAGCTTTATTTTATTGTCTTTTGTCATTTACGCCACTAATTTTTATTTACGCCACTTTTACACCAATTACCCATTGAAATATATATAATTTCGTGGAATTTTATAATTTTTAACATTTTGACAAAAAACTTATTTTGCGCTGTTTTCTCGGTTTCTAATCCCACGAATAAGGTGTATTCTGATATACATAGTAATTAAGCCAATTGCTAAATAATGCGTTTGCAGCTCCTCTCCACCGAAGCTTTGGTCTCTGCTCCGGGTCATCATTTGGATAGTAATTCTCAGGAACATCAATATCAAGTCCTTTTGCCCTGTCCCTTTTATATTCTGAATCAAGTGTCATTCTATCGTACTCAAGATGACCAAGAACAAATACTTTTCTGCCATCATGAGATAATAAAATAAGTTCTCCCGCTTCCTCTGATTCAGCGAGTACCGTCAAATCTTCACATGCTGCTATCTCATCATGACTGACACCTGTGTGTCGTGAGTGCGGTGCATAAAACACATCATCAAATCCTCGTAACAAAGGCTCTTTTCTGTGATGTACATTGTGTTCATATATTCCGAATTTTTTCTTTGGCAGCATATATTTGTGTATTCCAAAATGATAATAAAGTCCTGCCTGTGCTCCCCAGCATATGTGAAGTGTCGAGGTAACATTTGTATTTGACCAATCCATTATCTTTGTAAGCTCATCCCAATACTGAACATCCTCATATTCCATATGTTCAATAGGTGCTCCGGTAATTATCAAGCCATCAAATTTTTTGTCTTTTACATCCTCAAATGTTTTGTAAAACTCATTTAAATGACTTGCCGGTGTATTTGTTCCAATATATGTTGCTGTTGTCAAAAAAGTTATCTCTATCTGAAGCGGTGTATTTGAAAGACTTCTAAGAAGCTGCACCTCTGTTTCTTCTTTTAGCGGCATTAAATTCAAAACTGCAATGTACAAAGGTCTTATATCCTGAGATACCGCCCTTGTCTCGTCCATCATAAATATATTTTCCTTTTCCATTATCTTCTTTGCCGGAAGATTGTTTTGAACTTTAATTGGCATATTTAACGCCCCTTTCCTGTATTATATATTCTTTATATTCTGTCCCATTATTTTTTAATAGCTATTCAATATATCAATTATTTGTTGTACCAGTGTGAACGGTAACTATTATACTACAATTTAACAGAAAACATATCAATAAATTCATCTTCTGTTATTATCTGCACTCCTAGCTCTTTTGCTTTTTTATTTTTTGATGAATTACTTGTGCTGTCATTATTTATAAGGTATTTTGTTTTTGATGTCACACTGCCCGTAACTTTTCCACCTCTGCTCTCCACAAGCTCTTTTACCGCACCTCTATTTGAAAAATGGTTAACTGAGCCTGTTATAACGAAATTCATTCCTTCCATATCATTTTGAACAGATGACTCACTATCTTCTATTTTAATGATTTTAAGCAAATCATCGACTACATGATTGTTATTCTCTTTTTCAAAAAAGCACACAAATGAGTCAGCTAATACTTCTCCGACTCCATCAATCTCAATAAGTTCTTCCCTTGAAACTTTTCTTATCTTATCAAAATCATTATCAAATGCTTTGCATATCATCTTAGCATTTGAAAGACCTATACCTGAAATACCAAGACTGTATATAAACTTTGCCGTAGTTGTCACCTTCGCTGCATCTGCTGCCTTTATAAGCTTTTCATAGGACTTTTCTCCAAAGCCTTCCATTGATATAATTTCATCTTTATATCGCTCAAGTTTAAATAAATCAGCAAGTTCATGAAGGAAACCTCTTGCTATAAATTTTTCAATCGTTGCCTCTGACATTCCGTCTATATTCATCGCATCTCTGCTCACAAACAAAGAAATTGATTTTATTTTCTTTGCCAGACAATCGGGATTTTCGCAGAATAAAACTTCTACATCATTTTCTTTGTGAATAACTGTCTTTTCTCCACATACAGGACATTTATCCGGTATTTCAAGACTATCACTTTCCGTAAGATTTTTGGCTATCTGAGGTATTATCATGTTCGCCTTATAAACCTCAATTTCATCCCCGATTCCAAGCTTTAATTCCCTGACGATACTAATATTGTGCACACTCGCTCTGCTTACTGTTGTGCCTTCAAGTTCAACCGGCTCAAAGATTGCAACCGGATTTATAAGCCCTGTTCTTGATGCACTCCATTCCATTTCCAAAAGTTTTGTTTTTGCCACTTCATCTGCCCATTTAAATGCAATGGCATTTCTTGGAAATTTTGCCGTTGAACCCAGTGAATTTCCATATTCTATATCATCATATAATAAAACAAGTCCATCTGACGGGAAATCATTTGTCTTGACTTTATCTGAAAACCACTCAACTGTTTCAGCTATGTTTTCTTTTGTAACAAGCTTATATTCAACTACCTGAAAGCCTTGCTTTCGCATAAACTCCATCTTATTTTTCTGAGAATTTTCAAAATCTACACCCTCTGCCTCAACAAGCGTAAATGCGTATAACTCAACATTTCTCTTTGCTGTTATCTCATTGTTCAACTGTCTGACAGAACCGCTGCATAGGTTACGTGGATTTTTATATTGTTCTTCCTCAGAAAGTGACGCATTTATTTTTTCAAATTCGGAATATGTGATTACAGCTTCACCCCTTAATACCATATGTCCTTTAAACGGTATACTGATTGGTAATTTTTTAAATACTTTTGCATTGTTGGTGATAACCTCTCCAACTACGCCGTTCCCTCTTGTCACAGCATTTAAAAGCTGTCCGTTTTCATAGGTGAGCACTACTGTCAATCCGTCCATCTTCCACGATAAAAGCCCCTCTTTGTCTCCAAGCCAGCTTTCAAGCTCGTTGACCTGTTTGGTCTTATCTAAAGAAAGCATCGGAGACGGATGAGTCTGTTTTGGGAGTTCACTCAAAATCTCATATCCAACTTTCTGCGTCGGACTTCCTGCAAGTACCAGTCCACTCTCTTTTTCAAGAGATACAAGCTCATCATACAATCTATCATACTCAAAATTGCTCATTATCTCGTCTTTACCCTGATAATAAACAGCTGATGCCCTGTTTAATATATCAATAAGTTCTTTCATCCTGCCGATATCTGCCATACATCATTTCCTCCATAATATTAATCAAAAATATTGTTATTCTTACTCCGGTGCAACGAATAATCAAACTGCCAAATATCTTACCAGTAAACTTTTACAACATTCTTTTCAATTCCGATATTTCTTTTAATGTCAGCTTACGATACCGACCTTTTTTTAATCCGGCAAGAGTTATGTTCATTATCCTGTCTCGTCTGAGATGCACAACTCTGTACCCAAAATATTCACACATTCGTCTTATCTGTCTGTTTAATCCCTGAGTGAGTATTATATGAAAGCTTTTATCGTCTTCTCTCCATACTTTGCATGGCTTTGTCACTGTATCAAGTATAGGTACTCCCTCTCCCATTTTTTTCAAAAATTCATCTGTTATATTGTGATCTACTTTAACAAAATATTCTTTTTCATGTCCATATCGGCTTCTTAATATTTTTTCCATTATTTCACCCTGATTTGTCATGAGCAAAAGTCCCTCTGATGCCTGATCCAATCTGCCAACCGGATATATTCTCTTATCATAATTTATATACTCGACAACATTTTTAATTTTCTCACCGTTTTCTTCAGTTGCCGTAGTACAAACTATTCCTTTCGGTTTATAAAATGCCAGATATATCTCCTCTTCCTCTTTTCTGACATTCTTTCCATCAAGCGTTACATCCTGTCCTTCAAAAACTTTTGCGCCTGATACTGCAACGACACCGTCAATACATACTCTTCCCTGTTCAACCATTCTGTCTGCTTCACGTCTTGAACAAACACCTGCTTCACTAAGATATTTATTTATCCGCACTCCGTTTGCACTTGTTTTTTCATCCATATATATCACCATGCCTTTCAGTATCCTGCACTTTTTAATCCCTCTAAAAACAATCTGACCTGCTCATCCTTGGCTATAATATCTTTCATCCGCTTTTGAACAGAATCCTTCAATAAAACTATTTCTTCACTTTTATCCATATTTTGAATCTGTTTCTGTAAACTGCTGCCAATCTTTCCCAAAAAAATCTTATAATCTCCATCCTGCCTGATAACATAATATGACGCTAATGACGGCAGCTGCTGTTCTATATCGAACAGTTTCATATCGTAATATGCATAAACTCTGTATGTATCCTTTTTTTTACATTCTTTTATTATACACTTTATATTGCTGTATGATTCCACATACTGATTTTGTTTCAGAATTTTTTTTTCGTCAATAAATTCAGAATCATTTACATATGTATTTATTGCAGAAATATCATCCGCAAGTTTAGCATTTAAATACCCAC
Source organism: Clostridium sp. CAG:253 (assembly GCA_000436755.1). Classification (GTDB taxonomy): domain Bacteria; phylum Bacillota; class Clostridia; order Lachnospirales; family Lachnospiraceae; genus Butyribacter. The sequence goes on along the minus strand of FR887340.1, from coordinate 52,460 downwards.
TTATAAGGCTTTCTATCTGTTCATTTACATAAGTCTCTGACACATCCTGCTGTGTTTTTTTTACAGATGTTTTAGTTTTGTCTGACACCTCTTCTTGTACATCCGTTCCCATAGCAGACAATATCGTATATATGGCACCGCTTCCAATCAACAGTACACCTATGATAAAAAAAACAATCATTTTTCTATACTTAATCATAAAATTCTCTTTTCTAATTTACAGCTTTATGCCTACATTTCATAAAGTATAATTTTAGCACAACACAAAGTTATTGTAAAGTTAGCTGAATAATTGTCATCCACACCCCATGCATTAACCATACCCCTCAAACAATTATATATGACCAAATGCTGACCAAATCATCGCTAATCACTTTACAATAACAATGCGGTATGCTAGAATAATGAATTGTATTTATACGCACTCGTAGCTCAGTGGATAGAGCAACAGCCTCCGGAGCTGTGTGTCGAGGGTTCGAATCTCTTCGAGTGCGTTTTTTTATTATCCCAATTTATTATTTTTTTATTACTCTGTATGTTTTATTTCCCTTATTTTTAAATATTTTTCTGTATTTCTTTATTTTTTTCTTATTACATACTATTTTAAGTTTTCTGTTTGTTTTCTTTAATGAGTTTTTACCTGTCTTTCGCAAAATCTTTGATTTTACGGTTATCTTTTTCAATTTATGGCAATTTTGGAAACAATTTTTGCCTATTAATTTTACATTTTTTCCTATAGTAACATTTTTGATTTTTTTACAGTTTTTAAATGCGCCTGAAGAAATAACCGTAATTTTATATTTTGTGCCCTTGTATTTTACAGTAGCAGGAACTACAGCTTTTTTAATCTTTTTATTGCGTACTCTCTTTAGTGTAACTGTTTTTCTTTTCTTATTGTAGTTACTGTACTTAAAAATACTCTTGGATTTATTTGTGCTATTATTTTTATTCTCTCCTTTACCTGTCCCCTGCGATTGATGTGGTCTGGATGTTGTTATGTCAAACGGTTCATTTGTTGATTGTCCTGGTTCCTGACTAGTCACCGGTTCATTGCTTACTGTAGGACTTGGCGATATTGTCCCTCCCTGTTCATTATCCATATCCGGTGCTAAGCTTTCCTGTGGCTTATTACTCTCCAATGGTGTCATACTCTGCTCCGGTTGGCTGCTTTCAGTCGGTACAGGTGTGTTAAAATCATTTTTTTCATCAGGCAGCCATTTTGCATAAAACTTCTTATCCCCGGTATCACTTGCAGTAATTGTCGTTACCATTTGCCCTGTGCACTTCTCATTCAGATACCAGCCCGCAAAACTATATCCCTTTTTTGTTACATTCTCCGGAAGTCTTGTACCTGTTCCGTATAAATACGCTGTTGCTTTTTGTGCATCTTCTATACTTCCGCCATCTGTTACATAAGTAATATTATAACTTGCTGGAACCCATACAGCATAAAAAATCTTATCTCCCGTATCATTTGAAATAATTCTTGTAACATCTGCATTATTTGAATTTTGATATATACTCCAGCCCTTAAAAATATAATTCTGTCTTTCTACATCTGTAGGCAGATTGATATTATCTCCAAATTTATATGTTTTTACCACTTTAGAATTGTCTTTAAAAGCACCTCCGTTTGTCTCAAATTTGACACTGTATTCTGCCGGTTTATAGTTGGCATTTAATTTTATATCACCGTGTGAGCCTTTCTTTATTATGACCTTTTTACTTAATTTATCACTACCAGCTTCACTCCATCCGATAAATTCGTACCCATGTTTCTTTGGTTCTTTTATTTCAAAATCTTCCGTTTCGCAATTATACTGCAATGAATTTTCACTGTATGATAATTCTCCGCCGTCAGGATTTAAATAAATATTATACATAACAGGTTTCCACTGTGCATAAAGTATTATCTTTTCATCCTGTATTTCAGAAAGCTGTTTTACATGCTGCCCTGCACTAAAACTTTCTCCTCTTCCGTCATATCTTGTATTCCATCCCGCAAATACATAATATTCCTTTGTTCCCTGATTTTCAGGTATAATGTAATTGTCATTATATAATACAGATACACTTTCAGGTATTTTTCCTACACCGCCGTTCAAATTATATTCTATACTATAAGAATTTTCATCCCACTGTGCATAAAGTTTTACAGTCTGTCCTCCATTCTGAGTGAGATTTTTTATTTTATCTCCGGCTTTGTAAATGCCAGCCTGTCCATTTTCTGAGACACTCCATCCGGTAAAATGATATCCCTCCATCATAAACTCACTGTCCGGTGCCAAAAATTCGCTGTCATACTCAACATCTTTTAACATACTCATATTTCCTTTGGCCCCGTTTGCATCAAATAAAACATTGTATTTTTCTGCACTCCATACTGCTTCAAGAGCTTTGTCACCAATCATATCCTCTTCTGTTTTTAATTCTTCCCCTAAAACAAACTCTCCCGATGCATTATAATACTGCCTGTCTCCGTTATAATATCCCTTAAAGACATACCCTGCCTTTTCAGGTGAAATTACAGCCGGCATATTCATTCCCGGATACGCATATATTAATTCTTCACCTCCAGCTCCACCTTGTTTATTAAAACCTATAATATATGAAATACCTATCTGACCAAACTTCTTATTATTTTTCTCACAATATGTTCTTACCGTTGAATTGCTCCATCCTTTTATCTCAGTGTTATCACTGATTGTCTTTTCCTTATCTGATATAACACAATTAGGATTACCGATGACAAGTTCTTTTAGATTGTCACAACCTGAAAACGAATTATCTTCAATCACAGAAATTTCAATATTTTCATCGCATTCAAACTTTTCAAGCATACTGCAGTTTAAAAATGCCGAATTGCCTATTTTTATTTCTTTTATTATGCTATTTTCTGACGTAATTCCTACATACTCTAATCCTGTGCAGCCTGCAAATGCAAACTCGTCTATCTTATTTATCTCATCTCCGATTATGACTGCTTTTATCTCAGTATTGTTCTTATAATCTCCTGTTATCTCTAATTTTGTTTCATCATCAAATCCGACAAGTAAAACAATTTTATATCCGTTTTCTTTTGCAAAATCATATACCGGACTTCCCGCATAGCATCCTATAAAAGTATTTTCATCTATTGCCGTCTTATCTTCAATATTTGTATCCTTTCCCTCAAATTTCATTTGAGCTATCTTTTTATCATTAAAAAAGGCTCTCTCTCCGATTTTTTTCACTGAAGCAGGTATTATTAAGACTCCTGTCTGTTTTTTTGAAAAATCCCTACCATACTCTAACGATACACAGTTCTCAAATGCACTTTTTCCTATTGATTTTATCTTTCCGAGATTTATTTCCTTCAGATTGCCACATTCTTTGAATGCATTGTCACCTATTGTCTCAACATCATCTGGTATTGAGAACTTGTTCAGATATATCTCATCACAAAAGAAATCATCATAAATAATTGTTATATTCTCAAAAGCTTTATGATTTTTCTTTGAATATGTCTGAGCCGAAGACCCTGAAAACCCTCTTATTTTCGTCTTTTCCGGAATTGTGTCATATGACTCATCAATTTTGCATTCCGGATTTTTAATTTCTATCATCTCCAAAGAAGTGCAACCTTTAAAAGCGTCCTTTCCAATACTTTTTACCGAATATGGCAGAATTATCTTTTTCAAACCTGTACAGTTTTCAAATGCTTTATCTCCTATTTTTGTCAAGGTTCCGTTTTTTATTTCTACTGTTTTAACATCAGTATTTCCCTCAAAAGCTCCTTCCCCTATTACTTTGATTTCATCAGGAATTATTATATCCTCTGATTTTCCCGACACTTTTTCCAACGTATCTCCTGCGATTACGGCTTCCGTCAATCCGTATTTTTTAAAATTTTTAAAATATCTCTTTACACTAACAGCCCCCGAAACGGTTATAGCAGCATCACTGTATAAATAACGTAATCCCGGATAATATGCACCTAATGCATCATCTTTTCCAAAATTTTCACCTGAAACCATCTCACCGCTTTCAACCTCCATTGTTTTGTTATTATTGATACTGTCAATTACACTTCCGTCTTCATAACAGTCAACACATGTAACAATGTACTTACACTTTTTCCATTGTGCATATAATCTCACTGTCGATGTTGAGATATTTTTTACTGCCTGTCCGTCTTTATAACTTGTTCCCGTTCCGTCCTCTTTTGTATTCCAGCCTGTAAAATAACAACCTTCTTTTGCAAAGGTATTCTGTTTTAAAACTTCATTTGAATCATAATTTACGATCTGGCTTCCTATATTCCCAACACCACCATTAGCATCATACTCAATCTTATATGTAAATTTATCATCATAATACGCACCGCATACACATGAATGTCTCGTATACCCCTTTGAAACCGCTGTAGGTGCAACAACTTTATCCGAAACATATTTATGTGCTGTCACATCTCCATCCTCTTTTGTGTTCCCACATGTTTTACAATATAAAATCCTGCGGCTGGTACATGTCGCAGCCTTTTTTTCAGCCCAGTTATGTGCACCGTATTCTCCTGTAGTTATTGTACTGTTGCACATTGTACACTTATAAACAACCAACTCAGCACATGTAGCCGCATTATATCTAATCGAATAGTCATGTGCTATCTTATAAGTCTCCGATTTTGTCGCACCACATGTCAAACAAGCATACTCATTTCCATGCTGACATGTGGCAGCCGATGTCAATGCCCACTTTGATGAATCAGTTATATGGTCACATTCCCACCTGATAAAAAGTGCTCTATGACTGCTGCTATCACCAAATATCATGCTTTTTGCAGTATCAAGCGGCACTTCTTCTGCTCTGCTTGTAATACCCGGTCCACATGCCACACTTGATTTTATATGATAACCATTTCTGTATACAGTTGAACTGTCTATAGCACCGACAATTGACTTATATTGTGCCGCAAAATCTGTTGTACTCAACATATCCACCTGCAGATACGAACTGTCATCAATCTTTTTTATCCCACTGTTGCTTGATGCCAGACCGTCAATCAGTCCCTCCAGTCCCCCTTGCAGTACATGTGGCTTGTTTATAACTACAAGATATTGATGAGTCTGCGTTTCGGCAGCCTTTACCTTTTTTATGTTTGCAAATGAACCGTCTGATATTGTTATCGCCAGCAACATAACGGCAAAAAACAGATTCTTTATTATCTTTTTTATTCTCTCCATATTTTTCTCCTTTTTGTTTTCTCTGGTTATTATGCTATCATCTCCAATGAATTGTATATTAAATTGTATTTGTACACATTGTCTGACAAATATTCATCCGGCAGAAGATAATTCCTGTTAATATCTTCCACCATCTTTTTTAGGCTCTTTTCATCGACATCTTCACTTGCCGATACTACAAGAACCTCATGAATGCTGCTCGGAAGAACATAAAAGTCTCCGCCTAATTTTGCCGCTATCTCCCTCAGCATATCAGGATATAATATTACGCTTGCCCCATTTATACCTATATTGTTTGTAACAACATACGGTTCACTGCGTTCTTCATAAATTCGATTAGCTTCTTCAGAACGTATTTTACTGATATCAATATTAAACTCTTCAAACATTTTGCTCATCGGCATAACTTTTTCTTCAAAAATTCTTTTTGAATTATCCGAAGCAAGAGTATATAGTTCCTTAACATCCGTTTTCCAATCATTCATAATTTCATTTGTTATTCTTATGGATGCAATACCATTCTGATCATTATCTGCCAGAAAATAAAATACTACTGCCATATCAAGAAAGGGGATATACGGCGTCTCCTCAAGCATCTTTTTATTCTTTTCAAACGATATAAGCCTCATTACTATTTTCTCCTGACAGTCAGCATAATCTAATGACAAATTTTCATATTTTTCACTGTCATATGCACTTTCATATTTTTGTACTATCTCTGACACAAGACTGTCTAATCCGATACCGTCAACATATCTGCTGTACATGCCCTGCAAATAAAAATTAGGAGTAACATTTCTCCCCGGCTCATTAATTATAAGCGAGTCATATTCCATCGAATTATTTTTTACGACCTTGTGAACTTCTACTGATACCTCCTTATCAAAGCACATTTTTACTCTTTTTGCCATTTCATCAATAAACTCAAAATATTTCATCTTTTTCCTCCATTTCTTCCTATTGAAAATCTCCTGTTCCGTGTCAAATCCTACCTGTTGTTCTCATCTTAAACTGTATAAATTTATGTATGTCTCCTTTCTCATTTTTTTTACTCTCTTTGTTTACTCTCAATAAAAAGATGGGAATTTTTTTGAAAACTTTATGATTTTACGGGTAATTTACTGCTAAATTGATTTTTATTTTATGTAGAATTTTCTCACTGATATTTATCTTGTACTAAAATCTCACAGATTTTTTAGAACAATTAGATACCTCAGAACTAAGAGATTTTCTGAATATATGGTAACAAAGCATTAACTTTAGAACAATATTGAGAATATCTAAATATCACACCGATTCTTTTAACTTTTCGACATTATATATTTTTATAGAATATTATTTTTTGTATATATTGTATTATTTGACTTATTTTTTTTGGTCATAATTCACATATTTTCGGGGTACAAACTGTCTCAATCCCCCTGTTTATCGTTGTTTGCGAACTTTTTTAATATTTTTATGAAAATACTGCTTCTTTTATCAATGTACTTAATCAAAAAAACAGACAGACTTTTTAATTTTCATATGAAAATATTTCAAAGTCTGTCTGCTCAATATGCATATATTAAATGCACTTATTATTTACTTAAAAATTCATGAATTCCCTTAGCTGCTGCCTTACCTGCACCCATTGCAAGAATAACCGTAGCTGCTCCCGTAACAGCGTCTCCGCCTGCATATACAGCTGCCTTAGATGTCTTTCCTGTCTCTTCCTCAGCAACGATACATTTTCTCTTGTTGATTTCAAGTCCCTTTGTTGTTGATGAGATAAGTGGGTTAGGACTTGTTCCGAGTGACATAATAACGGTGTCAACATCAAGTACAAACTCAGAACCCTCAATCTCTACAGGTCTTCTTCTTCCTGATTCATCAGGCTCTCCAAGTTCCATGCGGATGCACTTCATTCCCTTAACATTTCCCTCTTCGTCCTCAAGAATTTCTACAGGATTTGTAAGAAGTTCAAAATTGATTCCCTCTTCTTTTGCATGATGTACCTCTTCAACTCTGGCTGGAAGCTCTGCCTCACTACGACGATATACAATATGTACATCTGCGCCGAGACGAAGTGCTGTTCTGGCTGCATCCATTGCAACGTTTCCACCACCGACTACAGCAACTTTATTTCCCGGAATGATTGGAGTATCATAATTTTCATCAAAAGCTTTCATAAGATTGCTTCTTGTAAGGTACTCATTTGCTGAGAATACACCGTTTGCATCCTCTCCCGGAATACCCATAAATCTTGGAAGACCTGCTCCTGAACCAACGAATACTGCATCAAAACCTTCGTCATTTAAGAGTTCATCAATTGTAACAGCTTTTCCTACTACAACGTCTGTCTCAATCTTTACTCCAAGTGATTTTACGTTCTCAACTTCCTTATCTACAACTTTGCTCTTTGGAAGACGGAACTCAGGAATACCATAAGATAATACTCCGCCTGCCTTATGAAGTGCCTCAAATATTGTCACATCATATCCAAGTTTTGCAAGGTCCCCTGCACATGTAAGTCCTGCGGGACCTGAACCAATAACTGCAACTTTCTTTCCGTTTAAGCTGTCAGCCTTTGCAGGTTTGATCCCCTCTTCTCTTGCTGTATCAGCAACATATCTCTCAAGTTTACCGATAGATACAGCATCACCTTTGATTCCGCGGATACATTTTGACTCACACTGGCTCTCCTGTGGACATACACGACCACATACAGCCGGAAGTGCTGAATACTCACTGATTACCTGGTAAGCTCCCTCAACATTTCCTTTTACAAGTTCGCTGATAAATCCAGGTATATTTATATTTACAGGACATCCCTTTACACACTGTGGATTCTTGCACTGAAGACAACGTGTTGCTTCTGCTGTTGCTTCCTCTTTGTCATATCCTAAACAAACTTCCTTAAAATTCGTTGCACGAACTTTTGGTTCCTGCTCACGAACAGGAATTCTCTTCATAACATCAACTTCCATGATTTTTTCCTTTCTCTACAACTCTATCTCTATGTTTTTCTACAGATGTTTTTTAGCCGTTACACTGACCACATCCACCGTGATGTGTATCTCCTTCTTCAAGCTTAAGCATTGCTCTGCCTTCTTCTGTTTTATACATTCTCTGACGACGCATAGCCTGATCAAAATCTACAAGATGTCCATCAAATTCAGGTCCGTCTACACATGCAAATTTAATCTCATCGCCTACTTTAAGACGACAGGCACCACACATACCTGTTCCATCAACCATAATAGGGTTCATACTTACTATTGTAGGGATATTAAGCTCTTTTGTAAGCATTGCTACAAATTTCATCATAATCATAGGTCCAATTGCTACAACTCTCGTATATGTCTTGTTTAAGTTCTTTACAAGTTCATTTATCTGGTCACATGCATTTCCCTTAAATCCATAAGAACCGTCATCTGTTGCAATATAAAGATTTCCTGCAACTTCACGCATCTCATTTTCAAGTATCATGATGTCCTTTGTACGTGCACCAATGATTACATCAACATCAATGCCATGCTCTTTCATCCATTTTACCTGTGGATATACAGGTGCTGTACCAACACCACCGCACACAAATAAAAGCTTTTCTTTCTTTAATTCTTCTACAGGCATTTCGATAAGTTCAGATGCACATCCGAGAGGACCTACAAAATCCATGAAACTCTCTCCGACTTCATAGCGTGACATCTCTGTTGTAGATGCACCAACTGTCTGAAATACTATTGTAACTGTTCCTTTTTCTCTATCATAATCGCAAACCGTAAGAGGAATTCTCTCTCCTTCTTCATCTGTCTTTACAATAACAAACTGTCCGGGCTGACATGATTTTGCTACTCTTGGTGCCTCAACATCCATAAGCCAGATGTTATTGGCAAGATACTCTTTCTTTAAAATCTTAAACATAATGAGCCTCCATCTTTTTATTCGTTTTTTATAAAAATACGCTTAAATCGTTACACTTTGAGAGATAACTGTTTGCGTATCGTTTATCATCACTTACATTTTCGCCAAACCAGTCTGGCGGTACAAAATTTTTGGCGTCGTCTTCACTCTCAAACTCTACTTCAATAAAATAAAGCCCTTCAAGGACACCTCTAAAAACATCAAGTTCCCCTGTATGTCCATCTTCAAGAGGTATAATATACCTGGTCTTGATGATAAGATTATCGTCAACTTTTTCTTTCAGATGTTCATACCCTTCTTTTGTCAGGAAAACTTCTATTTCATTGTTTATTCTGACATCAGTATTCTTATCGTCACTGCCTGCGGCAAGTGATTTATAAGTAAGAATATATCTGTCATTGCTTTTTCTTATCCTGACAACCGGATTTACGCAGAGATACCCCTGCTCAATATGTTTCTGGTCATATCCATCCAGATTGTCAGGAAACTGTTTTACCTTGAATTTTTTTTCGATTTCCATTTTTCTGCCTTTAAAACTTTTTAAGACTCCGGTGCCAATCCACCGCTATGCAATTGCCACGTTTTATTTTTTCCTAGCAATACCCATGCTGTCTGTCTTCTCATTTTTTGATTTGCGCCACTTTATTCCACATAATATAGCGACAAATGCAAGTCCTATACTAACAAGAAACTTAACGAGATACCATAAAAATGCTCCTCCAAATGTAAGGTCTGCAAGACCTTTTAACAGTAATACTCCTGTCATATTTTCACCATACCTTTCTATCTACGGTTGACAAGTTCCTTTGTTATATCACTCCAGTCAATATCACATTCGGCCATGAGAACCATCATATGATAAAGAAAATCTGCAATCTCATATTTAAGTTCTTCTGAATCAGGATTTTTGGCAGCAATGACAATCTCTGTTGCCTCTTCACCGCATTTTTTCAAGATTTTATCTATTCCCTTATCAAAAAGATAATTCGTATATGAGCCTTCTCTTGGATTTTCTTTTCTATCCATGATAATTTTATAGTCTTCAAGCAATACTGTCAATGGATTTGTTTCAATATATTCCTTTTTTGCAAGTTCCTTAAAGAAACAGCTTCTGCTTCCAGTATGACATGCGGCACCAACCTGACGAACCTTTGCAAGAATTGTATCATTGTCACAATCAAGCATAAGTTTCTTTACATACTGATAGTGACCTGACGTATCACCTTTGAGCCACAATTCCTGTCTGCTTCTGCTGTAATAAGTCATCTTTCCGCACTCTATAGTCTTTGCATATGACTCCTCATTCATGTAAGCAACCATCAAAACTTCATTTGTACGGTAATCCTGAACTACTACAGGTATAAGGCCGTTATCCATAAGTTTAAAGTCAGAAAAATCTATAAGACTTTCAAATACTTCTACATTTATGCCTTTATTTTTTAATGACCTTTTTGCTTTATAAATATCCCTGTCCTTGGTATCCTCAAAATAATTTGTTGATACGGCATCTGTCTTTTCAAATGATAAAAGCTCTGCAAGGTCATTTCTTATAAGTCCGTCTCTTATCATAATATCCATTTTTGTATTATTTATGGCATCAGTAAAACTCTTCGTGCAGTCAATGTGCTTAAGCATTGCACTGCCTACACCCATATCATAATATTTATCAAGTGCTTTGGCATCCATAAATGCAGCTTTCATATCAACTTCAAGCATAAGCTTGTCTTTATCAAATCTAGAAGTAATCTCATCAATAACTTCCTGTTCAGGCAAAAGTGCATTTCTGATTACAAGCTTATATGCTCCGGTATAAATAGCTTTCTTGGCATCCTCAAATCTTTCAATATACATTCCTATCATAAACGGAATATCTATCTGTTTTTCAATTGCTCTTGCCGTACTTAAAAATTCTTCCCTCGAAGCTTCATCACCGGTATAGTTATAAATAAACAGCTCATCTGCACCCTTGCATGCGTACTCATCTGCAAGTTTTATAATATTTTCCGGATATTCATTTTCTGCATTTATAAATGGAATTATTTTTTTCTTTTTCATATATCCTCCGTTTATTCTCCTAAACTGCCCTTTGTGGACAATACATCGCTTATTCTCTCATCATACATTACGGCCTTGTCAAGTGCTTTTGCAAATGACTTAAATGCAGCCTCTATAATGTGATGGTTATTTGAACCATCAAGCATTTTTAAATGAAGATTCATCCCTGCCGAATAGCTTACAGCATAGAAAAACTCATGTACCATCTCAGTATCAAATTCTCCTACATTTGGCACACTAAATTCCATATTTTCAACAAGATAAGGTCTTCCCGAAAGGTCAAGTGCACACAGCATAAGGGTCTCATCCATCGGAAGTATGCATTCACCGAATCTCTTAATGCCCTTTTTATCACCTACAGCCTCTTTTATTGCCTGTCCTAATACAATTCCCGTATCTTCAATAGAATGATGACAGTCAACTTCCAAATCTCCCTTAACCTTTACGGTAAGGTCAAAAAGTCCGTGTCTTGCAAAACTGTTCAACATATGGTCAAAAAAACCTATTCCTGTGTCAATATCTGCCTGACCGCTGCCGTCAAGATTTATCTTTACCAAAATGTCAGTCTCTCCGGTCACTCTTGAAACCTCGGCAGTTCTTTTATTTATATTATCACTCATAATCAAACCCAAACCTTTCACAAAAACTTATTCAAATCTTACCGCTATTGAATTTGCATGCGCTGTAAGTTTCTCAGCCTTTGCAAAGTCCTCTATATCAGTGTGAATAAGCTCAAGTGCCTCCTCAGAGTATGAAATAATGCTTGATTTCTTTATAAAATCATCAACTGAAAGCGGTGAGAAAAACTTAGCTGTTCCGTTTGTAGGAAGCACATGGTTTGGTCCCGCAAAATAATCTCCGAGAGGCTCACTGCTGTACTCGCCAAGGAAAATTGCTCCTGCATTTCTTATTCTTGTCATTGTATCAAACGGATTCTTTGTCACAATCTCAAGATGTTCTGAAGCTATTTCATTTGCTGTATCTATAGCTTCTTTCATATCTTTTGCAACAAGTATATATCCATATGAATCAAGCGATTTCTGTATTATCTCTTTTCTTGAAAGAACTTTTACAAAACCGTCGACTTCATCTGATACTTTCTTTGCAAGTTCCTCGCTTGTTGTAACAAGTATTGCAGATGCCATCTCGTCATGCTCAGCCTGTGAAAGAAGGTCGGCTGCCACATATCTCGGATTTGCAGTCTCGTCTGCAAGCACAAGTATTTCACTCGGACCTGCAATTGAATCAATACTTACATGACCGTAAACAGCTTTCTTTGCAAGTGCAACAAATATATTTCCTGGACCTACTATCTTGTCAACCTTTTTGATGCTCTCTGTTCCAAAAGCAAGTGCCGCAATAGCCTGTGCTCCGCCAACTTTATAGATTTCATCCACTCCTGCTTCATGTGCAGCTACAAGTGTTATAGGATAAACTTTTCCGTCTTTTCCAGGAGGTGTTGTCATAACAATCTTATCTACTCCCGCAACTTTTGCAGGTACAATATTCATAAGTACAGATGAAGGATATACTGCTTTTCCTCCCGGTACATACACACCAACTCTTGCAAGAGGTGTAATCTTCTGTCCGAGAAGTGTTCCGTCTGTCTTACTGTCAAACCAACTGTAACGAACCTGTTTCTGATGATAATCTCTTATGTTTACAAGTGCTTTTCTGATTATCTCCACAAGACGCTCATCGACTTTTGTATACGCCTCTTTAATCTCTTCCTCTGTTACTTTGAAAGTCTCCTCAGTAATCTTTACTCCGTCAAATTTTTCAGTATACTCAAATAAAGCCTTATCTTTGTTTGCCTTTATATTTTCGATAATATCATTTACCGTATCTTCAAATTTGCTGTACTGATTTGGACTTCTCTTTAAGAGATTTTCCAATATGTTATTGCGTTCTTTCTCTGTAAGTTTAACTATTCTCATGGCTGCCTCCCTAATTTAGCTTTCTAATCGTCAGGTATAACTTTTTTCAAATCACGAATAAGTTTCGTTATTCTCTCATGCTGCATCTTCATGCTCACTTCGTTTACAACTACTCTTGCTGATAAAGGACATATTTCCTCCAATACCTCAAGACCGTTTTCTTTTAAAGTAGAACCTGTCTCAACTATATCAACAATAACTTCTGAAAGTCCCACTATAGGTGCAAGTTCAACCGAACCGTTAAGTTTGATTATCTCAACTGTCTGGTGTTTTTTATTGTAAAAATAATCTTTTGCAATCCCAGGATATTTACTTGCAACTCTGATAAGTGAACCGTTGTTTAACTGTTCTCTTGCACTCGCCGGTCCTGCAACACACATACGGCACTTTCCACAATTTAAGTCTAACACTTCATAAAGTTTTCTGCCAGCCTCGAGTATTGTATCTTTTCCGACTACCCCTATATCTGCGGCTCCAAGTTCAACATATGTAGGAACATCGGATGCTTTTGAAAGGAAAAACTTAAATCCAAGTTCCTCATTTACAAATATGAGTTTTCTTGTTTTTTCGTCTTTCATTTCCTCACATGTAATGCCAATTTTCTCCAAAAGACTCAATGTATGTTTCGCAAGTCTTCCTTTTGCCAATGCAAATGTTATATATTCCATATGTTCCTCCTATTTAAATGTTATCTCTTCAACAACTGACTTGTCTTTTAAGTATAACAGCTTTTCTTTATTCATTCTCTTCGCATACTCCTTGTACATTTCAATATCTTTCTGTGAAGATTTGCGTACAAGCTGTACATTTTCACCCGATTTTCTAAGTGCTGCTGTTTTGTTTATTGCTTCCCGTCTCAATTCCTTAGGATAGAGAAGAATACAGCCAGATACAAACTTTTCATCAGTAATATCCTGTCTTGTTAGCGCAAGCATAAGCTGGTCAAGCACAATCGCAAGACCTATGGCAGGTGTATCCTTTCCAAACTGTCCGACAAGTCCGTCATAACGTCCGCCCGTTGCAACAGCCTCACCTGTTCCATATGTATATGCCCTGAATATAACACCTGTATAGTAACTGTAATGGCTGAGCATACTGAGATCTATTGTAACGTAGTCGGTAAAACCATATATTTTTAATATATTATTAAGTTTAGCAAGTCTGTCAAGAGCTTTCAAAACTCTCTCGTTTTTGCAACGTTCTTTTACAAATTCAGCCGCTTTATCAAAATCCTCTAAAAGGTCAGGAAGCTTTAATATCACCTCTTTAAGACCCTCTGACACAGTCAGGTTATCAAGAAGATCCTCAACTCCAAAGAAGTTTTTACTTTCAATCAACTCATGAAGTTTCTCTGTCTCCTCAGGTGTAAATCCTGCTTCCTCGACAATTCCCCTGAACAAATCTGCATGTCCTATCTCAAGCTGGAATCTCTTAAGTCCGCTGCTCAAAAGACTTTCAACTGTAAGAGCTATCATCTCTGCATCGGCATCTGAACTTGCATCTCCAAAAAGCTCTGCACCTACTTGGGTAACTTCCTGAAGTTTTCCTTTATACGGGTCTGTATTTACAAATGTATTTGCAGTATAGCAAAGACGAATCTGCATCTGCTCTTCCCTATAATATTTAGCCACACATCTTGCAATCGGAGGTGTCATATCCGGTCTTAATACAAGCGTATTATTTCCTCTGTCGAAAAATTTAAACATTTCTTTTGAAGAGGCAGTTCCTCTCTCTTTACTGAATATGTCAAAATATTCAAATGTAGGCGTCTGTATATCATCAAATCCATATGATTTCATAACATCATGAACTTTTCCTGCCACATCTAACTTATTTTCACATTCTACACCATAGGTATCTCTTACTCCACCCGGTGTGTGAAGCAATTCACTTCCAATATAATCTGTCCCATTTTTAAACTGACTCATCCTAAACCTCCGATTCTTAATTTATTCTCAAACAGCTAAAAAATTGTCATCACACCTTTTCAAAGCGTTTGAGACAAACATTTTTTCAATTTAATGCAATGCATTAAATTTTTACTCATATAATCCTGTCGGACTTTCCTCTTTCGGGTCATATCCGTGCTTTCTAAGTGCATCTATAATTTCTTTCTTATGCTCATGTCCAAATGCCTCAAGAGTAATTCTAAGTTCAACAGCTGAATTTCTGTTTATGCTTACAAACTGGTTATGCTCAAGTCTTATTACATTTCCTTTAAGCTTAGCAATCACATTTGCGACATTCACAAGTTCTCCCGGTCTGTCAGGAAGCTGAACTGATACTGTAAATACTCTTCCTCTTTCAATAAGTCCGTGCTGTACAACCGAAGAAAGTGTTATAACATCCATGTTTCCGCCGCTTAAGATTGAGACAATCTTTTTACCCTTGCAGTCAAGATGTTTTAACGCCGCAACTGTAAGCAGACCTGAATTTTCAACAAGCATCTTATGATTTTCCATCATGTCAAGGAAATTTACAATAAGTTCATGGTCATCTACGGCAATTATCTCATCAATATTTTTCTGGATATATGGAAATACAATATCACCCGGTGTCTTAACCGCTGTACCATCTGCAATAGTATCAACATTTGGAAGTGTAACAACCTTTCCTGCATCCAATGATGCTTTCATACAGCTTGCACCTGCCGGCTCAACACCTATAACTTTTATGTTCGGATTTAAAAGTTTTGCAAGAGTTGAAACTCCTGCTGCAAGTCCGCCACCTCCGATTGGCACAAGAATTATGTCAACTGTAGGAAGTTCTTTAAAAATCTCCATTGCAATTGTACCCTGTCCTGTAGCTACAACCTCGTCATTGAAAGGATGTACAAATGTTGCCCCCTCTTTTTTTGCAAGTTCAAGCGCATACTGGCAGGCTTCATCATAGACAGAGCCATGAAGCACGACTTTAGCCCCATATCCTTTTGTTCTATTTACTTTAATAAGTGGAGTAGTAGTAGGCATTACCACGGTTGCAGGAACACCGTAAAGTTTTGCTGCATAAGCAACGCCCTGTGCGTGATTTCCTGCTGATGCTGTTACAAGTCCCTTCTCTCTTTCTTCCTCTGAAAGAGTGCTGATTTTGTAGTATGCACCTCTTACCTTATACGCTCCTGTATACTGCATATTTTCAGGCTTAAAATAAACTTTATTTCCTGTCTGTTCTGAAAAATATTCACTATAAATAAGGTTTGTAGGAAGTACAACCTCTTTCACCTTTTCTGATGCCTCTTCAAATTTATCTAATGTCAACATATCATTATTTGCTCCCTTCTGTTTTTCTTAATTTATTTATCCCTTTGTCTCAAATAATGCATCTACAAACGCATCTGCATCAAATTTCTGTAAATCCTCTATGTGCTCTCCGATACCTATATATTTGACCGGAATATTCATTTCAGACTGGATTGCTATTGCGATTCCTCCCTTGGCAGTTCCGTCAAGCTTTGTAAGTATTATACCGGTAATATCAGCAACCTCACTAAACTGTCTTGCCTGTGCAAGTGCATTCTGCCCTGTTGTGCCGTCAAGCACAACAAATGTTTCCCTGCATGCGTCTGGATATTCTCTTTCCACAATCCTGTTTATCTTTTTTAATTCCTCCATAAGATTCTTTTTATTATGAAGTCTTCCTGCCGTATCACATACCAATATATCAGCATTTCTTGCCTTTGCCGCATTTACTGCATCATATACAACCGCTGCCGGGTCTCCGCCTTCCTGTCCTGCAATAAGCTCAACACCTGCTCTGTTAGACCACTCCGTCAGCTGCTCTATCGCTGCCGCTCTGAATGTATCTGCTGCCGCAAGAATAACTTTCTTTCCGTCAGACTTAAACTGTGATGCAAGTTTTCCGACAGATGTTGTCTTTCCGACACCGTTTACACCGATAAGCATAACAACCGATTTTTTATTCTCAAAGTCATATGCATCATCATGTACACGCATCTGCTCTTTTATTGAATCAACAAGGAGCTGTCTGCACACTGCAACTTCCTTTATCTTGTTCTCCTTAACTTTCTCCTGAAGATTTTCAATAATTTTTTCCGTTGTCGCAACACCTATATCAGCCATTATAAGAACTTCCTCAAGTTCCTCATAAAAGTCATCGTCTATCTCCGAAAAACCGCTGAAAACATTCTCCAGTCCCGAAACGAAACTGTCTCTTGTTTTAGTGAGACCGTCAATAAGTTTTCCAAAGAAACCTCTCTTCTTGGATTTTTCAGGCTTGTTTTCCTCCGTATTTTCTTCCGGAATTCCAGGTGCAGCTTCTTCACTTTCTAAAATCTCTGAAGCAGTCTCTTTTTCCTTTTCTGAAGTTTCATAAATAACTTCTTCATCATTTTTTAAATTTTCAGAAACTGTCTCTTCCTTTTCTTTGGCATCATCTGAAATATCATCTGATTTAATTTCCTGTAAATTTTTCTCCTCTGTTTCAGAATCGTCTGTATCTTTGCTTTCCGTACTTTCATCTGTATGTTCTTCTAACCGAACATCTCTCATTTGAGATTCATCTTCTGTTTTTTCTTCGGCCTGTTCTTCTTCATTTACAACAGCTTCTTCCACTTCTTCAACATGTTTTTTTCTTTTAAATTTATTCTTTATACTTTCC
>FR887340.1:32038-34721 GCA_000436755.1 Clostridium sp. CAG:253 | reverse complement strand
AATTTATTCTTTATACTTTCCCACATAATTCCTCCGTTTTATATTATGATATTGGGGCAAAAAGGTATTTTTGACCCTTGCATTATATTATTTAATTGGCTATATCTTTCTCATCGAGCAGACTTACTGACACAAGTGTCGAAACACCTTTTTCCTGCATCGTAATTCCGTAAAGAATATCGGCTGCATTCATTGTTCCCCTTCTGTGCGTGATAACAATAAACTGCGTATCCTTGGTAAGCTTATGAAGATAATCTGCATATCTTCCTACATTTGAATCATCGAGTGCCGCCTCTATCTCGTCAAGTAGACAGAACGGTGAGGGTTTCAAACTCTGTATTGCAAACAAAAGTGCTATTGCTGTAAGTGCTTTCTCACCACCTGAAAGCTGCATCATGTTTTGCAATTTCTTTCCCGGCGGCTGAGCGATTATCTTAATGCCCGCCGTGAGAATATCTTCATCTTCCATCAGTTCAAGTGTACCTCTTCCGCCACCAAACAATTCCTTAAAGACTTTATCAAATCTGTTTCTTATTTCTGAAAACTGTTCTTCAAACTGTTTCCTCATCTCTATGTCAAGTTCTTCAATAATTTTTTCAAGAACTTTAGCAGCCTCTATCAAATCATCGTGCTGCGTTGTAAGAAGTTCATACCTTTCTGAAACTTCCTTATACTGTTCAACAGCATTTACATTTACTGAACCAAGTGATTTTATCTGTTTCTTTATCTCACTTATTTTTGCTTTCATTCCAGGTATGGTAAGTTCAGTCTGCGTTTTAAGCGAGAGTGCACTATGATATGTAAGTTCATACTGTTCCCACATATAATTTGTATAATTGTCAATGCTTTCTGTCAGTTTTTCCTTTCTTCCTGAAAGTCTGAAACATTCCATTTTGAGCTCATTTATATTTTTTGACAATTCCTCTCTTTTGTCAAGAAAAGCTTTATTTTTTTGTGAGAGTTCTTCTTTTTCCAAATTTTCTTCTTCTATTTGGTGTTCTAATCTCTCTGTTTCTTTTCTTTTTTCTTTTATTGTATTTTCTGTTTTTATTATTTCTTCTTTTTTCTCGTCTATCTGACTGTCAATATTTTTGCTGTTTTCTGCAGTCTCCTCCAATTGCTTCTCAATAATCTTTTTGCCCTGCTCAATACGGTCTACGTTCTCATCAATAAATCCAATGCCCTGTGTAAGTGAAGTAAGTTCAAGCGTATAATCTGATTCTTTGTTTTCTAAGTCTTCCAGTTGTTTTTTTACACTGTCAAGTTCTGTCTGATGTCTATTTATCTCATCATCAAATTTTTTGGACTCATCTTCACTTTTAAGCAATGCTTTAGTGATATTATCCATCGTGCTTTTTAACTTTTCCTTATCATCTTCTATTCTCATTCCTTCAATCCTGATAAGTTCAAACTGTTCTTCGCTCTTCTTTAAATCCGCTGACGCACGCTCATATCCTATCTTTGCCGTATTCTGCTTCAACACAAAATCCTGTCTTAATTTATCATTGGCACCGATTTTTTCCCTGAGCTTAGCAATTTCATCTCTGCTTTTTTCTATCAGATGCAGCGTTTTTTCAAGCTCAGTCTTTAATTTTGACACATCTTCTTCAAGCTGGCTTATCTGCCTGCGCCTTCCAAGAAGATTATTATTATTTTTAAATGAAGATTATTATTATTTTTAAATGCCCCCCCTGACATAGAACCGCCCGGATTAAGAAGCTCTCCCTCAGTAGTAACAATCCTTAGTGTATGGTGATATTTTGCGGCAAGCGCAATAGCATTGTCTATGTTATCAACGACTACAAATCTGCCAAGAAGATAATTTACAAGTTCATTGTATTTTTCTTCTGCAAAGACAAGTTCTGATGCCATCCCGATAACACCCTTTTCAGACATAATATTTACGGCATTGTTTGCTGCTCTCTTATGAATATTTGTAAGAGGCAGAAATGTTGCCCTTCCATACCTGTTCTTTTTCAGATACTCTATCATTTTTTTTGCTGTCTGCTCATTGTCTGTTACAATGTTTTGTATGCTTCCTCCAAGTGCAGTCTCAACGGCAATCTCATATTCTTTTTTTACACGTATAATGTCGGCAACTACACCTATTATTCCCGGTGTATCACCTTTTCTTTCCATAACATGTTTTATGCTCTGTCCAAATCCTTCATATCGCTCAGTCATATTTTTCAATGAATTGAGCCTTGAATTTTCCATATGATATTTTTGCTGAATATCGCTATGCTCTTTCTGTACATTCTGATTTTGTTTAGTAAGCTCATTTAACGTATTTTGAAGCGATATTCCTGCAACATCTAAAGTATCTATTTTTTCGGTTATCTCATCATATGCTTTCTTATGAGTTGTCATATTTTCAGTAAGAACTGAATTTTCCGTTTTGTTTTGAAGAATCCTCTTATTGAGTTCTGCTCTCTTTATATTATTTTGTTCGAATAAAGTTTTGTATTTTAACTCTTCACTCTTTACATCAGCAGCTGCATTTATGCTTGCAAGTTTTTGTCCCTGTACTTCCTCTATAAACTTTTCAATATCGGATATTTTATTTTTATGAACCTCGATATTTTTCTTATTTTCCAGTAACAAAGAATTTACCCGCTCTATCTTTTTGTTATCATCTTCTCTCTGCCGGACATATTGGCTGTATTCCATGTCATATTTTTTT
>FR887340.1:24154-32033 GCA_000436755.1 Clostridium sp. CAG:253 | reverse complement strand
TGTATTCCATGTCATATTTTTTTATTCTGAGCTGATAATCGTCTATGACCTCCTTATAATGACTTTCACTCTGTTTTATGCCACGGATTTTTTCATTTAAAAGCCTTATATCCGCCTCACAATTATTTAATAAAACTCTTGTTGTATTTAAATTTTCTTTATGAGTCTCGATACTTTTTATTTTATCATCAAGTTTTTCCTGTAACTTTTCATACTCTGCCCTGCTTTTTTCATGCTCGGCGTTGGCATTTTTTAAATCGTTCTCTGCAATCTCCTGTTTTTGTTCAAACTCTTTTACTTCATCATGAATACGGTCATATTCTATAAGGAACATATTTACATCCTGTGTTCGTAACTCATCACGAAGCATAAGATACTGTCTTGCTTTTCCCGCCTGTTTCTCCAACGGACCTACCTGTTTTTCTATCTCGGAAAGAATATCCTCTATTCTCTCTAAATTATGTCTCTCTTCCTCAAGATTCTTTTGTGCACTTGCTTTTCTTCTCTTGTATTTGACAATTCCGGCTGCCTCGTCAAAAAGTTCACGTCTTTCCTCAGGCTTTCCGCTTAATATCTTGTCTATCTGACCCTGACCGATTATAGAATATCCTTCTTTACCTATACCTGTGTCAAACAAAAGTTCCTGAACATCTTTAAGTCTGCATGCTGTTCCATTTAACAGGTATTCACTCTCTCCTGACCTGTAAACTCTTCTTGCTATCTTAACTTCTTCATACGGAACATTTAATTTGTGATCCTCATTGCTTATAGTAATGGCTACATATGCAAAACCAAGTGGTTTTCTCATCTGTGTTCCCGCAAAAATAACGTCCTCCATTTTCGCGCCACGAAGCTGCTTTGCACTCTGCTCTCCAAGCACCCATCTGACTGCATCGGCTACATTACTTTTTCCACTGCCGTTTGGCCCTACAATTGCGGTTATTCCGTCATGAAATTCAAATATCAACTTGTTTGCAAATGATTTAAAACCATGTACTTCTAAACTTTTTAAATACATCCGATGTTCTCCTGATTAATTATTTGTGAAGCTTAAGTATAGCCTGATATGCAGCAGACTGTTCTGCCTTTTTCTTTGTTCTACCGGCAGCCGTCGTAAATCTTTCACCGCCTATGTTTACAGCAACGGTAAATGATTTATTGTGATCCGGTCCTTCCTCCTTTAGAAGCTCATATTCCATATCAAGATGCTCACCCTGAACTATTTCCTGCAATATGGTTTTGCTGTCATAAAAAAGTTTTTTCTTCTCTATATCATTTAATATATGCCTGTTAATATACTCTCTTGCTTTCTCAAATCCCCCATCAAGATAGACTGCACCTATTGTTGCCTCAAGCGTATCTGACAATATGGAGTCTCTCTCTCTTCCTCCTGTCAAATCTTCACCCCTGCCAAGCATAACATAATCTCCGAGGTCTATATCTCTCGCACATAAGGCAAGTGTAGGCTCACATACCCAGCTTGCTCTTATTCTTGTCATGTCTCCCTCAGGTTTTGTCGGATTTTCTTTGTATATCTGCTCACTTGATATCAATTCCAACACGGCATCTCCTAAAAACTCAAGTCTTTCATTACACATGTATTTTTTCAATCTGTTTTCATTTGAATATGAACTATGCGTAAGTGCTGTTATTAGCAAATCCGTATTTTTAAACTCATATCCTGTTTTTTTCTGAAACTCTAATAATTTTTCCTGTTTCATCAGGCACACTCCTAACATTCTTCGTTTTTATACGATGCTTTTCTTAACAGATAATTTCCAACAAATCACCGACCGTAATAACGTCTTTTAATGTCTCTTCATCTATTGATATGTCAAACTCTTTTTCAACTCCCATCAATATTTGAAAAAGCTCAAGAGAGTCTGCTCCAAGGTCATCAATAAAACTCATTTCCTGGACAATATCTGTATCATCAATACTCAAAACCTCTGCAATTATTTTTTGAAGTTTTTGAAATTCCATATTGCACCACCTATTCAATAATAAGATTTTCTTTTATTTTTTCATTTATCTTTTCTTCATTGAACTGTATGCACTGTCTTATTGCCTGTGTGATTTCCACACTTGACGAACTTCCATGTGCTTTTACAACAAGACCGTTAAGACCAAGAAGTGGAGCTCCACCCTGATCTGATGTATCAAACTGTTTAAGTGTTGATTTGAGTGCCGGTTTGATAAGTAGCGCACCTATTTTACTTCTAAGGCTTGACATAAGTCCTTCTTTTACTTTTCCAAGAAGTGTTGATGCAAGACCCTCGTATAATTTTAATATTACATTTCCGACAAATGCTTCACATACTATAACATCAGCATCCCCTTTAGGAATATCTCTCGCCTCAATACTTCCAATAAAATTGATATCCTTACATTCCTTAAGTAAAGGATATGTTTCTTTTACGAGCATATTTCCTTTTTCTTCCTCAGCACCGATATTTACGATGGCAACACGCGGTTTTTCTATTCCGACAATTCTCTCCATATATATCGAACCCATCTTTGCAAATTGAACAAGATGTGATGCTCTTGCGTCCACATTGGCACCACAGTCAATCAGGAGTGCTGGTCCTTTTGCTGTAGGAATAAGCGGTGCGAGAGGCGAACGCTCTACGCCTTTGATTCTACCCACAACAAACTGGCCACCAACAAGTATGGCTCCTGTACTCCCTGCCGATACAACCTGTACTTCCTGCCGATACAAATGCGTCTGCCTCGCCATGCTTCACAAGATTCATTCCGACAACGATTGAAGAATTTTTCTTTTTTCTTATCGCCATTACCGGAGGTTCATCAAATCCAATAACATCATCAGCGTGTACAATTGTCACACGTTCCTTATCATATTTATATTTTGCAAGTTCTGTATTGATGTCATCAGTTCTTCCAACTAACACAACATGTATCTTATCATTTTCATTGACTGCATCAATTGCACCTTTTATAGGTGCCTGCGGAGCATTATCTCCACCCATGGCATCAACAACTACCTTAATAATATCACTCATATTTCACCTCATATTGCATTTATTTTCGTCCATACTTATATACACAACCTCCATTTTACTAAAAAACTCACAATTGTGCAAGATTAAAAGCAGCCCACTAATGAGCTGCCTTTTTATAGAAAAATGATTTATATGTTGAAAATCCTGATTCTCCCGGCGATATAATCTGTTCTGTACTTCCCACGAACAAAATACCGTCATTTTTAAGAGACGCATTAAATTTCTTGTATATTTCCGCTTTTGCTTCCTCTGTAAAATAAATCATAACATTTCTGCAGACAATCATATTGCAGCCTGTAGGATAGGTATCTTTAAGCAGGTTGTGCTGTTTAAATTCGACGCGCTTCTTTATTTCATCTGAAATCTGATAACTTCTTGTTCCTACTTTAGTAAAATACTTTGTTATGTACTCTTTTGGAAGTCCCTTAAGACTCTTTTCATCGTAAATTCCTACCTGTGCTTTTTCAAGTACAACCCTGTCTAAATCGGTGGCGATGACTTTAATCTTGTTTAAAGGAATAAACTTCGACAGTAACATTACGAGTGTGTATGGCTCATCTCCCGTAGAACATGCCGCACTCCATATTTTAAGGTCATTGCCGAAAAATTCAAAAAGATATGGTAAAATTTCATTTTCCAAAAGTTTCCACTGTTCAGGGTTACGGTAAAACTCAGAAACATTGATTGTCAGATATGTTACAAAATCATCAAGCATCTTTTTATCTTGTTTTATTGCTTCAATATATTCATCATAACTCTTTATCTTGTTTTTTGTTATCAATGAATCAATACGCCTTTTCATCTGTCTTTCTTTGTAACTGCTCAAGTCTATCTTTGTGAGCTGATATACTTTTTCTTTGAACTTTTCATAATCTCCCAATTTCCATCCCTCCTTTATATTAAAATACGCCAATCCGAATAACCGGATTGGCGTATTTAAGAACATCCTGCGTTCTTATTGCAAAACATGTGCCAGCTTTGCTGACAATTTCATTTACACATTTATGCAATCCAGCAGAGCTTTTACTCTGTAACTTCTTCCTCTTCTTCTGACTCGTTATCATTTAAGAGAGCTTTAATACTTAAGCTTATCTTGTGATCATCAGGGTTAAAGTCAACTACTTTTGCTTCAATCTCCTGTCCAACCTTCAATGCATCTGATGGCTTGTCAACATGCTCTTTTGAAATCTGTGAGACATGAAGTAATGCGTCAACGCCCGGCTCAAGCTCGATAAATGCACCGAAATCTGCCATTCTTGCGACTTTGCCTGTAACTACAGAACCTACGCTGTACTTATCAGCAGCATTTAACCAAGGGTTCTGATCCTCAAATTTAAGACTGAGTGCAATCTTGTCATCTTTAATATCTTTAATAAGAACTTTTGTCTTATCTCCAACATTGAATACTTTTCTAGGGTTCTCAACACGTCCCCATGACATTTCAGAAATATGAAGGAGTCCGTCTGCTCCGCCTAAATCAATGAATGCACCGAAGTCTGTAAGGTTCTTAACCGTACCTTCAACAACATCTCCTACATTGATTCTTGCGAATAACTCTTCCTGAAGTTTCTTCTTCTCTGCAACTAAAAGCTGCTTTCTGTCACCTATGATTCTTCTCTTCTTAGGGTTGAACTCACTGATAACAAACTCTATTTCCTGTCCTGCATATTTTGAAAGGTCTTTCTCGTATGTGTCTGATACAAGACTCGCAGGAATAAATACCTTTGTTTCCTCAACAACTACACTTAAACCACCTGTCAATACATCTGTAACTGTGGCTTTTAATACAGTCTGATTTTCAAAAGCTTCTTTGATATGCTCATTGCTCTGTTCCATAGCTAAACGCTTATATGTGAGAAGAACCTGTCCCTCACCATCGTTTACTTTAAGAACTTTAGCTTTCATCTTGTCGCCTTCTTTAACAACTTCTCTAAGATCGATGCCAGACTGATTGCTGTATTCATTTCTTGTAATGATACCGTCAGCCTTATAGCCGATGTTTAAGATGATTTCATCTTCCTTAACGCTGATAACTGTCCCTTCTACAATCTCTCCATTGTGGATTGTTACTAATGATTCTTCCAATAACTGTTCAAATTCATTATTCATTTCTGACATATGATTGAACCTCCTTAATAATATTATTTGGGGTTGAAGCCCCGGCAGTAATACCCACGCTACGAAAAGATTGAAGTTGCTTCAAATCCAGGTCATCAAGTGTCTGTATAAAATATGTGTTCTCACACTCTTTTCTACAAATTTCATAAAGTTTCTGGGTGTTTGAACTATGTTTTCCACCTATTACTAACATCGCGTCGGATTGCCTCGCAATAGTACCCGCTTCTGTCTGACGCTCTTCGGTAGCGTTGCAAATTGTATTCATAACATCTATATCATAACTCTTTTTAGATAAAATATCAACTATATCTTTGAATTTCTTGTAATTAAATGTCGTTTGTGATACAACACATAATTTTTTTGCGCCATCAACAGTATAATTTTCTGCTTCTTCAACGCTTTCCAATACAACCGGTTCATTGACACACCAGCCTTTTATCCCTTCTACCTCAGGATGATTGTCGCTTCCTATTATAATTATGGTTTTTCCGTTTTGTGATGCCTCTTTAACTATTTTGTGTATCTTTAATACAAACGGGCATGTTGCATCGACTATATTCACATTTTTTTCTCTAAGTGCCTTTATAACTTTTTCCGGTACACCATGCGAACGTATTATGACAGTTGCATCATATCCGTTATTTATATCATTGACAGAATCTATGACTTTTACACCTTTTTTTTCTAAATCTTCTACTACCTGTTGATTATGAATAATCGGGCCAAGTGTATATACTCTTTCACCTTTTTTCGCCTCATCATAAACCATATCAACAGCACGTTTTACACCAAAACAAAAACCCGCGCTTTTTGCAGTTGTAACTTCTCTCATATCGCTCCCTACTTTGTCTTTTCAAAAACATCAATAATGGCATCAACCACCTGTTCTATGCTCATGTCAGATGAGTCTATAAGCACGGCATCTTCTGCCTGTTTAAGTGGTGCTATCTCCCTGTTCATGTCCTGCTCATCTCTTGCAATTATATCTTTTTCTATCTGTTTGATGTCGCATTCAATTCCTCTTTCAACCTGTTCTTTATATCTTCTTCTTGCCCTCTCCCTGGCACTTGCAGTAAGGAAGATTTTTGTCTTTGCATCAGGAAGCACGCATGTTCCTATATCTCTTCCATCCATTATTACATTCTTCTCTGTGGCAAGCTGTCTCTGAAGATTTAAAAGTTTTTCTCTTACAGCAGGATATTTTGAAACACTTGAGGTCATCATGCTCACCTGTTCTGTTCTGATATAATCATTCACGTTTTCACCATTTAAGATAACCTGTTGTACACCGTCTGCATAATCTATAGACACATTTATGTCACTGCATTTCTCACTGATTGTCTTTTCATCATCAGCGGCTACTCCGTTTCTAATAAAATACAATGCAATAGCTCTATACATTGCGCCCGTATCGACATAAATAAAGTCAAGTTTCTTTGCTGCCTTTTTAGCTATTGTACTTTTTCCGGCTCCTGCCGGTCCATCTATTGCTATATTATACATTCTCTTTCCTCACTCTCACTTATTATTTTATATTTCCATTCCGGCAAGATACCCTGTTGACCACGCTATCTGCAGATTATAACCACCTGTTACAGCATCAAGGTCAAGGACTTCTCCTGCAAAAAAAAGACCTTTTACCTTTTTTGCCTCCATTGTTCCCGGATTTATCTCTTTAACTGATACACCACCCTTTGTGATTATTGCCTCATTAAATCCACGCAGACTTTCAACTTTAAATGTAAGTCCCTTTAAAAGATTGACAAGCCTGTTTCTTTCTTCTTTTGTTATATTGTTTACCTGTTTCTTTTCATCAATTTCCGACAGTTCAACGATAACCGGTATCATCTTTGCCGGCAGAAGTCTTGACAGACTGTTCTTAAAATAACTGTTCCTGTTTTCAGAAAAATCTCTCAAAATTCTCTCGTCAAGCTGTTCTTTAGAAAGTGCGGGTTTTAAGTCAATGCTTAGTTCCATCTGTGACACATCTTTTCCGGATGCCAATGTGCTTGCACTTAAAACAAGCGGACCGCTGACACCAAAATGTGTAAACAGCATTTCTCCAAGTTCTTCATACAAAACTTTGCCTTTATCATAAAGTGTCACTTTGACATTTCTAAGGGAAAGTCCCTGCAGTCTTTTTGGTATATCTGAATCGATATTAAACGGAACAAGTGAAGGATAACATTTTGTAACTTTTATATCTGCATCTTTTGCAAATCTGTAACCATCACCTGTTGAGCCTGTTGACTGATAAGAACAGCCTCCTGTCGCAACAATAACTTTATCTGCCGTATAACTTCCACTCTTGTCTCCGGACTGCACTATGACACCATGGCATATACCGTCTTTAATCTCAATGTTCAATACTTTTGTATTTAATACAATTTTTACTTTTCTCTTTTCAAGTGCTTTTTTTAAGGTTTTTATAACATCTGATGACTTATCTGACTCTGGAAAAACCCTGTTGCCTCTCTCTGTTTTTAACTTCAAGCCTTCGCCTTCCAAAAAATCCATCATCCTGTAACTGTCAAATGTATAGAAAGCACTGTACAAAAACTTAGGATTTGACCTTACATTTTTTAAGAGATTTTCAACATCACTTTCATTTGTTATATTACATCTTCCTTTACCTGTAATATAAACTTTTTTTCCAAGTTTCTCATTTTTTTCAATCAGAATAACCTCTGCCCCTGAATCTGCGGCAGATATGGCAGCCATCATTCCTGCTGCCCCAC
>FR887340.1:15244-24134 GCA_000436755.1 Clostridium sp. CAG:253 | reverse complement strand
CCACCGCCAACAACTATTACTTTGTTCATCTTTTGCCAGCCTTTCCCTGCTACATCTTGCCATCATCAAGGACATTCCAGTTCTTTACAAGATAATCGACAAGTGATATTACCGTCAATAAAATTGCAGCATAGATAAGTACATTCTCAACAATATTTACAACTTTTCCATCAAAATTAACTATAAGAAATACCGACATCACCATCTGCACTGTTGTTTTTATTTTTCCCCACCAACTTGCTGCAAGGACTATGCCTTCATTTGCAGCAACAAGTCTGAAACCGCTTATTATAAACTCCCTGCTTATTATAATTATGACTCCCCATACCGGCATAGGATTACCCGGAACAGACACAAAACATATAAGTGCCGTACTTACGAGCAATTTATCCGCAAGTGGGTCCATAAATTTTCCAAAGTTTGATACAAGATTACATTTTCTTGCGATAAAACCATCCAGTGTGTCAGTAAGCGATGCTATTATAAAAATCGCAACAGCAATATACTTAGAACCTTCAACCATATCCGTAAGCATAAAAAACGCAAAAAACGGTATCATTATAACTCTAAGCATCGTTATTTTATTTGGTAAATTCATACTAAGCCTCCGTTTTTATACAGTGCACTCTCAAATTTTTTCATCTAGAAGCTTTCTAGTGTACTGTATCTTAATCTATAATTTCACCAATAAGGTCATATTCATCTGACCTTGTTATCTCAACTTTAACAAAATCTCCCGAATCAAGATTATAATCTGATTGAATGAAAACATATCCGTCAACATCCGGGGCATCCATATATGTTCTTGCTATATATACTCCCTCATCCGGCAGTTTTCCTTCTATCATTACCTCGTATATTTCTCCCACTCTGGAATTACTCTTGTCAAAAGCAATATCCTGTTGTATCTGCATTATCTCATCACGTCTTGAAGCCTTTATCTCTTCTTCTATCTGTTCATCCATCTCAGCAGCAGGAGTATCTTCCTCCCTTGAATAAGTAAATACTCCTAGTCTGTCAAACTGCATCTTTTCGACAAACTCTTTTAACTGTTCAAAATCTTCTTCTGTCTCTCCTGGAAAACCTGTGATAAGAGTAGTCCTAAGCACAATATCAGGTATCTCTTTTCTCAGTTTTGATACAGTGTTTTCTATCTGCTCTCTGTTTGTCCATCTTCCCATTCTTTTAAGTACATCATCTGCACCATGCTGGATAGGCATATCAAGATAATTGCAGACTTTTGGATTTCTCTTTATGGCATCAATAAGCTCATCTGTTATCTCCTCCGGATAACAATACAATATTCTTATCCATTTAAGCTCATCAATCTTTGAAAGCTCATCAAGAAGTTTTGGAAGACTCTTCTCTCCGTAAATATCTTTTCCATAAAGAGTTGTCTCCTGCGCTACGAGGATAAGTTCTTTTGCTCCATTGTTTACAAGATGTTTTGCCTGTGCAATAAGATTATCCATAGGAACACTTCTGTAATGTCCTCTTACTTTCGGAATAACACAATAAGTACAACACTTATCGCAGCCCTCTGCAATCTTTAAGTATGCGTAATATCCGCCCGACATGCTGTCTCTGTCCGTAAGAGGTGTCGGAAGATAATCTATATCCTTTAAAGATTCCAAAACTCCCTTTGCCTCAAGAGCTTCATTTATCTTGTCTGATAAGTCCTCATATCCCATCGTACCGACAATGAGATCAACTTCCGGAATATCCTCCTTTATCTCATTGTGATACCTTTGGGCAAGACAGCCTGCTGCAACTAAAAGTCTGCATCTGCCATCCTTATAACTGCCCATCTCTATAAGAGTGTTGATACTTTCCTCTTTCGCATCTCCTATAAAGCAGCATGTATTTACAACAATGACATCCGCTTCTTCTATATCATCCGTGAGCACGAATCCGTTTTTTCTAAGAGATGTAATCATCATCTCGCTGTCTACAAGGTTTTTATCACACCCCAGTGATACAAAATATATATTCACAATTTTCCTCTTTTCTGTTTTTATTTATTTTTCAACTGAACTCACGCAATTGTGCATAAGCATTGCGATAGTCATAGGGCCTACGCCGCCCGGAACAGGAGTAATCGCACCCGCCTTAGGCTCAACATCTGCAAAGTCCACATCACCGCAAAGTTTTCCGTTTTCATCTCTGTCCATTCCGACATCAATTACAACAGCGCCTTCTTTTATATAATCTGCAGTGACAAATTTAGTTCTGCCTATTGCAACAATAAGTATATCTGCACGTCTTGTTACTTCTTTTAAATCCTTTGTATGGGAATGAGTGATTGTCACTGTTCCATTCTCTCTAAGCAAAAGCATAGCCATAGGTTTTCCTACGATATTACTTCTTCCTATGATAACACATTCTTTTCCGTCAATTTCTATGTCAGAACGCTTTAAAAGCTGAATAATTCCTGCCGGTGTGCATGAAACAAAACCTTTCTGTCCTATGCTCAATTTGCCGACACTCTCAGGATGAAATCCGTCAACATCTTTCTCAGGTGAGATAGTCTTTATAACCTTATCTTCATCAATATGTTTAGGAAGTGGAAGCTGTACAAGAATGCCGTTTACTGAATCATCTTTATTTAATTTCTCCACAAGTTCAAGAAGTTCTGCCTCTGTCGTCTCCTCAGGGAGTTCATATGCCAAAGATTTTATTCCAACATATGCACATGCTTTCTTCTTGTTTCCTACATAAACTGTAGATGCCGGATTGCTGCCCACCTGGATAACAGCAAGTGTAACCTCAACACCTTTTTCTTTAAGCGCAGCCACTCTCTCCTTTAACTCATCCTTTATTTCCTGTGAAATCTTCTTTCCGTCAATTATTTTTGCCATATCAAGTCATTTCCTTTCTGTCATTTATCCTTTATCCTATATCAGATAAGCATTTGCCAAACTTTCAATATCTTTGCATTATACACAATGTACATTTAGTTTTGCAAATACATTCTAAATTTAAACATTAAAAACGCTGCCGCCAACAAACTCACGCATAAGTGAGTTCTTAGGTATCCCCTCACTGCTTACTGTCAGGAAGTAATCAAGAAACTTTAACAATCTCTTTGCTTCTATATACTCCGGTGCATCCTTTGGTATTCCAAATAAAACAGCCTCTGCATATGGCTTTAATACAGCGAGTTCATATATAAGTGCCGAGTTAAACATAACATCTGCTTCCTCCTGAAATGGGAATATGTATTTGTCTTCACCCCTTCTTACGGAAGGCCACATTGAAATTGTCTTTGCTGCGGATGCTCCCCTTGTTCTTGCATCTCTTACCATCCTTCTGATAAGTCTGCCATCAGTTGTTGAAATTCTGTTATGTTCATCAATATTTAACTGTGTAAGCGCACTTATGTAAATCTTAAACTTGCTTTCTTTCGGAAGTGAATACGAAAGCTTATCATTTAAACCGTGAATGCCCTCAAGTACAAGTATATCATCCCTGCCAAGCTTTAAAAAATCACCTTTGTATTCCCTCTGTCCCGTCAGGAAGTTAAATACAGGCATCTGAACCGTTTCTCCCGCCAAAAGTGCAGTCATATCTTTGTTGAACTGTTCAACATCTATTGCTTCAAGACATTCAAAATCGTAATTACCATTTTCATCTTTCGGTGTATCAGCTCTGTTCTTGAAATAATTATCAAGTGATATAGGATGTGGTGTTATGCCAAATGTGCGAAGCTGTATAGCTAATCTGTGTGAAAACGAAGTCTTGCCCGATGATGACGGTCCCGCTATCATAACAAATTTTCTGCTGCTGTCCTCAGCTATCTTTTCAGCTATCTTAGCTATTTTCTTTTCCTGCAAAGCTTCCTGAACAAGAATAAGATTTGATGCTCCACCGTTTGCAATAACCTCATTTAACGCTCCCACTGTGCTTACATCAACCATTTTACCCCAATTTCCTGCTTCCTGAAGTGTTTTAAACAGCTTAGGACTCGGAATATGCTTTTTCACTTCAACAGGCGTATTTTTATTAGGCATATTTACCATAAAACCATCATTGTACTTTTCTATAGTAAAATATTTGAGAATTCCTGTACTTGCCGGCATATAACCATAGTAATAGTCCTCAAATCCGTCAAGTGAATAAATATTTGCAGTAGATACTCTCCTGTACTCAAACAATTTTTTCTTGTCAAACATCTTATGTTTTTCAAAAATCTCCATTGCTTCAGCGGTGCTGACTATACGCTTTTCAAACCTGATGTCTCTTTCAACAAGCTCATGCATTTTTTCTTCAATCTCTGTCAAAATTTCATCCGTGATTTCTATTCCCTCTGCCTCACAATAACAGCTGTCACCTATCATATATTTTATAAATACATTCCCAAGCGGCATTCCTTCACATACGGAATAAAATGCATCAAGCATAAGAATACTTACACCTCTTACATAGGTTTTATGTCCGTTTGAATCTGAAACATCCACAAAATCAATTTCACAGTCAGATTTTATTGTCTTATTCAGTTCAATCAGTTTTGCGCCCTCTTTTGCTAAAATAATATCATATTTATAATTATCCCTGAAATCCTCTGAAACCTCTCTATATGTAATTCCGTCTTTATATTCTTTAGTTATACCACATACAGTAACTTTAACCATTATAGTCCCCCTATTTATGTCAATGCATTCTTAACAAAGTCTGCCTCAATAAATTATATTCAGAAGATATCTTTTGTTTACCAATTTCTGTTTCTGACATTCCGTTTCTCTTTAATGCATCAATTACTCTCTCCATGCGTTTTCTTTCTTTTTCAAGAAATTCACAAAAAACTTTGTCTTTATTTTCAATAAGATACCTGCCGTATACATAATCTGCTTCGTCATACATTTCTGCATCGGACACTTCACTGCATTTTTCCAAACCAAGCTCTGATTTTACTGACACATCTTTTCTCAAAGCTCTTATAACCACATAATATTTTCCCATATCAAAGACCATTTTTTCACACTGAATGAAAAATCCAAGTTCATGCAGACATTTTCTTACAAGATATATTTCTGACTGAGGCGATAAAACAAGTTCCTTTGCACTAAGAGTCTTATCTTTTTCTTTTGTAAGAATCTCTGTTATCAGTGCACCGCCCATTCCGCTTATAAGAATCGTATCTGCCTCCCCTATTTCAAGTTTATCCAGACCATTCGATAATCTTGTTTCAATCTTATCTTTAAGACCTGCCTGCTCTATATGAATTTTTGCCTTTTCTAAAGGACCTTTGTTTATATCCATGGCAATCCCGCATTTTGCCATTTTATTTTCAGTCAGATAGATGGAAGTAAAACCGTGGTCACATCCTATATCAGCGACTGTTCCGCCAGAACCTACGGATGATGCAACCACTTCAAGTCTCTTTGAAAGCTTTACCTTACTCAAGATAATCCTTTAATTTGCGGCTGCGGCTTGGATGTCTTAATTTTCTAAGTGCTTTTGCTTCTATCTGACGTATACGCTCTCTTGTTACCTTAAACTCTTTTCCGACTTCCTCAAGAGTTCTCGCTCTTCCATCCTCAAGCCCAAAACGAAGTTTAAGAACCTTCTGTTCTCTTTCTGTAAGAGTTCCAAGCACCTCGTCAAGCTGCTCTCTAAGAAGTGTAAATGCTGCTGCCTCTGCCGGTACAGGAACATTATCATCCTGGATAAAGTCTCCAAGATGGCTGTCTTCCTCCTCACCGATAGGAGTTTCAAGAGAAACCGGTTCAAGGGATATTTTCTGAATCTCACGCACTCTGTCTACAGGCATGTTCATCTGCTTTGCAATCTCTTCAGGCTGTGGTTCCCTTCCAAGTTCCTGCAAAAGCTGTCTCTGAACTCTCACATATTTGTTTATTGTCTCAACCATATGCACCGGAATACGGATTGTTCTTGCCTGATCGGCAATTGCTCTCGTTATCGCCTGACGAATCCACCATGTTGCATAGGTACTGAATTTATATCCTTTTTTATAGTCGAACTTTTCAACTGCCTTTATAAGACCAAGATTACCCTCCTGGATAAGGTCGAGGAATAACATTCCTCTTCCCACATAGCGTTTTGCAATACTTACAACAAGTCGTAAGTTTGCCTCGGCAAGTTTTTTCTTAGCTTCTATATCACCTTTTTCCATTCGCTGTGCAAGCTCTACCTCTTCGTCAGCCGAAAGAAGCGGAACTTTTCCTATCTCTTTTAAATACATACGAACCGGGTCATCAATACTTACACCATCCGGCACTGAAAGGTCGATATTCTCAATTTCATCCTCATCCGGAACTTCTCCGCTTTCCTCAAGTTCAAGAATAAGTGCATCATCATCGGCATCATCCTTATCATCTGAAATTCTAAGCACGTCGACACCACTTGCCTCAAGCAGGTCAATAACCTTTTCGGTTTTTTCTTCGTCAAGCTGGATATCTGCAAGAAAATTGTTGATTTCTCCAAGCTCCAAAACATTCTTTTTGCTCTTTGCAAGTTCTTTAAGTGCAATCAGCTTTTCATGAAATTTCTTCTTTTCTTCCTCGATATTTCTTTCTTCTGCTTTTTTTGATGCAGATTTTTTTCCTGTACTCTTAGCCGGTTTCTTCTCTGTTGCCATATCGTTCCATCCTTTCTTTTATGTAAAAAACCTGTCACTTTAAACAATGATGTCTTGTCTGACACTAAACAATATTTTGTCTCTACATCATATAATGACTTCGTTTATACTCTAACCATCTTTTAGAGAAATATGCATTTTCTCTCTATTCTGAAGTTTATTTTTCTCAATCATCAAATTTTGAAGATTGTTTATATCTGTCATATTTTTCAGTTTCTTGTCTATACTGTATTTTTTTATTTTATATACAATTTCATTTAAAGCCTTTTCCATGTCATCTTTTTCCATTTTAACTTTAAATGTCGTCTGAAATATATCTGCTATTGCTTTTTGTTCATCTGCTTCTTCAAAATAATTTATTATCCTTGCCGGAATAACTTCTCCGTTCTCAAACTGCTCATATAATAAAGCTGCAGCTTTTCTGTAAGGTTCTTCCTCAAAATCATCTTTATTTATAATTTTACTCACGTCATCAAAAAGATTTGGTTCATCCGCAAGCCATGAGAGCAGCAATTTATACGAGTGTTCTATGCCGCTTTCCTTTACTTTTTTTATATTTCTATTATAGCCTTCACTGTGGACATTGGCGTTTCCCTTATTAGCTGGAATTCTGTTTGCACTTTTTATGACAAGTCCACGCAAATCTTCTTTTTTTATTGAATACTTTGCAGACAATGTTTCGATATAATTATCCCTTTGAACCTTATCTTCAAAAACCAACAGCTTTGCAGCCATTTCGTGATCAAATTTCGTTTTTTGTTCAGGGTCACTTATATCATAACTTTTTCTAAGTACATCTATCTCAAACAGGAAAGCATTCTGCGCTTCAGCCATTCTCTTTTCAAATTCTTCACTTCCAAGCCCCTTTATAAATTCATCAGGGTCTTTGTAAGGTTCCATATGCACAATTCGTGCGTTTATGCCTGCATCCCTAAGCATAGGAATGGCTCTAAGTGCAGCTTTTACACCTGCCTGATCACTGTCATAAGTCAGCAGAACTTCATCGGTATATCTTCTTAAAATAACCGCCTGTTCCGATGTAAACGCTGTTCCAAGTGATGCTACGGCATTTGTAAATCCTGCCTGATGCATGGCTATAACATCCATATAACCTTCACAAAGAATTATATTTTTCTTTTTTCCAAGTTTCGCATAATTTAATCCAAACAAATTCTTACTCTTATTAAACAGCTTTGTCTCCGGGGAATTAAGATATTTTGGTTTGGCATCACCCATAACTCTGCCGCCAAAACCTATAACTCTGTTGTTGATATCCATTATTGGAAACATAACCCTGTTCCAGAACTTATCGTAAACACCACGCTCGTCCATCTTAAAAAGCCCTGTTTCCTTAAGTACCTGGTCTGCATACCCCTGGTTTTTCAAATACCGGTACAGTTCACTGCCGCCCTGTCCGGCATATCCAAGACCAAAATGTCTTATGGTTTCTTCCGATAAACCTCTCGACAAAAAATATTCATATCCTGTCTTTCCCGCCGGTGACTTAAGTTTGGCATAATAATATGATGCTGCTTTGGCATTTATCTGTACAAGCTCTGTTCTTAAATTCTTTTCTCTTTTCATTTCAGGGGACAGTTCACTTTTTGAAATAGTAACGCCTGCCTGCTCTGCCAAAAATTCCATAGCTTCCGGGAAAGTATAATTCTCGTACTCCATGATAAATGTTATTACATTTCCTGCGACACCACATCCAAAACACTTATACATCTGTCTTGACGGACTTACGTTAAATGATGGCGATTTCTCACTATGAAAAGGACACAATCCGACATAACTGCTTCCTGTTCGTTTCAAATTTACATAACGCCCTATAATCTGGACGATATCACTCTTGGAACGCACTTCTTCAATCTGTTCCTCTGTATAATACATAGCAATTAAACCTCCCATCATACAAATAACTAACATATGTCAAGCACTTCAAATGCTAAAACCCTCTATGTTAGTTATTCGACACAAAATTTATATTTCCTTTTTTATAACAATATTTTTTTAATTGCTATTTAACCATTTCACCTATATAATAAAATCCTTTGCTCTCACATAATTTAACAGAAACTATACTTCCTATAAGTGACTCGTCTCCTTTAAAGTGAACAAGATAATTTTTGCTTGTCCTTCCTGTCACAAGTGAACTGTCATGGTCATTTATCTCTTCGACGAGAACATCCTGAACCTTGCCTGTATCAGCAGCAGCTTTCTCAGCGGCAATATCCTGAACTCTTGCTAAAAGTCTGTCAAATCTTTCTTTAACAACCGCCTCGTCAATCT
>FR887340.1:14756-15237 GCA_000436755.1 Clostridium sp. CAG:253 | reverse complement strand
CAACCGCCTCGTCAATCTGTTCTTCCATAGCAGCCGCCGGTGTCCCTGTTCGCTTACTGTATATAAATGTAAACGCACTGTCATATTTAACTTTTTCTACCACATCCATGGTTTCTTCAAAATCCTCTTCCGTCTCTCCCGGAAATCCAACTATTATATCTGTAGAAAGTGCTATGTCAGGTACAGCTTTTCTTATCTTTTCAACCAGTGTAAGATAACCTTCCTTTGTGTAATGTCTGTTCATTTTTTGTAAAAGCCTGTCACTTCCTGACTGAAGCGGAAGATGCATCTGCTTACATACTTTCTTCGACTCACCGAGATACTCAATAAGTTCATCCGACAAATCCTTTGGATGCGATGTCATAAATCTTATTCGCTTCAATCCATCTATCTTCTCAACTCTTCTTAAAAGCTCAGTAAATGAAATCGGATTTTCCAAATTCTTGCCGTAAGAGTTGACATTCTGTCCCAAAAGCATGAT
>FR887340.1:8423-14751 GCA_000436755.1 Clostridium sp. CAG:253 | reverse complement strand
CTGTCCCAAAAGCATGATTTCGACAACGCCGTCTTTTACAAGACATTCTATCTCAGCTATGATATCCTCAGGTTCTCTGCTTCTCTCTCTTCCTCTTACATATGGAACAATACAATAACTGCAGAAGTTGTTGCAGCCAAACATTATATTTACGCCGCTCTTAAAATGATATTTTCTCTCAACCGGAAGTTCCTCAACAATCTCCGTCGTATCTTTCCATACATCAATTATCATTTTTTTGTTGTCAGCTCTGTCAAGCACTTTCATTGAGAGAAGTTCAGCAAATTTAAATATATTATGTGTTCCAAATATAACATCAACATTTCTGTAACTTTTCTTTATTTTTTCAACAACGCTCTCCTCCTGCATCATGCAGCCGCAGAGCATTGTAATCATTTCCGGATTTTTATTTTTATATTTCTTTAACTGTCCAAGCCGTCCATACACTTTAAGATTTGCATTTTCTCTTACAGTACATGTGTTAAATATGACAAGGTCAGCATCTTCATCCTCCACAACCTTATATCCTATGGTCATGAGGATTCCTATTATCTTCTCCGAATCCCTCGCATTCATCTGGCAGCCGAATGTATTTACACAGCATGTAAGCTCTCTGCCCTTTTCTGCTTTTTTTTCTTCCATCCAGTGCTGCATCTTTTTTATAAAATAATATTGTCTTTCCGGTTCTTCCTGTGGCGGCGGCAATGTAATATCAATATTTTTAATTTCCTCTTTTATTGTATCGTAATTCATCTGTCGTTTACCTCAGCTTTCATTTTAATGTTATTATAATTTAGTGGTCAGTAACTATGATAATTCTATTATAGTTCCATAATTTGCCGGAAGTTTTACAATGACATTTCCGTTTTCAACTCTACAGTCCACGCTCTCATTTTTATCTTCAACACTTCCGTCAAGTATTATTTTTGCTTCATTGCATGCCACATGAGGATTTATCGTAAGCTCTGTCTCATTATCATCATTATTCAGAGCTATGACAATAACTTTTCCATTATAATTTCTTGAATATGCAAATTGTCTGTTAGTAAGCAGCAATTCCTCATATCCGCCCGCACTAAGTTCTGTATAATCTTTTTTCAACTTTCCTAACTGTATGCACAATTTAGTTATGGCATTATTTTCATATGCATCTTTAAAATCATCAAGTTCAAGACAAGGACGAAGATTCCAGTCAGAACCACTTTCTTTTTTTCCTTCAATCGCAAATTCTGAGCCATAATAAATGGAAGGAATGCCGTAAAGAGTGTACAGCAATATATAAATATTGTAAAGATGTTCTTTATTATTTACCTTTGAATATATACGTTCAACATCGTGATTATCAACAAATGTGTACAATCTTGTATCACCGCATATTCCTAGAAGTCTCTTTACCGAATGGGCAATCTCGAAATAATTATGGTCATTGTGACCTGAATAAAGTCCTTTATGCAGTTCATAATTTGTAACGCTGTCAAGCATATCACTGTTTGCCCATCTGCTGTAATCACCATGTATTACTTCACCCATAAGCCAGAAATCTTCTTTTAAATTTCTTGTAAAACTTCTGAGTTCTTTCATAAAATCAAAATCAAGTACATCTGCAGCATCAAGACGTATGCCGTCTATATCAAACTCATCAACCCAGAGTTTTATTGATTCAAATAAATATGATTTAACTTTCGGATTTCTCTGATTTAACTTTACTAACAGATTGTAGCCTCCCCAGTTATCATAGGAAAAGCCGTCATTATACTCATTATTGCCTCCGAAATTCACATTGCAGAACCAATCTCTGTACACTGAATTTTCGCGATTTTGAAGCAAATCCCGAAAAGCAAAAAAAGTTCTTCCCACATGATTAAAAACACCGTCTACAATCACATGCAGACCATTTTCATGACAATATCTGACATATTTTTTAAAATCTTCATTTGTTCCAAGACGGCAGTCAACTTTCCTGTAATCTGTTGTCTCATAACCATGTCCCTCAGATTCAAACAAAGGACCTATATATATAGCTGTGCACCCAATTTTCTTTGCATGCTCTGCCCATTTGGTGAGTTTTTCAAAATGTTCTTCCCGTACACCATCATTTTCCTTTTTGCATCCGCAAAGTCCCAATGGATATATATGATAAAATACTGCTTCATCGTACCACTTCATAATCTAATCTTCCTTCCTATACAATTTATAATTATGGTTAATTGTAACATATCAATTTAAGGAACGCATTAAAAACTTTATTCCAAAAATTCCCGCTGCGATCAAAAACAACGCAATTATCAAAACTATTATATTAACCCATGCTGCTCCTGTTCCAAGTATAACAGGCAGCAGATAGCTTGTACCGTTAAATGTTATATGTGTAATCATAGAACACAATATACTGCCGGTAGCTTTAACTATAATCCCTAAAACCATTCCCAGACAAAAAGCATACAATCCCTGAACAATATTCATATGATATACACCAAACAACACCGCCTGAATAATGTTCGCCTTCCAAAACGGAAATGCCGTATATACCCTGTCAAAAATTGCACCTCTAAATATCATTTCCTCTGATACAGGTCCTATGAGAACTGCATAACCTAATGTTAAAATCATATTCCCACTCTCAAAATTAGACATAAGTTTTGTGTAATTTTGAAAAGCCTGCGGAAATACCGCTGTTAATAAACTCAGCAAAAAAGTTAACAATATACAGCATCCGCTTCCGATACATAAAATGCATAATACATTTTTTATCGAAAATACCTGTCCATAATCAACATGTTCACTGCGCCAGCTTGATTTTATATAGAGCACTCCACACCATATAAACGATAATATGGCACTGACCGCCGAGATGGCTAACATTATATTTGTCTGTGAAGTCTGCCCTAATATTGTCACTTCCGCAAGCAGCCTTGCATAATCACCGCCGCGCATCATTCCGTAAGCAACATATCCAAGCACACAAAGCATATATGCAATAAGCTGCATAAAAATAATTCCTCCAAATATAAGAAGAACTTTTATCATCATTGTAACTCTCAATTTTTTTAAATCTTCCTGACTATACATACTCTCTCTTTCCTATCCAAATAATGCCACGGATTGCTTCATTGCTGTGCAATTTTCGCAATCCTGCAAACACCGACAATAAAGTGAAAAATCCGAACAAAACTACCTGTCCGGATTTTCTTTATCACTATAATACTTTTACTTTTTTCTCTGTAAAAATTCAGGTATCTTAATTCCACCATCTTCATTTCCTCTTGTATAAGAAACAGATGGCTGAGGCTGTACACTCTGTCTTGTCACTGACTGCACATTCTGCTGTTTTGCAAAATCCTCCGGTGCCTGAGCATTAACTTTCTTAGCCGGTGATGCTATCTGCCCCTCTCTTGTCGGAAAGTTAGTCTTAGGCGTCTGTGTCTGTCTGATAAAAGAAGGAGACTTTGATGCCTGTGCCTGCTGTTCTGTATTATCCTCATCAAGACCTGTAGCTATAACAGTTATCTTTACAGAATCATCACCTGTTCCATCACTTACACCAAATATAATATTGCTGTTTTCTCCTGTAAGCTCCTCTATGTACGATGCTGCTTCACTTGCCTCTAAAAGTCCTACATCTCCTGCAATATTTATAATTACATCTGATGCACCCTCTATCGTTGTCTCAAGAAGAGGACTTGATATAGCCTGCTTAACAGCTTCAAGACATTTGTCATCGCCTGTTCCTGTTCCGATTCCGATGTGAGCAACTCCCTTATCTTTCATAACCGTCTGCACATCTGCAAAGTCAAGATTGATAAGTCCCGGAACATTGATAAGATCTGTAATACCCTGAACACCCTGCTGAAGCACCTCATCAGCTTTGCTTAACGCATCCTGCATAGATGTTCTTCTGTCAACTATCTCCAAAAGTTTATCATTAGGTATAACTATAAGAGTATCTACGCTGTTTTTAAGATTCTCAATGCCTGCAATCGCATTATTCATACGGCTTCTTGCTTCAAATTTAAATGGTTTTGTCACAATTCCTACTGTAAGTATACCAAGTTCTTTTGATATTTCTGCGACAGCAGGAGCAGCTCCTGTTCCTGTTCCGCCACCCATTCCGCAAGTTACAAAGACCATATCTGCGCCTTTTATCATTTCTGTTATATCTTCACGATTTTCCTCAGCAGCTGCCTTGCCAACCTCAGGATTAGCACCGGCACCAAGTCCTTTTGTTAATTTTTCTCCAATCTGCAGACATGTTGCAGAATTACAATTTAAGAGATGCTGCTTATCTGTATTTATGCATATAAACTCAACGCCCTTCATTCCCTCTTGTATCATTCTGTTTACGGCGTTATTTCCGCCTCCGCCAACACCAACTACAACAATTTTAGCGGTTATTTCTGAATCATTTGTTTTTATTTCTAACAACGCTGCTCCTCCTTAATCTACTCACAAATTTCCCTAATTTATATAATACCCATTAACCTTTGAATAATCAAGAGAAAATTTGTTCTTTTAATCTTTTTATTTAATTATTTGTTTTTAATACAATTTTATCGCCTGACTGATAATCAGACATGTCTATGCTGCCTTTTAAATTTTTCTTTTCTGTCGTTTTTAATACTGATGACAACGCTGCCAGCTGGTCATCATACATATTTTTCTTTCCAAGATAAACTCTGACTTTTCCTGAATATAATATAATTCCGTCTGTGCTTGAATGTATTCTTGATACATCAATTTTATAATGACTTATAAGCTGTGATATGTTCATTATTTTAGAAAAAAGTTTTTCATCTTCTACACTGAATGCCTCTCCTATGGAAAAATCACCGAACTTTATGCCTGTAACCATAGGAACTCCTTCTTTGTGCTCCGATAAACTCTGCAATACTATTCCGTCTTTGTCAAAATAAACATACTGTCCCATATATTTTATACAGCCGCTTACTTTCTTTTCATACACATGAAGCAATACAGAATTGCGGTCTGTATATTTTACATCTATGTCCTCAATGAGCGGAAGTTTATTTATCCCGTATATTTTATTGTACAATCTGAATACAAGTTCATTATCTGAAAATTTTCTGCTAAATACGCTCTTTTCTATTTCAGCATCAGAATATGTACTGTCTCCTTCTATTTCAATTGTATTTATATGAAATGCAAAATATAATCCAAATATCAAAGCTGCCAAAACACATATAAATATAATGAAACGTTTCAGTATCCTCATAAACAGTTTAACCTCTTTTCTCTTTTTGAAACACCAAGAACTATCCCCATCTCTGCCATCATTATCATAGCAGATGTTCCTCCATAACTTATAAATGGAAGCGGAATACCTGTTGACGGTATAGAGTTTGTGACAACCGCAACATTTATGACAACCTGTATTGAAAGCTGCAGCATAACACCCGAACACAACATAGTCCCGAAAATATCCGATGCACCGTAACCGATGCGGATGACTTTCCAGAACAATACAATAAACGCAATTATCAAAACCGTCGCACCGACAACTCCAAGTTCCTCACATATAACTGAGAATATCATATCATTATATGCCTCAGGTATATACCCCAGTTTTTGTACACTGTTTCCTACTCCGTTTCCAAACAAGCCTCCGGTAGCAATAGCATACAAACCCTGTTTTATCTGATGAGCATTTTCATTTGTTTCAACATTAAGCCATATCTGTATTCTTTCCATTCTGAAAGGGTCTCCGAAAATTATATACAACGATGCCGCAGCTATCATAGCTATTACACATACGATAAAATATCCGTTTTTATTGCTTGCTATAAAACACATTCCAACGCTTATCCCGGCAACAACTATTGCTGAACTCAAATTTTCCTTTGCTATAACGGCAATCAACGGAGCAATAAATAACATTACTCGCAAAAATCCCCTAAATGTATCAAAAATACTTCTGTTTATGTATGCGACATACGATATAAAAATAATAACTACAATCTTGGTTATCTCCGACGGCTGAAATTGGATAAATCCAAACTTCAGCCATCTTCTCGCACCGTTATAATCAACACCGATAAACAGAACCGCTACCTGCATGATAAGTGCCTACCTGCATGATAAGTGCGACAGCATATAAAATATGAACGACCTTTATATTTCCGTTTTTACCGAAAACATTCCTTATTAAGATATGGTAATCAAAAGCCGCCACAAATATCATCATAGCACATCCCGCCAAAAGCCCTGCAATCTGTGACTTGACAAATCTAAGCGGTGCTCCAAGCAATAGTGCATTATATATTCCCGCGCTGTTTATCATACAGACACCGAAAATTGCAATTCCTAATGTCAG
>FR887340.1:7379-8315 GCA_000436755.1 Clostridium sp. CAG:253 | reverse complement strand
CTTAAACAGGTCACCTCTCTCTTCAAAATTTTTAAACATACCCCAGCTTGCACAGGCCGGAGATAATAAAACAGCATCTCCTGATTTGGCCTGCTCACTGCTCACTTTTACAGCCTCCTCTAAAGACTCAGTCATTATTATATTTGCAAAACCTGCTTTTTTGGCTGCAGCGGCAATTTTATCCTTTGTCTGACCAAGAAGCACAAGTGCTTTTACCTTATCTCCAAAAGAAGCTATCCACTCATCATATGATGAATCTTTATCGTAACCTCCTCCGATTACTATAGTAGGTCTTACCATCGCTTCAACCGCTTTAATCGCAGCGTCAGGATTTGTTCCCTTAGAATCATTGTAATATTTAACACCATTTACTTCCCTTACATATTCAATTCTGTGCTCAACGGCATTAAACTCTTTAACTGCTTTTCTTATGCAGTCTATCGGCACTCCCGCATGCATGGCAATTGCTACCGCTGCCATTACATTCTCATAATTGTGCTTACCTAAAAGCTTCATATCATGTATTGTACATACCATGACAGGCTCCTGTTCCTCGCCGTCACAGTACATAATCTTTTCACCGTCAAGCCAAATACCCTCTTTAAGTTCATGCTCACTGCTAAACCAGAATATCTTTGCCGGTATATCCTTTGCAATTTTCTTAAGATATTCATCTTCATAATTCAGAACACAAATCTCGTCTTTATTCTGATTTTTTGCAATTCTTGCTTTAGCCTCAACATAACATTCCATTGTATGATGTCTGTTCAAATGATCCGGTGTGATGTTAAGAATCGCACTTATCTGAGGATGAAATTTATTTATTGTCTCCAGCTGGAAACTGCTTACTTCCGCTACTGTCACCGATTTTTCCGTCATTTGGGCAGCATACTCCGTATAC
Organism: Clostridium sp. CAG:253; assembly: GCA_000436755.1. GTDB lineage: Bacteria > Bacillota > Clostridia > Lachnospirales > Lachnospiraceae > Butyribacter. The sequence continues at coordinate 7,414 of FR887340.1, read as the reverse complement.
GGATAACCGATATTTCCAACTACATATACATCTTT